>JANMNO010000023.1:0-2714 GCA_031374115.1 Hyphomicrobiaceae bacterium | reverse complement strand
CTGGTCGGCTATACGCATCTCTCTTCAATGTTGGATCCCGAAGATGTGCATGCCTTGCTGGAGCGTTTCTTTGCACTCGTTGATGCGATCGTCGAGCGCTTTGGCGGGACGATAGACAAGCACATCGGCGACGCAACAATGGCGCTTTTCGGAGCACCACTGGCCCGAGGCAATGATACCGAGCGGGCCGTGCGCGCTGCTTTGGAGATTCAGACCTCCGTCCCGCAACTCGCGTCCGGCCTGCCTTCCGCCTTGGCTGTTCATATTGGTATCGCGACCGGTGAAGTCATTGCGAGTTCGGTGGGAAGCCAACACCATCGCGGCTATACTGTCACTGGCGAGGCTGCCAACATCGCAGCGCGGCTACTGGAGAAAGCCATCAGCGGAGAAACGCTGGTTTCCGACGCGGTCTGTATGGCGACAAATCATGTCCTCTCATACGAACCCTTGGGGCCACTGGCGCTGAAAGGAGTTGGCAATCCCGTCGAGGCCTGGCGACTGACAGGTGCGAGAAGCTCAGCACCGGAAGCTAGTGTCCTGGTTGGACGTCGATCCGAGCTTGGACAGTTCCGCGCCCTCGTGGACGCCTGCGTCAATGGCCTTTCTGGCACCGCGCTACTGATCCGCGGTGAAGCCGGGATCGGCAAGACGCGGCTGATGGATGAGTTGCAGTTCATCGCCGCGGCGGCCGGCATGTCATGCACCGCCGGATTCGTCCTCGACTTCGGCACCGAACGAGGTCATGGCGCTGTGCGCACGGTGGTTGCCGGACTTTTAGAACTTGGCTCTAAAGCGACGTCAGATGCCGCCGAACGAGCCATCGAAAACGTTGTGCGAGAAGGAAGGCTGCAAGTCGATGACGCGCTCTATCTGCGCGATCTCCTTGAGATGTCCCAGCCCGAGACCACGCGAAAGCAATATGAGGCGATGGACGCAGCCGCACGCGCCCACGGCAAGGAGCGCGTGGTCGCCGCTCTAACAAAGGCTTCGGCGGACAATCGGCCGCTTCTGGTAACGATCGAAGACGTGCATTGGGCGGATCCAGAGACGCTTAGCCTTCTTGCCGCCATCACACGCGCTACCGCGACGAGCCGGACAGTCCTCGTCATGACCTCTCGCATCGACGGCGATCCGCTCGGTCCGCATTGGCGCAGCACGGCTAGCGGTGGAACTCTGATCACCGTTGACCTTTCTCCCCTATCACCTGCCGACTCGCAATCGATCGCGCGACGCATCATCGACGTCGGCACATTCGCCGATAAGTGCGTCGAGCGCGCCGGCGGCAATCCGCTGTTCCTGGAGCAATTGCTAAGGGGCGCCCGCGATTTGACCGACGGACGGCTCCCAGCATCCGTTCAAAGCGTCGTGTTGGCCCGCACGGACCTTCTATCTGCCCAAGACCGCCGCGCCATCCAAGCGGCCTCAGTGCTCGGCCAGCGCTTCAGCCTTGCGCACCTCAGGTCGCTACTCCAGGAGCCGCAGTACGATTGCGACACTTTGGTGCGGAACGTCCTGGTACGTCCAACGCGGGATGGTCTGCAGTTCGCTCATGCGTTGATACGCGACGGCGTGTACGGTTCGCTTACGAACGCTCGGAAGCGAGAGTTGCATGGTGCTGCAGCGGCGATCTTTATCGATGATCCGGTACTGCGAGCCGAGCATCTCGACCGTGCCGGCGATTCCGAAGCAGCGCGGGCCTATCTTGCAGCGGCCAAAGCCCAGGCGAACCTGTTCCGCCAGGACCAGGCGATAGCCCTTGCCGCACGCGGCCAGCTGATCGCGACCAAGCCAAATCACACATTCGAACTTGCTATGCTCGTGGGGGCTCTTCAGTTGGACGCAGGACGCGGGACCGAGGCTCTCGATGCTTACATCCAGGCTCTGGCAGTCGCCAGCGAAGATGCTGACCGGTGCCGCGCTCTCCTCGGTGGCGCCTCGTCCAATCGCTTGATTGCCCGGGCGGACGATGCCTTCTCCAGCCTGGCGGAGGCTGAGCCTTTGGCATTCGCACTCGGCGACGATCGCGCTCTCGCAGAAATCCACTATCTCCGCGGCAATCTGCATTTTGCACGTGGGCAACTGACCGAGTGTCGCAGCGAACACGAATTGGCTCTCGACGCCGCCCGGCGCGTGGAAGCGCCGGAATGGCAGGCCCGAGCTCTCAGCGGTTTGGCGGATGCGCAATATATGGACTGCCGCATGGCAACGGCCCTTACCCACTTCGCCGATTGTGTTGATCTTTGCGAGGCATATGACCTGACCCGGATAGCGGTGCCCAATCGCGTCATGATGGGGCATTGCCGGATCTACACGTGCGAGTTTGATCTGGGATTGAACGACATGCGTATGGGGCGGGAAGGCGCCATAAGGATCGGCAACAGACATGCGGAGATGTTCGCGACCCAGTCAATGGGCCTCTGTCTGACTGCTGCCGGACGGTATGACGACGCAGATGATTATCAAGCCAAGGCATTGGAGCAGGCGCGGACGATCAAAGCACGGCGCTACGAGGCCATAATCCTTGGTCAATGCGCGGAGGTCGCTCTATCAAAAGGGCAGCGAGCAGAAGCCTTGGTGCTTGCGAGAAGGGGTCGGGAGATTTCCGAGGAGACGGGCCCCGGATTTGCTGGACCAATACTCTACGGCCTCCTCGCCCTGGTTGAAGACAAGCGGGAGAATCAAGTGGCGGCTCTAGCCGCCGGAGAAGCATTGCT
>JANMNO010000015.1:0-27876 GCA_031374115.1 Hyphomicrobiaceae bacterium | reverse complement strand
CCCGATCACAACGGGCGACCGCATTTCCGCACAACTGACTGGCGGGTTTTGATCGATTATAGAGCGTTGCTTTGCGCCGAAGCTCACGTTTGGCCCTGAAGCTCGCGTTTGCTTGGCAGGATGGCTCCGTGGGTAGGGCTCGAACCTACGACCGTCCGATTAACAGTCGGATGCTCTACCGCTGAGCTACCACGGAATACCTCTCGGGGGCGGTTATTCTCACCCGAGCGCGAGGTCTAACCCATATCGTAACGCATTTCCAGCCCTGGGTTGGCTGGTGCGCGCATTTTGTCATTCTTTCCTGTTCAGGCAGCCGTGACTGCCGATGGAATGGCGGTTGGAACAAGGCGGTCGATGACTTTGGCTGAGCACAGCACGCCGGGCTTGCCCGCACCTGGATGCGTGCCGGCGCCAGTGAGGTAGAGGTTTTCGATGCCCTCAGCCTTGTTGTGGAAGCGGAACCACGCCGATTGCGTGAAGTAGGGCGCGATCGAGAAGCCGGCGCCACCAAAGCTCAGGTAACGGGTTTCGAAATCTTCGGGAGTCATGTGGAAATCGGCGGTGATGCTGTTTGCCAAGCCCGGCAGCATTGTGCGTTCCAGTTCGCTGATGATCCGCGCGCGCAGTTTTGGCTCCTCGACAGACCAGTCGATCTTGCCTTGAGTATTGGGCACCGGGCAGAGCACGTAAAAGCTGTCGCAGCCGGCCGGAGCGAAGCTCGGGTCGGTCGCAGTCGGCCGGTGAACGTAAAGCGAGAAGTCGTCAGGCAGAATTTTCTTGTGGAAAATATCGTCGAGCAGTGCCTTATAGCGCGGCCCCATCCAAATGGTGTGATGGGCAACATCCCGGTACTGCCGCGTGGTGCCGAAGTAGAGCACGTAGAGCCCCATCGACAACTTCGACTTGCGCTTCATCTTGGTCGCAACGGAGAGCGCCATCTCCGGCAGCATCTCACGATACATGTGCATCGGGTCGGCATTGGAGACGACGATGTCGGCCTTGATTACCTCGCCTGAAGCGAGCCGAACGCCGGTTGCCTTGCGGCCGTTCAGTTCGATTTGATCGACGGTGGCATCGAAGCGGATCGTGACACCCTCCTCGATCATCAGTTTGCCCAAACCCGCAACTAGCGCACCGGTGCCCCCCATCGTGAAGAACACCCCCCAGCGGCGCTCCAGATAGTGGATCAAGCCGTAGATCGAGGTGGTATCGAACGGACTGCCGCCGACCAGCAGCGGCTGAATCGAGAATGCTTCGCGTAACTTCGGGTGCGACAAAAATTTGCAGACGAGATCCCAAACGCTACGGTCGGCGCGCAGCTTGCCCAGCGTCGGGATCTGCTTGGTCATCGTCGATAGCTTGTGGAACGGCTGGTCGGCGAGCTCCGTGAAGCCTTTGTCGTAGAGCTTGCGGCTGTGCTCGACCATCCGCATGTAACCTTCGGCGTCCTTCGGCTCGATTCTGCGGATTTCGGCGAGTGTGTCTTCCACCGTGCCGCCATAGTCGAAGGTCGTGCCATCCTGGAAATAAAAGCGATACCAGGGCGATAGCGGCACGAATGTCACGTAGTCCGCGCGGCGCTTGCCGAACAGGGCGAACAATTCGTCGAACAGGAATGGCGCGGTGATGACGGTTGGGCCGGCGTCGTGGAGAAAGCCGTCTTTCTCGAAAACCTGAGCGCGCCCGCCGAGCTTGTCGCCACGTTCGACCAGCGTCACCGCATAACCTTTGGCGCGCAATCGAAGGGCAGCGGCGATGCCACCGAAACCGGCGCCGATGACCACCGCGTGCGGGACTGCTCTATAGGGTTCTGCCAAGCTTTTCTGCATCTCGTCATGCCTTTATTCAGTCGCAACTCGAATGCCATACGCTAATCCAGCGGCAATCTGTTTGCCGGATGTGCAGCGCTGTTGCCGAAAGGTGGCATTGTGGCACTTGCGAAGGACAAAGCCGCATGCTCTGGATGCCGTCAACGCATAAGCGCAAACGAGGGGCGCGACCAATCGCATGAACGGGCGCTTATCTGGTCCCGATCCGATTTTCGAAGCAGCGATCGCGCAATTACGCGCGCGCGTGGAACAACATCTGGACGCCGTCACCCCGGGCGAGCCCTCGCCGAAAAAACTCGCCGCGGCGATGCGATATTCGCTGCTGGCGCCGGCCAAACGAGCACGTGCGTTGCTCGCGATCCTAAGCGCTGTTCACTGCGGGGCCCAGGAGACAGACGCGCTCAGTGCCGCATGTGCGCTTGAAATGGTGCACGGCTCGTCATTGATTCTCGACGACCTGCCCGCCATGGATGACGCCGCGTTGCGGCGTGGGCGTCCCACATGTCATCGTGCATACGGCGAAGCGACTGCCGTGCTCGCAGCCATCGCCCTCATGAACCGCGCATTCGGGTTGGTCGCAACCGACGGACATCTGCCCCCAGAACGCCGTGTTCAGATCGTCGCCATCCTTGCGAAGTCGATCGGAACGGACGGCTTGACCGGTGGGCAGGAGGGGGACTTGAACGGAGTAGCCCTATCGGGCGCAGATGGGGTCGAATGGGTCCACGCGCGCAAAACCGGCGCACTGTTCGCCGCCGCGACCGAGATCGGCGCGGTTGTGGCTGGAATGATGGATCAGCGCGCCGCAATGTACGATTTCGGCATGAACCTGGGTCTCGCTTTCCAGGCCTATGACGACCTGATCGATGCGGGCGCTGCCACACCGGCAATCGGCAAGGACATCGGCCGCGACGGCGAGAAAGCTACCCGAGTGAAGCTGATGGGATTCGATCTGGCACTCGGTCACGCCGATGCTCAGATGGAGGCGGCGCTGCGCAGCCTCCCGGGCTTGGCAGCCGGCGATCGTGCGTTGCCACTCTACATTGCTGGATTGACGGCGGCCATGCGCGGAACACTAGAAGGCGTGACCGCGCCAGCACGTCATGCGTGACATGCCGCCGCCTCAACCGTTGCTACGGGTCGAGAGCGCATTCTCTTCTTACGGCGAACGCCGCGTTCTAAGGGGCCTGACGTTATCATTGCGCGGCGGTGAAATACTGGTGCTGCTCGGCCCTAATGGTGCGGGGAAATCGACGCTCGTGAAGGCGATGTCGGGCCGCCTGAAGCTCGATGGCGGATCGATCTGGGTCGGCGGGCTGGATCCTTCGACAAATGCCGAGGCCGGCCGGGTATGCGGGATCGTGCCGCAACAGATCGCGCTGTTTGAGAAACTCACCGCAGCGGAAAATCTAGAAACATTTGGACGGTTGATGGGAGTGACAACGCCCGATATCGCCAAGCTTGCCGCCTTGACGTTGGACAAGGTCGGCTTGGCGACGCGCGCGAAGGATCGCGTAGCCGCGCTGTCGGGTGGCATGCGTCGGCGCATCAATATCGCTGTCGCCTTGATGCATAAGCCGCAAATCCTGGTGCTCGACGAGCCGACTGTCGGCCTCGACCAGGAGGCGCGCCAGGGTTTATCGCAAATGCTGCGCGTGCTGCGGTCGGACGGGTTGGGTATTCTTCTAACGACCCACGATCTGGACGAAGCCGAGGCGTTAGCCGACCGTGTCGCGATCATGGTCGGTGGCGTAGTGAAGCTTGAAGGTCCGCCACGCGAGCTCATCGCCTCGCAGTTCCAGGGTCGGCGGCAACTCACACTTTCGCTCAGCCCAAGCGTGCTGCATCGGCATCCCGATGTGATCGAAGCCCTCACTGCGGCCGGGCTCGACCGGCGCGGGGGCAGTCTCACGTGGACGGGCCTGGTGCTCGCGAGTGCCGCAAGTGTCGAAGGGCTAGTCGGCACGGCGCTGAGTGCAGCTGGCATCGTCGAGGAAGTTCACGTGCGGCAACCCGATTTGACGACGTTGCTTGCGTCCTTAGTCAAGCCCTCCCGGAAGGCACAATGATGCGCGCAGCGATGTTCCGCGTCATGGTGCTGAGCCTGCTGCGGGACCGCGCGGCTCTGGCCATGGGCTTCTTGCTGCCGGGGCTGGTGTTCATCGTCTTCGCCAATATCTTTGCTGGTGCCAGCGGTGGCGACTTGCACTTGCGGATTGCGATCGCCGATGTGCGGGCCGATGACACGTCGAAACGCCTCTCCGGCCAGTTGCTTTTGGATCCCCGGCTGACGCGCACCGGCGGCACGGGGCTCTCGCCCGATGGCGTTCGCCGACTGGTTCGGCAGGGCGATGCCGATGTTGGCTTGATCATCCAGCGCGGTGGCCGTCCGCTGGAGGATATCGGCGCCGAGGGCGCTGCGCCGCTGCAGCTGGTCGGCGATCCAGGCCGTGAGATCGCGGTCACCATGCTGCAAGGCGCGTTGCAGAAGGCGTACTTTGCAGCCCTGCCTGACGCGGCGGTGCGCAGCATCGGCGATCTGATCGACAAGAAAATTGCTCCGTTCAGCGCCGAACAGAGGATGCGAATGCAGAAGGGCTTGGACGCCATGCGCGCGCCCGAAGCGGGTGCAGAGCCGCAAGGCTTCCGGCTGGAAAAGCTGTTCGACCGTCGCGATGCGGTCAGCCGGGCCGATGCAGCGCCGGCTGTCACGTACTATGCCGGTGCCGTTGCAATGCTGTTCCTGATGTTTTCCTCGCTGATCGGCGCCATGAGTTTTCTCGAAGAGCGTGAGAGCGGACTGCTCGATCGCCTGGCGTCGGGTCCGGGCGGCGTCGGCGTGCTGATCGACGGCAAATTCTTGTTTTTGATCTTGCAAGGCTTCTTGCAGGTGCTGGTGATCTATCTGGTCGCGTGGGCCGTCTTTGGCGTGGCCCTGCCGGCGCATGCGGGACCGTGGGCTATCACGTCGATTGTTGCTGCTGCGGCTTCGGCCGGACTCGCGATGGGTTTCGTCACCCTGTGCCGCTCTAAGCAGCAGGCGCAAACGCTGGGCCAGATGTTGATCCTGGTGGTGTCGGCGGTCGGCGGCAGCATGGTACCGCGTTACCTGATGCCGCCCTCGGTTCAGGCGCTGGGCTGGGCAACGCCGAACACCTGGGTGCTGGAGGCCTATGCCTCGATCTTCTCTCGTGCCGATGCCATAGCTGCGATGTATGTTCCGTGGGCAGTGCTGAGCGGCATTGGCTTAACCGGGCTGTTGGTTGCGCGTTTCGTCGCGCGACGGACCATTTGACAAACTATATGATGTATCGATGACAACGACGGTCAAACCTTTGGAACTGACGCGACAACGGCAAACAACCGTCGGCCTAACGCTTGCTTTCGGGGTGATTGCCGCGTGGATCGGCATCCACGTGTGGGCAGTGTTCTTCTATCCTTGGCAAAGCCTCGGATGGATGCCCGCCGTGCTCGTTGCAGCTTTACAGACCTGGCTCTGCGTCGGCCTATTCATTGTGGCGCACGATTGCATGCACGGCTCGCTGGTACCGTTCTATCCGCGCCTGAACCGTTGGATCGGGCGGCTTTGCCTGGCGCTCTACGCCTGCTTTGATTTCAACGCGCTGAACCCCAAGCATCACCTGCATCACCGTCACGCAGGAACCGATGGCGATCCCGATTTTCACGATGCACATCCGCATAAATTCTGGCCGTGGTATGTCAAGTTCTTCAGCGAGTATTTCAGCTGGCGCCAGCTTGGTATGCTGGCGGTGTTGACGTGGACCTACATTCTGGTGCTGGGCGCGCCGGTGCAGAATGTACTGCTGTTCTGGGCATTGCCCGCGGTGCTGTCGTCTTTGCAATTGTTCATATTCGGCACCTATCTGCCGCATGTGCCGGATGATCCCGCCTTCAATGATCGCCACAACGCGCGCAGCAATGACTATCCGGCGTGGCTGTCGCTATTGACGTGTTTCCATTTCGGCTATCATCACGAGCATCATCTCTATCCAGGTGTGCCGTGGTGGCGTTTGCCGAAGGCGCGCCGTCATCGCAACGGCCAAGCGTCAAGTGGCGCCGAGGCCAGGCATGGTCCATAGACCGTCGCGCGATGGTTGAGCTTTCACGGCGCGCGACGCATGCGCCCGGCCGATCGAAGCGCTGGACAGGACCGCTTGGGCGATCTTGCCGCGCTTGCTCAATCCCGCCCTGGTATCCCAGGCATGCGCGCCTCGCTTGCGGACGAGTGATCCAATCTGGCGATAGATCCGTCGGGCTGCTGCGATCGCGAAGGCCGCGCGCAGGGGCAGATCAGGCAGGCCATAACGTGCCGATCGGTAGTATTGATCGGCTAGATCCAGCAGCCGGCGCGTGACGGCAAAAACCGCGTCCCGGTGCGCCGGATCAGCAATGTCCGCAGGTCTCAGGCCGGCTTCGTCGAGCCAATCTGACGGCAGGTACACCCGTCCCTCGAGTGCATCGGGAACGACGTCGCGGGCGATGTTGGTCAACTGGAAAGCGATGCCAAGGTCAGCCGCGCGGTTGAGGGTCGGCGTGTCACGCACGCCCATGATCATCGCCATCATCACGCCAACGACACCGGCGACGTGGTAGCAGTAGGATAACGTGTCGTCGGCGGTCCGGTAATGGCGGCCATCGACATCCATGCGAAAGCCCTCGATCAATTCCATGGGATGCCGCGATGGAATGTTGTGCTTGGCGACAACCCGTGCCAGGGCTTGGAAGACCGGCTCGTCGGCGCATCCGGCAATGGCCGCGCAGGTCTTTTCCGTCAATTGCGCCAGCCGTTCGGCTTGCGGCACCGGGCTGCCGTCGGCGCGTTTGAAGCCTAAGTCCTGGTCGTCGATTTCATCGTTGCAGTGCCGGCACCACGCATAGAGCATGTAGGCCGAAGCGCGCGTGTCGTCGTCGAATAGGCGTGCCGCCCCGGCAAAGCTCTTGGAGCCTTTTTCGATCAACTTGCGACTGTGTTCGACAATTGCATCCATGCAGTACGCTAGCCCAGTTGAGCCTTGGAGGCACGTTGTTTAGATGCAAACTCCCAGGACGAAGTTTCGCTGAGGCAAGCGATGGCGCGACCAATATTCACAGGCGGCTTGGTGGCCATGATCGCCATCAGCATCGCAATGTCGGTTTTTCGCAAGGCGCCCGCGTAGAACCTCTCAATCGAGGCGGTCGGCAACTTGCTATAAAAGCGATCAAGTATTCGAACGCGACCCGCCGGGTCAGCTGCCAAGAACATCGAGCGGTTGAGCAGACGGAAAATTGCCTGGGTCTTCCAGGTTTCTCGCGATCGCGCTTCGATCAGTTGGGCTATCGCCGCCGAAGACAGCTGCGGCGCTCGCGCGATTTCCTCTGCCAAACGCACGGCATTCGGCAAGCTGTAGCCGGTCGTCGCGTGGAAAAGCCACGCGCGCAGGCCCGACCGGGGGATCTCTTTGCCCATCGAACGCCAGTGTCGGTCGATGTCGCCCGCGAGCGTGATCGGCAGCACGCCTGCCTCACGGCGCATGATGCGTGCCGTTTGCCAACCCTGGGCCGCGGCATAAGCTTCGACAGCAGCCTCTAGCCGTTCTGCATCGAGCTCGGGTGTGTCGCTATAATACGTGTCTTCGATCAACATACGGGTAGGCGAAAATGGCAGGGAGTAGACGAACCGGTAGCCATCCGTTTGCGGTACGGTTGCATCCATGATGATCGGGTGTGCCTGTCCATGCGGCGTCGCCGTCTCGATCTCGATGCCAACGAACTTCTGATAGCCAAGCGCCAATGGCTGCTGCTGCAGCGCGCCGCGACCATCGATGACAAGAGGAACGCGCATAGCGGTGCCATCGGTAAGCGTCACGAAATCCCCGCCGACCTCCCTGACAGCGCAGTTGAGCCTTACCGACGGCCCCAGAATTTCCATGGCAAATGCGTGTAATCTCTCCGACGAGATCGACTTGTAGCCCGTCTCCAGAACCCGTCGGCCCGATGGAAAGCGCACCTCTTGGCGCGGCCAGCTTGCGATTACGAGCGGCTCGAGCCAGGCGAGCTGTTGCTTGGTGAGATCGGTGTCGTGGAAGGACCACGTATGATTGCCGCCAAGTGCTGATCCCTGCTCGAGCACAAGCACGTTGATGCCGGTGCGCTCGGCGCGTAGTTTCAGCGCGATCAAAACATTGGCGAGCCCGCCGCCCACCAAAATCACGTCGGCGTTGGTCATGTCGATCCTTCGGCGAGGCATGTGGGGCAATCGACGTAGTGGTGTGCAACGCCGTCATAGTCGGTGACGGTGTAGCAATCCCCCTCGCCACGTTCCACATATGTGGGCCCGATCGGCATTTTGCCATGCCCTCCCGGCACGTCCAGTACGTACGCCGGTTGTGCCAGTCCCGAAAGACTGCCGCGCAGTGCCCGCATCAGGCTTTGGCCGTGCGCGATCGTCGTGCGGAAATGGGCTGTGCCAGGCGCCCGGTCGAGATGGTGCAGGTAGTAGGGCTTGACGCGAGCTTCGACGAACGCCCGCATCAGCGCATCGAGTGTCACGGCATCGTCGTTGATCCCGCGTAGCAGCACGGTTTGCCCGACCATCACGATCCCGCGCTCGACCAGGGTCGCGCAGGCTGCACGCGCTTCGGTCGTGAATTCGCGCGGATGATTGGCATGGAGCGCGACATAGACGGCTTGCGCTCGCGACGTGAGTGCGTCGGCCATCTCCGGCGTGACCCGCTCGGGCGATACCACAGGCACGCGGCTATGCCAGCGTAGCACTTTCACGTGCGGGATTGCAGACAGCGCTTGCGTTACCTCTTGAATGCGGCGCGGCGATAGGATGAGCGGATCGCCACCGGTTAGGATCACCTCCCAGATCGCAGGCGTGCGTGCGATGTACTCGATCGCGGTTGCGAGTTCGGCGGCCGTCAGGCTATCGCCAAGACCAGGCCCCACGGCTTCGCGCCGGAAACAGAAGCGACAGTAGACCGGGCAGACACTTGCGATCTTCAGCAGCGCCCGATCGGGGTACCGATGCACGACGCCTTTCACAGGGCTATGTGCGCTATCACCAATTGGATCGGCGGTTTCATCGGCGCGGTGTTCGAGTTCACGCACATCGGGAAGAAACTGGCGTGCGATCGGATCACCGGCCGAACTCGGCTCGATCGCGGCGATCACCGCTGGCGTCAGGGCAACAGCATAACGTCCCGCCACGATGCGCAGTTCGGCGATGCGCGCGGCGGGGATCAATCCGGCCGCATGCAAAGCGTCGATGGTCGTCAGTGGGCGCGTAACAGCGGTCATCGGTCCTCATCTGCCCGGTTCGGCGAGCGGCGTCCAGAGCACTTGGTCGACGGTTGACGCACCGACGCTAAGCATGACGAGCCTGTCGAAGCCTAGCGCGCAGCCTGAAGCTCGCGGCATATGCGCGAGTGCAGCCAGGAATTCTTCGTCGATCGGATAGCGCTCGCCGTACAAGCGTGCTTTCTCGTCCATTTCGGCTGTGAACCGGCGGCGCTGCTCGACCGGGTCCGTCAATTCGCCGAAACCGTTGGCGAGTTCGACGCCGCACACATACAACTCGAAGCGCTCCGCAACAAGCGGATCGTGGGCGCTTGGCCGGGCAAGGGCTGCCTCGTGCGTTGGATATTCGCATAAGATCTCTGGACGGAAATTGCCAAGTCGTGGCTCGATCAGCTCGGTCAGAACGCGAGAGAACACGTCGGACCAAGTATCATCGTGCGATGGGCGCACGCCAGCTGCCAAGCTCGCGCGCATGAAGAGATCGCGGTTCGGCTGCGGCCCCGTGTACATGTCGCGCAGCGCCATGCCAGCGAATTGCCAGAAGGCTTGGTCGAGCGTCGTGTGGTCGAACTTAGCGGAAACATCGCAGGGCCGGCCCCGATATGACCAGTGCTGACGTTGCGTCACGTCGCCAGCAATTTTGAGTATCGCGGCGCAATCGTCCCAAAGCGCCTCGTAGGGCGCGCCGGCACGGTACCACTCCAACATGGTGAATTCCGGCGCGTGCAAGGCTCCGCGCTCGCGATTGCGAAACACCGGCGCGAACGTGAAGATCTTGCCTTCCCCCGCCGCGAGCAGCTTCTTGCAGGCGAACTCCGGCGACGTGTGCAGATAATAGCGATGTTTTGACAAATCGGTACCGAGCAGTTCGGTTTCGAACGCGTGGAGATGCGTTTCATTGCCCGGCGATACCTGCAAGCAGCCGGTCTCGACCTCAACGAAGCCCTGATTTTCGAACCAGGAGCGGATCGCGGTTTTGATCCCATTGCGCGCAATCAACCACGGTCGCCGATCCGCATGAACCGACGGCGTCCACCAGGGCGAGCGCGCCGGCTGATCGGTCATTCCACATTCCAGCACGGCAGCGCCCCTTGGCCTGCGCCATATAACAGGCTAATGACAGCGCGAATTTGGAAGCCAATCGGGATCGAGTAAGCACCTAACGTGCAAACCACGCCTGTTGCGCGCCTATTTGGGAGATTATTCGTGCCGAAGGTCATCGCTAGCTCGATCCGCAAGGGCAATGTCCTCGATCTCAACGGCAAGCTTGCCGTGGTGATGCATGCCGAGAACATTCATCCCGGCAAGGGAACGCCGGTTACGCACTTGGAACTGCGCCGCATTGCCGATGGCGTCAAGGTCACCGAGCGCTACCGCACGACCGATCAAGTCGAGCGCGCCTATCTCGAAGAGCAAGATTACAACTACCTCTACGAGGACGACCAGGGTTTTGTCTTCATGCACCCCGAGTCGTTCGAGCAGATCACGGTGTCGAAGGACGTTCTGGGTCAGCAAGCGATTTATCTGCAAGAGAACATGAAGTGCTCGGTCAGCACGCATGATGGGGTCGCCGTCTCGATCGAGATGCCGGCCCGCGTCACGCTCGAAATCGTCGAGGCCGACCCGGTGGTGAAGGGGCAGACCGCCTCGTCGTCCTACAAGCCGGCGATCCTGTCGAACGGCGCCCGCATCATGGTGCCACCGCACATCGGGACCGGCACTCGCGTCGTCGTCACGATCGAAGACGGCAGTTACGTCGAACGCGCGAAAGACTGAATTCGTGTGGCCTTTACGCCGGTCGCAGGTTCACCATTCGATAATGGTCAGATCCCGCAACGAACGGCCCCACTCCTGAGCAAGAGGAGCGGGGCGGGGACAGTCGTGGTCGAATGGGAGGCCGGATTTGGCGCCGGCCACGCCTCAGTCTTCGTGTTGAAGGCCAGTCGAAACTTACCTGACCGATGATTGCTGCCAATTGCCAGCCGAAGCTTTGGCCGCCGGAGCAAGCGCCAGCGAGCTAACGAGTAGTCCGCATGCCGCGACGAAGCAGAGAATGGCTGCAACCTTGGCCCAAGACCAACATCTGCCGTTCATCTGAAGTGCTGCTTGCAGATCCATGTTTGCCCACCGAAACCACTACATCGATCAGTTAAAGGAATTTGTAACCGATAATCTCTTGTTAGTCTAATACCGATGTTGAACTCGATTAATCGGACGAGCGTGAATTTAAGGTTTCATTTATACTTGTTAATACTCGATGATGCTACGGCTCTATGATGGCCGTGGATAGTGCTGCTGGGCAACTGTTCGATTCCCCGGCTGCGGTTCATCGTCATCGACAAGCGATTCGCTTTAACGTTAGGACCCTCCATGCTCGCTGCCGCGGTAGCCGCTCAGCGTTGGCGATCCACTTCTACTGTTGCGAAAACCGGGGCTTTAGGTCTACGGGCGCTTGCGTGGGTCGCGTCCATCTGCATCCAAATCTCGGGTCTGAGTGCCGAGACACGGGTGGCGCTGGTGATCGGCAACGGTGACTATGCCATCGCGCGCCTTGCCAATCCCAAAGGCGATGCGGAGCTGATGGCGCGGACGCTGAAAAGCGTCGGCTTCGATGTCATCAAGCACACCGATGCGAACATGCAGACGATGCGGCAGGCCTTCACCGAATTTGCCCGCCGTCTGCGCCAGCCCGATGCAGTGGGTGTGTTCTACTATGCCGGCCACGGGGTGCAGGTGAGCGGGCAGAACTACCTGATCCCGATCGGCGCCGATATCACTGCCGAAGGCGAAGTTGCCCTACAGGCGATCAACCTGTCAGAATTGCTTGCCAGCATGCGAAGTGCGGCTAGCCGGATCAACATCGCAATCCTCGATGCGTGCCGCAACAATCCGTATGAATCGCAAGTGCGTTCGATTGCGCGCGGATTGGCGCCGGTCTCGGCACCAGCGGGAACCTTGATTTCATACGCCACCGCGCCCGGTGAGGTCGCGCTCGATGGCGCCGACGGTCACAGTCCGTTCACGACGGCTCTCGCTCGGGCGATCCCGACCCCCGGCCTTGCCATCGAGGAGGTTTTCAAGCACACGCGCGAGGCGGTACTGGCGACCACGCAGAACCGGCAGACACCATGGGAGCATTCGTCGCTGGTCGGGAATTTCATTTTCAAGGCCAAATCCGCGGAGCAGGAGCCAAGCCAGCGCCCGTTGGCCGCTTCGCATGCGGCCGCCGACGAGCGCCGTCTGACCGAAATAGCCGCTTGGGATCAGGTCAAGGCGACGAATAACCCGAACTTGCTGCGCCGGCATATCGAGAGCTATCCGGACGGGGCCTACGAGGAACTCGCTCACTACAAAATTGTCCAGCTCGAGCGTCAGCCGGCGGGGTGGTCGTGGTGGCAAACCGGCGGCAACGACGCCGCCGCGACACGAGGCAAGGGGGACGCGGCATTCGAGCAAGCGGTCAAACTCGAAGCTTCGGGCAGCACGCCCCAATCGCTGGTCGAAGCGGCGCGGCTCTATCGGATCGCTGCCGGCCAAGGCGTCGTGACGGCGATGTACAACTTGGCGCGCATGTTCGACAAAGGGCGGGGCGTCGCCCGCGACGCAGTGGAAGCCGCCGCCTGGTATGAGAAAGCTGCCAGCGCCGGCCATACCGCCGCGCAGGGATCGCTCGGCACGCTTTACGAGTTTGGCGAAGGCGTGCCGGTAAATCTGGTCGAGGCGCTGCGGTTATACCGGCAGGCGGCTGACAAGGGCGATGGCCATGCCATGACGAGCCTGGGTTATCTCTACGCTCAGGGTAAAGGTGTCGGCCGGGACAGCCGGGAAGCCCGCAAATGGTACACGCTCGCATCCGAAAAGAGTGTCGTGCGCGCCATGTTCAATCTCGCCTTAATGCAGATGCGCGGAGAGGGCGGACCGATCGATGACGCCGAGGCCATCCGCTGGCTGAATACCGCGGTCGACAAGGGCCATTCCGGAGCCATGCGCGAGCTCGCTTATCTGCATGATGAAGGCCGCATTGTCGATCGCAATCCGGTGCGTGCCGCCGAGTATCTTGTTGCGGCTCTGGAAGCCTTGAAAGTGGAGAGCCGAGCCGGAGCGCGCACCCAAACGGCTGTGACGGTTGATGCGATGATCGTGAAGGACAACTGGAGCTTTGCGACGAGGCGCGCAACGCAAAAGCGGCTCATTTCTCGGAATCAATGCAAGATACGGGTGACCGGGCTGTTCGATCGCACGACGCGGCAATGCTTGCGGACCTTGGCGTTAGAGAGTTGATCAGCGGGCAATGAGCGGCGAAACGCGCCGCAGACTAAAACGCGCGAGGAGCATTAGTTCAGCCCGCCTTGGGAGGCGGCTGCGCGGTGTCGAAGCATCGCCGAAAATTGATCCGCATTGCGCGATTGTGACACTAGCCGCACCCGTCGAGGGGGGATATACGAACCTTCAGGGGTGCACAAAGTCTCGGGTAAGCGGTCATGATGCGTTCGTGCAAGTGGGGCTTCTGGCTTCAGCGCCTTGGCGCGTTTACGGCGGTGGTTGCCATCGCCGGGCATGCCGCGCACACATTCGCGGCGGCAGCCGAGTCCCCGGATATTGTGCCGGCGGAGTCGACGCCCGCCATCGCCAACGCAGACGTTGCACCACCGCCACCGTTGGATCCGCGAGCGGGCAAAGCATACGCGGTTCTCGACGGCCACTGCGCGCGTTGTCACCAGACAGGGCGCCTGAAAATCCCCGCTGCCGCCCGGCCGTTGGCCAACATTCTTGCCCTCGACGAGATCGCGCGCGAGACCACACTCGTGCAGCCAGGCGTGCCCGACGCGTCGCCCCTCTATACGATCATGCTGCGGCAACATGCGATGGTCGATCTCGATGCGTCGCCCCCGCCGGACGCGATCCAAGCGGTGCGCGACTGGATCCTCGATCTGCCGCAGCCGACCGAAAATTGCGGTGGCCGCCGTGCGATCACCCAAGTCGAGGTCGATCGCGCGGCAGCCGCAGCCTTGCACGCGACGCCCGAAGAAAAACGCAAAGATATCCGGTTCATCACGCTCAGCCATCTGGCGAACGCCTGCGTGCCGGCTGAAAAATTGGCTGGGTACCGCGCAGCGGTGAGCAAGGTCGTCAATACGCTGTCGTGGGCCCCTGAGCCGATCCGGCTCGAGACGGTCGACCTGGATGCGACCGTCATCAAGTTGGATTTGGGAGAGCTTGGCTGGGTTGCAGCGCACTGGGAAACTCTCATCCAGGCGCAACCCTATGCGAACCTCGCCTCGGCCCGGCTGAGCGAGCCGGTGCGACGCCTTACGGGCACGCCCATGCCCGCTGTTCGCGGCGACTGGTTCGCCTACGCCGCGATGACCGCTCCACTCTATCCGCGCCTGCTCGGCCTGCCCGGCCGCATGGCGAACCTGCAACGCATCCTTAATGTCGACATCGAGAGTAATATCAAGGCCGGCAAGGCACGTCGCGCCGGCATCACCGTCTCTGCCGTGACGCGCGCCAACAGGCTGATCGAACGGCATCCAACCCGCACTGGCAGCTTGTGGCTCGCCTACGACTTCGCCACCAGCGAGGGCCGCCAAAAGCTATCATCGAACCCGCTTGGTCCGACGGCGACGCCAGTATTCAAGGTGCCGTTCAAGCACGATGGTATCAAAGCCATCTTCACGCTGCCCAATGGCTTCCTCGCCTATTCGCTCAACGATTCCCGTGGCGATCGCATTGATACCAGCCCCGATGCGATTGAGCGTGACGAGCTGTCGATGGCGGGTCCGGTTGCCAATGGCGCCTCCTGCATGGGGTGCCATCAAACGGGGCCGATGCCGGTCAAGGATACGATCCGCGCCGGTGTAGAGGCCGATCCCGCGGTGACCAAAGAAGTTCGCGAAATGGTCCTGGCTCTTTACGGACCGGACACAGAGATGGATACGCTGATTGCGGAGGATCAGGAGCGTTACGCGATGGCGCAGCGCAAGGCTGGCCTCGAACCCGGCCTTTTAATCAATGGATTGGAACCTGTCACCGCGCTCGCCCAAGAGTATCTGAAGGATGTGGGTCTGGCCCGGCTTGCCGCCGAGGTAGGCGCGACGCAGGCTGAAACTCGCGAGCGGATTGCTCGGTTGCCAGTGGAGCTGGCGACAACAAGCCGGCGGGTGCTGTCGGCCTCTGCGTCGCGCGCGGAAGCCGACCGCATTCTAATCCGCTTGGCCCCCGATGGCGGCGCTACGGAAGCGGCAATCAAAGTCGAAGCGCCGTTGGAGCCCCGCACCGATTTCGAGTTGTTGTTATGGTCGAAACAGAACGTGTACCCGTCGGGCGATCTGGCGACCTTTCACGCGCGCAGCAATCAGGATTGCTACCTGACGCTCATCAGTCTCGATCGCGGCGGGCAAGCAACGGTCCTGTTTCCGAACGAGTTTGAGCAAAACAATCTGCTGCTCGCGAACAAGGATCTGACGCTGCCATCGGAGGGTGCAGCTTACCAATTCCGCTTGCGCGACAAAGGCCGCGAAACGCTCGTTGGCATATGTCAAACCGGTTCGCGGGCGCCGCAGGGCCTGCAGCATGATTTCGAGCGCCAGCGGTTTACGATGCTTGGCGATTGGCGGGCCCATTTGGCGCAAGCGCCGAATTCGGCGCGTGCCCAGACGACACCCGAACCGGTGCGCGCGAAACCGCAGCGGATCGCTCGCGTTCGCCCGGCTAGTGCAGCGCCCGCTGAAGCCAGGGGCGGACCGGACTTGCAGGCGCGCACCGCAATCACTTATGACGTGCGCTGAAGCGTGGGTGTGATCGCTCCGATGGTTGTTGGTGGTCTCATTCACGTCGGCGCAGTGTAGGTCGGACAGAGCTATTTGCGAGCGACCTTTTGGGAGTCCCCTCGAGGGGATCCGACGTTCACGGGTACTGCGCGAAAGTGTCGGATCTCGTACGTCTATCCGACCTATCGTTTGGCGCGCCCTCAGCGCAACGGGTTGATCACGCCTCTCTCATCAGCAGTTTTTCGAGCGTTCGAACACCGATAATGCCACCACCGATCAACCCGGCCAGAGTCAGAAACGAACCAGCCGCAAGTGTCGAAACGCCGGTAATGCCCTGGCCGATCGTGCAGCCGAGTGCGGTGATGCCGCCGATGCCCATCAGCATGGCGCCGCCCAGATTGCGCAACGTGTCACCCTTGTCCGAGAACGTCGAGATGCGGAACTGGCCACTCCCGATCGCCATTAAGAACGCGCCGAAGATCGTGCCGAACACCGAGGCAACGGCGAAGCTCGGCAGCCCGAGCGCGGTCGATCGCTGAAGCCATTCCAGTGTATCGCCTGACGGGCGCACGAAGGTCAGCGATACGGGTGCCATCGGCCGATCGGCAAGTTCGTCGAAGGTCAGCCCGGTCAGCGCCCACCCAGCGACGACACAGAGGCCGACACCAATGCCCGAAGCGATGTGGTGCCACGAGGCGCGAAACTTCGGATCCATGAAACAGAAGGCGAGGATGGTGCCGGCGACGGCCGCAGTCGTAATGGCGATTGCAGCTCCCGGTCTTGCGTTGAAGACCTTTTCGCCGAGGTCACTTAGGCTTTGGGTCGAGGTGCCCACCGGCAACGCGGTTGCCTGTTCGAGTGCCGCGCGTAATGGCCCGAGAATGCCGGTCATGGCAATGTAGGCCGATACGCCCAACACCAATAGCGTGATCGCGGATCTGACGTCGCCGCCACCAACGCGCGCGAGGTTGCGACTAGCGCAGCCACCGGCGAACACCATGCCGAAGCCGAACAGCGCGCCGCCGATCATGTTGCCGGCCCAGTTCAGGCTCGGCGCCAGGTACATCGATTTCGACAGATCGATGACGCCAGCGTGTTGGAGCCACTGTGCACCGATGATTGCTGTTGCACCGGCCAGCATCCAAGCGCGAAAGCGACGATAATCGCCAAATGATACGATGTCGGAGATCGAGCCCATGGCGCAAAAATTCGTGCGGAACACGATCGCGCCGAGAGCGATGCCGATGGCAAAGCCGCCAACGGCGAGGCTTAGTGAAGCGTGCAACGTCAGATAGTCGCGCAAGGCCTAATCTCCAAACGGGGGTCGTCGTTCGACCAGATAGGGCGATTTCACCGTGCACTGCAAGCACGTGATAACCCCAACCCGATCCGTACCCTTTACAGGGGGGGCAACGCACCCTATGTGAGCCGCCAGCCAAGCATCGCGGTACTTTCGGTTTCCGTAGCGCGGCCCCCACTCTTGAGCGCCACCTGGTCGGCTTGCATCAGGTTACCTTGACCGGCGGAGGTATGCCCCATGGAAAAGTACGCATCGGCTGCAGCTTATCTGAAATCGCACCAACCGGATCGTCCGTTTTTTGGCGTGCGCCCGCATGCGGCTGCCCGTGCCGCCCGCTGGTTCCTGAAAAATTTCCCCGGTGAGGTCGCCTACGCTTACAAGGCAAACAGTTCGGTATTCCTGTTGGGCGCGCTCTTTGGCGCGGGCATCAAGCAGTTCGATGTTGCCTCCATCCCTGAGCTTGTAGATGCCGCAACGATTCCCGGTGTTTCCCTGCACTTCATGCATCCGGTGAAGTCGCGCAATGCGATCAGCCGCGCCTACCATGAGTTTGGCGTGCGTTGCTTCGCGCTCGACAGCCAGGACGAGTTGGACAAGATCGCCGAAGAAACCTCGAAGGACGGTGTCGCAGCGAGGGATCTGCAACTGTTCGTGCGCGTCGCAGTGCCAGCAATGAACAGCCGCATTCCTTTGGAGCGCAAGTTCGGCATCGCTGGGCAGGCTGCGGCCGAGTTGCTCGTCAAGGCGCGGCAGGTCGCCGACGAACTCGGCATCGCCTTTCACGTCGGCTCGCAAACAACGACGCCCGACGCCTACGTCACCGCTATGGACGAAGTGCACAAGCTCATCGTCAAGGCTGGCGTCGTGATCGACGGCATTGATGTCGGCGGCGGCTTTCCCTCGGTCTACTACGACAGCCAACCGGAGCCATTGTCGGCATTCATGGACGCGATCAAGGCTGGCATGGACGAGATGCCGGTCACCGAAGCTTGCCGCCTCATTTGCGAACCCGGCCGTGCTCTCGTTGCCGAGGCCGAGAGCTTGATCGTGCGTGTCGACGCCCGCCGTGGGCACGATCTCTTCATCAACGATGGCAGCTACGGTGCGCTGTTCGATGCGGCTCACCTGGGTTTCGTGTTTCCGACGCGCCTCGTCAGCCGCGTGGGCGAAGACACTGGTCCACTGCAACCTTTCGAGTTTTGGGGACCGACTTGCGACTCGATCGATCACATGAAGGGACCTTTCATGTTGCCGGCAGGAATTCGTGAAGGCGACTACATCGAGATCGGCAACATGGGCGCTTATGGACGCGCCATCGCCGGACCGTTCAACGGTTACGGCCGATACGATGAGGTAATCCTGCTCGACGACCCGTTCGCATCTGTGTTCGGCGGCGCCAGCAACAAGAAAGCACGGAGCGGCTGATATCATGGTGGCAGTCAAGACGACCCTCGACTACCTGCCGGGCGAGGTGTCGTTTCTCGATCCCCTGCGCCGCGATGCCGACCGCCCTGGCGATGCCAGGGCGGTGGTAATACCGTTCGGCCTCGAAGCCTCGGTCAGCTACGGATCGGGGACGGCGAAGGGCCCAGCCGCCATTATGGCCGCGAGCCAGCAGCTCGAACTGTTCGATGAAGAACTGTGGCGCGAGCCCTATGCCGATTATGGCATCGCGGCCATCGCTGAGCCGAAGATTGCAACCCCGGTTGCAGCCGCTCTCGATCAGCTCGAGGCACTTGTTGAAGCCGTGCTACATGCCGGCAAATTCCCATTTATCATTGGCGGCGAACATTCATTGACGGCCGGCGCGATCCGACCCTTTGCCAAGCGTCACAAAGATCTTGTCGTCCTACAGTTCGATGCGCATGCAGATTTGCGCGACGGCTACCTTGGCGAACACTATTCGCATGCCGCCGCCATGCGCCGCGTGCTCGACCACCAACATGTGTCCCTGGTGTCGGCCGGCATTCGCGCGATCTCCTCGGGCGAAGTCGAGTTTCTCGAAGCCAACCGCCACCGCATCCACATGCACTGGGGCAAGGACCAGGCGCGCTGGGACATCGAGGAGATCGTCAAGCCACTGCGCGGGAAGCCGGTGTACATCACCTTCGACATTGATGGCCTGGATGGCGCAATCATGCCAGCCACCGGGACGCCGACGCCGGGTGGCATACAGTATCTGCACGCACTCGCGATCCTGCGTCGCGCTTGCGAAGTCGGGACAGTGGTCGGCGCCGATCTCGTCGAGTTAGCCCCGATCGAAGGCTTTCATGCCTACGATTACACGGCGGCCGCATTGGCTTATAAGATATTGAACTACGCGCTCAGCGGCACCGGCGTGCGGACATGCGCGCCGCGGCGATGAGGTAGCGCCCTCGATGAGTTGGAACGAGTTATGCTAACATCAAAAAAACAGGCATGAATCGTCGAGAACGACAGAGGCGGATAATGGCGAAAACTTTCACGGCAATTATCGAATCCGAAGATGATGGGTATGTTGCCCTATGCCCCGAACTTGACGTTGCAAGCCAGGGCGAGACCGTGGCCAAAGCACGCGCAAATCTTATCGAGGCGATTGAACTTTTTTTCGAGACCGCGTCGAAATCGGAGATCAGTCGACGCCTTGGGGGCGAAGTCTATATCACGCAAGTAGAGGTGGCGGTTGGGTAGACTCCGTGTTCTTAGTGGCCGTGAGGTTTGTGATCTTTTGGCCGCATACGGGTTCGTTCAAGTGAGGCAGCGCGGCAGTCATATTATTATGCAACACAGTGGTGATGGGGACACCATCACCGTACCGGTCCCTAATCATTCAGAACTACGCCTTGGAACACTCAAGGCGATTATTCGCCAGAGCGGTCTGGCTAGAGCGATATTTGAAGTCTGACCGCAAGCGTTAGTAACAAACGAGAGGCCATCACTCCGCCTTCTGTTCTTCGACGTGCTTTTCGATGCGCCGCTCCGGCACCAGCCACATCAAAGCAACCACGCAGTAGAGCCCGAAAGCAATCATTGGCTGGATGAATGCCACCGCGACACCTGCGATGTAAAAGAGCACCGATATTTTGCCCTTGATGTCGAAGCCGAACACCCTTGCCAATATCGAGCCTGGACCTTCGGTCGTGACGATCGCAAATTGTAAGATCGCGTACGCCGCGGCTGGCATGAGCAGGGCTACACCGTAGACGGCCACCGGCAGCGGAGCGAATTGGTTTTCTCCCATCCAGCCAGTCGCAAACGGGATCAACGACAACCAAAATAGCAGATGGGTATTGGCCCAAAGGATGCCGCCGCTGACCTTGGTCACGGTGTGCATCATATGATGATGGTTGGTCCAGTAGATGGCGACGTAGAGGAAGCTCAAGATATAGCTGAAGAACACGGGCAAAAGTTTTGCAAGATCCGCCCACTCGGAACCATGCGGCACCTTCAGTTCAAGCACCATGATCGTGATGATGATCGCGATCACGCCATCGCTGAACGCCAATAATCTGTCTTTCTCCAAATTCCGCACTCCAGCATTTGTTCTATCCGCAGATTAGACTGTAGCGTAACCATCTGCATTGGGATCGGAAGCGGCAGATTTGGCTCAATTTCAAGGACAAAGTCATGCGAACCAACCTTTCGATCGACGGTGAACGGTTGTGGACGTCGATTGCCGAGTCGGCGAAAATCGGGAGCGGTCCGAGGGGTGGGCTGCGGCGTTTGACACTTACCGAAGACGACAAAGCGATGCGCGATCTTTTCGCCTCGTGGGCGGTTGCTGCGGGTTACGGCGTGATCGTCGATCAACTCGGTTCCATGTTCGCGCGACGCGAGGGCAGCCAACCGAAGCTGCCGCCGGTGTTGATCGGCAGTCATCTGGACACGCAAGCCGCTGGTGGCCGTTTCGACGGCATTCTCGGCGTGCTCGGCGGGCTCGAGGTCCTGCGCACCCTCGATGATCTGGGATTGAAAACCAAGCGCGCGATCGAAGTCGTCAATTGGACCAACGAGGAAGGTGCGCGGTTCTATCCGCCGATGATGTGCTCGCTAGCGTTTTCCGGGCGCGCGACCGTCGGTTGGGCGCATGACCGGCAGGACAAGGACGGACGCAATTTTGGTCACGAGTTGAAGCGGATCGGCTACGCTGGGACTGCTCCGGTCGGCGGCAGAGCAGTTGATGCGTATTTCGAGCTGCATATCGAGCAGGGACCGAAACTAGACGCTTCTGGAGTGAAGGTTGGCGTTGTCACCGGCGGATTTCCGACCTGCGGGATGCGCATCGAGATCATCGGTGAGACCGCGCACGTCGGCCCCACTGCCATGGCGTTGCGCCGTAACGCTCTGGTCGCCGCTTCGCACGTCGCAGTCGCGATCGACGACATCGGCTGGCGCTACGCCCACGCCGAGGGTAAGACCACCGCAGCTCGATTGGACTTGTGGCCGAACTTGCCGGGCATCATCTCGGAACGCGCGACATTGTTTTGTGATTTGCGCCATCCAGATCCTGCTCAACTCAATCAAATGGTCGCCGACATCGAAACCGCACTCCCCGATTGCGCGCGGCGTGGCCAATGCGGGGTTGCGATCGCTGAGCGATGGGGCTTCGGGGTGATGGCGTTCGACGCGGAGTTGATCGCCCTCATCCGTGAAGCGGCAGCCGAACTCGGTCATCCGACGATGGACGTCAAGTCCGAAGCCGGCCACGACAGCTATAACTTGGCGACCATGTGTCCATCGGCGATGATTTTCACGCCGTGCAAGGGTGGCATAAGCCATAACGAGGCCGAGGATACGACGCTTGAAGACACGTTGCCGGGGGCGAATGTTCTCCTGCGCGCCGTCATCGCGCGGGCGAACCGGTAGGGCTGCGGCAGGGGGCGGACTTGCGCGCGACTGCTCAGCCGGGCTATCCCGCCCCGAAGGCCTGCGGATAAACCACCGATTCCGAACGGATGCGCTACATGGACCTCGACAAACTCAAGACCACCGACGGTTTGGACGTGAAGGGCAAGCGTGTGCTCGTCCGCTGCGATCTCAATGTACCCGTTGCCGATGGCCGGGTAACGGACGCGACGCGGCTTGAGCGCTTGGTACCCGGCCTAACGGCGTTGGCGATCCGTGGCGCCAAGGTGATCGTGCTGTCGCATTTCGGACGGCCGACGGGCGTTGATCCAGCGCTAAGTCTCGCGCCAATCGCAGCCGAACTCGGGCGGCTCATGGGTCAACCCGTGGCTTTCGCGGCCGACTGTATTGGCGAGGCGGCAGTCAAGGTCGTCTACGCGCTCCGACCCGGCGGCATCGCAGTTCTCGAGAATTTGCGCTTCCATCAGGGTGAGGAGAAGAATGATCCCGCCTTTGCCAAGGAATTGGCCTCGCTCGGCGACATATTCGTTGGCGACGCTTTTTCCACGGCGCATCGCGCGCACGCTTCGACGGAGGGCATCACACATTTCCTGCCCTCGTATGCGGGTCCATTGTTGATGGAAGAGATAAATGCGCTACGGGCTGCTCTTGACAAGCCAAAGCGTCCGACCGTCGCAGTGGTCGGTGGCGCCAAGGTGTCGACCAAGATCCCGGTGTTGGAGAATTTGCTGGCCAAGGTCGACAAGCTGATCATCGGCGGCGGCATGGCCAATACATTCCTGCATGCTCAAGGGGTCGCCGTCGGCAGGTCATTGTGCGAGCGGGATTTCGCCAAGACCGCCTTGGACATCATCGCTGCAGCGAAGGCCCGCGGCGCGGAGATCGTCCTTCCGGTGGATGCCGTCGTTGCGCGCGAGTTCAAAGCCGGAGCGCCGTCTTCGGTCGTCGACATCACAGCTTGTCCGGCCGATGGCATGATCCTCGACGTCGGACCGCAATCGGTCGCTCATTTGACGAACGTCCTCTCGCAGTGTCACACGCTGCTTTGGAACGGCCCGCTTGGCGCTTTCGAGATCGCGCCGTTTGGTGAGGGCACGTTCGCGCTTGCAAAAGCTGCCGCGACAATGACCAAAGCGGGTATGCTGGTGTCGGTTGCTGGTGGCGGCGATACCGTCGCAGCCCTCAACATGGCGGGCGTAACCGCTGATTTCACTTATGTGTCGACTGCTGGCGGCGCGTTCCTAGAATGGCTCGAGGGGCGCGAATTGCCCGGCGTTGCAGCCCTGACGAAAGCCTGATCGATGACAATCAACTGGCCGCGCGCCGCCGTATTCGATCTCGACGGCACGCTCGTCGACAGCGCCCCCGATATCGCGCTCGCCTTGAACACCGCCCTGAAGCCGCACGGTGCTAAGCCTTTCGCCTCCGTTGATGTCATCAAGTTGATCGGTGGCGGCGCGATGGCTGCCATCGATAAGGCGCTCGTCGTCGCCAGTCTCGAAGCCGATCCGGACATGCGTGCGCTGATCCTGAAGACGTTCATGGCAGCATACATCGATGTCTCGGCCCAAGGCCGCGGCCTTTTCCCCGGTGCACAGGAACTGCTGGGCGAACTCAACGCCGGCGGCGTCGTTTGCGGCATCTGCACCAACAAAGCCGAAGACGTGGCGGCGGTCGCCTTGAAAGCACTTGGCATCGATCACCATTTCAAGTCGGTAGTGGGAGCTTCGGTCCGCTTGGCCAAAAAACCGGACGCGGCAATGCTGCTGCACAATATGTTGGAGCTGGGGGTCACGCCTCGCGAAACCGTGATGATCGGCGACAGCCCAGCCGACTATGGTGTGGCGCGTGCCGCAGGGGTTCCGGTTATCCTCGTCGATTTCGGCTACACGCACACGCCGGTCAGCGAGCTTGGGGCCGATGCTGTCGTTTCGCACTTGCGCGAAATTCCCGCCGCCCTTGCCGCGATCGGCAGCAGATAGCTGCATCGGAGACGTTTCATGCTGGCCGACCTCAACATATATTTTGGTGTCGTGCTGGCTGGGCTCGCGAGCTTCTTATCGCCGTGCGTGCTGCCGCTGGTGCCGCCATACCTGGGCTACCTAGGCGGTACCACGATCAGCCAGGGCACGGTCGCCGAGGGCCTCGATCCACGCGTCTATCGCCGCATCGTGCTCGGCTCGCTGTTTTTCGTCGCGGGTTTCTCTACCGTTTTCGTGAGCCTCGGTGCCGGTGCTTCGCTGTTCGGCGGTTTGATCGCGATCTATCGGGGCCAGCTGTCGATTGCAGCCGGCCTCGTCATCATCATCTTCGGACTGCACTTTCTTGGCCTGTTGCGAATTCCTTTTCTATATCAGCAGGCCCGCTTCCACACCGACATGCAGGGCGTTAGCTTGATCGGCGCCTACATCATCGGGCTGGCCTTTGCCTTCGGCTGGACGCCATGTGTAGGCCCGGTTCTAGCGACCGTCCTGGCCGTCGCCTCGAACGAAGGGAGTGCGGGCGCCGGTGCGCGATTGCTGGCGGCATATTCGCTCGGCCTCGGCATCCCCTTCATACTGGCTGCGATCGCGATCCGTCCGTTTCTGTCGTTCATGCAACGCTTCAAACGACACCTCGGCATCGTCGAAAAGGTGATGGGCGCCGTGCTCGTTCTGACCGGCATCGCGATCTTGAATATTTTCCCGTGGTTCAGTATCGCAGCGCTCGCACAGTGGATGCTGGAGACATTTCCCGGGCTCGCCGCGGTGGAGGAATGGTTCACCTCGAAGTCGCTGCAGGGTGACATCATGAAACAAACGCTGCCCAAACCATGACGCCCATGACTGCAATTGCACTGACGATTGCCGGATCCGATGCGTCCGGTGGCGCCGGCATTCAAGCCGATCTCAAGACGTTTTCGGCGTTTGGTGTTTACGGCGCCTCGGCACTGACCGCGCTCACCGCACAGAACACGCTCGGTGTGCACGGAGTTCACGCGGTGCCGCCGGCATTCGTCGGGGCCCAGATCGATGCAGTGCTGGCAGACCTCGATGTCTGCGCCATCAAGACCGGCATGTTGGCCAGTAGCGAAATTATCGAGGCCGTGGCTTCGCGCTTGCAACCCTGTTCGCAGATCCCGCTCGTCGTCGATCCAGTCATGGTCGCAACGAGCGGCGATTCTCTGCTCGATCCCGCAGCCATCGATACGTTACGGCGGCGATTGATCCCGCGCGCGCTTGTGATCACGCCGAACCTAGCTGAAGCGGCACGGTTGTTGGGCACCACCGAAGCCACATCGGAAGACCTTATGGCAGAGCAGGCGCGCGCGCTCTTGGCATTCGGTTGTCAAGCGGTCCTCATCAAAGGCGGCCACGGCGAGGGTGTCGAAGCGATCGATCTGTTGGTGCAGGCTGATGGCTCGACGGCGCGGTTCGTTCATCCGCGCATTGCGACCCGCGCGACGCACGGCACCGGATGCACGCTATCTGCGGCAATTGCAGCACTAATCGCTGGCGGTGTATCGCTCGAAGCTGCGGTCTCGCGCGCCAAGACGTATGTGTGGAACGCGCTGAGCGCGGGTACGGAGCTCCGCGTCGGCACGGGTAATGGACCAGTCGACCACCTTTACTCAATCAAGCGCCAGCCACCGCCGTCATAATTCTTTTTCGGTCGACTCAGTTGCCCTTCTGGACTTGACCCAGTCAGCGACTTGCCGTCCGGTACCCTTGGATCCGGACATGCGTTGCATCCAGACCACGGTTTATTTCCGTGAAGTGCGTTATTCATTGTGTTGGGGGGCGGGCGGAGGACGCGGAACATGTACTTGAAATCATTCGATGTCGCAGCTGCGATCGCGGCCGGTCTTTTGGCGCTCACATTTGCCGTGCCCGGAAGCGCAGCACCGCTGAACGACCTCGTTGGCCGCTGGTCGGGCTGGGGTTCGGTGACGATGAACAGCGGCGCGACAGAACAGGTCAAGTGCGTCGCGACCTATTTCGTCGAGAACGGCGGCGCGCAAATGAAACAGAACCTGCGCTGTGCCTCCACCAGCTATAAGATCGACGCTACCGCAAAGCTCAGCAACGCCAACGGCCAATTGACTGGCCAATGGGAAGAAAAAACCTATGCAGCCGTTGGCTCGGTCGCCGGACGGTTTACGGTGAACGGCTTCAATGTCTCGATTCAGGGGCCGGCATTTACTGCCGCCATGGCGGTGACGACAACCAGCTGCAAGCAGTCGATCAGCATCACGCCGACGGGCTTCGACATCAGCCGGATCAACATCGGGCTGGATAAATGTTGATTTGCTCTGTGCTGCGTGTTGCGGCGCTGCACCGATCGTACGCCATAAACGTCGTTAATGGCCGGAACAGGTTGAAGCGGTAGGCCCGCTCTGGCAGTTTCCAACTGCAGCGCGGTCAGTGGTATCCGGGGGGAACCTTATGACCTGCAGCGCGACGACGGGGAGGCGGGTTGGACGCGGGGATGTCTGGCTCGCTAAAACTGAAACCGGTCCGGCTTTGCTGGGCCGGTTTTTTTGCCGGTGACGCACGGCAGTCCTGCCAACAAATCGGTGGTCAAGACGGCGCAGCTTGCGTAATCGCATCCACTTGCCGCACAATCCTCAGCGACACCACCAAATGGAGTACGCCCGCATGCCGTCCCCGACCGTGGTTTCCGAACTCGCACCGAGCGGCACCCTGCACGCCGGCATCAATATGTCGAACTTTCTTCTTGTGACCGGAAAGACGCCGAGTGGCGATCCCACGGGTGTATCGCCTGACATGGCAGCCGAGATCGCGCGCCGCCTCGGTGTGCCGTTGAAACTAGTGCCGTTCAAGTCGCCAGGCGAATTGGCAGATGCGGCCGAAACCGGCGCTTGGGACATCGCCAACATTGGCGCCGAGCCGGAGCGCGCGCACAAAATCGCATTTTCGCCGGCTTACGTCGAGATCCAGGCGACGTATCTTGTGCCGGCGGGTTCAAAGTTGCAGTCGATCGCCGATGTCGACGCCAAGGGCCACCGCATCGCCGTGATGGGCCGCAGCGCCTACGGCCTCTGGCTCGATCGCCACGTGAAGCATGCCGAGCTGGTGCGCACCGATAGCATCGACAGCTCCTACGAGCTGTTCGCCAAGGGTGGCCTCGATGCGCTGGCCGGCCTGAAGCCACGGTTGCTTGCCGACGTCACCAAGATTGCAGGTTCGCGTATCCTCGATGGCCAGTTCACGGCCGTGCAGCAAGCCGTCGGCACGTCGCGCAAGAACACCGCCGGTGCAGCCTTCCTGCACGCCTTTGTCGAAGAAGTAAAAGCCTCGGGCTTCGTCGCAAGTCTCATCGAAAAGCACAAGGTCGTGGGCCTGTCGGTGGCGCCAAAGGGCTGAGTGTGGGGTGATCGCGCCGCCGCCGCACGGTGCGATCAACGAAGGGTGAGTTTTTTTACCACGCCCACAACTTACCCCCAAACTTATCCACGGTTGCCCAACCTGCTGCATAATCACCCTCGACCTATGCGCATGAGGGGACGCCAACCGGTGGCGACTGCTGGCGGCGCGTGGGTCGGCAGGTCGGAGGGTCAAACCTGGGACGCCCCCAGTGCCGATCCGAGGCTCGCCGCAGCGGCGCCGTGGAACCCGGCGTGTGGACGTAATCCACCGAGTGCTGCGGGTAGGCCAAAAATCCTGTCGCGAGGTGGCCCGTTGCTGCTTCTTCTACCCCTGCGGCAAGTCCGCCGCGGCTTCCGGCCACCTCGCCCCCTCGCTTTGGGTGCGTGAAAAAAGAAGTCAGTGCATGGTGAAGTATGCACGGAAACAATTTGTTGTATCAGCACCCAAACTCCCGGAGTTGA
>JANMNO010000011.1:0-32950 GCA_031374115.1 Hyphomicrobiaceae bacterium | reverse complement strand
GCCGCCTTCAGCAACAAGCTTTTCGACGGTCGCGTTGTCGAGCGTCCATAGCGGATAGCTGGTGGTGCCGAGATCGTGGCCGGCGTCGAGATTGCCGTGATGCTGCGAGCGCGGCACCAGCATCAGCGCGCCGTTGTAGGGATAGACCTCGTCGAGAAAGACCGAGATATTCATCGCGCGCGGCTCAGGCATGCCGTCGTCGCGCAGCCACGTGCCGTAGTCCTGATGCCACTGCCAAACGTCGCCGTCGAACTTCGCCTTCGCGTTGATCTTGTACTGGTGCATGTAGAGCTTCTCGCCGAACACCTGTTCGACGGGCTCGATCAGCCGGGGATGACGGCCGAGCAAGGCGAAGGCATCGTTGTAGGTGTGGGCGGCAAATGCGGTACGCGGCGCACCGGACTTCTCGCGCCAGATTTCGGGCCGGTTCGACGATAGCACGGCCGCCGACTCCTCCCGCAGCACCTCGATCTCCTCGGCGGAGAACAGCTCGGGCAGGAACAACCAGCCCTCCTCCTGGAATTGCTTCATTTGAGCGTCTGTAAGTCTCATGGCATTTCCTCCGGTTGGGCTTCCACTGACAGTGTTGTTCAAGCGACCGTTGCAAGGCACTCCATGCGTTGCGCCGTTTGCTCGCCTGCCCTGGCCGTGTGGCCGCGTGCGAGTTGACCAGCGAGCGCTGCATTACCGGTCAAGATGGCGTCCATGATCTGCGAGTGTTCCGACCAGACGCGGGAGCGCACTTCGGGAGTTGCGAGCACGAGCCCCATCGAACGCCTAAAGTGCGGCCACTGTTCGGCAACCGTTTCGGCGATCGCACTGTTGCCAGACAGATGATGGATCGTGGCATGAAACTCCACATCGGCATCGATGAAGCGCGCGACCGATGCCGTTTCCGACAGCGCGAAGCCGACGACAACGCACGAACGTGCGGCAGAAATTTCGTGAGTGGATACCGCACCTGCACGGATGCGTGACGCGCCCAATTCGGCCGCCAGACCGTCGAGCGCCTCGCGTACCCGGTAGAGATCGAGGATGCGGCGGCCGTCGATCGGCGCCACTGCGATGCCGCGCTTGCCGGTATCTACGAGCAAACCGCGCCGTTTCAGCACCTGGATCGCGTGACTGACGGGCTGACGCGAGACGCCGAGCATTTCGGCGATGCTATCCTGCGTGAGCCGGCGGCCGGCCGGCAAAGTGCCGTCGACGATCGCGGCAAGCAGCCGATCGTGCACTTGATCGATCAGGGCGGGCTGGAATTGAACCTCAGTCAGCGGCACGTTTTCACCTTTCGATTTCTTGCTCTATAGCATACGGAATTCCGAATTCAAGTAAAAGTTGATCGATCCCCGAGGTTTTGCCGTTCGCCCCATGTGCTGGTGCGACAATCGTGTTAGCCTCGCAATTGCTCGGCCAAAGCTGTGGCCGCTGTTTCGGAGTGAGGCACGGCCATGAAGACAATCCTGTTGCCTGTCGAAACTAACAGCACCTTTGGCTCGGCGTATGCGGTCGCGTCTTTGATGGCGGAACGTTTCGGCGCGCGCGTCGATGGCGTGGCCTTGAAGCCTGGCGTGATAACCTTCGTCACCGCCGATCCCGTCGTCGTACTGGTATCGCAACCCGATTTTACCGATGCGGAGGCTGAGAAGTCGGCGCGCGCCCTGTTCGACAGGCTCGGTACGGAACGCCCCAAGCCGGCGAATGCGACATTCAGATGGTATGATCGCGGGCCGATCGACGATAACGGTTTATCTGCGCTGAGCAGGGTGTATGATTTGACAGTCGTCGGACGTCCTGGGCTCAAGCAATCCGAGCCGCGCATGTCGACGCTGGAGGTGGCCCTGTTCGAGAGCGGGAGGCCGATCCTGATGGCACCGCCATCGCCGCCGAAATCGATCGGAACCAATATTCTCATCCACTGGAACGCTAGCAACGAGACGGCACGCGCAATCCATGATGCAATGCCGCTATTGCGCCAGGCCGATCAGGTCACGATGGTCACCGTGGACGGTGCGCTCGTACCTGGTCCCAAAGCCGCGGATATGCTGGACTATCTGGCAGCGCACAATATCCGAGGCGTCGAGAGCAAGGTCAAGCCGGCACCCAGGGGCAGCACGGGCGAAGCTATCTTGATCGAGGCTCGCAGGCTGGGGGCGGATCTGTTGATCAAAGGCGCATATACGCAAAGCCGTTTGCGTCAAATGATCTTTGGCGGCGCAACCCAACACATTCTGCAAGCCGCAGACATCCCGGTCATGCTGTCGCACTAACGTTTATGCAGATGCGGTTGGGAAAAGGCGCGGGCCGTTCAATAGAAAACCGATAATGGCATGAAATTTTGTTCGCTTGGGCGGAATACTTAAATCAATCAGGCATTCCATTAACGCAGGCGTCACCGACCGTCTCTAAAACCAATTTCTTGCAAAAAACAAATCGGCAATTTGCACAGAGCAATTGTGCCGATCAATCGAAATGACTGCGATCCCCTCACACGTGTTGGCCACCGTTTATGTGCAGCTCGGCACCGTTGACGTAACTCGACTGGTCGGTGCACAGAAAATAAATCGCCTTTGCAACCTCTTCAGGCTCGCCAAGCCGTCGCATTGGAATTTGTTCCTGCACGATCTTATCGGTCCCTGGTGATAGAATAGACGTGTCGATTTCACCGGGTGATATCGAATTTACGCGTACATCCCGGCGTCCGAAATCATACGCCATTTCGCGGGTGAGCGAGGCAAGCGCGGCTTTCGACGTGGCATAAGCAGCACCGGCGAACGGATGCACACGCCCACCCGCGATCGAAGTCACATTGACGACTGCCCCTTTGGCCTGTGCCAGCTCGTCCAGAAGTCCGCGCGCGATGACCAATGGACCGAAAAAATTGACCTGGAACACCTTCTGCCAAACGTCGAGAGGCGTATCGATCGTGCTGAGGCGCGCGCCCTTTGTGCCCTTCGGACTGATCGCGGCGTTGTTGACCAGCGCGTGCAACCGGCTGCCCTGATCTTTCAGACGCTCTTTCATCAACCCGATCGCTTCGGCCAACACGTTCGGATCGGCGAGATCGAGTTGAATGTGATCTTCCGGCCCCATCTCCCATGGGCAGTTTTCCGGAAACGGTTGTCTTGAGCAGGTGATGACGCGCCAGCCGGCCGATGAGAAGCGCTTTACCGTCGCATGGCCAATGCCGCGTGACGCGCCGGTCAGGATCAGCGTCTTACGTTCGGCGTTGGCGATTTGGCTGTTCGTCACAGGTTTGATCTCGATCGTTCTTTTCATCATGTGAGCCGTGTATCACGACTGAGCATCTAGGTCACATGACGCTCACCGCTACGATTGGGGGCGACTTGCACGTCCCCGCTTACGGATAGAGACGCTGTTTGTTCCACGGGGCATCGACTGCCGTGCGCCGGAACGCAATGCGCTCGTGCAAGCGGAACGGCCGATCATGCCAGAACTCGATCTCGACCGGTGTGACGCGAAATCCAGACCAGTGCGGCGGACGCGGGATATCGCCGAAGGCGTATTTGGCAGTGTAGCTCGCAACCGCCTTTTCCAATGCGAAGCGGCTCTCGAGCGGCCGCGATTGCGCCGACGCCCAAGCGCCGATCCGGCTCCCCTTCGGCCGCGTGGCGTAATAGGCGTCGGCCTCCGCCGCGCTGACGGTGGTGACAGTGCCGCGCACCCGCACCTGACGGCGCAGGCTCTTCCAATGAAAATTGAGCGCGGCCTTTTTCGCCGCTAGCAGTTCCTGTCCCTTCGCGCCTTCGTAGTTGGTGTAGAATACGAAACCGCGATCCGGCACCGTCCCGTCGTCGAGACCCTTGAGGAGCACCACGCGAACATTCGGCATCCCGGATGGATCGACGGTTGCGAGCGCCATGGCATTGGGATCATTGGCTTCATGTTTACGGGCCTCGGCGAACCATGCCTCGAACAAGTCGAACGGTTCGGCTGCAACGGAGAAGTCGCCGGCTTCAGGACCCTTGTAGTAATCGCTCTTCACCCATTCGGTCTTGCTGTCGTCGGCCATGATGGCTCCGCTATCGCTATCTGTTGCTTGCCAGCCGTGCCGCTTTGGCTCGGCCGGCACACTCGTTCAGGCGATCTTAACCCACTTCGCGCAAGATCCTCAATGTAAGGGTTCGCCGGTAGCGAACCGCGTTATTGTCCAGCGTAGATCGAGTGTCATCATGCGTACGTCGTCGTCTCTCGTATCGTTGCTTGCCACCGGGGCAATCGGTTTTTTCCTCAGCGCTGCGATCTTCCTCGGCAGCAATCAGGGCCGTGCGCAGGTACAAGACGAAGCTGTGGGCGCGGTCGAGGTTCCAACCGTACCCAACAATGGCGCCGCAAGCGGCAGCAACGGCAACAACTCATCCAACGGTTCGTGCTCTTGTCAAAACCCACCATCGAACGAACCGCTGCCACGCGATAAGTTGTGGCCAAAGCCCTCGCTCGCCGACTTCAAAGCAACGCTCGACGATACGGACGCGGTCGCAGCGTTGGAAGCCATGCAGTTGGCACTGACCGAAGTTGGAGATGGTGCGACCTACATCTGGCACCGCAAACACGGGCGGTTGAGCGGCGCGATCCAACCCACGACATCGTTCAAGGACGCGTCCGGACATATCTGCCGGCACATTATTGTCGCCATGACCTCGGGCAGTTATTCGCGCAAAGCCGAAGGCATCGCCTGTCGCTTGAAAGACGGTATTTGGAACCTCGAGGGCTAGTTATCGCCAATCGCCGATCGTAGCGTTGACGAGCGTGAGTGCCGCGATCGCCGCCGTATCCGCCCGCATGATGCGGGGCCCGAGCGATAGTGCGGTCGCAAGAGGGAATGCCCGCACCAAGTCGCGCTCATAGTCGTCAAAGCCTCCCTCCGGACCGATCAGCACCCCAACCGGCTGTCCGCGCAAGGGCGTGAGCGCGGCAATCGGGTCGGCGATGGGTGCAGCTTCGTCGCAAAAGATCAAGCGACGGGAAGCATCCCAAGCACCCAGTAGCGGCTCCAGCTCCGTCAACGGTGCAATATCCGGCACGTGTAATATACCGCACTGTTCGGCAGCTTCGATCGCGTTGGCGCGCACGCGATCAAAATTAATCCGCTCGGCAACGGTACGCCGCGTCACCACCGGCACCAAGCGCCGGACGCCCAGTTCGACGGCCTTCTGAACCATATAGTCGAGACGAGCGCGCTTCAGAGGGGCGAACATATACGTGATGTCGGGCCCGCTGACTTGAGCGCGGACCTGGTCCTCGACGATCAACTCGCACGCACGCTTGCCGGCATTGGCGACAGTTGCCCGCCACTCGCCGTCACGGCCGTTGAATACCAACACGGCGTCCCCGGCTGCCATACGCAACACCCGGACGAGATAGTTGAACTGTTCATCAGTCGCACCAAATGCAGCGCCATGGTGCAAATCCGCGTCGACGAACAGTCTTTGGCTGGTGAAATCGTGCAGGGACATCGCGACACGTTAGCCTATCTGCTGGATCGATGTGGAGGGGCATGTTAGGCCGCAGTACAATCCGATTTCCCCAGTGGGCCTATCCCATCGCATGGTCACATCACGCCCCGACAGTCTGACGTTGCCCGACGCCGGCCCCGGAAACTGGGTCGACCGGTACGCGCCGTCGGCGTCGGTGCCATACTTGCGGTTGGCCCGTTTCGATCGCCCAATTGGTTCGTGGCTGCTGCTGTTTCCGTGCTGGTGGTCGTTGGCGTTGGCGGAGCTGTATCGCGGTCGACCCTATCCGAACCTGTGGTATCTCGGATTGTTTTTTGTCGGTGCTTTCGTCATGCGAGGCGCTGGCTGCACTTACAACGATATCGTCGACCGCAACTATGATGGGCGGGTCGCACGCACTGCTCTGCGGCCAATTCCATCGGGCGCCGTCTCTGTGCGCAACGCTCTGTTGTGGGCCGGTTTTCTTTCCCTGATCGGCCTCGCCGTTCTGTTGCAATTCAACTGGTTCACGGTGTGGTTGGGATTAGGATCGCTGGTCTTGATTGCAATTTATCCGTTCATGAAGCGGTTCACGAACTGGCCCCAGCTCGTGCTCGGATTGACTTTCAAATGGGGTGCGCTGGTTGGCTGGGCCGCAATCTTCAGTACGCTCGATACAGCTGCGATCGTGCTGTACGTTGGCTGCGTGGCTTGGACGATCGGATATGACACGATATACGCGCACCAAGACAAGGAAGATGACGCACTTCTCGGCCTGCGTTCGACCGCATTGCGCTTTGGCGACCAGACCCAAAACTGGGTCGGCGGATTTTATGGCATCGCCGTAGTGCTATGGGGGATCGCCGGGTTCCTGGCCAATGCTCACCTCATTTTCTTTTTGGCGGTTGCGTTGGTATCGCTGCAACTATCGTGGCAGGTCTCGACCCTGGAGACGGCAAATCCTGCTAACTGCCTCCGGCGTTTCCGCTCGAACAAGGACGTCGGTTGGGCAATTTTCCTGGCTCTGATCGCAGACATGGCGGTGTCTACATTGGCAGGTTTGGCCTAATTGATCGGGCGTGCACATAAAGCAACGCGGCCAGACGTTATAATCCAGCCGCGTGTCCCAGACGCCAACCTGTCGACCCCGAGCGGCCGTCTGTTGCGGCCATGCCCGAACAATGCCACAGACGGGTTGGAAAGCCGTTAAGTGGTATCGTCAACGAAAGGTAACGCTTCGATCGGCTGTGGGACCGTTGAACCAAGGGAGTTGACCCGATGAACTTCGAGCCAGGTAAGCAGCTTCTCCACCTCGTGTTCGGCGGAGAGCTTACTTCGTTGGATGGCGTCGAGTTCAAGGATTTGGCGGGGCTCGACATGGTCGGCATCTACCCGAACTACGCCGAAGCGTACAAAGCGTGGAAGGGATGCGCCCAGCGTACCGTCGACAACGCCCATATGCGTTACTTCATCGTTCATATGCACAAGTTGCTCGATCCGGACGCTGCGATGATGGCACCGGCCAAATCCTAGAACGGCGATCACAAACGTGACCGAAACCAGCACCACTACGGCGTCTGCAGTTGCGCCCTCGACCCTGCCGCCATTGGGTGCGCGAAACGCGTCCTGGGTGCTGGCCGAGCGCTATTTTTTCGAATGGCTGTGGCCGCGGCGGCGGCAGGCAATCATGGTCATGTTGCTGACAACGGCGCTGGCCGCAGTTGCGTCGAGTTACCCAGCGATCATAAAGCACGCGAGCGATGCCTTGTTCGCTGGCAATTCAGCCGCTGTTCCGTGGATTCTTGCCGCCATTATCGGCGTCACCGCCCTCAAGAGCACCCTGCTTTACTATCAGACGCTTGCGTCAAACGCTGTCGTACAGCGGCTGTCGACGGACATACAGAAACATGTCTTCAAGCACGTGGTGAACGCCGACTTTGCGCGCCTGACGCGAGATGCGCCAGGCCATCTACTCTCGAAGATACTCAACGATATCCACCTCATGCAGACCGCCGCCCAGACCATTATCGGGACGGCAGTGCGCGATGTCTTGACGATTATCGGATACGTCGCCTCGATGATCTACCTCGACTGGGCGCTGTCCCTGATCGTGCTCTGCATCTATCCGCTTGCCGCCTTACCCATTTTTCTGATCAGCAAACATTTGCGCAAAGTGGTCAAGCAGACCCAGATCGAACTCGGCGCTATGGTCTCGCTCGTCAGCGAACAGCTCTCGAGCCCGCGACTGATCAAGACCTTCCGGCTGGAAGACTACGCGAATTCGCGCGTCGGCCGCAGCTTCGACGAAGTATTACGGCTGCGCACGAAGGCTGTCAGGAGCCGAGCCCGCCTCGATCCCATCCTGGAAGTGTTGGGCGGTGTGGCAATCGCCGGCGTGATCGGGTTCGCATATTGGCGGATCTCGCGCGGAACGTCCTCGATCGGCGATTTTGTCGGCTTCGTCACAGCGCTGTTGCTGGCAGCCCAACCCGTTCGCGCGCTAGGTGCTCTCTCGACGCGGGTCCAAGAGGGACTTGCGGGCGCGGAAAGCATGTACGGCCTTCTCGACGAAAAACCGGCGGTCGTCGACCGGCCAACCGCCAAGAATCTGGTTGTCACCAACGGCGAGATCGCTTTCGACGGGGTCGTCTTTTCCTATGGCCGCGTAAAACCAGACGATGAGGAAACACAGGCGCTTGCCGGCGTGTCGATCGCCGTTCCCGGTGGTAAGACAGTTGCGCTCGTCGGCCGATCGGGATCGGGTAAGTCGACGCTGATCAACCTGGTGCCGCGCCTGTTTGACGTGACTGCCGGCAGCATCAAGATCGATGGGCAGGACCTGCGTGACGTGACGCTTGCGAGCCTGCGCGCGCAGATCGCCATTGTCAGCCAGGACGTGACGTTGTTCGACGACACGATCCGCGCCAACATCGCCCTCGGCCGCCTGGATGCCAGCGACGAGGCGATTGTTGCCGCCGCAAAATCGGCCGCCGCTCACGATTTCATCATGGCGCAATCGAATGGCTACGACACGGACATAGGCGATCGAGGGCAACGGCTGTCGGGCGGTCAGCGCCAGCGCCTCGCACTAGCTCGTGCAATCCTGCGCGACGCCCCGATATTGCTACTCGACGAGGCGACGAGCGCGCTCGATACCGAATCCGAGCGGCTGGTGCAGGACGCGCTCGCCCGCTTCACGCGCAATCGCACGACACTGGTGATCGCGCACCGCTTGTCGACCGTTCAGAGCGCCGACATCATTTGTGTCATGGAGGATGGCCGCATCATCGAGAGCGGTTCGCATGCCGACCTGTTTGCCAAAGGCGGGAGCTATGCCAACCTGTGCCGCCAGCAATTCATGTTGGGCGAAGGCATCAACACACCTGCGGCACAAGTGCTGCCTATTCGCGCCGCAGTAGGCCACTGAGAATACGCGAGACCAAGCCGTTGGCTTGGAACGACTTCGTTACCACTTCGGGTTCATAAACCGTGTCGACCCAAACCCAGAACGGCATCGGCGTAGAGGAATTGAAACGCAGGTACTCCTCGAAGAAATGATCGAGGATGCCGGTATCGGCTTGACGGAAATGACCAAACCGCAACGACAACTGCTTCACGGCAGTCTCGATCGGCTCGCCAAGCTTCGTGTGACGATAAAGTGCGCTCATCAGCCCGGCCCGATCCGCGCCGGATTTGCAATGCATCAACATCGGGTATTGAACCCGGTTGAACAGTTCACGCGCACGGCGAAGTTCTTCCCGGCTAGGCGTCGCGCGCGACCGCATCTGACAATCGACAAGCGCGAGGCCATAGCGGCGGCACGCATCCTGCTCGAGCCAGTAACTGCCGCACGCCCTTGGGCCGCGAAGATTGACGATCGTCTTGATGCCTTCCGCGGCAAAAGCTTTGATCTGATGCGGGCCCGGTTGCGCCGACCGCCAAACCTGATCGCCAACGCGCGCGCGATTGAGATACACCAAACGGACGATACCATGATCCACAAACAGCGAGTCTGCTTGCGTCAACGATGGACCGAGCGCGCGCTTCGCCCATTCCGGCGAGCGGGTCATCATTTGTTCGCGCCAACCGAGCGTTACTCGCTTGAAAGCGCGTCGGGTTCGTTTGACGAGCGTCGCCATTCCCACTTTCGATGAAGTCGTAGTTTAGGCCCGCCGGCGCCAACGGACGAAAGCCGCCAGTTGATATGCCCAGGAAGACGATGCCCTTACATTGCAATCGCTGGATAACCGCTATAGACACTGCGATCAAGAGGCTGCGGGCCACGCCTCACACATCAATGTCGTGGGCAATCCTGACAAATATCAATGCTGGTGGGCTTATCCTGCACGCGATTCGAAGTTGAAACATGGCGCGCCTTCCCATCGATAAGGCTCGAATGAGCCGGATCGGCAGCGGCGCACTTGCCCGCTACATCCGATTCGTACACAGGACCGCGCGCATCGTTTTTGATCCGCCGGACGCTGCTGCGCGTTTCGCCAGCTACCATCCGATGATTTTCGCGCTCTGGCATGGGCAATTCCTCATGTTGCCGGTACTCAATCCAGCGTCGGTGAAAGTGCGCATCATGGTTGCGCGACACGGCGACGCGGATTTGCTCGGCGACCTTTTGCAACGCTTCGATATGGGCATCATTCGCGGCGCAGGTGCCAGTTCAAGAAAGCGCGACCGTGGCGGTGCGCGCGCGTTGTTGGCAGCCAAGAGCGCACTCGAAGAGGGCTTCAGCGTTGGCATGACGGCCGATGTGCCGCCGGGCCCCGCGCGCCGGGCCGGGTTGGGCATCGTCACGCTGGCGAAGATTTCGGGCAAGCCGATCATCCCTATCGCGGTGGCATCGAGCGGCTACCACTCTTTTGATACGTGGAGCCGCATGACGATCAACTTACCGTACTCCACGCTCGCGGTGGTTGTCGGCGAGCCGATTCGAGTGGCGCGTGATGTGAACGACGCAGCACTGGAAACAGCTAGGCGCGACGTCGAGTTGGCGATGAATGACGCAACGCAACGTGCCTACGCCTTGTGTGGTGCCGATGCGAAGCGTGCAACGCCACCCTGCTCGGATCCGAGCGCACCACCAGCGCGTCCCGGCGTCAGGTTGAAGCTTTATCGCACGCTCATGCACGCTGCCGAGCCGTTGGCGCCAAGCATTCTTTCGTGGCGTGAACGGCAAGGGAAGGAAGATGCTTCGCGCCGCAGCGAGCGACTGGGCCTTGCGTCAGCGCCTCGCCCAGACGGTCAACTCGCATGGGTCCATGCGGCCAGCGTCGGCGAGACGAACGCCATATTGCCATTGATCGACGAGCTCCGCCGTCATCGCCCTCACTTGCGCTTTCTGGTGACGACGGGAACCACGACCTCGGCGGCGCACGCAGCGAGCCGTCTCGATCCGCGCGATCTCCATCAATACATTCCACTCGACAGTCCGGGGTTTGTTGCAAGGTTCCTGGATCACTGGAAACCGGATCTCGCCGTATTTACCGAAAGCGAGATTTGGCCGAACCTCATTTTGGCGACGGCAGATCGGCGCATACCGCTGGCCCTCGTCAACGGGCGGCTATCGGCCCGCTCCTATAATCGGTGGATGAAGCACCGCGGGATCGCACGCCCCCTCTTCAATCGATTTTCCATCGTGCTCGCTCAAACCGAGAAACTCTCGCGCTGGTTTGCGGACGTCGGCGCGCGGCGCAGCTTGCCTTCCGGCAATCTCAAGGTCGATGCGCCACCGCTGCCGGTCGAAGCGCACGCGCTAGAAGCGCTTCAGGCATCGCTCCTATCGCGTCCACGCATGGTGTTTGCGTGCACGCATCCCGGCGAGGACGAGATCGCAGCCGAGGCTCATCAGCTGCTGGCGCTTTCATCGTCCGGTTTCTGCACTATCATCGCGCCGCGTCACCCAGAGCGTGGCCCGATCGTTGCAGCACTTCTGCGAACGAAGGGATTTGCTGTTTCCTTGCGCTCGGCCGGCCAACTGCCCGATGAAAAAACACAGATCTACATTGCCGACACGATTGGCGAACTGGGAACTCTATACCGCCTGGCGCCGGTAGCGTTCCTTGGCAAGTCGCTGGGCACCGGGCCGGGGGCGCACGGGGGACAAAATCCGATTGAAGCGATCCGCCTCGGAGCAGCCGTACTGACCGGGCCACATGTCGGCAATTTCCTTGAGGTATATCAAGCGCTGTTCAGGCAGGGTGGTGCGATTTCGGTCTCCTCGGCGGAGAAGATCGCAGCAGCCGTGCAACAACTTCTTACGGATCCAGAGAAACTTGCCGCACTCAATGCTGGGGGCAGGATCGCGCTGGAACGGTTGTCGGGCGCGCTGGCTGTAACCGTTGCCGCGCTCTTGCCACTGCTTCCTGCCAGCCTTACCGATGCGACCGCTTTGCCACCAGCGAGACTAGAACGTGCCGTTTGAGGAACCCCGCTGGTGGTATGACGCGCCCGACTCGACCATCGCACGAATGCTGCAGCCGATCGGCCGCATCGGCGGATGGTTCGCGATCCGGCGATGGCACGCAGCGGCACCGTACCAATCCAAGTTGCCGGTGGTTTGCGTCGGAAATTTCACCGCCGGCGGCACCGGTAAGACGCCGCTTGCACTCGAGGTCGCGAGACTGTTGAGATTAGCCGGTGAGACGCCCATTTTTCTCAGTCGCGGATACGGGGGAAAGTTGAAGGGCCCGCACCGCGTGGCGTATGGCTCCGATCGTGCGAAGGACGTCGGCGATGAAGTTCGTCTCCTCGCTCGAGACGGGGAGGCGTTCGTCGCGCGTGACCGGGCAGCGGGTGCCCGCGCAATTGAAACCACTGTCGCGTCCGGCGTGTGTGGGGGAAGCGTCATTATCATGGACGACGGACTACAAAACCCGTCTCTGATAAAGGATTTCACGATCGCAGTTGTCGATGGCGGGCGTGGCTTTGGTAACGGCGCGGTCTTGCCGGCTGGCCCCCTGCGCGCATCGCTCGAGTTTCAGATGCCCCTCGCTGATGCGATCGTCGTCAATCAGCATGCGGGCGCTTCCCGGCCCGGCGCGGTCCTGCAAACATTGAAGCGCGAGTTCCCAGGACCAGTGCTGGCAGCGACGCCTGAGCCTACTGGAGATACGGAATGGCTACGCGCGAGACCCATCGTTGCGTTCGCCGGCATTGGCAATCCGGCACGATTTTTCGACCTTTTGCGCAGCCTGGGCGGCAATGTAGTCGAGACGATCGCGTTTGCCGATCATCATCCAATGAACGAGGCCGATGCCCTGCGCGTACTTGCGTTGGCTGCGTCGCGTGACGCGGCAATTGTCACAACGGAGAAAGACGCCGCGCGCCTGCATGCATCAATGGGGACACTTTCCGATTTGCGCGCCGCCGCTCGAGTCTTGCCCATCAAGCTCAGCTGGAGCGATGGCGATGAGGAACGGCTGGCCTCGTTGTTGGCGGCCGCGTTAAAACGCAAAGGGCAAAGTTAGGGCGCCGGCGCCGGTTGCCGGACAGCAAGCGGGCGAGCCAACAAATTCGCGACAACAAATCCAAGGATCGCCATCGCCGCCGCTGCCAACACAATCGGCCACGGCGACAGCTGGCCCGCAGCCCCGAACCCCAATCGATAGAGCACGGGGCCACAAGCCTGCCCGAAGAAAAAGAAGAATGCATGTAGCGCCACGGCGGCACCGCGCGCCTGGGGCGCAAGTTCCGTTGCCTGCGTCTGCAGTGAATTGTGGATCATATAGAAGCCGAGACCGGCAAGCACGAAGGCTGCGGCTTCCAGCGGCCACGACCCAGCAAAAGCATAGGCGAGCAGACCGATGCCGGCGCTCAGTCCACCAGCGCGTATCAGGTTCATCTGACCGCCAAGAGCCTTCAACATGGCGCTCACGAAAATGCCGAACAGAATGCCGCCAAGCCCCAAGCCGGCTAGGACAAAACCCGCCTCGCGGATGCCGCCGGCGCCGCGTGCTTCCAAGAGCACCGCCAGATAAGGCAACAACCCGAAGATACAAACGCCCTCGATGAAGACGGCTGCGTAGCAGACTTTGGCCCGCGGATTTGCGAACACGAGCGCATAGCCGGCGCGCATGCCGGCGATGCTAAACGGCTTTCGCTCCGCCGCAGACCTTCCCTCCAATGCAAAGACCGACAGCGCGAACGAGGCGACAACGAGGATGCATGCGATACCCATCACCCATCGCCAATGAACAAAGCTGCCGATCAGACCAGAGCCGATGACGCCGATCAGCTGACCGACGAGCATCGCCATCAAGAGCCGGGACAACGCCACTTGGCGCTCGGCCAATGGAAAGCGATCGCCAACCGTTGCGATGGCGAGAGGGATTGTTCCGCCAGCCGCTAATCCGGCGAGGACGCGCGCCACGAACAACGTCTCAATCGTCGGCGCGATGGCCGACAACGCAAGTGCAGCGGCCAGCGAGCCGACGCACCATTTTATGATCCGCGCCTTGCCTAGCGCGTCACCCAAAGGACCAAGTATCGGTTGCCCTAGCGCATAGGGAAATGCAAACGCCGAGGCAAGCAATGCCACGGTTCCGGGGTTCGACGCCAAATCGCGCGCGATCTCTGGCACCAGCGGGTCGACGATTCTAACGATCATCGCACTTGTGAGGCAGGAAGCGGCTAGAACGAGGAGCAGGTGCAATTTTGAACGCCCGGCCAGATTGAATCGGTCGTTCCTTTGTACGTGGTAACGCACGAGAAGGATGCCCAAAACCGACTTCTCGGCCATGCGTAGGACTCAACCGTGTCCCGCTTTGGCTGTGCGACACTGTGTCCGGTATGCTGCGTTAACGCGGCGACGCCGCCGGTGTCAGCTGCGCCAGCACCTCCGCCGTATGCTGACCAAGGTCCGGTGCGGGATGGCGGACCTGGCACGGGACGTTGGCAAACTTCATTGGAAAACCCAGCATTCGCACCAAGCCATGCCCTGGATGGGGAATGTCGATCGCCATATGCTGGCTCTGCACTTGCGGATCGCTGAAGACTCCGGCCACGGTGTTGACCGGACCGCACGGCACGCCGGCGGCATTTATTTTTTCGATCCACGTTGCAGCAGGATGCATGCGCAGCCGGTTCTCGACCAGCGCGTTCAATCGCGCGCGGTTTCTCACGCGCAAGGGGTTGGACGCGAACTCTGGATCGGATTTCAGTTGGGACAGATCGAGCACATCCATAAGCCTGCCGAAGAATGTGTCATCGTTGGGCGCTACCGCGATTTGCACATCTTGCGTTTGGAACAAGCCGTACGGCGCGGCGATGGGATGATCGTTACCGCTGCGCACGGGCTCCTCGCCGGTCGCGAAATAGTTGGACGCGAGGTAGGCGAGGAGACTGATGATCGAGTTCGTCAAGCTCACGTCGATATGCTCGCCGCGGCCGTGACGCTCCCGGCCAAGAAGCGCCGCCGTGACGCCAAGTGCGCCATAGATACCCGCGACCAAATCACTGATCGGGATGCCGGTGCGCAGCGGCGGATCTTCGGCGCGGCCATTCGTGCTCATAAAACCGCTCATCGCCTGGGCGATAAAATCAAACGCCGGACGATCCCTATATGGCCCGTCGGCGCCGAACCCCGAGATGCTGCAGGTGACCAGCCCTGGCCGCAATTCCTGCAAGCGGGCGGCACCAAAGCCCAAACGATCCATGACCCCGGGTCGAAAGTTCTCAACGACCGCATCGGCGCCAGCAACGAGTGCTTCGAGGGCGCGGCTGCCGCCTTCGCTCTTCAAATCAAGAACGATCGAGCGCTTGTTGCGGTTGAAGGAGGCAAAGTACCAGCTCATGCCCTCGCGCCCCGCCCCCTGGGTGCGCACGCTGTCCCCCTCTGCGGCTTCAATCTTGATCACGTCTGCACCAAGATCACCTAGCATCATGGTGCAGAATGGCCCCGATAAAACGCGCGTGAGATCGATCACGCGAAAACCGGTGAGAGGCAGAGGTTGATCGATTTTCATTTTCTGGTTCCACTGCAGCCGTCACGGGCGGGCGATCGCCTGATTAGCGGCATACATGGCCCGCGACTTTTGTAGAGCACAAGACCAATTGGTTGCGCTACTGTCATGCTTGCCGCGAGGAGCGTGGCCAAGTGCATGGTGATGACATGGAGCAAGTTGAAATTGTTGAAGTGGGCCCGCGCGACGGCCTGCAGAACATCCCGCAATTCGTGCCGACCGAGACCAAGGTCGCACTCATCAAAGCTCTGATTGCGGCGGGCTTCAAGCGCATGGAAATCGGGTCTTTCGTCAGCCCCAAGGCTATTCCGCAAATGCGCGACATGGAGCAGGTCGTAGAGCGGCTTGGCCCACTCAATGGCGTGCGCGGCATGGTACTGGTTCCGAACGCTCGAGGTGCAGCGCGCGCAATCGCCGCCGGTGTCAGAGATATCGAATTCGTGATTTCCATGTCGGATGCGCACAATCAAAGCAATGTGCGCCGCGCAACCCTGGATTCGATTGCCGACTTGCGGGCGACACTCAACGATATTGATCCCGACCGCCAAATGAAGTTGCGCATCGGGCTTGCGACATCGTTCCATTGCCCGTTCGCTGGCATCATGGACGAGCGGCAGGTGCTGGGCACCATGGAGCAGATCGTCAGTATCCGCGATGGAATGGAACTGGCGATCAGCGACACCACCGGCATGGCGATCCCGTCACATGTGAAGAGTTTGGCCGGCAAAGCCATCAAGGCATTCGGGCGCAATGCCACGTTCTGCTTCCATGGCCACGACACCGCCGGATTTGGGATCGCGAACGTCCTGGCCGCTGCCGATGCGGGCATTCGCACGTTCGATGGCTCTGTTGGCGGTCTTGGTGGTTGCCCATTTGCGCCCGGCGCAACCGGCAATATCGCCAGCGAAGATATGGTCTATCTGTTTGCGCGAATGGGTGTAAAAACCGGTGTCGATCTCGAAAAGTTGCTCGACGCCGGCGACATTGCGGTCGGCTTACCTGGCGCCGTCACGGGGAGTCACGCGCGGGCGATTCCGAGAGAACGCCTGTTTGGCACACCGGCATCACCAAACTGTTTCAAAGCTGCCTAATACCTAGGATGCCACCAGTTCAGGAGCTTGTTTGCGGCCGAGAGCAACGCGGCTTTCACGTTCTTCCGGGCGGCCGAAGTGCTCGAAATAACGCGGGTCGATGTTCTCCACCGGTAAGCAAATTAGCACGTCTATCGTGCCAAACTGCTTGTCGATGACAGCGCCATCACCGACGAACGCGCCCAATCTTAGATAGCCTTTGATCAACGGCGGCAGCGCTTTCACAGCCGACTTTGCGTCCACACGGTCTTTCGGCAACAGGTCCATCGGCATGTGACGTTCGGCGTGCGCGCGCACAATCCAGTCGCTCGGCGCCCTCGCGTAATGGTGCAGAAAACTCAGCGCCATCGCGTGCGCCGCAAGATCGGTGCCCTCGAAGCTTGCGCAGCCGATCATGACATCGATCTTGTGTTCCCGCACGTACGTCCACAAGCCATGCCACAACAGCTCGACGGTTCGCTTGTTGCGATACGGCTTGAGAACGCAACTTCGGCCAAGCTCCATGAACTTGTGCGTGCGCGCGCGGGCAGCGATAAGCGGCGCGATGTCATATTCGCCTTGCGTGTAGAAGCCCGCGCCGCGCTCCGCGATTTCCTGCCTCAACACGCGATAGGTGCCGACGACGCGAGGCTTACGTCCGCTGCGCCAAGCGACTGACTTATCGACGTCATTGTCGAAGACCAGCAGGTGATCACAAACCGCGTCGAATGGGTCCTCGTCGCGTTGGCGAAATCGCGCGGCGATGGTCGGCGTAGCGGACATCTCGCGATAGAAGACATCGTAACGCAGCCGCTGCGCCGATCTGACATCCGCATTGCCTTCCGCGAGCCGCACCTGAAGAGTGCCGATTTGGCCATAAATTTTCGGAAGCTTTGATTGCCTGAGCTTGAACCATGGCATGCGAGAGCGCCGCTTGAAGCGCCGCATGAATGCCAATCCAACCGACTTTTTTCCGGTGCGTGCGCGAAACCGAACCAGTTCCTCTTGACGTTTCGCAGCCAGCGCGAACGGTCTGAGGCGCATCGCATTAGTGTCATTCATCATGGTCATGGTCATGGTCATCGCCATCTCCACCTGGAAGACGTTTGCCCGATCAACGCACCCGGCGCCGGCCAGCATCGATTTCCAGCCCCCAATGGCAAGATCGAAAAACATCTCACCGCTGGTGATTCGGAGTTAGCATTTATTTGTGACGGCCGGGAGACGTTGACCCCGCAGATACTAGGCTGCGGCGGTCGTCGATGCCGGTAGATCCAGGGGCGTGGCCGATTGTGATCTACACCAGCGGACCAGCACGCGTTCGAGATCCGCCCGCTCGAATGGCTTGGCGAGATAGTCGCTCATTCCTGCTTCAAGGCAGCTGATACGATCCTCCGGGAAAGCATTGGCGGTAAGCGCCACGATGGGTGGGACGTGCATCGAGCAGCCGAGTTGGCGTATCAATCTTGCCGCTTCGAGCCCGTCGAGTTCGGGCATATGGACGTCCATCAAGATAATGTCGAAGCGTTCGGCTGCATTTCCGGCGGTCGCCTTCACCGCTTCCAGAGCCTGACGGCCGTCCGAGACGACACGCGTAATGCAATTGGATTTCTCGAGCACGCTCGACGCCAGGAGGGCATTGATCGGGTTGTCTTCGGCAAGAAGGACACGCCGCTTCGGCCCCGGTTGCATCAGTGTGAAACCAGCATCGCTTGCCGCCACATCGCTGCCCTCATCCAGACGATTCAACTGCCCCCCGAGTTGGGCCAGCAGTGATTGGGGCCGGACCGGACGGACCAGATAACCATCGAAACCATGCGCCCGGAATGCACGCAACTCGCCGCGCGCCAAAGCTCCGATCAGCACGATACCTCGCACATCGCGGTCCGGAGCGCAGCGCCGGGCGCATGCGAGGAAAGCCCCGGCGAGGGCTGCATCGTCTTCGGCATCGACCACGATGAGGTCGATCGGCGAGCTAGCCTGGGCTGCGGCTTCGATCCGTGCGACTGCATCGACCTCATCCAGCTCATCGACCACGACACCGGCAGCCTTGAGCGCTGTGCCTAGTGCCCGCCTTTCGATCAACCGGTCCATGACCAATGCGGCGCGTTGCGTGCGCGGCTCGTTCAATACCGGTATCGAAGCGCCTGCCGAACGCGCCTCTGCACAAGGCGGCAATTCGAGATCAACTGTGAACGTCGCACCCCTACCCGAAGCACTGTGCACTGCGATGTCGCCGCCCATGGCACGTGCGAGACGCTTCGAAATCGCGAGGCCCAAACCGGTGCCGTCCTGCCGGCGGCCAATTCGATTCTCCAACTGCTCAAACTCAGAGAACAAAGTGTCGAGCGCATTTGCTTCTATCCCGGGGCCGGTGTCTTTCACGGCGATCTCGACCCGGCGGTCGGTCGAACCCTTCGACACCGTAACCAGAATGCCGCCGCGTTCGGTGAACTTCACGGCATTGCCGACGAGATTGAGCATGATTTGGCGCAAACGCGCCTCATCGCCAAGAACAACCGCCGGCAGGTCTGGATCGAAAGTCCACGCGATCTCCAGCCCCTTTTCGTGCGCCCTGGGTGCCAGCAGCTCGACCGCCGATTGCACGGCACCATCAAGCGCGAAGGGTTCGGTTTGCAGCGTCAGCTTGCCGGCTTCGATCTTGGAAAAATCGAGGATCTCATCGATCAGGGCGAGCAGCGTTTTCGCCGACTGATCGACGGCGCGCAGATAGGTCCGCTGCTCCTGACTCAACGGCGTATCCATCAGCAAACCCGACATCCCGAGAATACCATTCATCGGCGTTCGAATTTCGTGACTCATCGCCGCCAGGAACCGCGATTTGGCGCGGTTCGCGGCTTCCGCTTGGTCGCGTGCTTTCGCGAGTTCGGCTGCCGCCAGTCGAGCAGACGTTACGTCGCGACCGATCAGCTGCGAGTCGAGCGATGCCCCGTCTGCGGCCGGCACACGATGTTCTTCCCAGGCGAACCAACGGGGACCGTTGACCGTATCCAACAGCTCGACAAACCTTCGAGCCGAAGCCTGGTCCACATTACCTTCGTTGCCGCTTGGCTGTTCGAGACCGAGAACGGTCGGCTCGAAAACGGTACCGACAGATTGCTCGGTATCGATGCCGAATGTGCGCGAGAACGCGGTATTGACGAATGTGATACGCCGATCGGACTGGCGGCGCACGATGATGTCGGCTTGCGTATCGAGCAAGTTGCGATAGCGCGCTTCGTCCTCACGCAGCACCCATTGCATATCGCGCAATTGTTCGATGCGGCGATCGACACGCCCATCCGTGTCGGCAGATCGTGCAGGCAACAGCAGCCGCAACCACGCCAGCGACAGCAGCTTTCGCCGGCGTCGCGCAAGGCGCAGCAATGGTTTTGCGATCCACACTCAATTAGCACGCATGTTAAAGCGCCGGCGACTTCCCCTTACCGGCACCTGAACACGGCAGGACTTTACAAACCATTGAAATCCTTAGTTAACAATGGCTTTTGAGTTGTTCAGACCTTGGCTACATGGCGCTTACGTGCAGGGTCCCAAGCCTTAATGCCGGCGCGGCGATACTGCGGTGGGAGTTTCACTTCAGCGCCGAGCTTGTAGGCTGCATGCCAGCCCCAATGCGGGTCATCCAGGAAACCACGAGCGAGCGCCACCATGTCGGCGCGGCCCTCGGCGACGATCGCCTCGGCTTGCTCAGCGTCGGAAATCATGCCCACCGCTATCACGGTGATGCCGACTTTTTCCTTGATCGCGGTCGCGAAAGGCACCTGGAAGCCGGGCGCAACGGGCGGTGCGATCTTGATGTCGATACCGCCGGTCGAGACGTCGATGAAGTCACAACCGAGGTCTTTCAGGCGTTTGGCGAAGGCGACCGAGTCCTCGATGCTCCAGCCGCCATCGACCCAGTCAACTGCCGAAATCCGTATCCCAAGTGGCTTATCCTTGGGCCAGACAGCGCGCATCGCCTTGAATACATCGAGTGGCAGCCGCATGCGATTGTCTAAGCTACCGCCCCATTGATCCGTGCGCTTGTTGCAATGCGGCGACAGGAACTGATGCAGCAAATAACCGTGTGCGCCATGCGCCTCGACTAGATCGAAGCCCAGGCGATCGGCGCGCTTGGTAGCTTCGGCATACATCTGAGGCAACGCCTCGACTTCGGCGGCCGTAAAGGCGTGCGGGATGTGCCAGCCTTCACCGAACGGGATCGCCGATGGCGACTTTGTCTGCCATGGCATCGCCAGTTCGGGCTCGTTCATTTGCGCGCCTTCCCACGGGCGCTTGGCCGATGCCTTTCGGCCGGCGTGGCTCAATTGGATGCCGAGTTTCGCCGATCCGCGTTTGCGGCACGCTTCAACAACTTTTTTCAGAGCCGCTTCATTCTCGTCGCTATAGAGCCCCAGGCACCCGTGCGTAATGCGCCCGTCGCGTTCAATGTGCGTGGCCTCCACCATCATCAACCCGGCGCCCGAATTTGCGAGCGTACCCAAGTGCATCATGTGCCAGTCGTTGGCTGAGCCGTCATCAGCGCTGTACTGGCACATCGGGGCTACGACGAGCCGATTATCGAGCTTGAGATCGCGCAACGCGACTGGTGAGAAAAGTTTGCTGGACATTGTGAAGCTCCAAAAGGGCGATCGTGATCAAATAGCACTAAAGTTCGCAAGTTCAATCATCGCGAACTTATGCCAGACATGCAATTCGGCGGGTTGCGCGGCTAAACACCGAGATGACTGCGCATCAGTTCGGGGTTTTCGGTAAGCAGCGATGGCGCACCTGCGAGCACGATCTCACCTTTGACGATAACCACGACCCGATCGGCAATGGCCGTTACCGCCGCCACCGTCTTGTCGACCAGCAGCGTCGCGATACCGGTTGCGCGAACCAGCCGGATCGTGCGCCAGATCTCGTCGCGGATGAGCGGCGCGAGGCCCTCCGTTGCCTCATCGAGGATGAGCAGCCGTGGATTGGTCGCGAGTGCGCGTGCGATTGCCAGCATCTGCTGTTCGCCGCCGGAGAGCTGATCGCCCTGATTGCGGATGCGTTGAGCCAATCTGGGAAACAACTCCAGCACACGGTCCCGCGTCCATTGGCTTGAGCCGTCATGACCGGGGCGGGCCGCGATCTCGATATTTTCGGCGACCGATAGTGAAGCGAAAATCCCGCGCCCTTCCGGCACGTATGCGATATCAGCGTCCGCCGCCATGCGATGCATCGGCGTGCCGGTGACATCACGGCCATCGACCAGGATGCGACCCGAAGTCGGTGGCACGAGCCCCACCATCGCGCGGATGAGCGTCGATTTGCCCATGCCGTTGCGGCCCATCAAGCCGACGGTTTCTCCAGCGCGAATGCCGAAGGTGATGCCGCGCAGGATATGGCTGCGGCCGTAATGGGCGTGCAAGTTTTCGCAGCCGAGAATAGCGGGCAGAGGCGGTCCATCGCGCATCACGCTTGCCCCCCGAGATAAGCATCCTGGACGCTCGTGTTCGCACGAATATCGGCTGGCTTTCCAGAAGCAAGCACTTCCCCATCGACCATCACTGTCATGGTGTCGGCGACCGCGAACACGAAATCCATGTCGTGCTCGATCAGCAGAATTGCGTGCTCGCGGGCAAGACCCTTAAGCAGTTGTGCAATACGCTCGCCTTCTTCCGGGCCCATGCCGGCAAGCGGCTCGTCGAGGAGGATCACTTTGGGATTGGAGGCGAGCGCCATCGCAATCTCGAGTTGACGCTGGCCACCGTGCGAGAGCGTGCCTGCTTCCCGCGTCTCGGCCCCCTCGAGGCCGACGCGCTTCAAGGCCGCGCGCGATCGCTCGATCAGATCGAGCTGGTTTGACGCCCGGCGAAACACGCGGCTTTGCAGTGAGCCCACCGCCTGTGCGCCAAGCCGTACATTTTCCAATACCGACAGCGGCTTGAATATGTTCGTGCGCTGGAACGAACGGCCGATGCCTTGATGCGCGCGCGTATGTGCCGGTGCACGGGTGACATCGACGCCAGCAAGTTCGATGCGACCGGCCGAGGGCGCGATCTCACCTGAAAGCAGGTTCACGAGGGTCGATTTGCCGGCGCCATTGGGACCAATAACGGCGTGCAGTTCACCGGCGTGGAGGCTGATCGAGACATCTCGCACGGCCGCCAAGCCACCGAAGTTGCGTCCGAGCGCATGGGTTGCCAACAGCGGTGATGAGTGCAGGTCAGTCATTTACCACCGGCGGCCCTTGAGCAGGTCTTATACGTGATGTGTCGGTCTCTGGCGCAGCATTGCTGCTGTCCGCAATGGTGAGCTTCATGAACTCCGGCAGTTTGAACCCCATGATGCCGTTGGGCAGCAGCAAGACCACGGCCAGGATCACCGCACCCTCGACCAGCAATTTGCGCTCGGTAATTAGCTGCGCCACCTCGCCCAATCCGGTATAGGCAATGGCACCCACGATCGGTCCAGCCAACGATCCGAGCCCGCCCATCAGGATCATCAGCAGGGCTTCGGCCGAGCGGTGCCAGCCGACGAGCTCGGGATTGACGAACGCGCGATGCAGCGCCCAGGCATGACCGGCGACGCCGGCCAGCATTCCCGCAATCACAAATGCCGCGAGCTTATACCGGTACGTATTGAATCCCAACGCTTGCATGCGATGTTCGTTGACGCGAATACCGGTCAGCACTTGCCCAAACAGCGTGCGCAGCAGCCAAGCCAAGCCGAGGTACATCGCAATGAGTTGGAGCAGGTTCACATAGTAGATCGCCATCGGCCGCTGCTTGCGCGTCAAGGGGACATCGAAACCGAACAGCCCGAGGATCGGCCGGGTCAGATACGCGCCATCGGTACCGCCGCCGATCTTGGTATCGTGGAAGATGAAGAACACCATCTGCCCGAAGGCGAGCGTGACCATCAGAAAAAAGAAGCCCGTCGCGCGCAGCGACAGCGAACCGATAAGAAGCGCCGCGATACCCGTTGCCGCAATTGCAGCCGGTAATGTGATCGCGATCGACAAACCGGCATCGGCGGGGCTGATCAGATAGACGACGTAGGCTGCCAACCCATAGAACGCCCCATGCCCGAGGCTGACTAGCCCCGTGCATCCGACCAGCAGTTGCAGGCTGAGTGCAAACATCGCTGCGATGAGCGCAGTCGACCCGAGTTCGACATGATAGGGTGAGGCGACCAGCGGCAATAACGCCAGCAGCAGCGCTCCAATCGTCAACCCGATCCAACTGAGCTTCGACGCCGGCACCATTAGCGGGTTTCCCGCCCGAACAGTCCTTGCGGGCGCCACAGCAAGACGATCGCCATCAGCACGTAGATCGCCAGCCCCGACACTTTCGGAACGTAGGCCTTGCCCAGGGTATCGACGAGACCTATCAACAGCGCGGCCCAGAACGCGCCGGTTACCGAGCCTAAGCCGCCGATCACCACGACCACGAAAGAGATGATCAGGAAGCCGTCACCCATGTTCGGGTAGACCGAGTACAGCGGCGCTGCCAACACACCGGCCGTCAGGGCGAGTGCCGTGCCGACCGCGAACACGGTGGTGTGGATGCGCCGCGCATCGAGCCCCAGGATGTCGACCATCTCCGGTTTCTCGGCAGCAGCCCGGATCATCGCACCGAACTTGGTGCGTTCGATCCACAGGTACAGGCCAACTGCCAATAGCAGGCACAAACCAATCACCGCGAAGCGATAGGCTGAATAACTGAAACCGTCTGTGATCGGCACCGGGAAGTCGAGGATCTGTGGCATCGGTACAGACTGGAAATCATTGCCCGCGATCGCCGAGCGTGCCTCCTCGGCAAGCAGGATCAAAGCGAAGGTAAGCAACACCTGATCGAGGTGCTCGCGCTTGTAGAAGCGTTGAAACAGCCCGCGCTCCAGGATCGTGCCGAGTAGCAATCCCCCGATGATGCCGGCCGGTAGGGCAAACCACAGCGACCCAGTTGTTTTCGCAACGAGATAGGCCGTGTAGGCACCGATCATGAACAGCGAGCCATGGGCGAGATTGATCACGCCCATGACGCCGAAGATGAGTGTGAGTCCACTCGCGATCAGGAAGAGCAGCAGTCCGTACTGGACCCCGTTGAGAAGTTGGGCGAGTAGGATTGAGAGATCCATATTCGGTTCAGGGAGCCCGGACTAGCCGCAGCCAAGACAGCTGCAAACGAGACATACACCGGCAATCAGTTCCCGCGCACCGAGTATTTGGCAGTGAACCTCACTCAGCGTTCAAGCCATCTTGCAGCCTTTACCTGGATCGGCGAGCTGTTCGGCCGCGATGCCCATCACCTTGTTCTCGCCGTTGGTTACTTTCCGCAGATAGATGTTTTGCACGATATTATGATCTTTCGACATCGCGACGGGCCCGCGCGGACTGTCGATCTTGGCACCCTCCAAGGCTGCATGCAGCCCCTTCTCGTCTTCCATGTTGCCCTTCACGGCATCGAGACCAATGCTCAGCAGCTGGGCGGCGTCGTAGCCCTGCACGGCGTACACGTCCGCATCGCGCTGCGCCTTATCCTTGAAGGCCTTGCGGAACGCCGTGTTCTTCGGGTTGTCGATGCCATCGCCATAGTGGAGCGCGGTCTCGATGCCTTCGGCGGCGGCGCCTTGCGCAGCCAACGTGCCCTCGGTCAGGAAGCCCGACCCGCACAACGGCACTTTGATGCCGGCGGCCGCGTACTCCTTCACGAACTGCACCGCGGCACCACCGGCGAAGAACGAGCCCACGACATCGACGCCCAGGCCTGCGATCTGTGCGAGCAGCGGTTGGAAGTTGGTCTCTGGAAACTTAAGAGTGAGCGTTTGAACGAGTTGCCCGCCGTGCTTCTCGAGACCCTCCTTGAAGCCCTGGCCAGATTCCTGACCGGCCGCATAATCCCAGGTAATCCAGGCGGCTTTCTTGATGCCACGCTTGCCCAGCACGATGCCCATGCCGTGCGCCGGCTGCCAGTTTGAAAACGACGTGCGATAGACGTTGCGCGCACAGAGCTCGCCGGTGACGGCGCCATTACCGGCGTTCGGCACGATGGTTAGCGTTCCGCTTTCCTTGACCACCTTATGGATGCCCATCTGCACGCCCGAGTGGACGGTGCCGATCAACACGTCGACCTGATCGCGCTTGACGAGGCGGTCAGCGTTCTGCGGCGCGTTTTCGGGCTTCGACTCGTCGTCGAGCTTGATCAGCTGCACTTCGCGACCGCCGAGCTTGCCGCCCTTCTCCGCGATCAGCAGTTCGACCGCGAACGTGATGTTCTCGCCAAGCTTCGCGAACGTGCCGGAATAGGGCAGCATCAGCCCAACCTTCAGCGGCTTCGCCTGCGCTATGGCCCAGCCTGCCGGCACTGTCGTAGCAAGGCCAGCGGCGGCCGCGCCTTTCAGAATCTTGCGGCGCGACAGCGAGATCGTGGTCGTCGATGACATCAATCAAGTCCTCCCGAAAGCGTTTTTACAGCGCGTGCGGCGTCAGCGATCCGCAACGTCCGCGCTGACACTACGCGACCTTTGCACGGATATCCAAGTCCTACGGTGGGAGGGGTACTTGAAGTTGATTCGAGCGGTTTCCCGCGTAAGCCAGACCACCGCCCTCACGATTGCCTTCCCGGACAGGCTGCGGCAGCAGACTGATCCGGGATCGCGTCCATGCGGTGGGCTGAGATTTTGCATACCCGGCAAACGCGGCCCCGGGTCGAGGCGCACTCGCGCCGCGCCCGGGGACGCAGCTGAAAGACTGAGACCCGGCTTCCTCCGCCAATGGAAAACCCAAAACAGGACTGAGCCAGGCCAATCACACCACCACCTCCGGCACGCGTTCCGCTGGTGGGGTGTTGCGGGAGCGTTGGCAACGCACGAAGCCATCAATTACCACCATGCCGATGCCGGGCAGATCGCCACCGCGCACCGAGGCCAGCAGATCCTTGCCGGCCGAGTGCTGCGCCCGGTCCATCAGGACGAAGTCGGCGGCGCGACCGGCTTCGATCAAACCGCAATCGAGCTGGCGGGTCCGCGCGGTATTGCCGGTGGCAAAACAGAACACGGTTTCCGCCGGCATATCACCGAAGCTCGACAACATCGAGATGAGCCGCAGGATGCCGAGCGGCTGCACGCCGGAGCCTGCCGGGCTATCCGTCCCCAAGATCACGCGGTCGAGTTGCCCAATCGAGTTCGCGATCTTTACCGCATGCAGGCCGGCATACTCGTTGCCGTTGTGGACAACTTCGATTGCGCGCTCACAGCCCTCGCACAAGCACTCGATCTGTTTCAGAGGTAGCGCGGTGTGGCCGCCGTTGATATGGCCGATGACGTCGGCGTCGGCTTCGAGCACGGTATCGGCGTCGATGTAGCCCGAGCCCGGCACGCTCGGCCCGCCGGTGTGGATCGTCGATTGGATGCCGTACTTGCGGGCCCAGGCAACCATCTTCTTGGCTTCGTCCCCAGCCTTCACGGAACCTAAGCCCACTTCGCCCAGCAGCTTGACACCGGCTGCTGCAAGTTCGGCAAAGTCGTGCTCCTCCATGCCCAGTTCGATCGTCGGCGCGCCCGCATGCAGCTTGACGCCACCCGAACGGAAGTTAGAGAACGCCCGTTGCGCAGTGATCGCCAGCGCTTTGACACCGACGATGTCGCGCGGGCGGCCCGGCAGATGCACTTCGCCCGCCGAAATCATCGTGGTGACGCCGCCATTGAGATATGATTCGATCCAGCCGATCTGGTTCTGCCGCGGCGTCCAGTCACCGAACACCGGGTGCACGTGGCTGTCGATCAGCCCGGGCGAGACGGCGCAGCCCTTGGCGTCGATCGTGGTCTTGGCAGCGCCAGTGTCGCAGTCCTTGAGGCGGCCGACTTGGGTTATCCGGCCGTCGACGGAGACGATCGTATCGGCGTCGAGGATCGGCTTTTCCAGCATGCCGGAGAGCAGAAGCCCGATGTTGCGGATAACGACTTTGCCGGCAACCGGTGCTGCACCAACGGGATCGGCCATGGCTAGGGTCCTTGTCTAAATGCGATACACCATGGTGTCAGAGCCGTGCCCCGGATGCCAGACGATATGCGTTGTTGCGCCCGGCGACTCCCCTACGGGGAGCCGGCCGCCGGGCGGATACGAGACCAAACCACATATTAACCCGCCTACAGAGTTGCACTCCTGGGGCGATGCAGCTTGACGTGACAAGGGAAGGCAGCAAAGTGCGTTCGTACCGCTGCGTCGCGCTTCATTCCAGCCCAGCCGGATCTCAACCCGCTTCATGAGCTCAGCCGTCGTCAATTTGTTTCGTCTTGGACGCGCCGGCTTTGTGCTGGCGCAACATGGTGTGCGCTTCGTCCCGCGCGGCACCAAGGTGCCCTTCGTGTTGCATCTCGCACGCGCGGCGACCTGGCCGGTCCGCGCCGTCACGTGGCCGTTTCGCGCAGGCCAGGCTCCGGAAACGCGGGTCGCACGTGGGCTGACCAGGCTCGGACCGAGTTACGTCAAGCTTGGCCAGTTTCTGGCTACGCGCGGCGATCTGCTTGGACCGGAGTTGACCGCCGATTTGCGCCATCTGCAGGACCGCCTGCCGCCGTTCTCGATGGCCGAAGCTCGGGTGGCGATCGAAGAGTCGCTGGGTGGCAAGCTTGAAGATCACTTTGCGGAGTTCGGCCCACCGGTCGCAGCGGCATCCATCGCCCAGGTTCATAAGGCCGTCACGATTGAGAATGGTGTGCGGCGCACGGTTGCGGTGAAAATCTTGCGTCCCGGCGTCGAGAGGCGTTTCCGCCGCGATCTCGAAAGCTATCGGTTCGCAGCCGCTCTGATCGAGCGGTTTTATCCGCCAGCTGCGCGCCTTCGACCAACGGCGGTCGTCGAAAATCTTGCACGGACGACAGATCTCGAAATGGACCTACGGCTCGAAGCCGCCGCTATTTCCGAGATGGCCGACAACATCAAGGCCGAGCACGATTTTCGCGTACCGGGCGTCGACTGGCGGCGAACGCAGCGCCGTGTGCTGACCATTGAGTGGATCGAAGGCACACAGATCGCAGACAAGGCGGCACTGGTCGCCCAAGGGCGAAACTTGAAAGAGCTGGGCATTATAGTTCTGCGCACCTTTCTACGGCATGCCATGCGCGACGGTTTCTTCCACGGTGACATGCATCACGGCAATTTATTCGTCGACGCTGATGGCAAAGTCGTCGCCGTGGATTTCGGCATCATGGGGCGGCTGGGCCCACGCGAGCGGCGCTTTCTCGCCGAGATCCTGTTTGGATTGATCACCCGCGATTACCGGCGCGCGGCGCAAGTGCATTTCGATGCGGGCTACGTTCCGCTGCATCATTCGGTTGAAGTTTTTGCCCAGGCGATGCGCGCCATCGGCGAGCCGATCCATGGCCGCACCGCGGATGAAATCTCGATGGCCGATTTGTTGGGCCAGCTATTTGCCTACACGGAAGTGTTCGACATGGAGACGCGGCCGGAGCTGATCCTGCTGCAAAAGAGCATGGTAATCGTCGAGGGTGTCGCGCGTTCGCTCGATCCGAATTTGAACCTGTGGGCTGCCGCCGAGCCGATCGCCCGCGAGTGGATCGACGCAAACCTGGGCGTCGTCGGGCGACTGCGTGATGCCGGCGACAGTGCCGAATTGATGGGCAAGGTACTCGCCGAAGTCCCCCGGCTCCTCGAGCAGGTCGAGAGCACTGGACTGGCCTTCGCGCAGATGGCCCGGCATGGCATTCGCCTCGACGACGACACCATCAAGCGTATGGCAATCAGCCACCGCCGCCGCTTTTCCGATCTGCTCTGGTGGGCGGCAGGCCTCGTTGGAATCCTGCTGGTCGTCTTCTGGTGGTTCAGGCCGTGATCACGCAGCCTTCTGCAGCACCGCAATGAAAAATCCGTCGCAACCGTGATCGGCTGGAGTTAGCTGCAAAGTATCGGTTCGCCCATCGGCGGATGCCGCAGGATCGGTCGCCAGCGCCGACACGGCCCAGGCGGTGGCATACGGCACGATCGAAAACTCCGGCGCGCCAGCCACGAACGCCGTGACCTGATCGATGTTTTCCTCTGGCAACACCGAGCACGTCACGTAAACCAACCGCCCGCCCGCCTTCACCAGGCCGCGCGCAAATTGCAGCACCTCGCGTTGATCCGCCTGTCGTTGAGCGAGGTTTTCAGGCGAGACCCGCCACTTCGCATCGGGCCTGCGCCGCCAAGTGCCGGAACCGGTGCACGGCGCATCGACCATCACCACGTCGAAGCGGGCACCGAGCGCTTCGAGCTCGACCAGGTTGCCCGCGTTCATGACTTGGGCGTTGCGCACCCCCGCCCGCTTCAAGCGTTCGAAGATCGGCCGCAACTGAGACTTGTCGGAATCGTACGCGTAGATCTGCCCGGTGTTCTGCATCGCGGCAGCCAGTGCCAATGTCTTCCCGCCAGCACCGGCGCACAGGTCCATGATCTGCAATTTCGGCGCAGCACACACGAGCGCTGCCGCAATCTGGCTGCCCTCGTCCTGAACTTCAAACCAGCCCTTGCCATGCGCCGCATCGGCCTCGACGTTCGGCGTGCGTCCTGCACCTTCCGGGGCCGGAAGGCGCACACCCAGCGTCGCGTATTTGGTTTCGGTCGCGCCGTACTCGGCCAGCGCCTTGAGCAGTTTTTCGCGCGTCGCCTTCATCGAATTGACGCGCAGGTCGACCGGCGCACGGCGGTTTGAAGCCTGGCCCTGGGCCACCGCGCGATCACCGAATGCGCGGACGAACGACGGCCACAGCCATTCCGGCACATCGGCGCGAACGTGAGGTGGTGCCGACTCGTCGAGTGTTCGCGATAACCCGGCGCGCTCTTCGCCGGTCAGTGGAGACAGCGTATGCGGCGTGCCGTCAGCGACTTCCTCAATCGCCCGCGGTGACAGGCCCAAGGCCCGCCCTGCTGCCGCCAGAACGAGTGCTCGGGAACTATCCGTTCCCATCTGCGCTGCGAGCGAAAGCCTGCGACGCAGCACGTCGTAGACAAGATTGCCGATCGCAGCCCGGTCGCCGCTGCCGGCAAACCGGTGCGCCTTGCCCCAGTCGGATAAGGCAGTTGCAACCGTGCGATGGCGGGCCACGATATCGTCGAGCACTTCGACGGCCGCAACGAGACGTGCTCCAGCTTTCATTCAAAGTACCGGCAGAACGGCGCGAACGACGATGGTGATCCACATGACAAGGATGGCAATAGGGCCAACAAAAAATATGTAAGCGCGCAGCATCACCGGATTGCCGCCGAGATGAATGCCGGCGTGCACGATCCGGCTCACCACGAACACGATCGCCCAGAACATCAGCCAGAAGTCGACCGTCTTGGTGATCAGCGCGAAGGCGCAGGCGGCGAAGAACAACACCGGTATCTCGAACTGATTCTTATAGTTGTTGGACGCCTTGGTCGCATCGGCGGGCCATGCATCCTGGCCGAGCGCAATGTCCTTGAGGCGCGTCGTTTTCGAGACGAGCGCGGTGCGCCGCCGCGTGCCCATCACGAACAGCACGCCGATCGTCAGCAGCACCTGCACGAACACCGGCAGGATGATCATATTCTGGTTCATGAGGTGGTTAGCCATTCCCTGGGTAGTTCGGGCTTTCGCGGGTGATCGAGATCGAGTGGGTGTGGCTCTCGCGCATGGCGGCGGGCGAGATGCGGATGAACCGCGCGCGCGACTTCAACTCGGATAAATTCTGCGCGCCGACATATCCCATGCCAGCCCGCAGACCGCCAACCAGCTGATGCACGACATTGCTGACCGGCCCCTTGTAGGGCACTTGGCCTTCGACACCTTCCGGCACCAGCTTCAGCATGTCCTTTACTTCCTGCTGGAAGTAGCGATCGGCGCTGCCGCGCGCCATGGCGCCGACCGACCCCATGCCGCGATACGACTTGTACGTGCGCCCTTGATACAGGTAGGTTTCGCCGGGGCTCTCGTCGGTACCGGCCAGCAGCGAGCCGATCATGACGCAATCGGCGCCAGCGGCCAGTGCCTTGGTGACGTCGCCGGAGAATTTGACGCCACCATCGGCGATGATTGGAATGCCGGCACGGCGGGCGGCGGCAACACAATCGAGAATAGCAGTCAGCTGCGGCACGCCGACACCGGCGACAATACGTGTCGTGCAGATCGAGCCTGGACCGATGCCGACCTTCACCGCATCGGCGCCAGCGTCGATCAAGGCGCGGGTGGCATCGGCGGTCGCAACATTACCGGCCATGACTTGCGTCGCATTCGACATTTTCTTGATGCGAGCGACCACTTCCAGCACCTTGGCCGAGTGGCCATGCGCGGTATCGACCACGATGAGATCGCAACCGGCGGCGATCAGCCGTTCCGCGCGCTCCATGCCATCGTCGCCGACACTCGTTGCCGCGGCTGCCCGCAAGCGTCCCTGCTCGTCCTTGCAGGCGTGCGGGTAGTTCTGTGCCTTCTCGATGTCTTTCACGGTGATGAGACCCACGCACCGGTACCCGTCATCGACGACCAGCAGCTTCTCGATCCGGTGTTGGTGCAGCAGCCGCATCGCCTCGGCGCGATCGACGCCGACACGGACCGTGATCAGCTTGTCCTTGGTCATCAGCTCGCGAACCGGCGTCGAAGGGTTGGTCGCAAAGCGCACGTCGCGATTGGTCAGGATACCGACCAGCTTGCCCGCTTGGCCCTTGGCTCCGGTAGTCTCGACGACGGGCACGCCAGAGATGTGGTGCTCGCTCATCAAGTCGAGCGCATCTTTCAAAGTCTGGTTCGGTGCAATCGTCACCGGATTGACGACCATGCCGCTTTCGAACTTCTTCACCCGCTCGACTTCCTTGGCCTGCGCCTCCGGCGTCAGGTTGCGGTGGATCACGCCAAGCCCGCCGGCTTGCGCCATCGCGATCGCAAGCCGTCCCTCGGTCACCGTGTCCATCGCCGACGACATCACCGGGATGTTGAGTGCAATCGATTTGGTGACGCGGGTTGCGACCGACACCTGACCTGGCAACACTTCGGACGCCTGCGGGATGAGCAACACGTCATCGAACGTCAAGCCGACATCGGGCGCAATGGCTGGACCGGGTCCATCGTAGGCATTCGAGGTGGAGGGATTGGCAGGGGTGGAGGGCGCAACGGCCATCTGGCAGCTCCTCGTCAGGTTGAAATCGCGATCACGCGGGATTTGCTGCAGCGCAATCGGCTGCGCACTCACGGAACGATTTCAAAGCGCAAGTAGCACGCTCGCGACGCTTCGGGAAGCGGTTCAGCCAATCGCTGGTGGAAAATGAGCGGCGTGCCCTGCAGCACAGCGGCATGAACCCTTTTGCTGCACGCTGCGACAAACCCTGCAGATCACCTTCAACCGCCACCACACCGGGAGGCCACTTCGATGACACGGATCAAGCTTGCCTGCGGTGCATTGGCACTGTTGCTTCTGGCAACCGGCACCGCGCGGCGGCCCGTCGAGG
>JANMNO010000002.1:0-9636 GCA_031374115.1 Hyphomicrobiaceae bacterium | reverse complement strand
ATGCCGCTCTTCATGTTCAACGGCCGCCAGTCGGTTTCGTACAATGAAGGCGAAAAGCTCTATCGGGTCGAACTTGGCGTGGCGTTCCGCAACCGTCTCGCACCCGGACAGTATCCGTACCCGTTCTGGCACGTCGACGCCAAATGGAACGCGTACCAAGGGGCGAATGCCATGCTGCTATGGATCGACCCGGCAACGATGAAGGTGCGTACCGCGCAGTTCACGACCCGGGGTACGACCGACCCGTCAGCGAAGATCGTCAGCGTGACGATGCCGGCTTTTGACGGCAAGTGGATGTGGACCGACGCCGACGGCAAAGCGCAGCCCAAGGTGACATTGTTCGACGGCATTTTCCAGCCGGAGAATCCGTATCTGAGCAAACTGGATGGCGCCTACAAAGAGCTCGCACTTTCGCTTCGGGAGGGCCAGTGCATGAGCTGCCATTCGCCCAACAACTCCTACAAAATGAAGAAACTGGTGCTGCTGCAAACGCCCGCCCATGCCGCTGCCGAGATCAAACGCGTGATGGATACGGTGCGGCGCGACCGCATGCCTCTCGACGACACCACCGGTCTCGAGACCGCGCTGGATAAGGACGTCAAAGAACAGCTGATCCGCCGTGCTTCCTCATTCGAGGCGCTGATCGATGCTGCCCGGGCATGGGAAAAAACGACCACGGCCACGAAGCCGAAGGCGACGAAGTCGGCTGCCAGCCAACCAAGCGCTCCGCCAGCATCGTCCGAAAACTAGAGCATATGCGAATGAACACAGCAGCAGTCGTGAAGGGAAGTAGAGTATGACGCGGCGGCAAACACCCAGGACAGATTACGGGACGATCATCGTCCACTGGCTCGTCGTCCTGGCCCTGACTGTATCGCTGGTGACCGGCTTGCGGATTGCAGCCGACACGCCTCAGACGGCGTGGCTCAATGTACTGTGGCCGATCCTGCCTCAGGGCGACATTTGGACCGTTCACATGCAGTCGGGATTGGCGCTGTGCGCGTTGGCCTTTGCCTATGCCGTCTACATTGCACGTGCCGGTCTGTCGCGTCGCGTTAAGCTCGATCGGGCGCGGCTGTCGAGCGTTGTGCGCCAGGGGCGCCCGAGATGGGCCGCAGTCAACGTCGTACTTTATTGGGGTCTGTTTGCTGTGCTGCTGGCACAGATCGTCACGGGCATGTTCCTTTACCTGGGGCATGGCGGCCGCATCCTTCAAATCCACCTGTGGTGTGCAGCCATTCTCGTCGCCTACCCGATCGCCCATGTGGCGGCGCATTGGGGCTACGGCGGGATGGACCAGATCATGCGGGTTTTTCGCCCGGCGAGATTGCGCCCGCGCGTCGCGCAGCCCAACCTTGCCGACACGCTGGCGGAGCACTTCAACCAGGATGCGGAGATGCATCGCACAGGCTCACCCGCGCCAGACCGCGGGCGCGGACAATCGAGCCGCCAAACCGCGACACCACCACGGCATCGCCCAACCACCTTGCACGTCCATCCACTCACCGTCGCATTCGCTGCCGGCTTGAGCATCGCTACTTTTGCGACGGCCATCGACAAGAGCGCGCGCGACAAACTCGTTGTGCGTTCGATCGCAAAGAGCGAGGCGCCGAAGCTGGATGGCGATTTGGCCGAACCGGTTTGGCGCAACGCTCCTGAGATCGTCATCCCGACCAGCCACGGCGCCAACCTCGATGGGGGCACGTCCGAGGTCCGAGTGAAGGCTTTGCACGATGGCGAGTTCGCCTACCTAGCCTTCACGTGGGACGACCCGACCCGATCGCTCAAACACCTGCCGATGATCAAGCGCGTCGACGGCTGGCATCTCCTCAACAAGGCCTACGACATCGAGGACGAGAACGACTACTACGAAGACAAGTTCTCAGTCATGTTCGCGCTCAGCAATGCAGACGCAGGCGGTGGCACAGCGCATTTGGGTAACGCTCCTTTGGCCGGCAAGCCACCTGCTTTTTCCGGACGCGGACTGCACTACACCACCGACGGCAGCATCGTCGACGTGTGGCACTGGAAGGCGGCGCGTGGCGGCTTGCTCGGCTACATGGATGACAACTATTTCGGGCCGCCGTCGGAGCCGACGAAGTCCGAACTGGAAGGCAAGAGCCGGTATAAGGCCGGCTACTCGGCTGATCCCGGCAAAGCGCCTTACTCGACCAATTTCGAGCAACAGCCGCCCGGCGGCTACGCAAAGCCGCTGGTGCCGCGCCGGCTGCCAAAGAACGTAGCCGCGACGAACGCTGCCATGGGGCATCTCGATATCGATCCCAATCACGGCGAGCCGGAAGGCGCACGCTGGTGGATGACCAGCGACGAGACGGTACCTTACAAGGCCGATCTCGATACGCAGATCCCGATCGGCACCATCATGCCGAGCGTGCTCATCGCCGGCGACTACACCGCCGATCGTGCCGATGTGAAATGCGCGGCCCGCTGGTCGGCCGGCCGATGGACGCTCGAGGTTTCCCGGCGCCTCAACACCGGCAGCAAATTCGACATCCCGATCGCGACCGGCGTCTCGATGTGGGTTGCAGCTTTCGACCATTCGCAGACCCGGCACACCCGCCATCTGCGGCCAATTAAACTGGAGGTGGAATGATGACGAGGACCTGCCGCATCAATATCAATGGCGAAGAGTTTGCGGCAAACGCGGGCGATGTGTTGCTTGATTCAGCCTTGCTCAATGGCGTCGACATCCCGCACGATTGCCGGTCCGGCCAATGCGGGTCGTGCCTCGTCCAAGTCCGCAGCGGCATCGCTGTCGGTGGCAGAAGCCAGCAACCAGGAATGGTGCATGCCTGCCAGGCGATGGTCCTGTCGGATCTCGAGGCAACCTTCGAAGCCGTCCCTGAGGTGAGGACCGTCGCAGGCACGGTCACCGCGCTGCAGCCGTTGGCGCATGATGTCACCGAGGTGACGATCGCCACTTCGAAACGTGCGGTGTATCTGCCAGGCCAGTACTTCCAGGTGCGCTTCAAGGGCTTCGCCAAGCGAGCCTTCAGCCCGACCATCGCCCTCGATGGCTCCGATAAGCCCGGCACCGCTCGTTTGCACGTCAAACTTGTCCCGGGCGGTCACGTCTCGTCGCGCCTCGGCACCGATATCGCGGTTGGTCATCACGTCAAACTGGAAGGTCCTCTGGGGTCGGCATTCTTTCGGACCGGCATGCCAAACCGCATGGTCTTGATAGCCGGTGGCACTGGGTTTGCGCCGATATGGGCCATTGCCGATGCAGCGCTGCGTGAGAACTCGGCCCGGCCCATGGTGCTGATCATCGGCGTGCAGGACATGAAGTCGCTTTACATGATCCCGGCCCTGCACCGGATGTCGGCCTGCCCAAATCTCTTCATTCTGCCGATCGTGCAAGATCCCGAGAATGTCGCCGAGGGCGTGCGTGTCGGCCGCCCGACGGATTGCCTCGCCGGTTTAACGAAGGGCGATGTGATTTATGCGGCCGGCCCACCCGCCATGGTCGACGTGATTGCCGCAGCTGCGATGCGCGCCGAAGCGATGCTGCATGCCGATCCTTTCGTGCCGAGCACGGTCAAGGAAAAAAGTTGGCTGGCATCTCTACTCGACAGGCGCGGAGCCACGAATCGCACACGCCCTGAGGCGGCATTTGGGACAGCCATCTAGCAACGGGCCAGCTGAAATCAGCAATTGGAAACCAAGGCAACGGAGGCAATGGGGGCACAGAGCAGAGATCAAGTCCGCGTTGCGTAACGCGTGGCGAAGCCAACTTTAGGTAACGGGAGATCAAGCATGAACATAAGAAGCGCTACACGTGTGGCCCTCGGTCTGGCGGTGATTTTCGTCGCGGGCCCATCGATGGCCGCCGATTTGGGCAAGGGCCGGAAGCCACCGCCGCCACCGGTGATCGTCGAAGAATCAGCATATGCCCCGGTCTACAATTGGTCCGGCCTCTACTACGGCGGGAGCGTCGGTTTGGGCATCGCCGATATCGAACATTACTATGACCGCCAAAACGGCAAGAACGATCACGGCCAGGTTTGGGGCGACGCCAGCGGATTGGTGGTCAGCGGACACGTCGGCTATAATCACATGATGCCGAGCCTGTGGGTGATCGGCGTCGAGGCCGAACTGGGCTACCTCGGGATCAGCGACCAGAAAATCGTCATCAAGGACGATGACATCTTGCGCGTCGAAACCGGCTTCTTCGGCACGCTGCGCGGACGCCTCGGCTACGCTTTTGGCCGCTTCATGCCCTACGTCACGGCCGGCTTCGCTTTTGTCGACGTCGACAACGCCGGCGGCAATCCAGCGAATGCGGCCCGCTTCAAAACCACGAGCGGAATCCAGCCGGGCTTCGCAGTCGGTGCTGGCGCCGAATACGCCTTCCAAGGCGGCTGGATCGGCCGTGTCGAGTATCTTTACGTAGACACGCGCGAATTCGAAACGCGCAATCTCGAAAACGAGAAGATGACGTTCGATAACAACTTCCACCTTGTACGCGCAGGCCTGAGCTACAAGTTCTGAGCCCGGAGGGCTGAGCCGCGCAGCCGTCTCACGGGAGGAGATGGCTGCGCGGCTCAGACTTTCAAGGCATTAGGCCGGTGTCTGACCCTCCGGGTCTGACACCGTTGCTCAGGCCATTTCGAAACCCGGCCAGCCAGCGTAACGTGCCTTCTCAACAACTGGAAGGTTCAACCTCGTGCCGCATCCTTTTTTGCCGGTATCCGGCATGGTTTCGCCGCGTTACGCTGGCGTGCCGACGTTCATGCGCCTGCCGCTGGTCGACATGGGCTCGGTGTTGGCCAAGCAGGTCGATGTCGGCTTCGTCGGCGTGCCGTGGGACGGCGGCACGACCAACCGGCCGGGTGCGCGCCATGGGCCACGGCAATTGCGTGATCTGTCGACGATGATCCGGCGCATGCATCCGGTAACGGGGCTCGATCCGTTCGAGGCGGTCAATTGTGCCGATCTCGGCGACGTGCCGGTGAACCCTGCCGACGTGCAGGATACGTTGGCTCGTGTTACCGCCTTCTATGATGGACTGGTCGCGCGCGCAATCACGCCGATCTCGGCGGGCGGCGATCACTTGATATCGCTGCCGGTCCTGCGCGCACTGGCGAGCAAGCGCCCGCTCGGCATGATCCACTTCGATAGCCACACGGATCTCTTCGATAACTACTTCGGCGGCTTCCGTTATACCCACGGCACGCCGTTTCGCCGCGCCATCGAGGAGGGACTGCTCGACCCGAAGCGGATCATTCAGATCGGCATTCGCGGCACGCAGTACGATGGCGAGGACATCGAATTCGCCAAGGCCCAGGGCGTCCGAATCGTCCGCATAGAGGAGCTGATGGAACGTGGCCCCACTGCAGTCATGCAGGAGGCGCGCGCACTGGCTGGCATCGGGCCAACCTACGTCTCGTTCGATATCGACGGCATCGATCCTTCGCAGGCGCCAGGCACCGGCACGCCCGAGATCGGCGGGTTTTCGACGTTCCAGGCGCAACAGATGGTGCGAGCGCTGAGCGGCCTGAACATCGCCGGCTGCGATCTCGTCGAGGTATCGCCGCCGTTCGATGCGTCGGGCGGCACCGCCTGGGTCGGCGCATCGATCATGTTCGAGCTGCTGTGCGCGCTCGTGCCAGCGGTGTTGGCGCGGCGGAAGGAGTGAGGCCAAATGGGCCGGCTGCGTCGCGAGCGCCGGCAGCCGCTAGCGAATACACCTCAAAGGCTTGCCAGCTTGGCGTGTTTCTCGGCGAGCAGATAATAAAAGGCGACGCGGCTCTTGCTCTTGTCGGCTTTCATGCGCTCGCAGATAGCTTTGATATCTTTGTCGAGATCGGCGTCCGGCTGCGTCAGGCCGAGCTTCTTCTTGCACCAGCTCTCGCGCACGCGATCGAGTTCCTCCTTCGAGGAACATGCGACGAGAGAGGTGTCGTTACCTTTCAGCGCGATACCCAGGTGCCTGATGATGGCCTTGACGGCCTTCTCGTCGGCTGCGGGCACGTACTTTTTCAGATCTGCATGATGGTCGATCATCTGCGCTTGCTCCATGCGGTTCGTGGCTGCGGCGGGCCGCAATGCTCCACATATAATACGATTACATCGTATTGACTGCCCAGCGGCCAAACCTTCAGTCCCCACGCTAATGGGTAGTACAAAGTGTATCCCCAGTGTCGGCATAATTGCGAGCGGGAAATGGGGCTGTTTACGTTATCCACAAACGGAGTAGTACATGGATGGTGTTCACCGTGGTGCCCGACCCTCCGGATGTGACACCGGAAAAGGACGGGAAAGCGAGCGGTTGATGGTGTCAGACCCGGAGGGTCGGGCACCTACGCAACACCGGCACCTGTCACTCAGGCGCAACTTGCCAATCCACAGCAGTCCGTGCGACCCCCCTCCCTCCTGATGAATGAAGAATCGGCGCATAGTGTCCTCCCATAGCTTGCCGCCCAACTTCGGACCTCGTTCATGGCATCTTCACGCGATCTTTTTGGAAACACGGCTCCTGACATGACGGATAGAAGTGCACGCGCGCGCAAACCAGCCGACGCCTCGGATGCCTATACGGCCGCCGACATCGAAGTGTTGGAGGGGCTGGAACCCGTCCGCCGCCGCCCCGGCATGTACATCGGCGGCACCGATGAAAAAGCGCTGCACCACCTGTTCGCCGAGGTGATCGACAACTCGATGGACGAAGCGGTCGCCGGTCACGCCACGTGGATCGAGGTGCGCTACGAGGCGGACGGCTATTTGTCGGTCACCGACAACGGTCGCGGTATCCCCGTCGACCCGCATCCGAAATTCAAGAACCAATCTGCCCTCGAAGTCATCATGACGACGCTGCACTCGGGCGGCAAGTTCGATGGCAAAGCGTACCAAACCTCAGGCGGCCTGCACGGCGTCGGCGTGTCGGTCGTCAACGCTTTGTCGGAAACCTGCGAAGTCGAAGTGGCGCGCGGCCAGCAGCTCTATCGGATGGTATTCAACCGCGGTGTTCCCAACGGCAAACTGCAAAAGCTTGGTTCGACGATGAACCGGCGCGGCACCAAGATCCGCTTCATTCCGGATGAGAAAATATTTGGCGCCGGCTGCGCCTTCAAACCGGCGCGCCTGCTGGCGATGGCACGCTCCAAGGCCTACCTGTTCGGCGGTGTCGAGATCCGCTGGTTCTGCGCGCCCCAGCTGATCAAGGACAGCACACCGCCGGAAGCCGTGTTCCACTTCCCCGGCGGTCTCAAGGACTACCTGACCACGTCGATTGAGGGGCAGACGCTGGTCACCAAGGACATCTTCGCCGGTCGCATTACCAAGGCGGCGGGTCACGGCGCGGTCGAGTGGGCGGTCGCCTGGACCGCCAGCGAAGACGGCTTTTCGCGCTCCTACTGCAACACCATTCCCACGCCGGACGGGGGCACCCACGACAGCGGCTTGCGCGCGGCGTTGTCGAAGGGATTGAAGGCCTACGGCGAGCTCGTCAACAACAAGAAAGCCGCTCAGATCATCGCCGAAGACGTGATGGGTACCGCCGCCGCGATGCTATCGGTGTTCATTCGCGAGCCGGAATTCCAGGGCCAGACGAAGGACCGGCTTGCCACGCAGGAAGCCACCCGCATCGTCGAGACGGCTGTGCGCGACGCCTTCGACCATTGGCTGACGGCAAGCCCGCTGATGGCCTCGAAACTGCTTGAATGGGCGATCGAGCAGGCCGAGGACCGCCTCAAGCGCAAGCGCGAGAAGGAGATCGGACGCCAGACCGCGACACGCCGATTGAGGCTGCCGGGCAAGCTCGTCGATTGCTCGACCCAATCCGCGGAAGGCACCGAGATCTTCATCGTCGAAGGCGACAGCGCCGGCGGCTCGGCCAAGCAGGCACGCAACCCGAAGACGCAAGCCGTGCTGCCGTTGCGCGGCAAGATCCTCAACGTCGCCAACGCGACCAGCGTGAAGCTCAGCCAGAACCAGATGCTGTCCGATCTCATCCAGTCGCTGGGCGCCGGCACCGGCGACAAGTATCGCGAGTCCGATCTGCGCTACGAGCGCGTGATCGTGATGACCGATGCCGACGTCGACGGCGCACACATCGCCTCGCTGCTGATCACGTTTTTCTACCAGGAGATGCCGGAGCTGATCGAGAACGGCCATTTGTATCTGGCGGTGCCGCCGCTGTACCGGCTCGTGCAGGGCACCAAGGCGTTCTACGCGCGCGATGAAGCGCAGCGCGAACGTATCATGAAGACCGAGTTCAAGCCCAACCAGAAGGTCGAAGTTTCGCGCTTCAAAGGGCTCGGCGAGATGAACGCGTCGCAGCTCAAGGAGACCACGATGGAGCCGACCAAGCGCGTGCTCCTGAAGGTTGCGCTCGGCGACGGCGACCGCTCGATCATCGCCGAGAGCGTCAACGCGCTGATGGGCTCGAAGCCAGAGCTACGTTTCAAGTTCATCCAGGAACGCGCCGCCTTCGCCAAGGACCTGGATATTTGAGGGGGTAAGGCGGAGCCGAGTCTAACCGCGCTCGGTCATTTCATGCGTGGCGTCGTTGTGGTCGGCACTGGGTTCCCGCCTGCGCGGGAATGACGTTCGTGTTATCATGAATTGCGCGCTGCTCCACCCGCCCGCTCCAAGACCGACACGGCACACTATGGCCATTCCAACCCTCCGCCACCGCCCCCTCCGCCTGCCTTCCCGGAAGCCGCGCCAGCGGCTATCCGGGATCACGTCCCAACGATTGAACGCGGTCTGCAAATCTTCCAATTTGGGATCTTCATCGCGACCGACGCGACCCCGGGTCTCGCGCAGCCCGCGCTCGCCCGGGGAGGCAGCTGTGGGTGAGCGGTCGCCATTGACTAGATCGATCGCGCCCAAGCACTTTCCCGCCTGACTTGCCAGTCGAGCGCGCCCTAGCTCGTTCCTCCGCCCTGCCTTCCTAGCCAACCGCGGCCCAGCTCGTCCCCCTCCGCCTGCCTTCCCGGAAGCCGCGCCAGCGGCTATCCGGGATCACGTTCCAACGATTGAAACGCGGTCTACCATTCGAAGCCTTCACTGCGAACAACATCGCCGAAAAGATCCCGCCAAGTCGGATTTTGCGTCTCGACCAATTCGATTTTCCAGTCGCGCCGCCAGCGCTTCATCGCACGCTCGCGCTGAGCAGCTATGCTGGCGTCATCGTGGGGCTCGAAATAAACGAGCCTATCAACACCGTAGCGCTTGGTGAAACCCTTGAGCAATCGCTCCCGATGTTCCCACGTGCGGCCAGCCAGATCGCTCGTCATGCCAATGTAGAGCACGCCGCGCGGACCGTTTGCCGTGATGTAGACGAAGAACTGCTTGCTCATTGCACGCAGTCTAACAAACAGCGAACCCCACCGCTACCGACGTGACCCCGGGTCTTAGGCGCAATCGCGCCCGCGCCCGGGGACGCAGCTGAGAGAGCACGTGTCTATCCGGGAAGGCAGTTGGGACCATGCCCCTTGCTTTCCCGGAACGGCCACGTCAGTGGGCGTATCCGGGATCGCGTCCTATCCGATGAAACGCGACCCCGGGTCTCGCGCAGCCCGCGCTCGCCCGGGGAGGCAGCTGTGGGTGAGCGGTCGCCAATGACTAGATCGATCGCGCCCAAGCACTTTCCCGCCTGACTTGCCAGTC
>JANMNO010000200.1:0-5306 GCA_031374115.1 Hyphomicrobiaceae bacterium | reverse complement strand
CGCAATGGCTGCAGGGGCGTGGCGGAGTCTCGATCGAGGGGCCCCGAAACGCCCTCAGTGGGTCGGTGCTACAATCACTAAAGCAATCGGGCATCGGCGCGGTTAGTCGCTTCTAGGCAGCAACCCGGAAGATGCGCATCGGCTCGTCCAGCCCCTTGATCGATTGTGGGCCGAGATCGGCGAATGTAATGCCGGCGCCTGCAATCAAATCCTTCACTGTTCTCGACACCAGAACCTCGCTCGCCCCGGCGAGTTGACAGACACGAGCTGCCATATTGACTGCGAGGCCGCTCACGTCGTTCTGCTCTGAAATCTCAACCTCACCAGTATGCAACCCTGCGCGAACAGCCATGCCAAGCGGTTCCACACTCCTAACAATCGCCTGCGCACAGCGCACGGCACGCGCCGGACCATCAAAGGTGGCCAGGATGCCATCGCCGAGCGTTTTCACCTCCTGACCACGGAAGCGAAGTAATATGTTGCGAGCAAGCGAAAAATGCGTATCGAGCAGTGAGCACCATGCCGTGTCGCCAAGTACGGCGGAGTGACGGGTTGAGTCGACGATATCGGTGAACAGCACGGTCGCCAACACCCGGTCGGACTCCGCCACTGCCAGCGCAGCCCCAACAAAATTCCGGATTTCCGCAAGTACAGTACCGGTATCGTCGAGCCAGGCGAAATGGTCGCTGCCAGGTAGCTCCACCAACCGGGCGTGGGGAATCGCTGTCGCCATCTCGCGAGCAGCTTCCACTCGGACCCGCACATCGCCGGTGCGGTGTATCAGCAGGGTCGGCACCCGAATACTAGGCAGCACCGAGGAAATATCGATGCTGCAGTTGTTCCGCCACAGCTCAATCACAGCCGATGGACTTCCGGCCAGGCGCTCGAAGCGCGCCCACCAGTCTAGGAACTGGGGATCTTTGGCGAGGCTCGGCGCAAACCGTGGCAGACTAGCTCCAGTGCCCCATGACTGCCGAATCTCGCGCTGTAACGCGTCGATATTGGTGAGACCCGGAATCGCCGCGAGCGCATTGGCATACGCTCCAATGAGGATCATGCCGCTCACCCGCTCGGGAAACGACGCGGCAAACAGCGCGCTCATCGCACCACCCTCCGAGATACCAAGTAAAACCGCCCGCTCCGTGCCGACTGCATCCATAACGGCGCGGATATCATCGATCCGCTCATCCATATGGGGAAAGCCAACACTACGATCGGACAGGCCGGTTCCTCGCTTATCAAAGCGGATCAGGCGCGCGAACGAGCCAAGACCGTGGAAGAAGTGGGCGTGTCGCGGCTCGTCCCACATGTGCTCTAGGTGAGAAAGGTAGCCTGGCGCAAAAATGAGATCGATCGGGCCCTTGCTGGTGACCTGATACGCGACAGAAACGTCACCACTTTGTGCGTACTTAGTTTGCGGCACCATCTGCAGCTCTCGATTTCGCAACTGGTCTGGTTTGATGAACACTCGCACAAGTGTGCATTTATACCTGGTTCTCAGGGCCAGGCGCTAGCTGTTGGGTGGGGCGCAGCGGGCGTAAGTCGTTCCACAATTTTCTTGCGCCCCGCTTTAGGGCTATTACTTCTGCGGGATCGGGGTGGTCCCGCTCGGCCCCATGCCGGTGACCTGAATGATGACCTCACCATCCTTGGCCCAGACGAAGTGCGGAATAGCTTTCGCTTCGGAGAAAAAGGTCCCGGCGGGACGGGCTTGGAGCTTGCCCTCGTCCCACTTGTCGCCAAGGCCAAAGTAAATGGTGCCCGAAAGGACAACAACGGTGCGCCAATCGTCGGGATGCGTATGCGGCATAAGCTTAAAGCCTGATGGGAATTTTGTGCGGCTCACGTATACGCCGGGTTTCGACGGATCGCCATAGAGGATCGCCGTGCTCGGGCCGGGACTTACCGCCGGAGCTTTCCACTCTATCTGATCGGGCAGTTTGACGATGCCCTCGCTCGCAACTTGCCCGAAAGCCCCGGCACATATTCCCGACGCGAGAAGTAACGCCGCACACGTCTTAATGGTACGCATTGCAGTCTCCCTGCCGATGATTATGCCTTGATCTGCAACTCCTGCATCGGGCGACAAGCGTTGGTCAACCGTGATCATACGATGTGAAGAGACCAGTGAACAGCGGTTTACAGCGGCACGACAGGTCCGAATCGGCGTATTTCCGGCTCCGGAGCACACGAGGTTTTTGACGCGGTGCAGGCCCGGCTCGACGCCAATCCCAGGCGATGCGTGATCGTCAAGCCCGCAGCTGCGGGGTGGGGAACGATCGTCATCCGAGTGCCAGGGTAGACCGGCGACGACGGTCGGTCCGGCATCGGTAGCCCTCTTTGGGGAACGTGAGGCGAACGCTGTCGCGATACATTCAGGCCCGGACCTGCCCAGCTCCCGGGTCTCGATAGTGAGGCAGGGCCAAAAACGAACTCATGCACGGCAGCAATTGACGTAGCTATTCAATCACCTCGTTCGCGCGGGCAATCAGCGTGGCCGGAATTTCGAGGCCAAGGGCCTTGGCGGTCTTAAGGTTGATCACGAAGTCAAACTTTGTCGGCTGCTGAACCGGAATGTCGGCGGGCTTCGTCCCGCGGAGCACCTTGTCGACCAAGTAGGCTGCGCGCCGGTACAAGTCCGGGAAATTCGCGCCATAGCACATCAGACCGCCAGCCTCGACATGCTCCCGGTTGCCATGCATCGTCGGTATTCGTGTGGCAAGCGCTAACGTGTTGATCCGGGTCCGGTGGCTACCAAGAAGCGGGTCGGCGCAGACGTAGAGTGCGTCCGCGCGGGACTTCAGCGTCTCAAATGCAAGTGGGATGTCGTCCGGTCGATGGATTTCGACGCGGGCGATTTCGAGGCCGAGGGCGCTGCCCAACCCCTGAACCTCCCGAGACTCCAGCACGGCACCTGAATAGCCAATGTTCACCATTATCCCCAGCCGCCGTAGACCCGGGATGGTCTCGCGCAGCAATTCCAGCCGCTTGCCGGCAATATCGGTGAACTGAAGCGACAGACCCGTGACGTTGCCCCCCGGTCGCGCCAGACTTGCGACAAGCCCGCTGCCAACTGGATCGTTCGCGACCGCGAAAATAATCGGGATGATCGACGTTGCCTGCTTTGTGGCGAGCACTGCGCCCCCGGCGGTGACAATAACATCGACCTTCAGGCGGACGAACTCGGCGGCGATCTCGGTATAGCGCTCGCCGCGCCCTTCCGCCCACCGAACCTCAATTGCTGCGTTGCGCCCCTCGATCCAGCCGAGTTCGCGCAATTGCTGTACAAAAGCAGCGGCTCGTTCGCCGCCATCTGACGGCGTCGTCACTCCCAGATATCCGATGACCCGCATACGTTCGCCCTGCGCGCCCGCTGCAAGCGGCAAGGTGAGTGGAGCTATCACCAAGCCGCTTAGAACACCTATAAAATCCCGACGCCGCATGTCCGCCCCGTCACAAGATCCCATCGTAAGGGCATCCGTGCGTTCTTATAGTGGCTGGAAGTGGCTTTCGGCAATGTGCTGCTCGGGCAGCTGGTGTTAGTAATGGGTCTTGGTTGTGCGATGACGAAGCTCGCGGCCAACATCGTGGTGACTATTGAGCTAATCATGGAATACGCGTCTGGACGAATGCAGGTTCACAAAGAAGACATTGTCATGAGCAATGGCGAGCTAGAACTACTTACGCGTCGCGCGTGATGCCGAGGATCGGCTGACGCGTCCGAACCCTGTCTTTGAAACACGGGCAAGCTCGTCGGCGCTAAGCCGCCACTTCGACTAAGGAAGGTCCATACAGCAGTCTGCACAAGTCCACGGCCCACTTTCGGAAGTCAAAAACGCGAAGTCCCTGGCTCCAGGCCGAGGCCAAGTCGTCCAGCGACGACATAGCTGTTGGGGGACATGGCCACGTGCTTTACCGCAGCATGCACGTCACGAACTTGCCGCTCCAGCGCACATGTCTCAAAAATTGCCGCTGCACCGGCCGCAGCAGCGAGCCGGTCAACAACCTGCAATGCGCTTTCGGCGGCATGCGCGCAGGCGACGCGGAACAGCACACGTGCGCTCACCAAGCGCTCGCCGCCAACATCAGTGCAGGTCATCAACTCATTGATTGCCTCTACTAGGAACGCGCGTGCCGCTCGCAGCGTGGCTTCCGCGCGCCCTACGTCAGCGTGCACGGTCTCCCGTTCGCCAAGTGGTAAAGTCGTGCCAGCCCGGACTTTTCGGCTGGCCAAAGCTGCGAAGCTCGTGATCGCAGACCGCGCGATCCCGAGCGGCACCACGGCTACAGTCCAGGCGAAAACCGAAAGTGGCGGCATCCGGTAAAGCAGACCTGGTTGCGGCGCCCGATGATCGATCAAAACGTGTGTATGTGCGAGCGGCACAAACACGTCCTGCGCCCCGAAGTCACAACTCCCTGTTCCGCGCAAGCCGGACACATGCCACGTGTCAGTAATCGACACATCAGTCGCGGCGAGATAACAGCAGATCGTTGTCGGTGCAGCTTCGTCATTAGAGGCTGCAACGCTGCACAAGCCCATAACGCGCGTTGCGTGGTGAATGCCGCTTCCGAATGGCCAACGCCCCGTTACACGGTAGCCGCCTTGGACGGGCACCGCTGCGCCGACAGCTCCTGTTGCGCTGGCGACGAACGTGCGCCGCTCGACAAACCACGCGCGCGCCGTTTCCTCGGGGAGATATCCGGCACTGCGGCTCATGCCCGCCCCATTGCCAACGATCCAGCCGACTGAGCCGTCTAGCGCTGCTGCCGCCTCGACCACGTCCATGAAATCGAGCGGAGATAACTCAGGCCCGCCTAATGCCTTCGGCATCCACAGGCGGAACAGGTCAGCCTGCACCAACGCGTCGAAGACAGGCTTCGGCAACCGTCGGTCACGATCCATGGCGTCGCGATGTTCTCTGACAAGCGATGAAAGATCGCCAATCTTGTGGACGATGGCGGCGGTACGCTGCGGATCGCGGGGGGTCATTGAGGGTCTTTCGGAGCCGAGAGCTTAGGGCCAAAACCAGACCAATTGTCCGGTAGCAAAAATTATCAAGCAAGCGCGAAGAATTCAGGTGCAGATGAAATCAATTCATCTAATCTGCAGCCATGAGAAGGTTGCCGCCATTGACTGAGCTACGGGCATTCGAGGCAGCCGCGCGGCATCTCAGCTTCAAGGTCGCGGCAGCAGAACTCGGGGTCACGCCAACGGCTGTGAGCCATCAAATTCGCCTGTTGGAGCAGCACTGCGGTCAGAAGTTGTTTCATCGACAGCCGCGCCCAATGACGTTGACAAGAGCCGG
>JANMNO010000192.1:0-49800 GCA_031374115.1 Hyphomicrobiaceae bacterium | reverse complement strand
CCGCCAGCAGTCGCCACCGGTTGGCGTCCCCTCATGCGCATAGGTCGAGGGTGAGTATGCAGCAGGTTTGGCAACCGTGGATAAGTTTGGGGGCGGGATGTTGGGTACGTGGTGAATGATGTCAGCAACGGGGACAGTTACCGGCCGGAAGACTTTCGATGACCGACGGCACTAGTTAAGCCGGTAACTGTCCCCGCCTCTGCAACTTACGGTCGACGCTTGATGCCTCATCTCCGTACCGCAACCAAATCAGTTCGCGACGAAGCAGTAGAACAGTCCGTTGCCGCCAGTTTTCTTGAGTGCGTCAGGACTGCACCCGGCGCTGCCGTGTGACGAGTTCCATGACGTCATATGGCGAGTGACTTTGAGGCCGGCGCGATCATGATGGCCGACGATAGCGGAGCCGTCACCATTCTTGCTCCAGTTGCCACACGTGGTGTCGCCGCCAGCGGTCGAATACATCCCATTCGGGTCCGAGCCTGTGAGAATGTCGTGCATATTGACGGCGTCACCGCGACCCGAGACAGGCTCGCCTTTTTCTGTGAGAACCGTTGCTTTGGTCAGGTTGTTCTTGTCGGAATGCAGGTCTTCGACGGTTGCAGCGACGGCCTCACCCTTGACGTTCTTCCACGGCCCTTTGCCGATCCGTTCACGAGCATTGACACCAGCGTCGCCTGCGGGAGCAGTCGTACTGAGATAGGCTTTCCAAGCGGTCGAGGCAGAACCAGCGGCCTTGGCAAGGGATGCACAATGTGCGTCCGCACCTTCAAGCCCACCGAGATTGGCGCCATCTCCCTTGCCTGCCGACGTAACGAAGAACGTCATCTCCGCAGCAGATTGTGCGTTTGTAGTTTGCGTCATGCCGAACAGCGCCAAGACAGCGCATGAAACAAAACTGGCAGCATGCAAACGATTCAGCTTCCGGTACATTGCGTGTCCTCCATTTAGTTTTATTTTTTATTTTCGCCGCCAGCGTCGCATCAGCTAGGCCGTCCCGGCGGTATCGACTTTCAGCAAACGTATCGAGGGAGCTGCTTTCGCGCAAGCACCCGCTGCAATACCGGCAAGCTGGCTACCGGATCGAAATGGGGCGGTGAGAGAAAGACAAATAGATATCGGCGAGGTCCAGCGGCGACGCATCACTATTCCAGTCGCAACTTTTCCTTCCGCCGGATGAACGGTGAGTAGATCGGGGCATCTGCCGCGACGCGACCGTCACCGCCCCAATGAGCCATTTTATTGAACGGAATTGTTTCGGAAACGGTGGTCGTCCAGCCCTGCCGTTCAAGCGTGGAGTGTGCCGTCTGCGCCAAGTGCGCATTGAAAGATTTCGGCTCTGGATGTGCCAATACGATATGCGCGTGCTTACTGTATTCTGCCTCCATGACGGATCGGGCATGACAGACAGGGACAGCTACCGCTCGCGCAGCAACTGCCCCAACCTCGACGCAGCACTTACCTTGTTACGGACTTTTCGAACTGGCGGAGCACGACGTTGCCGCGGGTGACGGCGTCGTCCAGGGCCTTCTGTGCGGGCTTGGTGCCTTGCAGGGCGGCCTCTATTTCCTCCGACCACATATCGCGCATCTGCACCATGTTGCCCAGGCGCAGGCCGCGGCTGTTCTCGGTCGGCGGTTTGTTGTCGAGCTCGACCAATGGCGTATCGCGGCCTGGGTTCTTTTCGTAGAAGCCCGATGCGCGGGTCTTAGCGTAAGCAGCGGTGGTGATCGGCAAGTAGCCGGACTCGATATGCAGCTTCATCTGCCGGTCGGTGTCGGAGAGGAATGAGAAGAACTTCGCAATGCCCTTGTATTCCTCGGGCTTCTTGCCACCCATTACCCACAGCGAGGCGCCACCAATGATCGAGTTCTGCGGCGCGCCGGCCACGTCTGGATAGTACGGCATCGGCACCGCGGAAAACTCGAACTTCGCGTTCGCCTTCACGTTGCCGTAGAACGCCGACGACGTCAGGAAGATTGGGCATTCGCCGGACGTAAACCTGCCCTCGCCAGCATTGGTGCGGCCGGCATAATCGAAGGTCTTGTCCTTCTGCAGCTCGACCAGATTGGTCAGGTGCTTCACGTGCAGCGGCGAGTTGAACTTGAGCTCGGTATCGAAGCCATCCAGGCCGTTCGCCTTGGTTGCGAGCGGCACATTATGCCAGGCCGAAAGCTGCTCGATATGCGCCCAGGTGGTCCACGCCGTCGAGAAGCCGCAGGTCGGCGAAACCGATGCCCGAAGCTTCTTGGCGGCTTCGAACACTTCCGGCCACGTCTTTGGCGGCGCATCGGCGTTGAGCCCGGCCTTCTTCAGCTGGTCCTTATTGATCCACATCACCATTGACGACGAGTTGAACGGGAACGACAGCATCTCGCCCTTGGGCGTCGAGTAGTAGCCTGTGATACCCGGCAGGTAAGACTTCGGATCGAACGGCTCACCGGCTTCCTTCATGAGGTCCTGCACCGGCTTGACGGCGCCTTTGGCTGCCATCATCGTCGCGGTGCCGACCTCGAATACCTGCATGATGTGCGGCGCGTTGCCGGCGCGGAATGCGGCTATACCGGCGTTCATCGTATCGGCGTAGCCGCCCTTGTAGGTGGGCACGACCTTATAGTCTTTCTGCGAGGCGTTGAATTCCTCTGCGAGCTTTACGACGACATCGTTGTTGGCACCCGTCATCGCGTGCCACCACTGAACTTCAGTTTGCGCCAGCGCCGGCAGCGCGCCGAGCACGACCGCGCCAGACGCCAAAATCCCGCGTAAACTCATAGCCTTCATCGATCGCCTCCCGGTTCAATGCGCTCGCGCCGCTTTTGGACACGATTGTGCGCTTAGCCGCCTCGTATGACAGCCGTGTATCAAGCTAGCACAGGGGCTGGAACAGTGACAGTTAGCGCAAAAGCGGTAACCGGCCCTGCATTGCTACGTCAATGTGCGGATGCCATGGCATCGAGGTCGACGACTTTTAAGGCGTCGAAGACTGCGTTGGTGATCTCCTTAGTGCCGGCCTCACCACCCATCTCGAAGGGCACGAACTTATGCGTGAGATAAGCGTGACTGACGGCTGCCTCGATCAAATTGGCAGCCTTGTGCAGGGGCTTTTCGCCATGCCGGTCGCCCAGCCATTCGAGCATCATGGCTGCTGACAGGAACATTGCGGTAGGATTGGCCTTGCCCTGGCCGACGATATCCGGTGCGGTACCGTGACAGGGTTGAAATACGGCGTGGTTATCGCCAATGTCGGCGGATGGCGCCATGCCCATGCCGCCCATCAACCCCGCGCCTAGATCCGACAAGATATCGCCAAACATATTCTCGGTGACCATGACGTCGAACGTCCACGGGCGGCGAACCATGTCGAGCGCAGTCGCATCCACATAGGCGTAGCTCTTCTGGATATCCGGAAAGTTTTTCGCCCGCTCGTCGAAGATTTTTCGGGCCCAGGCGAACGATATGAATACGTTCGCCTTGTCAACAAGGGTGAGTCGTCCCGGCTTTCCGCGTGCCTTGCGATGGCCTGCGAGCTTGAAGCCGAAATCGAACAAGCGTTCGCTCACGGCACGCGTCATTACTAGCGTTTCGGTGGCGCAGATATCGTTGACCACTGCACCCTTTTGCTTGGTCGCGAATAGGCCCTCGGTCGACTCGCGGATCAAAACGAAATCGAGGTTGGCCGCCCGCGGATCGGCCAGCACGACAGGCAGGCCCGGCACCGTCTTCACCGGGCGCACGCCAGCATAGAGGCCAAGCTCCATCCGCAGATCGACTTGCGGCATGATCTCGGTCCCATCGGGATAGCGAACTGCTGGCAAGCCCATCGCCGCAAGGAGAATCGCATCGGCCTTACTGGCGATCTCCAAGGTCTCCTTCGGCAATGCTGTGCCGGTCTCGCGATAATGAACAGCCCCGGCCGGCTCATCTTTCAAGTTTAGCGAGAATCCGCCGACGCGCTTTTCCGCTGCCGCTAACAGAATGAGGCAAGGCTCCATCACCTCAAGACCGATGCCGTCGCCGGGCAGTACGGTAATTTGCAGCGCGTTTGAAGAAGTCATGGCTCGAGTTCCCGTCTCGTTGAATTAACGTATACGTAGATTGAATTGCTGCTGGACACAACCGCAGGCTTGCATCGGTGCATTGCGTGCTGCGACAAGCAGCCCATACCAAGTGCCCGCATGGGTGCGGCGGCGCGCGTCAGATTGCTGGATGGCTTCACGAAGCGGCGTGTGGCAGAAGCCGCTATCAGTGCCTGCCGGCGCCTCCTCGACAACTGAATTGTGAACTCATGGCTCCGCCTCTCCTTGCGCTACGCGATATCCACCTGACGTTTGGCAGCACGCCGCTGCTGACCGGGGCCGAGCTATCGGTGAGTGCTGGCGACCGCATCTGTCTTGTGGGCCGAAATGGCTCGGGTAAATCGACGCTGCTGAAGATCGCGGCAGGCGGCCTCGACTTTGATAAAGGCGAGCGCTTTATTCACCCGAACTCGCGGGCGCGATATTTGGCGCAAGAAGTCGATTTTGCAGGTTTCGCTACGACCCTCGAATATGTGGAATCCGGACTTGGGCCACACGACGATCATCATCGCGCAATAGCACTGCTAACCGATCTCGGGCTAACGGGTCAGGAAGATCCAGCGCATATTTCCGGTGGCGAAGCGCGTCGTGCGGCATTGGCCCACGTGCTGGCGCCGCGACCCGACATCCTGCTGCTCGATGAGCCAACCAACCATCTCGACTTGCCAGCCATCGAGTGGCTCGAGAAGGAGCTGAAGAACCTGCGCGCCGCGATCATACTGATAAGTCACGATCGGCGGTTCCTCGACAATCTGTCGAAAACGACCGTATGGCTCGATCGCGGCATCACCAGGCGCAACGAGCAAGGCTTCGGCACGTTCGAAGCCTGGCGCGACAAGGTGCTGGAGGAAGAGGAACTCGACGCGCACAAGCTCGATCGCAAAATCGCCCGCGAGCAACAGTGGATGCACGGCGGTGTTACCGGCCGGCGCAAGCGCAATGTCCGTCGCGTCGCACTGCTCGCCGAAATGCGCGAGGAGAAGCGTGAGGCGCGCAGGGTCACCGGCAACGTGACGATGACCGCGTCCGAAGGCTCGACCTCGGGCAAGCTCGTGGTCGAAGCGCTCGGCATTTCGAAGTCGTTCGAAGGGAACGCTGTGGTAGCCGATGCGAGCCTGCGCCTCATGCGCGGCGATCGACTCGGCCTCGTTGGTCCCAATGGTGCGGGTAAAACGACGCTGTTGAAGATGCTGATCGGCGAGCTGGCGCCGGACGCTGGCACCGTCCGGCTTGGAGCCAATCTCGAACTCGTCCAGCTCGACCAGCGCCGCGACGAACTGAACCCGGCGTGGACGGTCACCGAGGCGATGACCGGCGGTAAGGGCGACAAAGTCACTGTCAACGGCCAGGTGCGCCACGTTGCTAGCTACATGAAGGACTTCCTGTTTCAGCCCGAGCAGGCGCGTAGCCCGGTCAGCGTATTATCGGGTGGTGAGCGCGCACGGTTATTGCTCGCCCGCGTACTGGCCAAGCCCTCGAACATCCTCGTGCTCGACGAGCCGACTAACGATCTCGACCTTGAAACGCTCGACTTGCTGCAGGAGCTTTTGGACGATTACCCGGGCACCGTGCTGCTGGTCAGCCATGATCGCGATTTCCTAGATCGCATCGTCACCAGCGTCATCGCGGCCGAAGGCGAAGGCCGTTGGACCGAATACGCTGGCGGCTATTCGGACATGATCACACAGCGCCGGGGCGCGGACCTGGGCACTGCCAAACAAGCGTCTGATTCAAAGAGCGAGCGCTCACGGACGATGTCGACGACTTCGGCGACGATGCCCAACGCGCAAAAACGCAAGCTGTCGTTCAAGGAAAAGCACGCGCTCGAAACTTTGCCGGCGCAGATCGAGAAGTTGAACGCGGATATTGCCAGGCTGCAGCATACGCTCGCGACGCCGAATCTGTTCACCAACGAAGTAGCGGCATTCAACGCCGCCGCTGCCGATCTGAGGCGGGCCGAAAACAAACTGGCGAAAGCCGAGGAGCAGTGGTTCGAACTCGAATTGCTGCGCGAGGACCTGGCGGGTTAGCCGGTCCAGATGCCTACTCCACCCGTCCGCGAACGATGTCGTGGGTGAAATCGAGGAGAGCGGCGCCCAATGCAGTGAAGCGCTCGAAGCGGGGATCGTTGGTTGCGCCGCGCCGCCATTGCGCACCGAGTTGCTGGTAGACGACTGCAAGCTTGAACATCGCGAGAGTGCGGTAAAAACGGAAAGCCGATACATCGCGTCCGGTTCTGACAGCATAGGTCTCGATCATTTGTGCGCGGGTTAAGAACCCGGGCATAGCCGTCGGCATCTGCTGGATGTCGTGCATGCAGGGCGGGTCGCACGTTTCGGTCCAGTAGCTCAACAACGTTGCCAGATCGAACAGTGGATCGCCGCGTGTGCTCATGTCCCAGTCGACCACCGCACGGGGTTGAAGCGTCACTGGATCGAGGATCACGTTGTCGAGTTTGAAGTCGTTGTGCAGAAGGGAAATGTCGCTAGCCGGCACCTGTTGGCCGCGCAGCCAAGTCGAAATCTCGACAGCCGGTCTGGGCGTTTCATCATCACAGGCGATTGCACAACGCTTGGCCCAGCCTTCGATCGCGCGGTTTAGAAATCCAGCTGGTTTACCGAAGTCGCCAAGGCCAATCGAGGCCGGTTCGATCGCATGCAAGTTCGTCAGGATCTCAATGAGCTTGGTGCTCAACGCTGGACCAACCTCTGCGGAAGAAAGCTCAGCCGGAAGGGTGTCTCTGATAATCAGGCCCGGCCGGTATTCGAGGATCAGAAAAGGCGCTCCGAGCACGCGTGCGTCCGCGCAAAAATGCAGCGCGCGCGGCGCCATCGGAAACACCGGGTTCAGCGCCGAGAGCACCCGATGTTCACGCGCCATATCGTTTGCGCCCGGCGGTATTGGCCCCAGCGGCGGCCGCCGCAGAACCCAAGGCGCGCCGTCGATCTGCAGCAGATAGTTGAGATTGCCGAACCCGCCCGCGAACTGCGGCGGCTGCGATCCGGCATTGATCGTCAAGCCAACCCGCTTCAAATGCCGCGCGAGCGTCGTCCAATCCTGCGGGATGCTGCTCGCAGCGGGACGGAACGAGGTCGCACCGATCGGCTGCATGCCTTTCACGCCGCGGTCCAGCCGCCATCGACGACGAGACTATGACCGGTCACGTAATCGCTCGCCGGCGAGGCGAGAAACACCGCCGCTCCTGCCACATCATCGAGCGTGCCGAAGCGTCCCATCGGAACACGGCTCAGGAACATCGGGCCGATGTTGGGATGCGACAGGATGCTGTTGGTGAGATCCGTATCGACAAAACCGTAGGCCACCGCATTGACGCGAATGCCGTGCTCGGCCCAATCGTAGGCCAAGGCTTTGGTGAGCTGCTCGACGCCGCCTTTCGTGGCGCAATAGGGCACCTGCCGCTTCAGCGCGATGTGACCCGCGATCGAACTGATGTTGATGATCGAGCCCGACTTGTTCTCGATCATTGTCGAGCCGAGGATGTGACAACAGCGGAACACGCCGGTGAGGTTCACATCGATGATCCGGTCCCAGTCTTCCTGCTTGGTTTTTTCCATCGGCGCGTAGTGCGGATCGATGCCGGCGTTGTTGACGAGTATGTCGAGGCGCCCGGCGCGGTTCAGCATTTCATCGCGACAGCGCACGACCTCGGCTTCAAGGCTCACGTCCATCAGTATGCCGAAGTGATCGGCTTTGGGGCCCGCCTTCTGCAGCAGTTCCAGCGTCTCATCGAGCGTCGCCTGGGTGCGCCCAACGACGATCACACGAGCGCCTTGGGCAGCCAATCCGAGACTGATGGCTTGGCCGATACCGCGACCCCCGCCCGTGACGAGTGCGGTTTTGCCGGTCAGATCGAAAAGCTTGGTCATGGCGTTTGCCGTCGGTTGTGATCGCAGGACAACGTCGCGCAGCAGCCTTTGCGCGTCAACCGGCAACAGCGTCTACCTCTCCTTCGGATCGAGCGCGTCACGCAGCCCGTCACCGAGCAAGTTGAACGATAGCACTGCGAGGAAAATCGCGAGGCCGGGCCAAATCGCCATCCATGGCGCGTTGGTGAGAAAGCGTTGCGCCGTATTCAGCATCGAGCCCCATGAGGGAGCGGGCGGCTGTTGGCCCAACCCGAGGAAGCTCAACGAGGCTTCGGCAATGATCGCCGCAGCGATCGTCAGCGACGCCTGCACCAGCAAAGCTGGCGCAATGTTCGGCAACATGTGCCGAAAAGCGATGCGGAATGGGCCGTTGCCGACCGCGCGCGCCGCCTCCACATAGTCCTCGGTTTTTACCACCAGCACCTGTCCGCGCGTCAGCCGCACGAAAATCGGCGTGGCGGTGACCCCGATCGCGATCATGGCGTTGGTAAGCGAGGGCCCAAGGAAGGCAGCAAGGGCGATCGCCAAAATGAGGAACGGAATGGCGAGCATCGCGTCGGTGATGCGACTGATGAGGGCGTCGGTCAGGCCGCCGCGATAACCGGCAAGCATGCCCACCGGGACGCCGATGCTGACCGCGATCGCGACCGACACGACGCCTGCCAGCAACGATGCGCGCGCACCAAAGATGACGCGGCTAAACAGGTCGCGCCCGGACTCGTCGGTGCCGAACCAGTTCCGCAACGAAGGCGGTTTACGAACGTACGCATAGGCTTGCTGTGCCGGATCGAACGGCGCGATCAACGGGGCCAGGATCGCAACGAAGACCAGCACTACGACGATGACGAGACCGAGCACCGCGCTCTTGCGGCGCAGCAGCCGCCGCCACGCCCGCCGCATCGGACTTTCATCGGCTGGCTGGGTGAGCGTGCTCGCGATCTGGTCCGCAATTGCTGCCATCAGTCCCTCAGCCGCGGGTTGACGAGGACGTATGCGATATCGGCGGCCAGATTGAGCAGGATGTAGGTTGTCGCAGTGACCAGTGTCACGCCCTGCACCACCGCATAATCGCGATTGAAGACGCTATCGACGATGAGCTTGCCGAAGCCTGGAATGGAGAACACCTGCTCGGTCAACACGGCACCGGACAGCAGTGTTCCAAGCTCCAGCGCGCCCAGCGTGATCACCGGCGTCAGTGCATTGCGCATCGCGTGCTTGAGGACGACCACTCGTTCGGCGAGCCCTTTGGCGCGCGCGGTGCGCACATAGTCCGACGTCATCGCTTGCAACATGGCACTGCGCGTGTGCCGCATGAGGACCGCTGCAAACGAATTGCCGAGCACGAACGCCGGCATGATCGTCGTGCGGATTGATTGCCAGAAATCCTCGAAGGGGCTGACATATCCGGACGCCGGCAACCACCCGAGATACACCGAGAAAAAGAAGATCATCATGATGCCGAGCCAGAAGTTCGGCGTCGAGAGTCCGGTGAGTGCGAGCACGTTGACGAAGTAATCGAGCCTGGTGTTCTTGCGCACGGCCGAAATGATGCCGGCTGAAACGCCGATGCCGAGCGAGATGACGATCGCCATCAATGCTAACTGAAGGGTGACGGGAAACTTCTGCGCAACCAGCGTCAGCACCGGCTCTTTGAGGCGCATCGACTCGCCGAGGTTACCGGTAAGCACGCCACCGACCCAATACACGTACTGAACGTAGATCGGCTGATCGAGATGGTATTGCTTGCGGATCTGCGCCAGCACCTCCGGGTTCTGCTCTTCGCCGGCCATCGCCTGCGCCGGATCGCCGGGAAGCAGCTGTTGCAGTCCAAAGATGATCACCGACACGAAGAACAGGGTCGGTAACAACTGCAACAGCCGTTTGCCAAGAAACATCAGCATGATGTGGCCTCGCGCCGAGGCGGTTCAACCTCACCCCCCTCGCCTTCCCCCCCCCCCCCCGCGGGGGGTTGGGCCGGGGTGGGGGGTAGAGGCAGCGAGACTCGCGGAGACAAAGCACCCCCCACCTGACGCGGCGAGATCGGATTATTGTGAAGCACAATAGTCAGAGCCGCGTCTTCCTCCCCCTCAAGGGGGAAGGAAAGGGGAGCGTGAAGCAAATTTGAGGCGCTGGCGGTCACGGCTTTAACTTTAGGCCGGTGACGCGGACGAGGCCATCGGGCAGCTGTTTGTAGCCGTCGAGTCTGATCGAGTGGGCGATAATGACGGGCCGATGGTAGAGATAGATGATCGGTCCATCGGCAAGCAGCTTGCCAGTGATCTTCTCGAAGATCGCCTTGCGCTCGGCCACGCTTGATACCTTGCGTTGATCATCGAGCCACTGGTCGACCTCGGCGCCCGAGTAGAACCCATTGTTCTGCGGCGCCTTCGTCTTCATGAACACAAAGATGTTGCCATCCGGATCGACCCGTCCCGACCAGCCGATGAAGTAGGCTTGGAAGCGACCCTGCTCGGCCTCCTTCAGCGAGGTGGCGAACTCGGTGACGCGGATCTTCATGTCGAAGCCCGCTTCGGCCGCCATCGACTGGATCACCTCTGCCGCCTGCCGGGATTCAGGATTGTTCGGCACCATGAAGTCGACAGCAACCGGTGCCTTAAGACCGGCCTCTTCGAGCAGCTTCTTTGACTTGGCAACGTCGCGCTTTTGGACTGGGAACTTCTCCTGGTAGTACGGATTGCGTGGACTGATCCACTGGTTGCCGGGCAAGGCTTCGCCATTGAACACCACCTGGTTCAAGGCTTCGCGATCGATCGCCAGTTCCAGCGCCTGCCGCGCCTTCGGACTCTTGCCGAATGGGCCATCGGTGCCAGCGGGACCATTGGCGATATTGAGCGTGAGGCCCTGATAGCCGATCTCGATTTGCGTGGCGAGCTTCAGCTTGGCGTCGCCCTTGATTTCCTTGATGTCGGTCGCCAGCGCCCGCTCGATCAGGTCGAGACTACCGGACTTGAGGTTGGCCAAGCGGATGGTCGAATCAACCACCGGGCGGAAGATGACCTTATCGATAAATACGTTCTTGGCGTCCCAATAGCCGGCAAACTTATCGACGACGATGCGGTCCTGCTGGACGCGCTCGACGAATTTATAGGGGCCGGCGCACACGGGATTGAGGCCAAACTTGTCCCCGGACGCGGTGGCGGCTTTCGGACTGACGATCATTCCGGCGCGATCCGACAACTGTGCAATCAGCGGTGAGAACGGGTTCTTGAGCAGCAGGCGGACTGTCAACGGGTCGGCAACTTCGATCTTGTCGATCGCAGCGAGCTCCGGCTTACGGAATGAGCTAGGAAAATTAAGGTGCCGCTCGAGCGAAAATTTGACGGCCTCGGCATCCATCGGTTCGCCGTCGTGGAACGTCACGCCCGGCCGCAGCTTGATCGTAACGGTCTTGCCATCGGCCGACGTTTCGTGGCTGAGCGCCAATTGCGGAACGATGCTCAGCTTCTCGTCGATGTCGAACAGCTTGTCACAGATCGAAGCGAAAACGATCCGCCCGACGTAGGTGCGGGCGAGCGTGGGATCGAGGATATCGGGGTCCTCGGCCAGGCCGATGCGCAATGTCGTTTGTGCGCTTGCAGGTGCGAGGGCCTGCAACGTGAGCGCTGCCAAAGCAAAAAGGGTGCGTTTCATTTGAGGTTGCTCCGCGACTAGTCATGCCGAGTTAATGGGTGTCTGAAAGCGGGCGAACAGCCGCATCAATTCCGGTGAGGCAGTTTCAGCGTCCGCGCGTACCGTGCCAGAGGCGGCGATCTCGCGCCAGAGGTGGCATCGTGTGTCGTGGCCGAAGCCGTCGCTATCGAGCCCGGGCACCAAGGTTCGGCAAACCTCGCGAACATGCGGGCAGCGCGGCGAAAGATGGCATCCCGGCGGCGGGTTAATGGGGCTTGGCGGATCACCCGGTAACAGGCGGCGCTCGCGGCCAGCTGTCGGCTGCGCCACCGGGATCGCCGAGAGCAGCGCGCTGGCATAGGGGTGGCGCGGTTCGGCAAACAATTGAGCGGCGGTCGCCGTCTCGACGATGCGACCGAGGTACATCACGGCGATACGATCGGCGATGTGGCGCACGACCGACAAATCATGACTGATGAAAATGTAGGCCAGCCCGAACTTCTGCTGCAAGTCCTGCAACAGATTTAGCACCTGGGCACGGATCGAAACGTCCAGCGCCGACACCGGCTCGTCGCATACGATCAGCTTTGGGCCGGGCGCAAGAGCTCTGGCGATGGCGATGCGCTGGCGCTGCCCGCCGGAGAACTCGTGCGGAAATCGCTGCGCGTGCTCGGCTTTCAGCCCTACCGTTTGCAGAAGCTCGCCAACCCGCGATTTCCGCTCCGCAGGCGACAGATCGGTATGCAGCATCAGCGGTTCGGCAAGCGTGTCGCCGACCGTCATGCGCGGGTTGAGTGAGGCGTACGGGTCCTGGAAGATCAGCTGCGCCTGCGCCCGGAACGCGCGAAGCCTGGACGGCGCCATCGACGCGATATCGTGGCCGGCAAAGTTCACCGACCCCGATGTCGGATCGATGAGCCGCAACACGAGCCGGCCGACGGTCGACTTGCCGCAACCGGACTCACCGACGATCGCGAACGTCTCGCCGGCCTTCACGTCGAACGACACACCATCGACGGCCCTCACATGGGCTTTCGCCGCACCGAATAATGAGCGATGGCCAATGAAATGCTTGGCGAGGTCTCGAACAGCTAGGAGCGGTTCGCTCATGCGACGAGCGCCTCCAATGGCGTTTTCCAGCAACGCGACAAGTGACCACTACCGGTGTCGATTAATGGAGGCGGCACCGCACGGCAATGATCGTCGGCGAACGGGCAACGCGCAGCGAATCGGCAGCCGGTGAGCGCCGCCGTCAACGCTGGCACCATTCCGGCAATCGAGGAGAGCCGCGCCCTGGCATCGCCGGCGCGTGGGATCGAACCGAGCAGGCCGACCGTGTACGGATGTTGAGGCCGTGCAAACAAATCGGCGACCAGCGCCTGCTCCACGATCTCGCCCGCATACATGACAATGACGCGCTGGCACATCTCGGCCACCACACCAAGATCGTGCGTGATCAGCAACACCGATGTGCCGGTGGCCGAACTCAAGTCGCGCAACAGATCGAGGATTTGCGCCTGGATCGTGACGTCGAGCGCCGTTGTCGGCTCGTCGGCTATGAGGAGCGCCGGTTCGCAAGCGAGTGCCATCGCGATCATCACCCGCTGTCGCATGCCGCCCGAAAGCTTGTGCGGGTAGACATCGACGCGCGTTTCTGGTGACGGAATGCGGACGATCTTCAAAAGCCGGATTGCTTCGCTGCGCGCACTTTTCCCAGATAACCCGCGGTGCCTCTCCAGCGCTTCACCAATCTGGTCACCGACGGTGTAGCTCGGATTGAGCGACGTCATCGGCTCCTGGAAGATCATCGCCAGGCGGTTCCCGCGGAGCGCCTGCATCTCACGCTCCGGTAGATCGTGGATGTTGCGCCCTTCGAACGTGATTGCCCCTGAAACCCGAGCCGTTTCGCCCGGCAGCAGCCGCATCAGGCTAAGCGCCGTAACGCTTTTCCCACAACCACTTTCACCGACGACGCCCAGCGTTTCGCCTCGCGCGATCTCAAATGAGATGCCCGTTACCGCGTCTGTGCGGCGGCCTCGATCGCCTTCGAAGGCGATTCTCAAATCATCCACGTGCAACAATGCAACTGCGGTCATTCGTAGCCTTCGGCGATCGATTTAGCGATGCGATCATCGAGGGTTGCGCGATCGACTAGGCCGGAGGGATTGTCACGCGAAGGCATGACCCGGCGAAAATGCACCCAGCGCTCGCGAGCGATTGATTCCAGTCGGCTGATCTCAGCCAAGGGATCGGCGTGATCGTCGACACGCAAGTCGAGCAGCGAGTAGTCCTGGTCGTCGTGGATCAATAGCGCCGCCGACTGCTTGCCCCGTTTGTCCCCGCCGGCTGCCTCCCCGGCTTTCATTGCCGCGATCAAGCGGCGCGCAAACGGCAAATTCGAACCTTCGCTGTAAACGTGTGCGCTGTCTTCGATCACGCCAGGGCCGGCCAGCATGTTGCCGGCGACTGAGAAGCCAGCATGAATGCGATGGCCGCACCAATCGACGCACGCGTTTCCAGTGTACGCGGCGAACCGTCCACCGCGATCCATCACATGAAGCTGGCGATGATCGCGCCCCTCGTCGGCCTTGGTCAGCAACCGGACGACATCCTCAGCACTTGCGCCGGCCTGCAACAGGGTGATCCCTTGCGGGCCGTAAAAAGGGTTCACGAACGCCTGCGATGCGACCGCTCCAACACCGGTCTTGATGTGCGGCACCCGGCTACCGACCGCAAAGAACTTCGTCGCGACAATGATACCAATACGTTGGGTGGCGGTGTCGCGCGCAATAATCGACCAGGTCATGCGATGAGCCTACAACTTCCCCAAACGCTGAATAGACAACTCCGGCAAAGATGAAACGCAAACGATGCTCGCGGCAAGGAAATTCGGTGCTCGAAAAACGCGCAAAAACTGCTCCGGCGGTGTGTGACCTCCGACACACCCCCTTGGCGGAACAGGCGCCAAGCCGCACTATTCGTTTAGGCGCAGGGTGATTCGAAAATCTTAGCGCTCCGCTATCAACAGCAAACTCTAGAAGCCAGAAGGGCTAAGGGCCATGGCGTCAGCTGCGCTCGAAGCGCAACCGAATCTGGCGGATAAGCCACTCGGCCGTTCGTGGCGACTGCTGGTTGCTGCGCGCGCCTGCGCCGACGGCGGCGCGACAAGAGCCGAGCTGGCCAAGGATCTGGGGTTGTTATCGTCGCACCGACTTTCGCCCGCCGAACTCCGCGCCAGGCTAGATGAGGAGATCGCGGCGCTGATCGCTATCGGACAGGCTAAGGAAACGCGCAACCGCCTGACGTTGACCGAGAGCGGGATGAATGCCGCTCAGGCAGCACTCGGAATCAAGGCGTCGGCTAAGCCTGCAAAGCAGGCTTGGCCTGAAATCAGAGACATCCGGTTGGTGGCGGTAGCGCTCGCCATCCAGGATGAGCCCGCAGCAAAGCTGAAACTTCTTGCTCGGCCGGACGGCTTGCGCGCGGCAACCCTGCAGAAATCCTTCAATCTCCCTGCTCGCAGCAGAACCAGTCCTGCACGGTTGCGCACCGCTTTGGTTGTAACAGCTCTGCAACGCGCGTTTGGCAACACAATCAAGAACGGCCTGGACGCAGGCGGCGGCATTTCCGCGAAGGCCGGGCGCATGCTCGCTGGCCAACTCGCGCAAAAGCCACGCGACTTCGGCACCGATGCGCGGTTGATAGCGGCACTCGCCGCTGAAGCAGCCGGCAGTCCACAAATCGATGCCGAGGCTCTCAGGGCAACCATTCTGCGGCGGTTCGTGGGCGAAATCTCGCAACCGACGCCGGCATCGGTTGCCTCGGCACCTCCGGCTTCGGCTCCGAAAGCAACGCCTCGGGCCCCGGTGGTTGCAGCCTCGTCGCGGCCGCCGGCGGCATCTCGTCCTAATCTTGAAGGCTTCGCCAAAGCGGTGCAGACCGTGGCGGGGACGCGCGCGCAAGGCTGGCCGGGCAATCGCAAAGCCTACATCAGCGACGTCTGGCAAGCGGTCAGCGCAGCGCACGCCGAATGGGGCCTGACGGAAATCGAGTTCAAAAGCATGCTCGCCGAGGCGCATCGCACCGGCCACCTCGTCTTGGCCAACGCGGACCTGAAGGATCGCCGCTCCCTACCGCGGATTCAGCAATCTGCGCTCGTGTTCAAAAACACCGTCCTGCATTTTGTCCGCGTCGAAGATTAAATCGAGAAAAGATGTTCGATCGAGCATCCAGGAACATCCCGTTTTATGCAGTCGAATAACTCCAAGACCCAGGCAGCTAGTCAGCTTGCGGCTGCGTTCGACCACTCGATTACGTGGGAGGACGATATCTGGTGCGCCGACCCGGTCGACGTCGAGGAGGTGCATAAGAAGGCGCGCAAGAAGTTTTATGATCTGCTCGACGCAGTGACGTCGCAGAAGGGCGCGAAATCGCAGGCGCGGATACTGCTGTTTCATGGCCAATCCGGAGCCGGTAAAACTCATCTGATCAGGGCGCTACGCACCGGCGCTCATCGTCGGGGCCGCGCTTACTTCGGTTACGCCCAGATGACGCCGGACGTGTCGAGCTATGCTGACTATTACCTGCGCCGCCTGATCGCCTCCCTCGAAAAACCCTACGACCCGGATGAAGCCGGTGAAACCGCGCTTGCCAGGCTTACCCGCCGCCTCGTTGAAGATGCGGAAGTGATGCCCGCAGGCGAACTGGAAAAGTTGCGCGAGGCAGCGCTCGACGAGAACCAGCTTGCGCGGCTGATCCATTCGCTCGCCGACGATATCGTCGCAAGTCCGCGCTTTGCGAGCCAAGAACTCGACATCAACATCGTTCGTGCGCTGTTGTACCTGCAGCGAAACGATCCGCGGATTGATCAGCGGGTGCGGCAATATCTGTACGGCCGCCCGCTGAATGAACTGAGCTTGGCGGCAGTTGCGGCACTGGACCCGAACACGGGTGATGGTCGCGCTTTCGAAATCATCGAAAGCCTCGGCAAGTTGATGTGGACCGTGGACCGTTCCTCGCTCGTCTTCTGCATCGACCAAGTGGAAGACTTGCGCTTCTTCGAAGATGCCGAGGAACGCTTTCAGAAAGCCGCGCGCGATCTGATCCAGATCGCCAACCGGCTGCCGACATCGATCATCCTGATTTCGTGCCTCGAGGATTTCTACGGCCAGGTGCGTGGTGTTCTCGCGCAAAGCTACATCGACCGGATCGAGAAGTCGGGACCCGTCCCGCTACTTGAGACGCGGACGCCTGAAGAAGCCCGTTTGATTATTGGGAAGCGCTTGGCGCACGATGCAGATACGCGCGCCGGCGGCATGAGTTTCCCCGACGCTTCGGCATTTTTCGGGCCGCAGTTCTTCGAGGAATTTGGCGGGCTATCCACCCGCAGGTTGCTGGAGCATGCGCAGAACCGCTTGCGTTCCGATCAAGGCGAGGAACAGGAAGAGCGCCGCGCCGAACCTGCTAAAGCCGGCTTCATATCTACGCTTGCCGCAGCGCTGGGGTTCGCTTCCAACAACGACGAACCCAATGATGCCGAGCACTCGATGGCGATCGACTTCCGTGACATGTGGCATCGATTCGCCAATGCATCGGAAGCCGAAATACCATCGACCGACAACGACCTGATGGATGTTCTTGTCACCGCGCTTGGTCTCGCGAAGGACGAGTGGGCCGGCGCCGTGACGCTATCGATCGAGCGGCTCGAACTCGCGGATGATTTGCCAGCCATCGACGTGAAGGTCGGCCAGCGCAACGGTCTCGATTACGAGGCACGCGTGTTCCTGTGCAATCGGCCGACCCAAGGTGGCGGATTGAAACGTCAGCTCGATCGGGTGCTGGCTTCGATGCAGGGGCGCGCATGTTTCATGCTGCGCGCGAGTGATTTTCCGCCGAATAAGAAAAACCAGACCGCGCAGTCGTTCCGTAAATTCCGTGACAGTGGCGGGCGCTCGATCCTGGTGCCGATCCCCGAGTGGGAGCGCATGATGACAGTGCGGGAATTCCATGCCCACCATCGTTTCGACCCCGGCTTCCGTATCTGGTTCGAACAGGCGCGACTGCTGTCGGGATTGGCGCCACTGGTGCAGTTGCTCCGCCTCGATCTCCTTACGCGGCCGCCGGCACGGCAGGAACTCGCTGCCTCCGCATCTCAGCTTACCTTCAACGGCGAAGAAGATGTGCCCGAGGAAGCAGCGACGGCATCTGGCGCATGGACCGAATGGGCGGGTCCTGCTGAAGGTCAAGCCGATCCGATTCCAGCGAACGACGACGAGCTACCGCTATCGGTGATCCTCAACGAAAACGGCGACAACGCCAACAGTATCGTGGCTGGCCGCGAAATTGGCGGTGGTGGCAAAGCGGTGACGTTGAACAAGGGCATCCTGAAGCGGCACGCAGCCGTGCTCGGCGGGTCCGGCTCAGGTAAGACGACGCTCGCGCTCAGCCTGATCGAACAGCTCTTGTTGCGCGGCACGCCGGCGATCCTGCTCGATCGCAAGGGCGATTTGTGCAGTTACGCCAATCCGGACGTGTGGCGCGCCAACGAGAACGAGTTCCAAGAGCGGCGAGGCGAGCGAGAGAAGCTCGCCGATGCGATCGACGTCGCCGTTTATACGCCGGGCCGCCAGACTGGGCGCCCGATGTCGATCACGTTGCTGCCGAACGGCATCAACGAGCTTCCCGAGCACGAGCAACAGTTGCTGGCCAACCTTTCGTCGGCGGCTCTCGGCGATATGTTGCACCTGAAGAACTCGGCGACGCATCAGAAGCAATCTGGCACGCTTTCGGTTGCGCTGCGCATTCTCGGCTCCCGTTACAGCCGCGAAGTGACGCTGGCCGACCTCATCGTTCTGCTCGAAGACGAAGACCCTGAGCTCACCGATCGCACCCAGCGCATGGACCCTTCCGGCAAAATCCGGCGCGATCTCGTGGCCCAGCTCGACAGCCTGCGGCATCGCAACGCAGCGCTGTTCGAGGGCGGCGGCGAAAGCCTCAGCATGGAAGCGCTGCTCGGCATCGGACCCTATGCGCGCGAGGGGCGGACCCGCTTGTCGGTGATTTACACCGGCTTCCTCGGCGACAATGAAAACATTCTGTTCTGGGTCGCGCAGTTCCTGTCGGAAGCGCTGCGCTTCTGCCAGCGCAATCCGAACGACGAATTACAGGCCGTGGTCATGTTCGACGAGGCCGACCTATACATTCCGGCGAACGCAAAACCGGCAACCGCAGAGCCATTGCAGAGCCTGCTGAAGCGAGCGCGATCGGCTGGTCTCGGCATTATGCTGGCGACTCAGTCGCCAGGCGATCTGGACTACAAGAGTCGCGACCAGGTGACGAGCTGGTTCATTGGGCGGGTGCGGGAAGATACCGCGCTAAAGAAGTTGCGGGCGGCGTTTCAAAGCGAAAGTGGGCTGGATCCGGCGCGCGTGCTGCCCAATCAAACGGTCGGCGAATTCCACCTTGTGCAGGAAAATCATGTTCGCGCGATTAAAGCGCAGCGTTCGCTAATTATGGCCGAGCAGGTGCCTTTTGATCGTATCGAGCAATTGGCTTACGAAACAAAAGGTCAGGATGAGAAGCAACTTCGGCTATTCGACATACGCTAGCGACTAAATTCGGTAACTTGAGAGTGACTGCTTTGCCACGTCGCTATCGAAAGAACACGAAACACTCGGATCAAGTATAGCTGCAGCGTGGAAGGACAGGTTCTCGGAATGTTGAATTCGGAGCACTTTTCCACTGTTGAATCAACAACACTAAAATCGTTTCCTTCGAAAGTCATACTTTAAACCAAAGCGAGCATTCACTCTTGGTCGCAAGAAAATAGATGTGGCAAAAGACACCACTTCATGTATGCTGATTATCAAGTCTAAGGTTGAGGGACTTTAGTCTTATGATTGTGAGCCGCTGCATATTGGCTCCGCTCATTTACTGTGAGGTAGCGTGCGGGAGTACTGTTATGGTTGCGAAACCGTTCATCATGATGGTTGTTGCTACGCTTCTGGGTCCGGCACTGGGCATCGGTCTGTTCGTTTTGATGCAGTCTCAGTGATCCCATTGCTTTAGATCAACGGCCTGTAGCCAACGCATTTGTTGGCTATTTCGTGCTTCCAGCGAAGATGATCTACCTCTTTCGAAGCACGTCACACCGATGATACGATGGCACCGCGCCTCTTCATCCGGTAGGTAGATTACAATTCATGTTGCCCTCCGCCCTCGACGACTGCTTCGCGTATGACGATAGACGTCTCACGCACGCGGAAGCGCTGGCGCTACTGCAAGCGCGCGTTTTACCAACAACCGAGACAGAGTTAGTGAAATTGACAGCGGCAAGTGGCCGTCGGCTGGCAACGACGATCGTCGCCGGTGCTCCAGTTCCAGCTCACACCAATGCTGCGGTCGACGGATATGCCTTCGCGTATAGAGGATACGATCACCTCAAGGGCGCCACGCTTGCCATTGTTGGTCGCTCTACGGCTGGCCACCCCATGGCTGCAAATCTCGCATCGGCAACGGCTGCCCGCATCTTTACCGGTGGTGTGATGCCGGCCGGCAGCGACACCGTAGTAATGCAGGAGGATTGCCGTGTCGAGGCGGCGACCGTGCGCATTCCGCCCGGCATCAAAGCCGGTGCTAATGTGCGCAAGGCAGGCGAGGATGTTGCGGCTGGAACGATTTTGTTCGATGCCGGCCACGCCTGCCGGCCGCAGGACCTTGCCGCGTTGGCTTCGCTCGGTCTAGGTGACATTGCATGCTTTCGCCGGTTGCGTGTGGGCATCGTGGCCAGTGGCGACGAAATAGTGACCGCCGGAGCAGCCGACCTAGCGCTTGGCCAGGTGTTCGATTCGAACTCGCCCATGCTGGAAGCCCTCGTGCCGCTTGCGGGTGCGTTACCTGAAAGTCTTGGTATTTGGCGCGACCACGCCGAGACGATCCGCGCTAATCTGGCCGAAGCCGCCAACAACTTTGACGTGATCCTGACTACGGGAGGCGCGAGCCGCGGCGACGAGGACCATATGGCAGCCGCCCTCGGCGCGCTTGGATCGCGCCACTTTTGGCAGCTCGCCGTAAAGCCTGGCCGGCCGATGATGTTCGGCCAAATCAAGCGTTCCGATCCGGCAGCCGTGCCTAGCATTGTCGTCGGTCTGCCGGGCAATCCAGTCGCTGTGTTCGTCTGCTTCCTGATGTACGTATTTCCTCTTTTGCAGCGGCTCGGCGGAGGGCCGTGGCGTGAGCCGCGACGCTACAAGTTGCCAGCGGCGTTCGCGTTCACCGGCCGCAAGCCGGGCCGCCGCGAGTTCTGGCGGGGCATGCTGATTGAAACCAAACAGGGTCTAGCCGTTGATAAATTCGCGCGTGATGGTTCAGGCTTGATCTCTGGCTTGCGCGCGGCCGACGGCTTGATCGACATTCCGGAAGACGCAGGCGATGTCACAGAAGGCAATTTGGTGGATTTTATACCGTTCAGCGAGTTCGGGATCGTTGGCCGGTAACGCGTTTCCGCCGCAGATCAGGCCCACGCAAGCCACAAAGGCCGCATACTTCACGTTGCGGCGATTTCGATCAAGCCCGGGACAAGCGAGGTCGCGGCCCATCCGCTGGCGCAGCCAACACCGCTCTTGACACCGGATGCCATGATGCGCGACCAGCAACTACGCTCGCAATGAGCAGCATGTGTTGATCGCAGCTTCAAAGAGAGATGCCAGATGGCAGCAGCCGTAGTCCCCCACTTTGCCAACGATATGGGTGCCGAAAAGATCTTCGTCGGCGTCAAGGAATTGCAATGCATGGGCGCACGGCCGCCGTTCGATCATCCGCATGTGTTTCTCGACATGGGTGTCGACAACCAGGTGCTGTGTCCGTACTGCTCGACGCTATACCTCTACGATGCGCGGTTGGCTGCCACCGAGAGTGATCCGGCGGATTGTCTTGTCGTCGTCGAAGCCGCGTGACCCCGGGCGCTGTCCTTATTGCCGGAGGCGGGATCGGCGGGATCGCCGCGGCGTTGACGCTTTCAGAAATAGGATGGCGATGCCGGGTGCTAGAGCGGCGGCGCGAGGCGTCGGAAGCCGGTGCCGGAATTCAAATCGGCCCCAACGGCACGCGTATTCTGCAGCGGTTGGGCATCGCGCGCATACTCGCACCGATGGCAGGTGTTCCACAATCGATCCGAATGCGTGACGGCCGTTCCGGGACACTCCTCGCCGAGCTGCCGCTCGGGGATTGGATCGAACGGCGCCACGGTGCGCCGTACTGGACTGCCCATCGTGCCGATCTTCGTGCCGCGTTGATGAGCCGCCTCGTCGAACGCGGAAACATTGAGATCTCGTTGAGATTTGATGTAACGCAAATCGAAACGACGGCGAACGGTGTGACCGTTCACGCGGCGGATGGCGGTGTCGTCCACGGCGACATTCTGGTTGGCGCGGACGGCATCAACTCAGCCGTCAGGCGAGCAACCTTTGGAAGCTTTCAACTTTCGCCGACAGGGCGAGTGGCCGCGCGCGCAGTCGTCGCCAACGATAGAGCCATCATGCAAGCATTCGGTGATCATGTCGGCGTGTGGCTAGCGTCTGGCATGCACGTCGTGCACTATCCCGTTCGCGGCGGATCGGAAATCGCCCTTGTCGTCGTCACGCAGGACACGGCACACCCTCAGGGCTGGAACACCAGCATCGAAGCGCAGTCGGTTCTGGCGAAGGCGAAAGACCTAGCCCCCGAGCTACGTGCACTGTTGGAGAGCGCGAGTTTGTGGCGGCAATGGTCACTAGTGACAGCACCGCCGCTGCCGGCGTGGTCACGCGGGCGCGTCGCGATGCTCGGTGACGCGACGCAACCGATCATGCCGTTCCTCGCGCAGGGCGCGGTGATGGCGATGGAAGATGCGGCTGCGCTTGGGCCCGCACTCGAAACAGAAGCCGATCTTGCGTCAGCGTTCGCGGCCTACGAGACAGCCCGGCGCTCACGCAAGCAGCGCGTGCAAGCGGCTGCGGCTCGAAACGGCAAGATCTACCATCTCGGTGGTCCGCTGGCGGCCGCTCGAAATCTTTCGCTACGTACCATCCCTGGCGCACGGTTGATCGCATCCTACGATTGGCTGTACGGCTACCGAACAACGTAGGGGGCGTCAGGCCAATCTCGTGGCCAGCTCGGCGAAGTCCGATACGATAAGGTCTGGCTGATGCGGTGTCTCGCCAAACGGCCGTTTGCGGCGGTCGATGAAGGCCGTTCGCATGCCGAATGCCTTGGCACCAATGCAATCGAAAGCGTGGTTGGCGACAAACAGGATGCTCGATCGATCAAGGCCGATGATTTCCTCAGCCTTGGCGTAGGTCTGCCAGTGCGGCTTGAAGTAACCGGCCTCCTGCACCGAGATCACATGATCAAATGGAAAGCCGATATGTGGACCGGCTGCCTTCAGCATGTCGCGATCGCCATTCGACAGTATCGCGAGTTTGAACCCCGATGCGCGCAAGCGCTCCAGGCCGGATACCACGTCGGGAAATGGTTGCAGCCGCTCGATTTCGGCAACAAGCGCCGTCACTTCAGACTGTGTGTAGCTGATGCCGCAACGATCGAGCACGTGGCTGACCGCCCGATGGCCGATCTGCCGGTATGGCGTATGTCCGCGATCGAGAAGCGCATCAATCATCGAGTTTTCGAAGTGCGTGCGCCGCCACCACGTGACAAAGCTCGACGGATCGCCGGTCCATCCCTTAGCCTTGAGAAACGGCGTCGCGGCTTTGGTCAAGCCGCCCTGCATATCGACGATCGTGCCGTATTGATCGAACGCCAGTGCCTTGATTTCGCGTTTCAGAATCTCTGATTTTGCCATGCGTTCTTTGTCACGTTCCGATTGATATACGTTTACGATTTCTCAGTCGATTGGTTGCGCGCGCCATCCGTCTTGCCAGATTCATCCGTCTTGAAAGCGCGGGCGAGCGCTTCAGCTACGCGAACGCTATCGAGATCGTCCTTGTGGATGACATCAGCGGCGCCGGCCGTCATCAGTAGAATTCTGCGTTGGCGATCGACCTCGCCGCTGACGACCACGATTGGGCCCGCGTAACCGGCGCGACGTAGAAAGGGGATCGTATGCGAGGCGTTGTCGTTGGGCTTCAGATAGTCATCGAGGAAGACTATGTCGGGCTTGCGCTGGATCACGCAATCGAGCGCGCTGCCAAGCGTTGGCGCACGCCGGATCGTCAAGTCGTAACCGAGCATGACATGCAGCGTGGCCCGAAGACGATCGGCATCGAATGCCTCGTCTTCGACCATCAACACATCTTCCACCTTGGGCAGCGACTGCCGGATCTTCGTCGCATCGCTCTTGCGCGCTAGAAAATCGCCACCCGGCCCTGAGCCACCCGAACTCATCTAACGCCTCCAAACCTGCACTTGAACCATACATGAGATTTTCTCAAATGCGAAAAGTGTTGAGCGTCCACCATCGCCGTCCGGTTGGATCTCGTCACCGGCAATGCGCAGATCGGATGAAACCGGAAGCTCTGTCGACTGACGTGAGAAATGTGGTGCGCCAGGTCCGTCCTGGTGAGCAGCTCATGGGTCGGATATTCGATGTCATTTCCGCGCGCTCTGCGGGCATCACAGGTACGCATGGGTGGGTGTGATTTCGCACCGTGAAAGCTCAAACGGACGCCGTGTATATCATCACACGTCACGCTATGGCTTGGGCACGAGCGGCCAGCTCAATTTGAAGGTCGTCCCGCGGCACGCCGCCGGGTCCGACACTAGCGTGAGCGTTGCGCCCGTTGTCTCGACGGCTTTACGTACCAGCGCCAGCCCAATCCCGCTTTTCTCGGCTGCAGCCGTACTATCGATCGTGCGAAAGGGCTGGAAGATAGCCTTATGCCACTCAGGCGCGATGCCGGGACCGTCATCGGCAATCTCAATCTCGAGCGTGCTGGCGCTTGGATTTGCCGTTACCGTAATCTTACCGGCGCCGAGATCGTGGTGGGCAATAGCGTTGGTAACCAGATTGCGCAAAATAAGATCGAGCGGCGCGGCATAGGTTTCGATCACTGGCCACTCGCCGGAAACCGCAATCGATATTCCATTATCTCTTGGCATCGAGCCGACAATGCTTCGAACAAGCGCTCCGGTATCGATCGCATCCAAGGCCTCAGTTTGCCGTCCGATTTTCGAGTACGCCAGCAAATCTGTCAGCATGCGGGACATCCGCTGTGATTGGGCACGAATTTGCGCAGCGTGCAACTTGGGATCGCCATTGTTTGCTCGATCCAGAGAGCGCTCGAGATCGTCGGAAAAAAGGCGCATCGCCCGCAACGGCGACTTGAGATCGTGGCTTATGATGTCAGCAAACTCTGCGAGGTCCCGATTAGCGCGTGTAAGCTCCGCGTTGACCGCAGCCAATGCTCTCGATTGTTGCGCGAGTTCGGCCTCGACGATCATGCGTGCGCGAACTTGTCGCGCCAGCCCAAGTTCAAGATCACCGGTCGACAATACGCGCGAAATGAGCAACAGGAATTGTTGATGACTGGGCATCCAGTATATGCGCAAGTTTAGTCTAGGACCGGTGCCATCGACAGTTGCGAGAGCGACATTGGGCATTTCAAATGACTTGTTTGGAAACTCGATAAGTTCAAGCACAGCCTCGTCGAGCCCCAGCAACGGCGGCACGGAATCGGTAATCCGCAGGCCAAGTGGCACGATGTTGGCCAATTCGCCAAAACCGCGAGCAGCGACAAGGCTTCGATCGAGCCAAGCCAAGCCGAACAAGCGATGTTCAGCCAGCAACCGGCAAGCTGCAACCAACTCTTCGGCGTCAACGTCCATATGGGCTGCGACGGGCAATAACGGTTGCGGCTTGGTGGAACGCATCTTTGACATGGTGCCCCGTCTTTGCACTGGTCATGACGATAGGTATGTCCGCGTGTGCCAAAGCATTGGGGAGATTCGGTGAGTGCCCGGCCTGGAGAAGATCGAGCTTGTTGATCACGTAAATCACAGGACGGCCCGGAAACGCCTCGACAAAACCATCTCCCAATCTGGCAACGGCATCAAGCGTCGCCAAGCGATTAACATCGCCAATGATGATCGCCGCATCGGACTGGCGGGCGTACACGTGACGAAAGATCGAGTCGCCAAAATTGCCATCGCTGTCCCAGACGACGAAATGAAACGGCCCGTCAACGGGAGAGGGAACCACCTCGTAACGGTAGATGTCGGTGCCGATCGTCGCCTTGTACTCACCGTCGAATTGATCGAAGACCAGCCGCCTTGCGATCGAAGTCTTGCCGACACCGATCTCACCGAGCAGCAAGATCTTAGCGATCCGCATGAGCTACTCCGCAGCCTCACCCTCGAAACCGATTTCGAACTCGACCCGCCGGTTGGGGCTCTGAGCGCCAACACTAGGGCTGATATCGATCCCCACGGGCCGCCCGATCGCGACCATCGACTGCCGTGGCACACCCTTTTCGACGAGCGCATCGAGCACGCGCTGCGCCCGTGTCTGAGCGAGCGGTGTGTTACGCGGTTGACCGCCGCGCTCGTCCGTGAAGCCGACAACGCGAATGAAAGTGCCGGCTTCGCGGATCAGCTTCGCGGTTGCTTCGATCGTCGTTTGAGCTGCTGGCGGATTGCGGAATTCCGAACCTTCGGCGAAAAACACCGCATTTGCCTTGATCCACTTTTCCAGCCGTTCGCGTGCGGTCGGCTGGACGATGACCGGCGTTGGTGGCGGAACCGGCACAGGTTTGATGCCGGCCGATTGCGAGACCGCAACGGCGATCGCGGCAAGCTGTTCGGCGGCAACACTTAATTCTTCGGCACTTTCCGCGACGTCATTCGGTGCGGCTTCGCCGTGGGATGCGGCCGGACCGGTCGAACCTCGGCTCAGCAGGGTCGCAAGATCGGCACTCGCGGTTTTGAGTTGTTCGGAGATTCCATGCATCGGCATCGAAAGTGCGATGAGTTGTGCCATGTCGATGTTCTCCCCGCCGATGCGCGCCTGCAGCTTTTTCAACTCGACGAGCAAACGTTCGATATTTGCCTTCACGGATCGCGTGGTGGTTCTCGCGATTGCATCGGTCAGTGCGAGGTCGAGCCGATTTAGCTCCGGGATCGTCTGCTCCATCCGCCTCCCTGCACGGGCCATCGCACGCCTGACGGCAGCGCGCAGAACTTCGCCCTCGAAGCCTGCTAGATCGCGCCGCACGCTCGTCAGTTGAGGTTCGAATTCCGCCGCTTGATTGGGCAGCACCGTCAAGCGGTCGTTGATCTTGGAGCTGGGCAGAGCGCTGCGCAACCGCCCGATCACCTCACTCTTGGCCGCCGGCGTCGGCACCAAGCCGGTGAGCGTCACATCGAGACCACGCGGGCTTAAGTCGATTTGGGTCGGATAGCCGCCCAGCTGCGTCGAAGCCGCAATCGTTTGCTGCGCCAAGTCGCGGACGCGCGTCGTCTCGTACCGCGTGTAGTAATTCCATCCGGCAAACAGGATTAGCGGTAGAACGATGACGACGGCAAGCGCTTTCACAGGATTGAAGCCAAGGCCTACCTCGGCGGCAATCGCTTTCTGCTTCTCGCCCAAGCGCCGTTCGAGATTTTGTGCAAGCGGCGAAAGTAGGCCATCCGGCAGCTGCGTTGCATCGCCGGCTAGCGTCTTTTGATTGCGTTCGATCAGCCGCACGAACTCGTCATCGAGTATCGCCTCGATCCCAACTGGCGCTGCACCGCGGCACTTGGCGGCGAGCAGACAAGTAGATGACGACCGCAGATACATGCAGAATTCATCAAGCTCGAACTTGCGCAGATTACCGCCATTGTCCTTAAGTGCCCGCGCCGCGAAATCGTTGATCGCCGCGAGCACTCCGCTCAGATGGATGTCCATATTGGAGGGAACGCCCGTGCCCTGGGGTCCTTCGGGCCAATGCTGAATAAGCTCCCCCGAGCCGCGCCTGATCAGGAATAATTCCACGACCTCCAGCTGACGGGCCTCGGCGAGGGCCAAGTCCGCTACGGAATGCCCTGTCAACAAACTTCGCAATCGCAGCATCAACGGGTTCGAGCCGCCCGAAAGCCGGCGATTGATTTGGTCGGTCAGATCTTTCATCGCGCTGGCGATGTAGGCTTTGACCAGACGACCGGTGATTGGGTACAGCGCCTCGACCATTTCGTCCTGGCTGTTGCGCAACTCGGTTTTAATCGTCCTGATGACGAGTGGCGCCATCGCACGAGACATCTGATCGTGCCGCGCAACCTCCGCCTCGCGCAGAGCGCCATCCAACACCGTGGCGACACTGGATCGGAAGCGCTCTTCCGAACCTGCGCGGTCGAACAGCCCTTCGACGCGCCGTGCCAACTCAACGCGCGAAGCCGCCTCCGCCGCGACTGAGGCCTGCAGCGCCTGCGCGAGTTCCTCCCGGCTGGCCTGCTCGTTCGTGGCGACCTTGGCCACACGCCCCTGCAGTTCCGCGAGCGTCGCGTTCTCGCGATCGAAGAGCAATTCCTTCAGGCGGCTGACATTTTGCGACATGGTCTACCCAAACTTCACTCTCGTGGAATTCGACGAATGTGTTCGCCAAGTTCTTGAATGCCACGCGCCAATTCGTCGAACGTACTGAGGCGTTCCGCTTGAGTCTCGCCCGCAAAAGCATCGAGCCTCGCTTGCAACGCATCAAGGCGGTGATGTACGTCCGTATCCAAGTCGTGAATGCGGGCCGCGAGTTGGCTCATCCGCCGATCGTTCTCGCGCTGGAACTCACCAAACAGCAGATCGCGGATTTGCTCCATCTTCTCGTCGGCAACGTCGCGGCCGTTGGCAACGTTCACACTCTCACCAATTGTCGTCGCGTTCATGGCACGTACAGTCCGATTTTGATTGGTTGCCAAAGAATGAGAAGTTGCGCCCCTTCATCAGATGAATGATAAAGCCGCAAAATTCTCAAAAGTCCAACCTTTGCGAGGCGTTGCATCGGCGACGGCGATTATTTTACGAATGTTCGACCGTAGACGCTGCGCAATTCTGCCTTCTGCACCTTGCCCATCGCATTACGAGGCAAATCACTCATCTGAAACACGCGCTTTGGCAGCTTGAACTTTGCCAGCCTACCGGCCAGGTGCCCGATGATTTCGGCTTCCGACTGAAGTTTTGCATCAGGCAATGGCGTGACTACGGCGATCACGCCCTCGCCGAAGTCGGCATGTGCGACCCCGATCACGGCCGATTCCGCAACCCCCGGCAACGCGTTGAGTTCATCCTCGATCTCCTTCGGGTAGACATTAAAGCCGCCAGTTATGATCAGATCCTTTGCGCGTCCGACGATGCTTACGCGGCCGTCAGGAGCCAGGACCGCTAGATCGCCGCTGACGAAGTACCCATCTGCGCGAAATTCTTCAGCTGTTTTCTCAGGGTTGTTCCAATAGCCTTTGAAAACGTTCGGGCCCTTGACTTCAAGCACACCAACCTCGCCAACGGGCAAGGCTTTGCCGGCATCATCGGCAATGCGCACCGAAATGTCAGGCAGTGGGTAGCCGACAGTGCCGGCCAACCGTTCGCCGCCGTTATATGGATTGGACGTGATCATGCCGGTTTCGGTCATGCCGTAGCGTTCGAGTATCTTGTGGCCGGTCCGCGCCTCGAACTCGGTGTGGGTCTCGGCCAGGAGCGGCGCCGAACCGGAAATGAACAGCCGCATATTCCGGCAGTGCTCGGGGCCAAACGATTTGTCGCCGAGGAGCCGCGTGTAAAATGTCGGCACGCCCATCATGACGGTTGCGTGTGGCAATGTTTTCAAAACGGCGGAGAGTTCGAATTTCGGCATCCAGATCATCCGGGCGCCGGACAGCAAAGTCGTATTGATGGCGACGAATAGACCGTGCACGTGAAAGATCGGTAGTGCGTGCAGCAGTACATCGCTAGACGCAAAGCCCCAGTACTGTTGCAGGGTCACAGCATTCGACGACAGGTTGCGGTGGGTAATCATCGCACCCTTGGACCGCCCCGTGGTGCCGGACGTGTAGAGCAGCGCTGCCAAATCGTCAGGACCGCGCGCTACAGTGACGTGCGACGGCTCCTGCGCGGCAACCAGCGTCGCCAGTGAGCCGTGGCCGTGCTGATCCATAGTATCGAGATGCTCAACGCCAGCCTTGGCGGCGATCGGCTGCAGATCGGCGTGTTTCGATGGATCGACGACGAGCAACTTCGGCATCGCATCGCCAATGAAATACTCGAGTTCGGCCGAAGTATAAGCGGTGTTCAGCGGATTGAATACCGCACCGACTTTGAGACAAGCCAGATAGAGCAGCACGTTCGCGATCGACTTCTCGACCTGTGCCATGACCCGATCGCCTGGCTTTACGTTACGCGCAGACAATGCATTTGCCATGCGAGAAACTTCGTCGCCGAGTTTAGCATACGTGATCATCTCGCCATCAGTCAGGGCGAGGGCCACGTGCGACGACCGGTCGGCAAAGCTCTTCTCGAAGCCTGCATAGAGGTTAGCATCGCCGGGCATGATAATTGTTCCTGGTTTATTTCCTACAGCGTTTCGTTACAGGATCAGGCGAAAGTCCGTCAAATCAACCTGCGAGGCGGGTGTCGACTACTAGACCCGCCCGCGCGCGCAGACTGCGGTTGTGTTGAGCGCGCTTTCGGGCGATGTGTGCAATCCCAATTGCCTTGACACCTGGAGATACGATCGTGACCGACCTTGCTCGTTTGACCGCTACCGCTGCCATCAAACGCCTGAATAGTGGCGACCTGACATCCGAGCAACTTATCAAAGCGTGTCTCAAGCGCATCGCGGAACGGGAACCCGAGGTGAAGGTGTTTGCCCATCTCGATACGGAACACGCGCTGGCGCAGGCGCGCGCAGCTGATGCGGCTCGCAAGTCGGGCAAGGGCGTGGGGCCAATGAACGGCTTGCCGGTTGGCATCAAGGACATCATCGACACCGCCGACATGCCAACGCAAAACGGTTGCGAGTTCTATAAAGGCCGTCAACCGGCCGAGGATGCAGCCTGCGTCACCGCCCTTCGCGATGCGGGCGCCATCATCATCGGCAAGACGGTGACAACGGAGATGGCCTCGACGACACCGGGGCCGACGTGCAATCCGCACAATACAGGCCATACGCCCGGAGGATCTTCCTCTGGCTCGGCAGCGGGTGTTGCCGACGCAATGTTTCCGCTGGCACTTGGCACCCAGACCGGCGGGTCGGTGATCCGGCCAGCCTCGTTCTGCGGCATCTTCGCCTTAAAGCCGACCTTCGGGCTGATCTCGCGGACCGGCGTCACCATGCAGTCACACACCCTCGACACCGTCGGCGTGTATGGCCGCTCGATCGAAGACTTAGCGTTGATCGCGGATGCGCTTTCGGCGCACGACCCGCGTGACCCTGGCAGTTATCCGCGCAGTCGCCCTAATCTCGCACACGCGGCTGCCGAAAAAGTCCCGGTGAAGCCGTTGTTTGCCTACGTCAGAACCCCTGCCTGGCATCTGACCGATCAGGTGACAAAGGATGCATTTGCTGAACTGGTTGCCGATCTCGGCGATCAGATCGAGGTCGTCGACATGCCCTCGCTTGAAGCTGTAGCGGCGCATGCTGGGATCGTTCAAGCCGGCGAGAACGCAGCCTACTATGGCGCGCTGGCCGATCAGGCAGGCGAGGCGATCAGTCAAGCCTTGCGAACCCGCATCGAAGCCGGGCGCAAGATCAGCGCTGAAACGTACCTCGCGGCAATCAACGCGCGCGAAGATGCTGCCCGGCGGATCGATCGCATGCTGACGTCGTATGCTGCCATCCTGACACCAGCATCGACGGGTCCGGCACCCAAGACACTCGCATCGACCGGCAATCCGATTTTCAATGCTCCCTGGACCTATCTCGGCAACCCGTGTGTAAACGTGCCGATTCTCGAAGCCGATGGCTTGCCAATCGGCGTGCAGCTCGTCGGTGCACGCCGCGACGACGGCCGCCTGCTGCGCACTGCTCGCTGGTTGGCCGAGCGCTACGCAAACTGACAGCGCTCGCATCCTTTTACCGTCGCATCCGGCCGGCTCTGCGAAAGCAGAGTCGGATGCGACCACTAGTATGTCGCGCGGCCACCCGATATGTCGAACACGGCGCCGGTCGTGAACGAGTTGTCGGCGGACGCCAGCCAAGCGACCATTGCCGCGAGCTCCTCGACCCTGACGAAGCGGTTGCGTGGGATCTTCGACAGCATGAAGTCGATGTGCTGTTGCGTAATCTGGTCGAAGATCGCGGTCTTGGCGGCGGCCGGTGTCACGGCGTTGACGGCGATATCGTAGGACGCGAGCTCCTTGCCCAGTGATTTTGTCAACGCGATCACGCCAGCTTTGGACGCCGAATAATGTGCCGCGTTCGGGTTGCCCTCCTTGCCAGCGATCGAGGCGATGTTCACGATCCGTCCGTACTTCTGCTTGATCATTGACGGTACCACAGCCTTCGAGCAGATGAAGGGACCGTCCAGGTTGATCTTCATGACCTTGCGCCACTCTTCGACCGTGGTATCCCAGGTCGTCGCATTTGCCCCGGCGATACCTGCATTGTTGACCAGGATGTCGATCCTGCCGAATGCCTTAAGAGTAGCATCGCGAGCAGCTTCGACGGGCACCAACTCCGAAACATCGCATGCGAATGCTTTCACCGCTTCCCCGATCTCCTTGGCGGTCTTTTCGGCGAGCGCCGTATCGCGGTCCCAGATCGCGACTTTGGCGCCCGACGCGACGAACCGCTCAGTGATCGCGCGGCCGAAGCCTTGCGCGCCACCCGTCACGACCGCGACGCAGCCCTTGAGATCGATATTGTTCATGGCGACACTCCCTGTGGTTCTCGTTTAATTGGGAAAGCGTTGGTTGAGTTCTGAAACTTGTTCGGGTGTCAGTGGCCGGAGGTGCTCGCGCCGCAGCATCAGGAATAGCTTCGCGGTTTCCTCGAGTTCCTCGATCGCATCGGTTGCAGCCGACAGCGTCGAGCCCGCGACCACCGGCCCGTGATTGGCCAACAGCACCGCGTGATGCTTGACCGCAAGTTTGCCCACGGCATCGGCGAGCGCAGCATCGCCCGGCGGGAAGTACGGAACGATCGGCAGCGCACCGATCCGCATCGCGTAGTAGGCGGTGATCGGCGGCAGGCAATCGACGTGATCGACGCCGTGGATACAGCTCACGGCGACCGAGTGCGTCGAATGCAAATGCACGACTGCACCGGCGCGCGGGCGATGCGCGTACATGGTCGTGTGCAGAAACGCTTCCTTGGTGGCGGCATCACCGGAAATGAGATTGCCGAGTTCGTCGAGTTTGGAAAGGCGCTTTGGATCGAGCGTGCCGAGCGAAGATCCCGTCGGCGTCATCAGCCAGCCGCCATCCTCCAAACGCACCGAGATGTTGCCGGTTGAGCCGTGCGTCAGCCCACGATTGTAAAGCGATGCTCCGGTTGCAACGATCAGGTCCCGTTGGCGGCTTTCCGCTTTCATGCGAGGTGGTTCCAGGCTGAAAGGAAGAAATCAGGGCCACCGAAATTACCAGACTTTAGGGCTAATGCGAGCGGTTGTCCGTCACGGCTCAGCGTCCATGGCACGCCGGGTGCGATTTCAGGGCCGATCTCGATAGCGCCGATACCCAGCGCGGCCACGACCGCGCCCGATGTTTCGCCACCGGCGACGATCACTCGGGTGAAACCTCCCGCGCACAATGTCTTGGCGACAGCGGCCAGCACGCCTTCGACCATGGCACCGGCTTTGTCGCGGCCGAACTCTTTCTGTATCGCGGCCACCCGTGCAGGATCGGCGCTGGAGTAGATGAGAATGGGGCCGCTCGCCGCTTGCTTCTTGGCCCAGCCTACAACCTGGTCAGCATCGAGTTTGCCCTGGCCGATCGCTGCCGCGTCGACTTCGAATGCGGGAATGCCAGCCGCAATCGCCGCCTTCACCTGGCCGCGCGTCGCCTCCGAGCAACTACCGGAAACAATCAGTTGCCGGCCCTTTGGAGCAACCATGCGCTTGGTGGCAGTCGCGGCCTTCATAAAGCCTTGGGCAATGAAGTTCGCCGGCAATCCCATCGCCACGCCTGAACCGCCGGTGATCAACTTGTGGCCAGCTGCCGCCGCGCCGATCTCCATCAGATGATGATCGGTTATCGCATCGACAATGCACAACCGCTTGCCCGCCGCGCTTAGTGACTTGAAGGCATCCGCGATGGCTGCCCGCCCTTGATCGACGGTCGCGAAGGGTATCAGCCCGACCGGCAACTTGGTTTGGCTTTGCAGCACACGCACGAGATTTGAATCACGCATCGGCGTCAGCGGGTGATCCTTCATCGGACTTTCGGCCAGCGGCACGTCGCCCACGAACAGATTACCCATGTAGATCGACCGCTTGTTTGCCGGAAACGCTGGACAAGCGAGCGCGATTTCGCCGCTCAGTTTTTCGATCAACGCCTCTGCCACCGGGCCGATATTACCTGCGCTGGTCGAGTCGAACGTTGAGCAGTATTTGAAGAATATCTGCTGAGCGCCCCGGCCCAGAAGCACGTCCGCCGACTGCAATGACCAAGCGACGGCTTCGCTCGCGGGGTTGGTACGAGATTTGAGCGCAACCACGACCGCATCGAAACCCTCGAAATCCGCTTTCTGGTCCGGCACCCCCATCACTTGCACGGTGCGCATGCCGGCGCGGGTGAGCATCAGCGCCAGATCGGTCGCGCCAGTCAGATCGTCAGCAATACAGCCGAGCAGCATTCAAGCCTCCACGAGGTCAAAATTCCGGGTCGGTCCAAGCGCAATGAGCTGTTGCTGTTGCCGGAACCAGTTTCCAGGCCCCGCGTTCACCTGCGCAGGCAAACCGCAATGTGCTTTCGGGGTGTAGACATGATCGTCCAACTCAATCCACCGATTCCGGTGCTGACGCCGAAGGGATCGGGTGTCGCCCACATCCTCATCGACTACGGTGCAGAATTCAACCTGATGTGGACAGTCTTCCTGGATGACAGCGGTGAATGCTGGACGTTCGACAATGGGCAGATACGCGCCTGCAAGAACGTCACGCTCGGGCGGAATTCGATCTCGCCGATCAAGAACGGTGCAGCTGAGCCACCGGCCAAGATTCATGCCGCCAAGGTCATTCAATCTTAAGCGGGGCCAATCCCCCGATCTATCCATGGCGATCATGTGTCGACCAGCCAATCTCGGAGCTCAGTCTTGAGAATTTTCCCGTAATTGTTTTTGGGGAGAGCGTCGACGAAGCGATAGCCCTTCGGCCGCTTGAAGCGAGCAATATTATCGAGACATAGTTGATCGAGTTCGGCTTCGGTCACATCCATGCCTGGACGCTTGACCACAAAGGCAATGATTTCTTCGCCGCAGTCGGTATGCGGGCGGCTGGCGACGCTACATTCAAGCACACTACGGTGGGTCAACAGCAGTTCTTCGATCTCGCGCGGATAAATGTTGGCGCCGCCTGAAATGATCAAGTCCTTCGAGCGGTCCGTGATGGTAAGAAAACCTGAGGCATCGACGGCGCCAAGATCGCCGGTCCATAGCCAGCCATCGCGCAGGGCATTCTTGTTGGCTTCGGCGTTGTTCCAATAACCCTTCATCACGCAATCGCTCTTGGTAATTATCTCGCCGATCTCACCGAATGGAATATCCTTGCCGGCATCATTGATTATTCTGAGGGCAGTGCCGGTGCGAGCGATGCCAGCCGAACCAAGCCGCATCTCGTAGTCGGGATGAGACGCGTCGGCATGGAATGCCTTGGTCATTCCGGTGATCGTCATTGGCGATTCACCCTGGCCATAGACTTGGAAGAACTTCGGACCAAACAACGCGATGGCGCGTTTGAGGTTGGCAACATACATCTGTGCACCACCGTAAACGATGGTTTTGAGACCACGCGTGTCTGTGTCCCCGGCCTTCGGATCGTTCAGCAACCGCACCAACATCGTTGGCGCGGCAAACATCGAGACGTTGTGGCGGGTCGCCAACGCCGCGAAGATTTGCGCGGAATCGAACGAGGGAAACACGATCTGATGCGAGCCGCGTGCGATGTGGGCCAGCGCATAGAGACCGGCGCCATGGGTCAATGGAGCTGCATGCAGCATGCAATCTCGATGGTCGATAAAATCGATATCCGCGTAGTAGGCGTGCGCTGCAAACAACAAGTTCCGATGGGTTAGGATGGCGCCTTTTGGCCGGCCGGTGGTACCGCTCGTGTAGAACATCCACGCTTCTTCATCGGGGCCGGCCGGCGCGTGCACGATGGGATCGGCGAACAGCATCGACATCCAATCGCGCGTGCGAGCCACGATCATCGCCGGCCAAGCCTGTTCCGTGAGTGACGCCATTTTGCCAGCAACGTCTGCGGAAGCCAGCACCAACTTCGCACTGCAGTCATCGACGATCCACGCCATTTCCCTCGCATGCAGTTTGGCATTGACCGGAACCGCGCAAAGCCCTGCCCGCCAGATGCCGTATAGAGCAGGGAGAAATTCCAGTGAGTTCTCCATGATCAATGCGACCCGATCGCCCGCCTGCAAGCCGTGGCGGTTAAGCAGCGCGCCCGCGATCGTCGCCGCCTGATGTTCGAAGGCTGCATAGGTGAGCTGCCGGCCCTCGAACGTGATCGCCGGCGCTTGGCCCATATGGCGCGCAACGGTCTGCAATGTGCGAGAAAGGTTCATCGGTGGCTCAAACCCAGTGCATTCGAATGCGATGGAACTTGCCATTTGCGCTGGCACCCGGCAACAACGCATACATCAGGAACTGCTCTGCAAGAACCGAGGTTCGACGATGAAGACCCAATTCGGAACTCTCGAGCTGACCAACCCGGTGCCGCATGTGACGATCGTCACCATGAACCGTCCGGCCGCGATGAACTCGATGAACACGACGATGATGGAGGAACTGCGCGACTGCTTCGCCCAGTACTACATCGAGCCGAACGCGGCCCGCTGCCTCGTCCTCACCGGTGCTGGCGAAAAGGCATTCTGTGCCGGCGCCGACCTCAAGGAGCGCAACGGCATGTCGGATGCCACGTGGCGACGCCAGCATGCCGTCGTTGAGCAGACGATCCGCGCGATGCTGGACTGCCCGCTTCCGATCATTGCGGCAGTCAATGGCGCGGCCTTTGCTGGCGGCTGCGAACTCGCCATGGCCTGCGATTTCATCTACGCAGCCGATCACGCTCGCTTTGCTCAAACTGAGGTGGCACTCGGCATTATTCCGGGGGCGATGGGCACGCAGAACATGCCACGCGCAGTCGGTGTGCGGCGCGCCAAGGAAGTCATTCTGTCGGGCCAGCCGTTCAGTGCCGCAGATGCGTTGGCATGGGGGCTCGCCAATCGCGTGGTGCCGGTGGCCCAGCTGATGCCCGAGGTGATCGCCATTGCTACACGGATCGCGTCAAACGCACCGATCGCCGTGCGCCAGGCCAAGCGCTCGATCGACAAGGCAACCGACCTCGACCGCTCGAACGGCTACTCGTTCGAGATCGAAGCCTATAACCGGACGGTGGGCACGGAAGATCGCATCGAAGGCATCAAGTCGTTCAATGAGAAACGCAAGCCGGACTTCAAGGGGCAATGAGCGGTGGCCTAGTACTAGGTGGAGGTTTCGGCGCGCTGCGCCGCCGGTCCATGACGGACCGCCGTCACCAACAGCTTGAAGCTCGCCCGATCGAACGGTCGTCGCGTGGCGCAAGCGACTACTTTCCGCAGCATTTCGGATCGCGACGCAAACGGAGCCTGCCGCCACATGCGATTGCGGATGCAGTGATACCAACGGTACTTATCGACCGGATAGCGATTTCCAATCAATACCGCATAGGCATCGAGCGCCTCGTGACGATCGCTTATAGTCAGCGACCTATCAAGGATGGGCTGGTCATCAAGTTGCAGATGCCGGCACAGCGCCGACATGTCCGCCATCATGTGGCTGATGAGTTGGTCGACGCGCTTTTGCCGTGTGACACTGCCCGCATGGACCCGGTAGCGTAGCTGTGGCTGCGGCAACTGATGGATGCGGCCGATCTGCCAGAGCCGCGCCCACAAATCCCGATCCTCGGTATTGTAGAAATAAGGCCGATAACCCCCAACTCTTTGTAACGCATCGGCGCGGATCATCGCCGTTGGATGCGCGATGCCAGGGATCGCGGGTGGGAATGCCGACGGCGCGAAAACCTGGACGCGGACCTTGCCCGACTCCCTTTCGCGCCCGTTTGCGTTGAACTTAATGATCGATGTACCGACCGCCACGCAATCGGAATGCTTTTCGAGATAGCCGACCTGCGCTGCAAATCGCCCGGGCAGCGAAATGTCATCTGCATCCATGCGGGCGATGAAGCGGCCTTTACTCTGCGCTACCCCGAAGTTCAGTGCGCCCACGAGCCCGCGTCGCGCCTCGGCATGAACGATAAGGCGAGCATCATTGCGCGCCAGAGGTTGCAGCAGTTCGCGCGTCTTATCGGTGCTGCCATCGTCGATCACCAGAAGCTCGAAATCCTCGTACGTTTGCGCGAGGATCGACGACACCGCCTCGACGATAAATGGCTCCCCGTTGTAGACCGGTAGCACGACGGAAATGGCTGGGGCAGTTGACATCATTGCGCTAGCCACCCGCCAAATCTCGCACCTGCGCGGCTGCAACGGTCAATCGCGACACGCTGATCTCACCCGACCCGGCAATTTCGTCAAGGCTGTTCTTGGCTTGAGCGAAGCGCTGACCATTGGACTGCACCCAGGACGAAAAGTCGCCAGCGCCATTTGCGTGAGACGTTAGGACATCGCGCGTTATTCCCCGCGCAGCAGCGTCAAGCGTGTTGAGTGCGCTACTGACCGCCAGCCGGTCGTAGTAATCTCCAAGCTTCAGCGTGTTCGCGCGCGATTTCAACTCGCCGGTGCGTAGGTGCTCGGCGGCGATATTGCCGACGCGCGCAACCTCGACGACGGGCTTTCTTGACTCCGTAGCGAGCTTCGTCAACGCCGGCACCGAGCCGATCATTTCGAGTAAGACCAGCCGCCGAGCGAGATCATTTGGAATGCCGCTGTTGGCCAGCCCAGAAATTATCTCGTCATGCTGTGTTCGTTGTCGTGGCGTGAACACCTCGTCCCGGCTTCCGGCGAGTGCGGCCACCGTCGCTTTATTGCGCGCGGTCACACCTTCGATATCGTCCACCGCACCGGATCGAATGACTTCAGCCGTCTGCTCGAGAAGTATATCTTGCGTGCGGGCGTACAGATCGACCTGAAGGCGGCCACCGATGTCACCGCCGAGCGCATGCAGTTCAGTCCACACCGACGATAGATCGAGAAACGAACGGGCGGCCATGAAAGCGCAGGCGATGTCGACCGATGTGCGCCCGGTCTCATCGGCGAGCCGTATCGCCATGGCCGGGCCGCCACGATTGATCATCGCATTGACGATGAATGTCGCGACGATCTCGCGCCTGAGCTGGTGCGCCTTGATGTCGTCGGGGAAACGCTCGCGCAGGGCTTTTGGAAAGTATCCGATCAAGTATGGCTGAAACGCTGGATGATCCGGGACGGTGCTCGCTAGAATATCGTGATCGAGTGCGATCTTGGCGAAGCTCAGCAAGAGCGCGATCTCGGGCCTTGTCAGACCCTGACCTGCCGCCTCGCGTGCTCGCAGTTCTGTATTGCTCGGCAGCGCTTCAAGCTTACGATTGAGAAACCCACGCCCTTCCAAGGCGGTCATCAACCGCACGTAATAGCCGGAATCCCGCGCAGCTTTGCGCTCGGCAACGCTGATCGACAGCGATTGGTGGATGTTGTTGACGAGACAGGCATGGGCGACATCGTCGGTCATCGAGGCAAGGAATGCGCCGCGCTCGTCCGCCGGCAACCGTCCCGAGGCCAGCGCCGGGGCGAGTGCAATCTTGATGTTCACCTCCTGGTCCGAGGAGTTCACGCCCGCCGAGTTGTCGATGAAGTCGGTGTTGATACGCCCGCCACGCGTCGCAAACTCGATACGGCCGCGTTGGGTCACGCCGAGGTTGGCGCCTTCACCGATCGCCTTGGCGCGTAGCTCCGCTGCTGTTACGCGAATGGGATCGTTGGCGCGATCACCGACTTGCTCGTCGGCCTCACCGGATGCGCGCACATAGGTGCCGATGCCGCCGAACCAAAGCAGATCCGTCTCGCACTTCAGGATTGCGTTCATCAGTTCGGACGGCGTCATCGACACTTTCTCGACACCGAGCAGCGCGCTGATCTGCGGCGACAGTGTAATGGACTTTTGCGAGCGTGCGAAAACTCCGCCGCCTGTGGAGATTTTTGCTTTGTCGTAGTCTTGCCAGCTGGACCGCGGCAAATCGAACAGTCGCTTGCGTTCAGCGAAACTCGCCGCCATGTCAGGATCCGGATCGATGAATATGTCCCGATGGTCGAAGGCCGCGACGAGTTTGATCGCCGGCGACAACAGCATGCCGTTGCCGAACACATCGCCGGACATATCGCCGACGCCCGTTACGCGGAACGGGGTCGTTTGGATGTCGATGTCCATCTCGCGGAAATGGCGCTTGACGCTCTCCCACGCGCCGCGCGCGGTAATCGCCATTTTCTTGTGATCGTAACCGACCGACCCGCCCGAGGCAAAGGCATCGCCGAGCCAGTAACCATGCTCGCTCGACAGTGCGTTTGCTATATCGGAGAAGGTTGCCGTGCCTTTATCTGCTGCGACGACGAGATAGGGATCATCGGGCTCGTACCGCACCACATTTAACGGCGGGACGACTGCACCGTCTTTGATGTTGTCGGTGATATCGAGAAGCGCCGAGATGAAAATCTTGTAGGCGGCGATTCCCTCTTTCATCACGTCATCGCGCGTGCCTGATCGAGGCATCAGCTTGGGCAGGAACCCGCCCTTCGCGCCGGCCGGAACGATAACCGTATTCTTGACCTGCTGAGCCTTGCAAAGACCCAACACTTCGGTTCGGAAATCCTGCGCGCGATCGGACCAGCGGATGCCGCCGCGAGCGATCGGAGCAAAACGCATGTGCACGCCTTCGACCCGCGGACTGTAGACCCAGATCTCGCGGAACGGCCGAGGTTCGGGCGCACCTTCGACCAACTTCGAATCGAACTTGAAGGAAATCGTTCGCGGTGGCTCGCCCACTTGGCCGAGCTGGTAGAAATTTGTTCGCAACGTCACGCTTATCAAGTTCAAGTAGGAACGCAAAATGCGGTCCTCGTCCAAACTTTGAACCTGGGCTAGCGCACCGTCGATTCGCTGCTTGATGGCGGACTCGCCGTGCGCCCTTTGCTCAATTGTAAGCTGGCGGCCAGGATCGAACCGCACGTGGAACAGCTCGATCAAGTCACGGGCCATGCCGGCATGCCGGTTCAAGGTTTCGGCAATGTACCGTAGCCCAAATGGCGAGCGGATCTGGCGCATATAAGCGGCATAGGCCCTGACCATCGCAACGTCGCGCCAGTTGGCGCCAGCTACCACGATCAACCGGTTGAATGCATCATTGTCGGCGTCGCCCCCATTGACGGCGAGATAGCAGGCCTCCATGCGCTGATCGATCTGACCCAGGTCGATCGGAGCGCCATCGGCGGTCGCAAGCATCATATCGTGCAGTGCGACTTCGCGCGTTCCATCGGCGAAATGCGGGTGCACGCGATAGCTTCTCTCGTCGATGACGGAGAAGCCGAGGTTCTCCAATACAGGTACGCGATCAGACAAGGGTATCGGCTGGTCGAACCGATAAATGGCGACGCGCACCCGCGTGGCCGGATCGCCAGTTTCCCGGTAGAAGTCTATCGCCACCGGCGTTTCAGCTGAGAGGCGTTCGATACGTCCAATGTCTTGCACGGCGCGGGCAGCCGAAAACGTCTCCGCATATCCAGCCGAGAAAGCGCGACTGTACTTCGGCGCAACGCGCGTCAACGATTGCCCGGCCTGACCAATGGCGTTTGCCAATTGGTCGTCCCAGGTGCGCGTGACGTAGGTTATGCGAGCTTCCAAAGCTGCGACATCAACCGCCGGGGCCGGACCCTCGTTTCGGCCGATGATGAAGTGCACGCGCACGAGCGGGCCTTCGGGAAAAAATGGGGTGAATGCCGACAGCTGGCCCTGATAAGCCTCGCACAACAGCTGCGCGATTTTTTCGCGGACTGCCGTCGAGAAACGATCTCGCTGCGTATAGACGAGCACCGAAACGAAACGATCGAACCGGTCGCGCCGCGCGAACACGCGAACACGCGGCCGCAACTCCAGATCGACGATACCGCGCGTCCACTCCAGGAGCCGGTCTTCGCCAATTTGAAACAGTTCATCGCGGGGAAATGTCTCCAAAACGTTGGCGAATGCCTTACCAGCGTGACTGCCGGCCGCGAACCCGGATTGAGAAATAACATGATCGACCTTGTGGCGCAGGAATGGGATCTGCCGCGCGGGCTGCGTATAGGCTTGGCTCGTAAACAACCCGACGATCCTTAACTCACCAGTGATCGCGCCATCTCGCCCGTAAGTTTTCAGTCCGATGCAGTCCATGTAAACCCGCCGATGAATGCGGGACATGATATTCGACTTGGTGATGACCAGGGGTTGCGACGAGCTCGCGAATTTTGCGATCTCGGGTGTCATCGCGATTGCGTCACCATCACGGGTCAGCACGTGCAGGTGTGGGTCACGTAGCACCCCCAGCCCGCTGCCCTCGATCACCACCGGCTGATTTTCCTGGCCTGCACCAGTCAGCCGGTATTCGCGACAGCCGAGAAAGGTGAATTGGCCGTCTCGTAGCCAGCGGCAGAAGGCCAGAGTTTCAGAAAGTAGACCGGGCGCGACAGGAGGAGGATAGCTCTCGATCGCTTGAATGGTTCGATCGAAACGAGACAGCATCGACTGCCAATCGGTAACCGCGATGCGAACATCGGCAAGAGTTACAGAGATTGCCGCTGATAGATCCGCGGCAATCTCCGGCGTGATCTCGTCGAGCACAACGATGATCAAGCTTTCCTGGTGGCCGTCACCCCAGTTGCTGTTACCGGCCCCAACGATGGCATCGAGAATACCATCCGGCCGCCGCTGCACCTTCAAGATCGGATGTAATACAAGCCGAATTGCTAAACCTCGCGCCTGCACCTCGCCGATGACGCTATCGACCAAGAACGGCATGTCGTCGTTCAAGACTTCGAGGATGGCAAATGCGGCTCCGCCGTCAGTCACCGTGCGAATTCTGATTTTTGGCTGACCGGGAGATCTCGTCGCCATCCATTCGAGCGCGGCAGTCGACAGTTCATTCCGCAATGACGGGCTTAGCGGCTCCCGCGCATCGGAAGGCAAACTAGGGAAAAGCAAATCGGTCAGGAGCTTAATCGACGTACTCATGGCTGCAGTGTCTTGGGCCAAGGAAGCACACTCCAATGTTTGCTTGCGGAAGTACCGATGATGCTCGCACGGTAAGGCGATGGATCACAGTTGACTACCCCCGCTGGCTGCAAGCTTGCGCGATCAAAGCCCGGACACCGCCATTTTTCGGACATCGCCATCGGGCTACGACGTTGTTTTATCTTGCTTCTTATCGGGAAACTACTTCAAACCCTGTCGCCAGGCAGTCTAGGAGATCGACACATGCACACGGACAACAAGGAAGCGATTATCGCCCTCGATCTGGGCCCCCAGGCCAACCTCACACCTCAGCTTCAGGCGTACTTTGACAAATGCCAGGAGAAGCTCGGGTTCGTGCCCAACGTGTTACGAGCCTATGCTTTCGACAACGCCAAACTGCAGGCCTTCATCGATATGGTCGACGATCTGATGCTGGCCGACAGCGGGATTTCGAAACTCGAACGCGAAATGATCGCAGTCGCAGTTAGCGCCATCAACCATTGCCACTATTGTCTGACCGCCCATGGCGCAGCGGTTCGGCAGCGCGCGAAGGATCCCATCATGGGAGAGCTGATTGCACAGAATTGGCGCGCCGCTAATCTGCCCGCTAAACAACAAGCGATGCTCGAATTTGTCGAGAAGCTGACGCAAAGCCCGGCGACGATCGACGATGCGGACAGAGCGGCTCTGAGGTCGGCGGGTTTTAACGATCGAGATATTTGGGACATCGCCTCGACAGCGGCTTTTTACAACATGTCCAATCGTCTGGCGGCTGCCACCGACATGAAACCAAATAGCGAATATCATTTCACGGCGCGTGGGCCGTCCACCAATAGGATCAAGACTTGATCAGTACGTCGTAAGAAACGTTGCATGGAACGTGAGCTCGTCGGTCTGCTGGGAGCCGGTCTGACGTCTGCTGCAAGCGGATACGGCATGACCGTGCCTGTGGGTGCGATCGACGCCGGCTATACATTGATCGACGTACTTTCGCGCGAATGCGGACCGCAGGTCGGCGCTGCTTTGAACACGATGGTGCAGAATTATTGGTTGGCCTGGCAGCAATCCGGCCTCAGCCGCGAGATCACACAACAGCACGCCGGTGCGCTTCCAGCGATCGTCGAGCTGAACCGCCCTGAGCCTGAAGTCTTTGCATTCGCCATGCAAAACGCGGATGGAGCGCCAGCCCTTGCAACTGAAATCTTGGCGCGAGCCCGCGCCTCCGGTGACATTGCTCGTGCAGGCCTCGACGAGCGCACCGCATTTGTTCTCCTCGAACGGCTTTTCGCGGTGATCGCAGCGGAGCCATCGGTTCTGCCACAGGTAATGGCTGCCATCGATTTGTATCTGCGGACCGATCTTTGGCAATCGTCCGATAATTATTCCGCACCCTCCCCAAGTGGCCCCAGCGTACCGCCGCCGCTACCGGACCCCGCGCCGGTCTCGGCTCCGCTCGAGGGCACCTCGAACGGCATGTTTTCGCGGCTGTCACCGAGCGCGATCGCAGCAGTGAAGACCGGCATCGAAGTGCGCCGTCCACGCGTCGCCGATGCAGTCGCGCTCGAAGCCGAGCTTCTGCAATTGCTGGCGCAGCTTATCGAACGGCTGGTGACGCTGGCGCAACGCACGCCTGAGATCACGACACCGGCGCTGGACGCAGCACATCATCTAGCTGGCGGCGCGTTCGTTGCGGCGGACGTTACGCTGACCGCCGCTCAAGAAATCTTGATGCATCTTGCGCACACCGATCTCGCAGCGGCTCGCAAACGGATGCAGCTTGCCGCGCAGGTTTTGATGGCACGCGCGACCGTCGAGGAGATCAGGCTCGACTATCGCAAGGCGGCACGGCATTACGCATCGGCGGTACGCGGGTTCACCAAAGCCGACACCGCTTTGCAATGGCACTTCCTGATGCAGCAAGCGAACGCACTATTCAGGCAGAATCAATTGTTTGCTGACGAAACGGCGCTGGCCGAGGCAATCCGCATCTACGACCAGGCAGGCCAACTCGATACGAGCCTCGTCGGTGGCGTGCAGTGGGCGCAAGGCCAACAACGCCTCGCCGAAATATTGATGATGCTGGCACACCGCGAGCGCATTGCCGAGTACTTCGCCAAGTCTGCATACCACGCAGGCATTGCGGCGAACGCTTACGCGGCAGAAAACCGCGAGACCGATGCAATCGAGATGCGACTGCTGCAAGCAGACGCCCTTTGGCGTGGTGGCGACCCAACCGGCGATCTGCCCATGCTCGACGCGTCCGCCCACGCCTATCGAACAGCGCTCGCCACCCTGACCAACGAAAAGCTCCCCGAGCAATGGGCCAACGCCACGGCGACGTTTGGCCAGATGCTGCTGCGTGCTGCAACCTTGCGGGGTGACCCAAAGATGCTCGTAGAAGCGATTGAACGGTTACGGGCTGCGATACAGTTTGCCGATTTATCGAACGTGGAAATCGATCGGACGGTCGCTGAGACGACGTTGGGACGCGCACTGCTCGCTGAATACGCCGGTGGTGGTCAAGCGCTGCTGCTCGACTTGGCAGCGACGGCGTTTCGGCGCGCGATCAAGAGTGCGACCGCGGAAAAGAAAATGATCACCAAGGCTGAACTCCAGCACGAGCTTGGGATGACCTTGTGGGCGATGGCCGAGCGTGCCGGCGACACGCAGAGCATGGAGCATGCGGTGGAGATGCTTGAAATGAGCATCAAGTCGTTTGCGGATCACAACGAAAATCACCGGGCAAATGCTGTGCGAACCGATTTGACGCGGCTCCTCGACGCGCCAAATGCCCCGGTCGAGGTACCCGTGCGGAACGTTTCGATTTCATCACAGTAAACAAACATGAAATACGACTTCAGTCCGTTCACCAATTAACCGGGCGTTTATTCTCCAACCGTTTAAAATGCTGTATCATCAGAGGTCTAGCCGTGAAAGTTCACGTCAAGAATTCTTCATTGAAATGGCGCGAAGGGCGGGGCTTTTAGACATGCGGGCATCGGTATTGCGTTCGGTCGGCATAGGGCTGGCAACGATCGGAGCTTTTTTCCTCGCCGCCGCCAATGCTTCGGCCGGTGGTTGCCTCAACGGCGGCGAATGCTATACGAAAGTCCGGCAGCCCGGCGTGTTCGCGACCATCACCCAGCCAGTCGTCGTGCAGCCAGCGTCGAGGCATGTGGTGCACGAACCGGCACTCATCGGCTCGCGCGACGCGCGTGTCGAGGTTCAGCCCGGGCGTTGGCATGCCGAGCATTCTCCCGCAGTATACGCCACGGTCGCCAAAACCTTGCTGGTCGCACCGGCTCAGGTGAGTTATTCGCACGTCCCTGCGCAATACCGCAAAGTGCATGAGACCGTCGTTGTGCAGCCCGCAGCTGTGGCTTGGCACCGCAGTCGCGATCGGCATAGTCGCGAGACCTTGTGCAAAGTCCATCCACCAGCGGTCACGCGTACCGTCGAACGCGCCGTCATGGTCGCTCCGGCGGGTAAAATTGCTCATCACACGCCGGCCGTTTACCGCGAGGAGACGCGCCGCGTACTGGTGCGTCCTGCGTCGACGAATCATGTCTACCAGCCAGCCGTTCATGAATGGGTTTCAGAGCCCTACATGGCGCGGCCGGCGAGGTCGGTTACCGTCTACCGGCCAGCCGTCGTTGCCTTCGAGCAGCGCCGCGTTCTGGCTCCTCAGGGTGGTTACGTTTGGCAGCGAACAGGCCACGGCTGGTAACAGGTCGAGTGTACTTCGATACCGCGCGAAACGAGTTGACAATGGGGGCCTCTAGCATGCCCCCTTTTCTTTTTGCGATCCGTCGTGCAAGACCTGACGTGAATGAAGAGCTACGCTTGGTGCCGGCTCGTTAGTGCACACTACCGTGCCATAATCCCGCGCGACATATGCTCGAGTGAAGTTATGAGTTGGGCGGTAGAGCCGGGGCTTTGAAGATAAAATGCGCAATACGATCGCCATCATGAACACGAAGGGCGGTGTCGGCAAATCCACGGTCGTCCTCGCCATCGCGGAGACGATGGCGACGTTCCATGGCAAAAACGTTCTCGTGATCGATTCGGATTCGCAGGCCAGCGTCAGTTCGATGCTGATGACGCCGGGCAATCTGCACAAGCTGCAATCGGAAGGCTTGACGCTCGTCGATTTTCTGATCTCGTCCGTGCTGAACAACACACCCGCCGAGTGGCCACGCTTCGTCGTGCGAGGCGTCTCCGATATCGATGACGCACGCTCGGTGTTCCTGATCCCAAGCGACATGCAGCTCACATTATTCGAGCGCGAAGTATCGAAAGAGAGCCTGCACGGCCGGCTGCGCGCCGCCATTTCGGGGCTTCTCGGCAGTGTGCGCTCGGTGTTTGACGTGGTGCTTCTCGACTGCCCGCCGGGCTTGTCGGTGCTGACGGAAAGTTGGCTGCGCGAAGCCGACTTTCACATTTCACCTACGAAGGCCGACTATGTGTCGACATGCGGGCTGGAAGTGTTCCGGCGCTTCAAGGCGCTCAATCCGGAGATGGGCTTCGCACAAAGCCTCGGTGTGCTGGTCAACATGAAGGATGTGCACTCTCCCACCGACGAGGAATATCACCGATGGTTGGCGGCCAATCCCGACAACCTGTGTTTCGAGCAGACAATCCCGCGCATGGCTGCGCTTCAGGACGCAGCACGTTTCCAGATTCAGGATCGCTCGTATCAGGCCAAGTATCCCGGCGATTCCGGTAAGGCCCTGAAGGCCGTTACGATCGAAATACTCGGTCGCATGGCGGCAGCCAACCTCGAGGCGACCACCCGCCGCGCGTAGGCCCGATCCCCCTGTGCAACTGGTTGGTGTCCACGGCGCCGGAACGCTGGCGTGCTGACGATAGCCAGCACGAGCATTGCGCGGCCTCGAGCGGTAGGTCGGCTTCGAGATCGGATGGCAAGAATCAACGGCCGCGCGTTCGGGCGCAACCGCTTCGCTGGCACAATCGATCAGCGTATCGTAGCTGGCCGCGCGTTGTGCAGGTGCGCTTGACAATGCGCCTGCCGCGACCGTAAGGACAGGCTTCCCACGGTTTGGGGCCGTAGCTCAGATGGGAGAGCGCTGCAATCGCACTGCAGAGGTCAGGGGTTCGATTCCCCTCGGCTCCACCAATAAAATCAGGTACTTACGGCGACACCCCAAATCGCCAATTTTGCTGGGCACACACCGGGCACACACCGATGCAGGTGTGCGGATGTGCTCCCAGGTTATGTAGTAAAGTGCGCCACGCCCTGTCCGGCGAGCGAAGCTTGGCGCTCGGAGGGAGTCCGCAGTGGGATATCGACGGTCCCAGTCCTCGGCCATGGATTTTTCCTCTAGGAGCGTGCGAAATTAATCAGCGGGTTGATGTCGTGCTCGTCGGCTGCCCTGAGCGCTGCGATGTACCTGGCGCGAAACTCCCCCATATCACCGATAGCACCACCGCCCCATGTGAACGATTGTCCGCCAAGACGTTCGACCAGCAGGTCTGCCATGAGACGCGCTTGTCGGCCGTTGCCATTGGGGAAGGGGTGGATGGCACCAAGGCGGTGATGCAGGCGGACGGCAATCTCGTCGACGGGGTACGTATTGTGATCGCGCCAGTAGCGAACGTCATCGAACATCATGCCGGTATCGTTTGCGACGCGATAGGCCTCGATGCCGATGTTGCGCTCCGTCACGCGGTAAGTGCCGGCCCAGTCCCATACGTCGCCGAACATGCGTTTGTGGAGTGATTTGGCGAATTCCGCGTCCAGCACATCCTTGTTTCGCTGCCGGCGTCCGCGCGTCCAGGCGGCAGCCTTAAGTATGTTTTCCTGCTCGGCGTCGTTGAGGTCGCTGCGATGCGTGACCCAGGTCTGCTTGAGCCCGAGCCGTTCTTCAGGTTCCAAGGGCGTTGCATCATCAGGTTCGTGGAAGAGATCAGTCACGGGTTGTCCATAGATCGCTGTCTTTGATCGTGTCGCGGATATAGGCCTCGATGCGCGCTTCCAGATCGGCGCAGGAAACGCTTTGGTTTTCAAGCTTCATGGTGTGAGCCACGCGACTAAGGTCTTTCATCGCGATGCGCCGGGCACGTGCTTGCACTGCGCCTTCGAGCGACGTCTTGGGTACGAGCGCATAGACGAGGGTGCAGTCGAGAGCTTCGGCGGCACGGTGAAGCGTCTTGAGTTGGATCGACGCTGTCGCCTCCGACTTTTCTATATCGCTCAAGCTTTGTGGCTTGATCTTCAGCCGGGCGGCGAACTGCTGCCCCGTCATGCCCAAGGCGTCGCGGATTGCTCGTATCCACCCTTTAGGGGGCGGAACGAACCTGTTTTCCGGCTTGAGCAGAACAAGGCGTTCATCGAGCCGTTGCCTCGCGCGTTGGCGCATCGTATTTTTCATAAGGCTATAACCTGTTTTATCGGTAGCCATATCAGGCCGCAACCTTATATTACTCTAATTATAATCAGGTCGCAACCTTATTTAATTTGATGAGAAAACAGGCCACAGCCTGATGTATGGCGCTAGAGTTCGCATCCGAAATCCCGTCCCTCATTACGTCGCCGCCATTCGATCATCCGAAGCTTGATCTCCTGTGCTCGGAACTGATCTTCGGAGAACACCCGGCTTGCCAGCCGCCTTCGAGAACGTCCCTTCCAGTGGGGCAGGGCCATCGCCTCGTCGAAACTCAAGCGAGGGCTGCTCAGGTGCTGGTTTATGTTGGTTGTCATTGAGGAGCGACGCCTTGGCGAGCGCGAACGACACGCCGCGCGTTTTTGTAAACTGCTCACCCTGCTCCGCCTGGCGTTCGGCTGCCTGTTCGTCGCGCAGCCGCGAAAACTTTGCGGAATGCTGGTTCCAG
>JANMNO010000014.1:0-3234 GCA_031374115.1 Hyphomicrobiaceae bacterium | reverse complement strand
TCGATGGGGTCGCAGCCGGCATCTGGGATGTCATACTGCCGCTGATGCTGGCCGAGTTCGTCGCCGGCTCAGGTCGATATAGCATGAGCCGCGGCATCGTCGGCACCGTGCAAGGCGTCGGCGGCAGCTTAAGCAATGTCGTGGCCGGCACGATCGTTAGCTGGGCCGGTTACGGCGTGGCATTCGCCGTGCTAGCAGCGGTCGCCGTCGCGTCGCTCGCCATCGTCGCCCTCCTGCCTGATCCCGAAGGAGCCGGAACGGGTCGACTTGCGACCGGTTCCGATCTCGACGGGTTGGGCTGACACCCTCTATGCGCGGCGCGGCCGCTCAGGTTGCCTCCAAGATCGTCTGTGACTGGAAGCAGGCAATGAAGGTTCGCTCATCGCTCATGCTCTCGCCGTCCAGAAGACGGCCGACAAAACGAACACGCTCGTCCATTACCGAACACTCCATCCACGGCATCAACACCTCCCGCTTCGCGAAAAGTGTTACCTATGTGTCCGGTACGTTCTGTCACCTATGTCTCAGGCCGCTCACACTGTGCGAACACCTCCTTCGTTCGCCGGGTTGGCAAAAGACTGAGGTTGCAGCTATTACGGCGAGTGAACAGCACGGAGATATGAGGTACAAGCTATCAAGTTGATTGCAAGTTTGCACCCTCGTCGGTCGACATCGAACGCAATCGATGCCCGCTGGCACCCACTGTAAGTCGGCAGCGAACTGCGGTTGAGCCTGATCACCGTATCTTCTCGAAATCGCCGTGCCGTCCGAGACCATCCTTGAAACGGCCAGCGCCCGCCACGCCATCCGCGATCAATGCTTCGCGCCCGTTGTACCATTCCTGAATCAGCGCCTCGCGCACACTAAGCCCGTGACTCTTGATGGCGGAACGTCGGTCGGCGCGCACGCACACTTGCGGGAAACGAGCGATCTGCTGCGCCAGGTCCTCCGCTTTCGCGCGTGCTCCGCCCTTGGGCGTCAGATATTCGCATAGGCCCAGGGTGAGGCACTCTTCCGCCGGCACTTTTCGCCCTGTTAAAATGATCTCCATAGCGCGACCATGGCCGACGATCCGCGGCAATCGCACGGTTCCCCCATCTATGAGCGGCACTCCCCAGCGCCGGCAATAGACGCCGAAGTAGGAGGCCTCTGCCATCACCCGGAAGTCACACCACAGGCCCAGTTCCATGCCGCCTGCGACAGCTGGACCCTCGATGGCCGCGATGACCGGCTTGTCCAATTCGAGCCGGGAGGGCCCCAGTGGTCCGCGCGGGATGTCACCACCATTGCCGCGCGGCCGTGCCGTCGAGATATCGAGTTCACCGAGCGGGTAGGAAGCATTGAGCGTGCTGACGAACTTCAGGTCCCACCCAGCACAGAACGCTCCGCCGGCACCATAGAAGACGGCAACGGCGGCGTCCTTATCCGCATCGAAATCAAGAAAGGCCTCTGTCAGCGCGTCCGCGCTGTCAGGGTTCATGGCATTCCTGGCTTCGGGCCGGTCGTGAATGATCGTCCACACCGTTTCGTTCTTCTCGATCCTGACTGTCACGGTGAACCTCCATCTTTGCAGTGGTCGATAATTCTAACAGCGCTATAATTCTAACACTGTTGAAATAATCGTCAAGTGTGTGTTATGAGTGTCGGAATGGCGAAAGACCAAAGATCAGAGCGGAAAAAGGCCGTGAGCGACCTGAAACGCGGGTTGATCTTGGACGCGGCGCGCAAGGTGTTCGAAGCCGACGGCTTGGACGGCGCGTCATTGCGCGCGATTGCGGCCGAGGCGGGCTACACGCCCGCCGCACTCTACTTTCACTTCGATTCCAAAGAAGCAATCTATGCCGATGTTCTTCAAGCTTCGCTTGCCCGTCTCGGTGAGGCGGTTAGCCAAGCTATAGCCCGCACCAAGGCGCCTGCGGATCGGCTCCGAGGAGCGGCGATGGCGTTCTTCCGCTTCTATGCCGAGAATCCGAGAGACCTCGATCTCGGCTTCTACTTGTTTCGCGGCGGCATGAAGCCACACGGTCTCGGCAAGGAGCGCGATGAAATCCTGAATGCTGCCCTGGAAGCGGCATTGCAACCGATCGCCGAGGCCGCGCTGGCGCTCGGTGCCGGGCTTGAGAACTCGAAATTACTGATGGTGGACACCTTCGCTCACGCGGCCGGACTACTGCTGTTGGCCCACACTGGTCGCATCCGCATGTTTGGTGCTTCCGCACCGAGCCTCATGGAACGATTTGTCGAAGGCACGATCACGGTGCTGACCGGCAGACAAAAGAAGCCGACTGCCGTGCGAAACGACATTCGAAAGGCGAGCGCCTAGTCCAGAATTGAGCCTTGCCCGTCGAAGTAATCTATGCGGAAGCAGATCATTGCGCCGACCGTGGTCGGCATCGTGCCAACATACCGCTGGTTAGGGTCATGACCTTGTCACACTCAAACGGAATGCAGAGTCACATCAGCGTCGACCGCTTCAATGGAATTCTTGCGGAGACGACGCCGGCCGCCGCTTTTCTAGGTATTCGGGCGGAATGGATCGGAGTCGGAGAGGCCCGCGCACGCATAAATTTCAGCAAGAACGCATTGCGATCAGGCGGCACCTACAGCGGTCCGGCGTTAATGGCGCTCATCGATGTGTCTATGTACGCTGCTGTTCTTGGCATGACTGGAGATGACCCGCGCGCCCTGACCACCAATATCGCGATCACCTTCTTGGGCCGAGCGTCCGCGCGTGACTTGGTCGCCCACTGTACGCTTCTCAATCGAGGGTCCGAATTTTTGGTGGGTTCGATCGTTGTAACTTCCGACGGCGATGATGCAGACCTCATATGCACGTCGACCTGCACCTACGCACTTCCACCTCGCGCGAGCGAGTAAAGCTAACGGCAGGGTGGTGGCAGCTGTCTAACCGCCACCGATCCGCGCTCGATCGATGATCGCCTGGGTTTCGAGCCCCTGCGGCAGGGTTCCGAATGCGTGCCCCCAGTCGCCATCGAGGCGTGTTGCGCAGAAGGCATCGGCGACTGGGGCGGCTGAAAAGCGCACCAGCAGGCTTGCCTGCAGCGCGAAGGCCATCATCTCCACAACACGGCGGGCGACGGGCTCGAGCGTCGCTGGATTGGCCAGTCGGCGACCTAGATCGTCCGTGAAGGTATCGAGGCGCGCATTCCCGCCGCGAGCCTTGCCAACCTCATCGAGGAATACCTCAACTGTTTCTGGCTCGCGCTGCATCGA
>JANMNO010000135.1:0-19717 GCA_031374115.1 Hyphomicrobiaceae bacterium | reverse complement strand
CTCAATGATTAGAACGGATAAGGCGCGATCGGTAACTATCCCCGTAAGTTGTTTATGATGCTCATACAACTTCTAGCTCCTGTTGATACGGCGCGATGCTCGATTTCTTTTCTCACGCTCCCCAAGCGAGGGGGCGAGGTGACCGGAAGCCGCGCGGGACTTCCGCAATTGTAAAAGAAGCAGCAACGGGCCACCTCGCGACAGGGTTTTTGGCCTACCCGCAGCACTCAGTGGATTACGTCCACACGCCGGGTTCCACGGCGCCGCTGCGGCGAGCCTTGAATGGGCACCGGGAGCGTACCCGGGTTTGACCCTTCAACCTGCCGACCCACACACCGCCAGCAGTCGCCACCGGTTGGCGTCCCCTCATGCGCATAGGTCGAGGATGAGTATGCGGCAGGTTGCGAGAGCGGGGATAAGTCTGGGAGGGATGTTCGAATCGTGGTTAAGGCGGATTAAATTTGTGCGTCCTGTAGGGTCGGATGGAGCATCTAAGCGAGCGACCCTTCGGGAGTCCCTTCAGGGGATCCGACTTTCACGGATGGTGCTTGAAAGTGTCGGATCTCGCGAGAGCTCTACCCGACCTTCCGCTCTGTCGCGCTCGGATGGCAAGTTACCCGATCGGTAGATTCGCAGTACTCAAAATCGGTAACTGTCCTAATAGTTTTTAGCCGCTCCTGTTTCAATCGGCAACTGTCCCCGAGCCTCTCATCATCTCACCAATCGCTCACGCGACAGCACTTTGGCGAGTTCGACGGCTGGCTGATCGAAGGGGTCGATGCCGAGCATGCGGCCGGCCAGAATCGTTTCGATCATGAAGTGCATCATCAGGGCGCCGATCGCTTCTTCATCGAGGCGAGCGATGTCGAACGTACGCACCGGCCGGCCAGCTTGCGCCAATGCCTGTGGAACGCCTTGCGCTTGCGCCGCGACAAGGTCGCCGACCGTACGATCGGCCATTTCGTCGAGACCAGCAGTAGCCGCAAGTGCGCGATTTATCCTATTGCCGCGACCCGCGGTGTCGAGACGAAGAACCGTCATCAGATACTCGCGCGGGCCATCCATGAACAGCTGCAGTTGGCTGTGCTGATCAAGAGGACCGAGGCAAGCGATCGGCGTTGTGCCCTCACCCTTCTTGCCCAAGCTTTCCGCCCACAACTGCACAAACCAATGCGCGAGCCGGCCGAGCCGATCCGAGTACGGCATCATCACCTGCACGCGAATCCCGCGCGACTTCGACAGTCCGACAGCAAGAGCGGCACCAAGCGCCGGTGGAAAGGCCATCGGCAACGGTCTCGCACGCACTCCATCGGCGACCATCTTGGCGCCGCGCCGGATCGCATGCACATCGAGGCCGCGCGCCAATGCCGGAAGAAGGCCGACGTTCGTAAGCGCCGAGTAGCGGCCGCCGATGCCGGTATGATGATCGAGGAGGGGAATTGACTGGGCTTCGCACAACTGGCGCAGGCCATTCTTTTTGCTGGCGGCAAATGGCTCGGTGAGACCCAGGAACGAAGTTGCAATGCGGTCTGCTAAACCGGCCTTGGCAAATGCATCGAGCGCCGCGATCACCTGGACCAGTGTCTCGGGCGTGTTGCCCGATTTCGAGGTGACGACAAACCGGGTCGTCGCCAAATCAAGTCCGGCCAAGCCCGCTTCGAGGGTCGCGGGATCGAGATTATCGTAGAACCGCGTACGAGGACGCCGCTTTTGGGCTGCATCCGCACCGCCGGGTATGTTCCATCCGGCCAACTGCGCCAATGTCTGACCGCCGAGGCTAGATCCTCCGGTACCAAAGAACACAATTGTCTTGGCGCCTTCCGAAAGCTTAGCAAGCGCGGCCGACGCCTGGTCGATATCGGCGGTTTCTTCTGGCACTAAAAGCAACGGCAAACGGTTGAGTGCGTCGTCATCAGCGAGGCGCGATAGGTGCGGGGCGAGTTTAGCCAACCACGAGGCGAGCTCTGCTTCGCTCAACCCGTACGCGCCGATCGCGCCTGGCAAACACCCGGCGATCGACTGGACATACGGCAGACGGGGCGTCGTCGCTGCCGGCTCTGCATCGTCACGCACGGCCATGATCGAGCTCTAACTCTTGCTATTCAGGTTCTTTGGCTTGCCAACCACCATGATCACAAGATCGCCCGTCTTCAGGATGCGTTTGGCGACCCGCTTGAGATCGTCGATCGTCACCGCATCGATCTGCGCATTACGTTTGTCGACGTAATCAATCCCGAGATCGTCCTGCTGTATGGCCAAGAGCTGGTTCGCAATCTTCGAGTTCGTATCAAAGCGCAGCGCATAGGAACCGGTCAGAAACGAGCGCGAATTCTCCCACTCAGCCTGGGTTGGTCCCTCATCGGCCATGCGCTTCAGCTCGGCTCGAATGACATCGAGCGATTGCGCCATTTCCTCGTTCTTGGTGGCGACACCTCCGGCAAACACCGCGGCAGCACGCATTGGCTGAAGATAGCTGTAGACAGAGTAGGCCAAGCCGCGCTTTTCGCGAACTTCCTCCATCAAACGTGAAGCAAAGCCACCGCCACCGACGATCTGGTTGAGCACGAACGCCGGGATGAAATCGGGATCCTTGCGGTCGACACCGTTGAGGCCGAACGACGCGACCGACTGCGGTACGTCCATCTCGAGGACTTTTTGCACGCCACCGGCGGGCGGGGCAACCTTTGGCACGGGCGTCAATTCAGCCTTCGCCGGCAACTCACCGAAAACTTTGTCGAGGATCAATCCGAGCGACTTGGCATCGATGTCGCCGACCGCAACGACCTTCAAGTTGCTGCGTGCAAATGCGCGCCGGCGATAGTTTTCAAGATCGGCGCCGGTAACACTCCCAACGCTTTCGACCGTCCCGTTCGCGGGACGGCCATATGGATGGTTCGGGAACATCAGGGCCGAGAATTCTTTTGACGCAACCTGGTCTGGGCTTTTAGCGGCGAACGCCAGGCTCGCCAGCAGTTGCGCTTTCACGCGTTCGACGGCATCCCCATCAAAGCGGGGCTTGGTGACGGCCAAGCGAAGTAAATCAACGGCTTGATCGCGATTGGCGGTGAGCGTTTCCAGGCTACCGTAAATGTGGTCGCGGCTGTCTTCAAATCCCATGCGCATGGCAATTTCCTCCATGCTCTCCTGGAATTTTTGCGCGTTGAGATCGCCGGCACCTTCGTCCATCATGCTGGTCAGGAAGTTGGCCAACCCGTCTTTGCCGGCAGGATCCTGGGCATTGCCGCTTTCGAAGGCGAAGCGCAGCGCGAACAGCGGCACGCTGTGCTCTTCGACCAGCCACGCTTCGATGCCGCCGGGACTCTTGACGGATTGGATTTTCATGGCGTGGGCCTCGGGCGCGGTGAAAGCGAAAAGCGATACCGCGATCGCGGCGATTAAGACAGAAAGATTGCGACGCAACGTGAACATTTGGATCATCTCTTTGCTGCAGTGATCACGTGCGACCGGGAACGGCAGCTTTGCCGTCGGCGACGGGGATCAAGCGGCCGCTCACGGACCGCCGGATGTCGAGAAATTTCTCTGCGGCTTTCTTGACATCATCGAGCGTGACCTTCGAAATCATCGCCGGCCATGCTTCGATCTCGGCGACGGTGCGCCCAACGATCAAACCCCAGCCGTAGCGGCGAGCTAGCGTTGCCTGATTATCGCTCTCATAGATGTATTCGGCCATGTACCCGGTTTTGGCGCGTGCCAACTCGGCGTCGGTCACGCCCTTTTCCTTCACCTCTAAGATCACCGCGTCGATGGCGGCTTCGACGGCTTCCAAGGTTTGCCCTTCCGCTGGCACGCCATAGACGCCTATCTTGCCCGAATCCATGCCCGAACCGGCGTAGTAACCGCCGGCGCTGGACGCGATCTTCTGCTCGGAGACAAGTTGCTGATAGATCCGGCTGGTGGCACCGGAGCCGACGATTTTCATCAACAAATCCAGGGCTTCTGCTTCGCCAGCCTTAGCTGTCACATAGCTTGGCGCGTAATAGGCGCGCGATAACGTCGGTTTGCCCGCACGCGGATCTTTGTAGTCGACCCGGCGCGGGGCACGATGCTCGGGCTCGGTCGGCCGCTTGCGCGCCGTAATCGCCGGATTGGCAGGGATCCCGCCAAACGCTGATTCCGCGAGCTGCTTGACTTCCGCCACGGTCACGTCGCCCGACACGACCAGGATCGCGTTGTTCGGCGCGTAATGGAGCTTGTAGAAAGCCAGCGCATCCTGCGGGCTCAGCTGCGCCATCTCGTGCTCCCATCCGATCACCGGAATCTTGTAAGGGTGCGACTGGTAGAGAGCGGCGGACATCTGCTCGTCGAGAATTGCGGCCGGACTGTTCTCAATGCGGCTGCGGCGCTCCTCCAGGATGACGTTGCGCTCGGTCAACACCTCCTTTTCGGTGAGCTTGAGGTTCACCATCCGATCGGCTTCCATCTTCATGACGGTCGGCAAACGATCTTTGGAAACGCGCTGAAAGTAGGCGGTGGCATCATGCCCAGTAAAGGCATTGTCCTGGCCGCCAAGCCGCGAAACTATCTTGGAGAACTCGCCTGCCGCAATCTTCTCCGTTGCCTTGAACATCAAGTGCTCGAGGAAGTGCGCGATGCCGGATACGCCGCGCGGTTCGTCCGCGGCGCCGACGCGGTACCAGACCATGTGCGTGACGACAGGTGCCCGGTTGTCGGGAATCACCACGCCACGCATGCCGTTGGCCAACGTGAACTCGCCGACTCGGGAAGCCGGTTGCGCGGAAAGCGTATTTTGCACGGATGCGAGCATGAGAAGGGGGGCCACCAGAAGGGTTGCAAGTTTCAGCCGGGAAACGCGAACGGACATGTTTAATTCCTAAACTTCGACAGGCAAAAAAGACGGAGTTGGGCTTAGTGTGCCGATGAAATCCGGCCTTCTCTCGACGCCTCCTCGTTGAGGGATCGACCATCGCATGTTGTGCGACAGCGAGCCCAAGTCAAATTACGAAGGGGTAATATAACACGCTCTCGGGAAGCGGGGATAACTTCAGCGCGGCAGATTGGCCGAACTGCCGTTCGAACCGGTGATCGTGATCGGACTTTGGACGTTAACCTGATCGAGAATCGATTTGTCGCATCGCCCGAGTGGCCCATTAACCGGGCTCAAATCCTTCATCACACGGGCCTTCTGCAAGGCCTTCTCGCAATACTCGTTGTGTTTGACTTGCGCCTGAGTTGCACTAGCCATCCGCTTCTGCTCGGGATCAACCGGCATTGCATCGGTGCCCGACTGAGCTGCGAGCGCTCCGGAGCCTGGCTCCGGCAGACGATCGAGGTTCGGAGGCAGTACAAGTCCTTGACGCTCAGGCACTTTCGCAGTGTTGGCATTAGCCGACTTGGAGCCGATACCGAGAGTATCGAACACCGATCCGTTGAGTTCTACGTCGCCCGCCGAGCAGCCAGCGAGTGCCGCCGCAACTGTGACAACAGAAGCGGTGAGAAAAGCTCGCATGCGGTTTGTCTCGGTCATCCAACGATTCTCCGTCAGCACCGGTCGCAAGTAGCGCGGTATTACGGCGTCTTTGCGACTCAACTGCCCCACGTCGAGTCGTACAACAGCCCGGCTACACCTGCAACAATGGCCACATCGGCGATGTTGAACACATACCAATAGAAACCGAACGCGTGCAGCGAGAAGAAGTCGGCGACACCGCCGAGCACAAGCCGGTCGATCGCATTGCCGATCGCACCGCCGATCACGAGCCCTAGGCTCCACGCGATGAGCCGCGTCGTCGGACCGCGCACCAACCACAGATAAAGCCCCAGGGAGGCCGCGATCGCGAACGTGAACAACACCCAAGGCCCGAGCCATCCCGGCATCATACCGTACGAGATCCCGACATTCTTGGCGTAAACCAGATCGAGGAACGGCGTGATGGTAACGCGTCCTCTGTCCTGGATGCGATAGATGCCGAGCATCCACCACTTGTGCGCCTGATCGATCAAACAAGTGGCGAGCGCAACCGTCAGCCCTAGCTGCGACCACTCCCCCCAAACCCAAGATTTCCGCGTCGGTTGAATCATTCGCGCTCGTCTATCGATTGGCGGCGCGGCGGGCAAGGGCGGCAGTGCGATCAACGCGCAGGGCTGATCCGGAATCGGCGATTGCGGCCAAACCGGTAAGTCTCGAAGTCGTCATGATCAATCGTCACAATATCGGCGATCCCCTCTCGGCCTGCGACATACACCAGCGTTGCATCCGCAAAATCCATAGGCCGGTCGGCGTAACGCTGCATGAGGTGCTTGATCTCAGGCAAGTCCTTCGCCTCGATCGAGGCAAGCTCCACCGCGCCGCCGGAAAAGAAGCGCCAAACGAGATCGACCCGCATCGGGTCCATGTGCAGAAAATAGAACAACTCGGTCAACACTGCGACCGTCGTCACCAACGGTACTTCGGCACGATCAGAAGCGTTGCACACGCGGCGTGCCATTTGTCGCGTGGTGACACCGCCGCCAGAAGCACGCCTGTATCAACCAGCAGGACGTGGTCTCCGCTTCCGCTCGGTCTTTTGTTTTTGGGCAAACGCCGTGCGCACGGCCACGTTGGTGGCGGAAGGTGTTGTTGCGCCACCCGGATCGAGCGCACGGGCGGAGTTGACTATTTCGTGCAACACCCGACGCCTGCGCGCCTTGTCGCTTTCACCAGCTTTCGCCTTCCCCGAATGCTCAAGCCAAGACCGGCATGCGCGATCGAGCACAGCACTTACGCTTGTTTTTTCGGCGCGCGCGGCAGCCTCAAGGTCTCGCTTCAGAGCTGGATCGACACGCCAACTGTAGACCTCGGTTTTGCTCATGCAATACAATGTAGTGCATTTAGCCTCTGCGGACAATCACGCGGCCTTGCCGTCGATCTCGCGCATGGCGGCGGCATCGCGAGCGGAGAGGTCGGGGTAGGCTGAATCGGAGCCCACATCGGTGGTGATGCGCCAGGAACGGGCGCATTTTTTACCCACGGCACGCGCGGGCACGACCTTCACGCCGGCAATATCGGCGACCACGAAGGCATCATCCGGCGCGGGTTCACCCGTGACCGCGATACCCGACGTGATGCAGATCTCGGCGAGATCGACCGTTGCCAGCAGCTGGCGCAAATTGGCATCGTCGACGTGCACGGTTGGTGCAGCTTCGAGGCTCGATCCAATGCGTTTTGCCGCCCGTTCGAGTTCGAGTGCGCCGGTGACGCCGCTGCGCACGCGCCGGATCTGGTCCCACTTGACGCGCAGTACATCGTCGCGCCAGGCAGCAGGAACCACCGGGAACTGTTCGAGATGGACCGAGTTCGCATCCTTGTCGCCGTAGCGCTCCAGCCAGGCTTCCTCTGCGGTAAAGACCAGGATCGGCGCGAGCCACACCGTCACGCAACGGAAGATCCGCTCGACGGTTTCGAGAGCCGCTAGCCGCTTTTTGCTCGACGGCGCCTCGCAATACAGCGCGTCCTTGCGGATGTCGAAATAGAACGCCGACAACTCGGTGTTCATAAACTGCGCCAGCACCGCCACGACCCTTTTATAGTCATACTCGGCGTAGGCGCGCCGGATCACGCCGTCGAGCTCGGCGAGCTGATGGAGCATGAGGCGTTCGAGTTCTGGGCACTCTTTTGTGGTCGCATCCGACTCCGCTGTCGCGGAGCCGGCCGGATGCGACGGGTCATAATGACTGAGCGTGCCGAGCATCCAGCGCAGCGTGTTGCGCATCTTGCGGTAGGCGTCGCTGAAGCCTTTCATGATCTCCGGGCCGATCCGCAGGTCGTCGGAGTAATCCGATGCCGCCACCCACAGCCGCAAGATATCGGCGCCGGAGGTCTTGATCACGTCTTGCGGGGCGGTGACGTTGCCGACCGACTTCGACATCTTCTGCCCCTTTTCGTCGAGGCAGAAACCATGCGTCAGCACCACGTCAAACGGCGCGCGGCCACGTGTGCCCGCGCTCTCGATCAGCGAGGAATGGAACCAGCCGCGATGCTGGTCCGAGCCTTCGAGATACATCACCGTATCGCGGCCGCCATCGACCTTGCGATGGATGCCGGCGAGGCCGGGGAAGTGCTCAGGGTCTTCCAGCACGTAGGTGTGGGTCGAGCCTGAATCGAACCACACGTCGAGCACGTCGTTGATCTTCTCGAAGTCGGCCGGATCGTAGTCGGGCGCAAGGAAACGCGCGCCATCGGCATCCTTGAACCAGGCGTCGGCGCCTTCCCTGGTCATGGCCTCGTAGATGCGCGCGTTGACCTTTGCATCAACGAGAACGTCGTGCGTGCCTCGTCTGACGAACACCGTGATCGGCACGCCCCAGGCGCGCTGGCGCGAGATCACCCAGTCGGGCTTGGCCTCGATCATGCCGGTGATGCGGTTCTGCCCCGATGCCGGCACCCACTCGGTTTCCCGGATCGACTTGAGCGCGAGCGAACGCAGCGTCTGCGCGTTGCTCTTCCCGACCGGCGGCCGGCTCCCCGCAGGGGAGTCGCCGGGCGGCAATGAAAACACCTTATCCATGTAGATGAACCACTGCGGCGTGTTGCGGAAGATCACCGGCTTCTTCGAGCGCCACGAGTGCGGATACTGATGCTTGAGGCGCGCCCGCGCGATGATCATGCCGGCATGGCTGAGCGCCTTGATCACGGCATCGTTGGCATCGCCCTTGTCGCCGTTGGCTTTGAGGACGCGGCGGCCCTCGAAGCCGGGGGCGTCCTTGGTAAAGGCGCTGTCGGCATCGACGGTGTAAGGTATTTCCGTCGGAATGCCACGTGCACGCAGCATCTGCTGGGTGGTAGCCGCAGTCCAGATGTCAAAATCCTCGCGGCCGTGACCGGGTGCAGTATGCACGAAGCCGGTGCCGGCGTCGTCAGTGACATGATCGCCGTCGAGCAGGGGCACGTCGAAGTTGTAACCGAGCGGTGCGAGCGGATGGGCGCAGGTCAATCCGGCCAAGTCATCGGCGTTAATGGCAGAGCGCTTTTTGTATGCCTCGACCTTCGCCGACTTCATGACGTCGGCCACGAGCCTGTCAGCCACAATGTATTTCTCGCCGATCCTCGCCCAATTGTTATCAGGCGCAGCCGTCACTTCGTACAATCCGTACTCAATACCCTTTCGATATGAGATGGCACGGTTTCCAGGCAACGTCCAAGGTGTCGTTGTCCAGATAACAACGTTCGACTCCCGAACCAGACCCACCGTCTCGGTGGCACCGGGTTGGTCAGTTCGCTCTCTAAGGATGCCGCCGCCCACGACAGGAAACTTTACCCAGACCATGTCTGACTGATAATCCTGGTACTCGATCTCGGCTTCGGCGAGCGCGGTCTTTTCGACGACGCTCCACATCACCGGTTTGGAGCCCCGATAGAGCTGCCCGCTCTCGGCGAATTTCATCAGCTCACGCGCGATCTGTGCCTCGGCCGGATAGGTCATCGTCAAATAGGGATGCGCCCAGTCGCCCTCGATGCCGAGGCGGCGGAACTCTTCGCGCTGCACATCGACCCAATGTTCGGCGAACGTGCGGCACTCTTTGCGGAACGCCTGCATCGCCACCGGATCGGCGAAGTTCGGCTTCGGCTTACCTTGTCTGATGTACTCTTCCTCGATCTTCCATTCGATCGGCAGGCCGTGGCAGTCCCAGCCCGGCACGTAGTTCGAGTCGTAACCCGCCATCTGCTGCGTGCGGGTGACGAGGTCCTTCAAAATCTTGTTGAGCGCGTGCCCGATGTGGATGTTGCCGTTGGCGTAGGGTGGGCCATCGTGCAGCACGAACTTGTCACGTCCTTTCGAAGCCTCACGCAGTTTCTTGTAAAGCTCGATCCGCGCCCAGCGCTCGATCAGCTTCGGCTCCAACTGCGGCAAGCCCGCGCGCATCGAGAACGCCGTCTCGGGCAGATTGAGCGTCTTGCTCCAGTCGCGCGCCTCGGGTGCGGGCTTGGGCTCGGTCATCGCAGCAGCATCCTTCAAATCGGTCCGGCTTGAGGCAATAGCCGCTCACGCCCGAAACTTCAAACCGCTTGACGCACCCAGCCCTGCTCGTGCTGTGATCGGGTCTGAACGGAAAACCGTCGGTAGAGGGTTGCAAGCATGATGAACGTAATGAGATCGCGCCGCTGTCGCGTAGGGACTTCGGCGCTTGCAGCTTTGGCCGCTATCGCGGCCGGCTGGCCCGCACACGCTGCCAAGAAAGACGACACGATCCGCTTCGCCTACGACCAAGTGCTTGAAAACATCGACCCTTACTTCAACAACGTGCGTCTGGGCGTGATGGCTAGCCACTCGGTCTGGGACACGCTGATCTACCGCGATCCGCTAACCAACGAATACAAGCCGCAGTTGGCCACCGAATGGAAATGGATCGACGACAAGACGCTCGAAGTGAAGCTGCGCCAAGGCGTGAAGTTCCACAACGGCGAGGAGTTCGACGCCGACGACGTCGTCTACACGATGAATTTCATCGGCGATGCCGCCAACAAAGTGGTCGCCCAGCAAAACGTCAACTGGGTCGAAAAGGCCGAAAAGGTCGACAAGTTCACGGTTCGCATCAAGGCCAAGCAGCCGTTCCCTGCGGCGATCGAGTACCTCACCGGACCGATCGCGATCTACCCGAACGAGTATCACGCCAAGGTCGGCCCCAAGGGCATGAACGAGAAGCCGGTCGGCACCGGGCCCTACAAGGTCACCGAGAACGTGATCGGCAAGGTGATCAAGCTCGAACGCAACAACGCGTATTGGACCGGCTCGCAAAAGCCGAAGCCCGCGATCGAGAAGCTCGAAATCCGCATGATCCCGGACCGGCAGACGCAGATCGCCGAAATGCTGTCCGGCGGCCTCGATCTGGTCATGAACGTCGCCGTCGAACAGGCCGACCAAATGAAGCCGGTACCGAACCTCGCGGTCACCGCTGGCGGCACGATGCGCATCGTATTCCTGCATATGAACACGACCGCCGAGACGCCGCTGCCGGCCTTGCGAGACATCCGCGTGCGGCAGGCGATCAATCACGCCATCGATCGCGATACGATGGCGAAACAACTAGTCGGCGAGGGCGTGATTCCGATTTCGACGATCTGCTTTCCCTCGCAATTCGGTTGCACCTCCGAGGGTGCGAAGACCTACGCCTACGATCCAGCAAAGGCGAAGGCACTACTCGCGGAAGCCGGCTTCAAGGACGGCTTCGAACTCGACCTGTACGCATATCGCGAGCGCAACCAGACCGAGGCCATGGTGAATTACCTGCGCGCGGTCGGCATCAAGGCCAATCTTAAGTTCATGCAATACGCCGCCATGCGCGAACAGAACCGGGCAAACAAGGCGCCGATCACGCATCAGACCTGGGGCTCATTCAGCCTGAACGACGTTTCGGCATCGGTGTCGGTCTACTTCAAAGGCATCGACGACGACGTGGTGAAAGACCCCGAGATCATCCAGCTACTGCAGAAGGGCGATGGCACCGTTGATACGGCAGCACGCAAGGTTGCCTACAAACAAGCACTCGGCCTCATTGCGGAGCGTGCCTACACCGTCCCGCTCTATGCGCTCACGACCTACTATGTCTCAGCCAAGGAACTTGAGTTCAAGGCCTACGCGGACGAGCTACCCCGCTTCTGGGAAATGAAGTGGAAGTAGCGCCAGTTCGAGCCTGTCCAGCGGTTGAAAACAGGAGGGTGCAATGACGACCTATACTGGGAATGTCATCGATACCACCGATGACGATTTCCCATTCATGGCAATCGTCACCGATGAGGCCGGCACTGTCGTTGGAGAATTTCCGACCCGCACTAAAGCCGATGGCGAAGCGAAAGTGATGGAGATGCTACGCGATCTCAAGGATCGGGAGCGTCAATCTCAGGGAGGTCGCTGATGGCCACCAAAACCCGGTCCCCAGTTGCCGATCGTGCGCGGTTGATCGAGATCATCAAGGCGCGCTCCTACATGAGCGGCGTCGAAATCAAGCTCGCGTCGGGGCGCATTTCGAACTTCTATTTCAACTTGAAACCAACGATGCTCGATCCTGAAGGCGCGCATTTGATCGGCCACGTTCTCGTCGATGCGTTGGAAGGGATCGAGGTCGATGCAATTGGCGGACTGGAGGTTGGCGCCATCCCGATCGCGACCGCAGCGGCCGCAATAAGCTTTTCGCGCGGACGCCCGCTTCCAGCTTTCTTCGTGCGCAAGGCCGCGAAGGAACACGGCACCAAGAGCCTGATCGAGGGTCTCGTCAAGGGCGATACGTTGAAGGGCAAACGCGTCGTCATTCTGGAAGACACGACCACGACCGGGGGATCGCCTTTGAAAGCTGCAGTCGCCGTGCAGGCGGAAGGCGCCTCGGTCGTGCGCATCGTCACCATCGTCGATCGAGAGGAGGGGGCTGCCGAAATAATCCGGGCCGCCGGCTACACCTACGCGCCGATTTTGTCGGTTCGTGACTTTCGCCGATGATGCGACATGACAGCTTGTTCATACGGCTGTCTTGATTTTGCTCGATTAGTGCGGCTCGCTGCTTTACGTAACGGACAGGCTACGTACGTATCCGCGTGCCTTCATCGAAGTATCGCAATCACTTGGAGCTAACATGAACATCTTTCGTCGCACCGCGCTGGCATTAAGCCTTGCGGCACCACTGGCGCTCGCCGCCGCACCTTCGTTCGCGCAGAGCGACATCGTCGACACGGCCGTCGCTGACAAGAATTTGTCGACGCTCGTCGCGGCAGTCAAGGCCGCCGATCTCGTCTCGACGCTGAAGGGCAAGGGGCCTTTCACGGTCTTCGCGCCGACCGACGATGCCTTCAAGAAGCTGCCGGCCGGCACGGTGGAGAACCTGCTCAAGCCCGAGAACAAGAAGCAGCTGACATCGATCCTGACCTATCACGTGCTGCCAGGCAGCTACGATGCGGCGCGCATCACCAAGCCAAAATCCAAACAGTTCGGCATCAAGTCTGCACAAGGGTCGAACGTGAACGTTGATCTGCGCAAGGGCGTCGTTGTTTCGGGTGCGACCGTCACCAAGACCGACATCAAGGCATCGAACGGTATCATCCACGTGGTCGATACCGTCATGATCCCGCGCTCGGTCAGAATCGCGATGGCGGCCCAAGCGCTGAAGGATAGGGCAAAGGCTGCAACCGCCAAAGCCGTCGAGGCTACGAAGGCTGCTGCAGGCAAGGCGATGGATGCGACCAAAGCAGCGGCGACCAAGGCAATGGACGCTACCAAGAGCGCTGCCGAGAAGGCCAAGGAAGCTGTTACCCCTGCTCCTTCGACGACCACGCCCGCCACGCCTGCGCCGAAGAAACCCTGATTAGTGGATAGGTAAGCAAGGGCGGCTCGGGAGATTTCCCAAGCCGCCTTTTTATATCTGCAAAGACGGCGTGAGCCTTACTCGGCGGCAAGCTTTATCGCCGGCGCCGCAGCCTTCACGTCCGCATCGACGTGTGATTCGAACTTCGCGAAGTTCTTGTTGAACATTTCGACGAGCGATTGTGCCTGAGCGTCGTAGGCCGCCTTGTCCGCCCAGGTGTCACGCGGATTGAGAATTGCCGGATCGACGCCGGTCAGCGACAGCGGCACCTGGAACCCGAACATTGGATCGGTGCGCATCGGCTGCGACTTGAGCGCGCCCGACAACGCCGCATCGAGCAGCGCGCGTGTCGCCTTGATCGGCATGCGACTGCCAGCGCCATACTTGCCGCCGGTCCAACCGGTGTTGACGAGCCAGCAATCGACATCGTGAGCGGCGATCAGCTTGCGCAGCATGTTGCCGTAGACGCTCGGGTGACGCGGCATAAACGGCGCGCCAAAGCAGGTCGAAAATGTCGCCTGTGGCTCCGCGCCGATTCCCTTTTCGGTGCCGGCCACCTTCGCCGTGTAGCCGGACAGGAAGTGGTACATCGCTTGGCTCGGCGTCAGGCGAGCGATCGGCGGCATCACACCGAACGCATCGGCAGTCAGCATCACGACGTTTTTCGGATGCCCCGCGACGCCGGATTCGGAAGCATTCGAAATGAAATCGAGGGGGTAGCAGGAGCGGGTATTTTCGGTCAGACGCCCATCGTTGAAATCCGGCTTTCGAGTAACTTTGTCGATGATGACGTTTTCGAGGACCGCGCCAAAGCGATTGGAGGCTTGCCAAATCTCTGGCTCAGCTTCCGCCGAGAGCCTGATCGTTTTCGCGTAGCACCCCCCTTCGAAATTGAACACGCCGTGGTCGGACCAGCCGTGCTCGTCGTCGCCAAGGAGAACACGCTTTGGATCGGCAGACAGCGTGGTCTTGCCGGTTCCGGAAAGCCCGAAGAACACAGCTGAGTCGCCTGCCTGGCCGACGTTGGCCGAGCAGTGCATCGGCAGCACGCCCTTCGACGGCAACAAGAAGTTCAAGAAGGAGAACACCGATTTCTTGGTTTCGCCGGCGTAAGATGATCCACCTATCAGCACGATCCGCCGCGTGAAGTCGCAGGCAATGACGGTCTCGGTGCGAGACCCGTGGCGGACCGGATCAGCGCGGAAACTCGGCAGATTGACGACGGTGAACTCAGGCGCGAAGTTCACCAAGCCCGGAAGGTCGGGGCGGCGCAGCATATTGCGGATGAATACCGCGTGCCATGCCAGCTCGCAAAAGATGCGCGCGTTGAGCTTGTTGGCTGGATCGGCGCCAGCGTGCAAATCTTGGACGAACAGTTCGCGAGTCGCCGCGTGCGCCTTGAAATCCTCAAACAGCAAATCGAACTGTGCCGCCGTCATTGCCTTGTTGTTGTCCCACCATAACGTGCTCTCGGTCGTGGCATCGCGAACGGTGAACTTATCGTTCGGCGAACGGCCGGTGTGCACGCCGGTCTCCACAACGAAAGCACCAGTCGAGGCCAAACGCCCCTCCGCACGACACACGGCAAATTCGATCAGTTCCACCTCGCTATTGTTGCGTTGGACTTTCTTGGCAATATCGAGGGGAAACATCTCGTAGTTCATGTTGTCGTCCGTATGAGAAAGGGTGTGACATCCATTGACACAGAAGTGCCGATGGCAAGCGCCACCGGTAGGAAAGTGCTGCACCAGCCGCAAGAGGCTTAGATGCGATATCAGAGCGCAATCGGCGCTAAACAAGCGAGAAAGACAACCTAAACCAACTTTATGTATACGTAGATCTGAGAATTCTTGGCGACCGGCGCGCAACATCACAGCTTGAGCAGATCAGTCCTGGATAGTTTGACGATCCGGCCGAAGCCACCGATGAAATGCGCGCCTGCGATTTCGAACCGATAAAATGCAAAATCGGTGAAGCCCGCGTACTGCGATGCGGTCGGATGGCGTTCGAGAAATGACGCTCTCGCTTCTAGATCGTGCGTTTGCGTAAGTTGTCCCAGCAACGTGACGCGTCCGAGCGTCAACGGATCCGCTGCTCCAGCTTCGGGTGTAAACAAAAGACTTGCGCGCGAATCGCGCTTAATATTCTGAGTATGCTGTGCAAGCGCTGAAAGCAGTAAAACCGGCGCGTTATCCACAGACGCTGCGACGTTGACTAACGACACATATGGCGAACCGGCTTGCCGGTCGATCGTGCCCAGTGCGGCACTCGACCCGCTGGCGACAAGGGCCCGCGCTTCTGCCGCGGAATCGGAGTTTACCGGGATTGCCACGCGAGTGATCTCCTCATCGCTTGCTGATTGAGACCTAGTGGCTTAAACGTGGCGTTCAGCCGCCATTCAGCGGTCCCCACACATAAAGCGCTTGCGAGTGCCACATTTAATACAAGTTGAAGCCATAGAGCGCGGCAAGTTGATGGCCGCTCGGGGGCATAAGGGTCATGAAAGAAAAAAGCACGATTGTTCTAGTCGATGACGAGCGCAACATCCTGACATCGCTACGCTTGGCGCTCGAAGCCGAAGGTTACAAGGTACGGACCTATAACGATGGCGTGGCAGCGCTCGAAGCGTTGACCGAAGAGCCGGCCGATCTTGGTATCTTCGACATCAAGATGCCGCGCATGGATGGCATGGAACTGTTGCGCCGCGTGCGCCAGCAATCGGACATGCCGGTGATCTTTCTGACGTCCAAGGATGAAGAGATCGACGAGTTGTTTGGCCTCAAGATGGGCGCGGACGATTATATCGCCAAACCGTTTTCCCAACGTCTTGTCATCGAGCGCGTGCGCGCCATCCTCCGGCGCTTCCAACCGAAGGACGCGCATTCGGCGCAGGCGGAGGCCGCTCGCATCCTGGAGCGTGGTAAGCTCAAGCTCGATCCGGAGCGCCACACCTGCCATTGGGACAATCGGCCGGTGACGTTGACGGTGACAGAATTTCTTATTTTGCAGGCACTGGCGACGCGGCCTGGCGTGGTGAAAACGCGCGACGCCCTGATGGATGCCGCCTACGACGATCAAGTATATGTCGATGATCGGACCATCGATAGCCACATCAAGCGACTACGTAAGAAGTTCAAACAGGCGGACGACGATTTCGACGTCATTGAAACTCTGTACGGCGTCGGCTATCGCTTTAAGGAGGCATGAGGGGGTTCGACGAGATGTCGATCGAAACTGATCAGGCTGTGCGCCCTGTCGCGCTCGGCGAGACGGCACTCAACATCGTTCGCCGCGCTGCATTATTGCTGTGGCCCGCCTGGAACTTGCTAGCGACCGTCGTGAAGCGCGGCGGTGGGTCGTGGCTTGCCAGGATCATCGGTTCCAGTCTCGCACGCCGCATCTTCGTGTCGAACATCGCCGGCCTTTTTATATTGATGGTCGGCATTCTCCAGCTGAGCCGGCACAACGCGTGGCTGATCGATTCGAAGCGCGACAGTCTGATAGCCCAAGGCGAGATCATCGCGGCCGGCATCGCTTCGAACGCCACTATAGAAAAAGGCGATCGCGTCGTTCTCGACCCGGATAAACTGCCTGAGTTGGAAGGCGGCCTGGTACCCTTTCGCAATGACGGGTTTGCGTCCCTCGACCTGTCGATCCGCCCGGAAGTTGTAACGCCGGTGCTCCGCCGCTTGATGCAGCGGACGAAAAACGTCCGGGCACGAATATACGCGCGCGACGGAGCGTTGATCATCGATAGCGCGCAGATCCTGCAGCGTGGGCAAATGGCGCGCAACGAACCGGCGTTCGCCGATCGTCCGAAGGCACGCACGTTCTGGACCAAGCTTGCCGAAAAAATCAACGGTTCGGACCTGCCTGTATATCAAGAGATCGGCAGTGCCAACGGCGCGACCTACCCGGAAGTGCGGATGGCGCTCGGCAGTGGCATCACGACGCCAATGGTATTGCTGACGAAAGATGGCGAACAGATCGTCTCGATCGCAGCACCGATCCGCCGGGCGGGCGCCGTGCAAGGGGTGCTGCTGCTATCGACCAAGCCAGGAGAGATCGACGATATCCTCGATTCAGAACGCAAGGTTCTGTTCACAATTGCGGGTCTGGCCCTGTTGGCTACCATCTTGGCTTCGATGCTGCTGACCCGGACCGTTGCCGGCCCGATGCGTCGCCTTTCAGCTGCGGCCGAGCACGTCAGTCACAACATCACCGCCCGCCAGGAGTTGCCCGAATTCAAGGGGCGGACTGATGAAGTTGGACAGATGGCGCAGGCATTCCGTTCGATGACGGCCGCGCTTTACCGGCGGATCGAGGCCAGTGAAAAATTTGCAGCCGATGTCGCGCATGAACTCAAGAACCCCCTGACCGCCGCCCGGTCGACCGCGGAGAGCCTCACCTACGCCAAAAGCGATGAGCACCGAAATCAGCTCGTCACGCAAATTCAGGTCGAGATCAAACGGCTCAACCGCCTGATCACCGACGTCTCGAACGCCTCGCGGCTCGACGCCGAATTGGCGCGCCAGCAAACCGAACCTGTCGACTTGGCGTTGCTCACTACCGGCATCGTCACGACGTTCCGGGACATCCTAAGCGAAAAAACCAAGACCATCAGCATCGAGGTATCGCCGTCACTTGCCAGGCAAAACTTGGTGATCGAGGGTCATGAGGGTCGAATTTCGCAGGTGATCACGAACTTGATCGACAATGCTTTGTCGTTTTCCCCGGAAAGCGGCGCCGTCGCCGTGAAGCTGCGACGTGATGGGCCGATAATTCGCATTGCAATCGAAGATCAAGGGCCCGGCATAGAAGACGACAAGCTCGAAACCATTTTCGACCGATTTTACACATATCGCCCGACCGCCGAGAGTAGCCGAGGCAGTAATTCTGGACTGGGACTCTCGATATCTCGGGAAATCGTCCGGGCGCATGGCGGACAAGTGTGGGCGGAGAACTGCTACTCCGATCGTGTGCATTTGAAACGAAGCGGCGCCATATTCATTGTCGAGTTACCAGCGGCTCAAGGCGTCGCACACGGTGCGCGGAGTGCCGCTAATCGAAGCCGTCGAATTTGACCGCGGCATCACCGTGGCTGGTCCATGGCTCCGCAATTGCGGCTGGCCCCCGGGCAGTCTTGATCCGCGGGATTGCGGGCGCGGGCAAATCCGATCTTGCTTTACGTTGCCTGCACCTATCGGTCAGTGACCCTGAGTTCCAACGCTTCCTTCTCGTGTCCGACGATCAGGTCTGGCTAACGCCCGATGCACAGGGCTTGATCGCAAGTGCACCACCGCAGATTCACGGGAAACTCGAAGTACGCGGCGTTGGCATCGTGGACGCCGAGACCTGTCAACAAGCTAGGTTGGCGCTGGTTGTCGATTTGGTCGCAGCTGACACGATAGAGCGTCTTCCCCAAATCGAGCATTGCGATTTGCGCGGCGTGCGCATACCTCGCGTGTGGTTGGCGCCATTCGAAGCTTCGGCGCCCCTTAAGTTGTTGCTGTCCCTCAAAGCGGCGATTTCGCGACATTCATGACCGAAGAAGCGTTTAGTCGTGCCATAGTTGCACAATTTCTCTTGCGATCAGTGGAAAGCCTTGTCATCCATGCGTTGGCGGTTGTGAGGCCGCCGGCGGCTAGGACCGACTATAGCCAAGGAAAATCTGGAAGCCGATGATCGGACTTGTCATCGTCACCCATGGCGGCCTGGCGGGAGAATTCCGCGCAGCACTCGAACATGTGGTCGGCCCGCAAACATTGTTGGAAACCGTCTCGATCGGCCCCGAGGACGATATGGAGTTGCGGCGCAGCGATATTCTTGCAGCGGTAAAGCGCGCCGACGAAGGTGCCGGCGTCGTGCTCTTAACCGATATGTTTGGCGGCACCCCATCTAATTTATCGATTTCAATCATGGACGACGCCAACGTCGAAGTTATTGCAGGCGTGAACCTGCCGATGCTGATCAAGCTGGCTAGTGTTCGCTCTGAGACTAATCTTGTCAAAGCTGTTGATTTGGCCAAGGAAGCCGGGCGAAAGTACATTAGCGTCGCGAGCCAGGTGCTGGCCGGCGAGTCCTGATACCTGTTCACATGGGTCAAGCGGTTCACTTTAGGGAGTAGGCGTATGCCTGAAGCGGACAAGCCCGAAGCGACGGTGATCATCCGCAATCGCAAAGGCCTACATGCGCGCGCCTCAGCGAAGTTCGTCAAATGTGCAGAGGAGTTCGACGCGACCGTCTGGGTCATGCGCGAAGGCCAAACCGTTGGCGGTACGTCGATTATGGGTTTGATGATGTTGGCGGCGGGCCCAGGCTCGCAGCTGCATATCCGCGCCGAGGGGCTGCAGGCCAACGCAGCGCTCGCCTCGCTGATCGCTCTCGTAAAGGACGGTTTCGGCGAAGA
>JANMNO010000132.1:0-47925 GCA_031374115.1 Hyphomicrobiaceae bacterium | reverse complement strand
GAGGGTCAAACCTGGGACGCCCCCAGTGCCGATCCGAGGCTCGCCGCAGCGGCGCCGTGGAACCCGGCGTGTGGACGTAATCCACTGAGTGCTGCGGGTAGGCCAAAAATCCTGTCGCGAGGTGGCCCGTTGCCGCTTCATCTACCCCAGCGGCAAGTCCGCCGCGGCTTCCGGCCACCTCGCCCCCTCGCTTTGGGTGCGGAAAAAACGGAACGAGCAAACTGGAGGGATGACTAGGAGACATTGGTTGTATCAGCCCAAAGCCGAGCCTCCATGGAGGCATCCGGCGGACCGGCAACAGCGAAAGTTAAGTCAATGGATTGCCGCCCAACTACGGAGCTTGACCGCTTGCCCCGTCCTACGCAGGGACAGCTGTCGAATAAAAAGGGCCGCTTGCCGGCCCTTTCATCATATCGGCTTCACGGATGCAGGCGGTCAGTTGTCGAGGAAGCTCCGCAGCTTGCGGCTCCGGCTCGGATGCTTCAGTTTCCGCAATGCCTTTGCTTCGATCTGGCGGATGCGTTCGCGGGTGACGCTGAACTGCTGGCCAACTTCTTCGAGGGTATGGTCGGTGTTCATGCCGATGCCGAAGCGCATCCGCAGCACGCGCTCTTCTCTCGGCGTCAACGACGCCAGTACCCGTGTCGTTGTTTCACGCAGGTTGCTCTGGATCGCCGCATCGATCGGCAGCAGCGCGTTCTTGTCCTCGATGAAATCGCCGAGGTTTGAATCATCCTCTTCGCCGATCGGCGTTTCGAGGCTGATCGGCTCCTTGGCGATCTTGAGAACCTTGCGCACCTTTTCCAGCGGCATCGCAAGTTTTTCTGCAAGCTCTTCCGGTGTCGGTTCGCGACCGATCTCGTGCAGCATCTGCCGGCTTGTGCGCACGATCTTGTTGATCGTCTCGATCATGTGCACGGGGATGCGGATGGTGCGCGCCTGATCGGCAATCGACCGCGTGATCGCCTGCCGGATCCACCATGTCGCGTAGGTCGAAAACTTGTAACCGCGCCGGTACTCGAACTTGTCGACGGCCTTCATCAAACCGATGTTGCCTTCCTGGATCAGATCGAGGAATTGCAAACCGCGGTTGGTGTATTTCTTGGCGATCGAGATGACGAGGCGGAGGTTGGCTTCCACCATCTCCTTCTTGGCTTGACGGGCCTCGCGCTCACCTTTTTGCACATGACGCACGATGCGCCGGTACTCGGTGATTTCGAGACCGGTTTCGGTTGCCAGGCTGAAGATCTCGGAGCGGATGATCTCGACCTTCTGCCGTTCGTTCTTGACAAAATTCGACCAGCCCTTGCGGCCAAGTTTGGCAACCCGGTCTAGCCAGGTCTTGTCGAGTTCGTTGCCGTAGTATTCATCGATGAAGTCCTGACGCAGCACGCCGTAGCTGTCGGCAAGACGCATCAGCTGTCCTTCGTATCCAATGAGACGCTTGTTGATCGCATAAAGCTGCTCGACGAGGCTCTCGATACGATTGTTGTTGAGCGAGAGCGATTTGACGTCGGCAATGATCTCCTCGCGTAGCTTCTCGTAGATCTTCTGCTGCTGGCGCGAGTTCTGTTCGCCGGCGACCTGCAACTCGAGCTTCTTGTCCTGTTGCTTGCGCAGCTTCTTGTAGGCGGCCGCGATGTTATCGAAGGTTTCGAGAACTTTTGGCTTTAGTTCCGCTTCCATCGCCGCGAGCGACAGCGCGTTCTCATAGTCATCCTCATCGTCGGCATCGGCCCCTTCGGTCGGGATTTCGCCGGCCATGATCGCAGCTGATGGACCTTGACTCGGCTGCAGATGCGCTGGACGCGGCCCTTGCGGAATGCCGCCGGGAGCGGGTTCGCCAGGCACCAGCGGCGGAATAGCCTTAGCCTCGGGGCCTTCGTAGGTCGCCTCCAGATCGATGATGTCGCGCAGCAGGATTTTTGCTTCGTTGAGCTCGTCGCGCCAGATGATAATCGCCTGAAACGTCAGCGGGCTCTCGCACAAGCCGGCGATCATGGCCTCGCGACCAGCCTCGATCCGCTTGGCGATCGCGATTTCGCCCTCACGCGACAACAGCTCGACGGTGCCCATCTCGCGCAGATACATGCGCACCGGATCGTCGGTACGTTCGGACGGCTCGGCACGCGCCTCAGCCTTTACGGGGACGTTTTGCGCGGTAATTGCGCGACCTGTCTCGTCATCCTCGGCCGGCTCGTCAGTAGCGGCTTCTTCGCCTTCTTCCTGTTCGACGACATTGATGCCCATCTCCGAGAACATCGACATCACGTCTTCGATTTGCTCCGAGGTGACTTCTTCGGATGGCAAAACCTTATTCAGTTCGTCGTAGGTGACATAACCCCGCGCCTTTGCGGTCTTGATCAAGCGCTTGACCGCTGCATCGGACAGATCGAGCAGGGGGCTGTCGCGCTCCGGCGCTTCAGCAGCGGGAGCTGCCTGGTCGTCGGACTTCTGAGCCATGGGTCGTTTCATCTCGTTGAACGCCTAAGTTGGTGTTGGCCTGGAATAACGTCCGTTCTTCTTGGATGCGTAGACAAACTAACGTCAGTGCCAGTCACTAAGGGCGGGAGTGCAGTGCCAGAGTACGGACGCGCGGTGATCAATCTGCGGTTCGGCCCGATGCGCCGTAGCGCGATGCCCTCAGGCGGCCGTAGCAGTTGAAGCTGCGCTTGCATGGGTTCATATTCCGGTGGTGTCGAACTATTTCATTCAAGTGCAGTTGTAATCCAAACGCAGTTGACCAAAATTCGACGACGCTCGAGCGGACAAGTCCTAAAGGATGGCGATCTGCCAGAGATCTGCCGATTTGTACTGTCGCATCAGGTGTCGAACGTTACTTCGAGAACATGGGAATTCGTGATCAAGCCTTTAATCTCGCGGATGCGGGCAAACGCCTCCTCGCTTTCAGTGTCGTGCCACTCCTGTTCCGCCGCCGCCAAAGCCTTGCGTAGCCCCGATTGCCGTTCATGCAGCGCGAGGGCGTGGCGCCAGCCAGCATCCACCTCGGCTCGTTCGGTATCAGGTTCTGCGAAGCGGTCGCACTTGTGGGTAATCGCCCGCTCAATGTGATCGACCACTTTCCCCATGCTCAATCTGGTCAAGTGGGAGCGTAGTCCCAGCCTGTCAAGTGATTTTTCAGCAATATCTAGCGAAAGGAGACAAGAGCGTAACTTGGAAAGCGCAGGAGATGTCAGGTTTATATTGGCGATCTCTTCCGTTTGGTCTTCCAATAACCATGGATGGTTGAGCACAGCCAACATCAGCAGAGCCTCGCGGTAGGGTAGCGCAGGAGCCGGCCCGTTGGTTGCGAGGAGGCTTTGCCGTAGCGCGGGGCTGGCCGGGGAATGTTGCCAGGTTGGGCCTGGATTGAATGCACCTTTCGGTGAGGTTGAGCCCCGGGATAGGCGCGGATTTGGACCGGGTCTGCCCTTGAAGGGCGGTTCAAAACGCCGTTTCCCGTAACTAAAGGGTGCTTCGGTGTTCGTCCAATTCCGTCGCTGATCGATCGCTTGGCCGGGCGCGATGGGTCCCCACACCTCACGCAGTTTAGTGCGTATCGACTGCGTGTAATGCCCCCGCACGCTATCGTCGGCGATACCGCCAACGAGCTTGAAGAGGCGCTGTTCCAGCTGTGCGCGCCGTTCCGGCGTCGTCCACTGGCCACTGCTCCATTCGCGGGCGAAAAGCATGTCGGCGAGCGGACGCGCCGTACGCAAGATCTCCTGCATTGCTTCGGGCCCCTGCTGACGGATGAGATCATCAGGGTCGAGACCGTTCGGCAAGAAAGCGAACGCCACGCTCAACCCCGGCTTGAGATGGGGAAGCACGGTGTCGATTGCCCGAAAACCGGCTTTTTGGCCAGCAGCGTCACCATCGAAACACAGGATCGGCTCGGGGCACATACGCCATAACAACTTTACCTGATCTTCGGTCAAAGCCGTCCCGAGCGGGGCAACCGACTGCCCAAATCCGGCCTCGGTCAGCGCCACCACGTCCATATAGCCTTCGACCGCGATCACCTGCTCGCGTTCATAAGCCAGTGGCCGCGCCTTGGCAGCATTAAACAAAATGCCACCCTTGTGGAAAAGCGGTGTTTCCGGCGAGTTCAGATATTTGGCTGGCGCCTCCTTTTCGAGCGCGCGGCCGCCAAACGCGATCACCCGGTCTTTGAGGTCGGTGATAGGAAAGAGCACGCGATTGCGAAACCTGTCGTAGGGCACCGGAATATCGTCACCGCCGATCAGCATGCCCGACGTGATCATCTGCGCTACCGTGAAGCCGCGTTTGAGCAGATGATCCTTCAGGACGGAACGTCCGCCAGGACCGAAACCGAGGCGGAATTTCGAGATCGTCTCGCGTTTCAAGCCGCGTCGTTCCAGATAGGAGCGCGCCTCTTGCCCCGTATTGGCATGGAGGGCATCTTCAAAGAACTTGGCTGAGGCTTCGAGCAGATCGTAAAGCCTGATGCGTTCATCCTGCCGCGCTTGGTCGCGCACTTCGTCACCGGCGGCTTGTCTTGGCAGCGGCACCCCGGCTTCCGCCGCCAACCTCTCGACCGCCTCGGGGAAGGTGAGGCCTTCGGTCAGCATTACGAACTTGAATATGTCGCCGTGTTCACCGGAGGCAAAGCAGTGATAGAAACCTTTAACATCATTGACGAAAAAAGACGGTGATTTCTCTACTTTGAACGGCGATAGCCCGGAGAACTCGCGGCCCTTGCGCTTTAACGCGACCTTGCGCGCGACCACCTGGCTAACAGGCAATCGTGCGCGGATCTCGTCGAGGAACTGTGGAGTAAAGCGCATGGAGCCCGAGCTGGTTGTCGTGGTCGGACCCATTGTAAGCCGATTCGCTGGACGGCCCCGCGTTCGCGTCAAGCAACCATGGTGCTATGCCCGCTATTCACAGGCGCCGCACGCCGCCGGCGACCGGCCGCTAGTCGCATGATGTGCGCCTTATCCACGCTGCTGCCTGGACACGTTTTTGCTGTCTGTGGCATTTCCCGAGGAAACAGCAGTGCTTGAATCGGCAATTGGAAATGCCGCTGCACGATCTCGATAACGGCCGTCACGCTGTGCAGCTGGGCACCTTCGAGCCGGTCGCAACCCGTATCGAAATTCCCGATCGCCTCGATCATGAAAACCCCTCTGTTCATGCCGAAACCGACACTGGCAGGGTCCAAATTCCAATCGCGCCCGGTCCAAATCATGCCGTCGGGGGCGATTGATGCGTGCTGGGCGATGTCATCGAAATGCCGCTGCTCGACGTGATGTTTGGCCATGCGTTCGATGCAGGGGGCACCGTCGTAATCCCGATGAGCGGGGAACCAAGTGTCGTGCATGTCGATGCGCCAGACGCGGCGGTTCCAGGGGAACTGTTCGACTTCCGTTTCAAAATGTCGAGGCGTAATCTGGCGGAAAGGGGACGGCATAATACGCTCCTGCTACTCGGACGAGACCCTCCCCCTCGAGGCCTGCTCGTTTCAAGTCGGATTGCGCCCAGATTTCCCCTCCTGGTCTGCGCGCTTAGTTACTTGAGTTGTGTCTTGACGATAGCACTCGCTTTGGCAAAGTCCATCTGACCGGCAAATTTTTCTTTGAGCGCCGCCATCACTTTCCCCATGTCTTTAATGCTCGTTGCACCGGTTTCGGCAATGATGCCGCCGATCGCCGCGGTAATCTCCGTTTCGCCCAGCTGTTTGGGCATGAAACTCTCGATCACCTTGATCTCGGCCTGCTCTTGATCGGCAAGTTCCTGGCGTCCGCCCTGCTCGTAGAGCGAGATCGACTCGCGACGCTGCTTGACCATGCGGGCCATCAGCTCAACGATCTCGCCATCAGCGATCTTGTCCTTCGACGGGCGAGCGGCGATATCGGCGTCCTTGATCTTCGCCTGCACCATCCTCAGGGTCGATAACCGAGCCTTTTCGCCACTCTTCATGGCGTCCTTTACGGCCTGCATGATCTCATCGCGCATAGAACAATCCTCGACTTGCCGGTTTGGTCTCAACCTCTACGCCCTGGCTTCTGATCGGGCAAGGCAAGTAGGCGAACCGGTGCGGCTGCGGGAATGCATCGACGATGGGGATTTTGGCCGATACAACGGTTCTGAGCTCGGTTGAGTCCGTCGCTCGCCTCACCTCGGGAACATCGAACTGAATGTCATCGCATCCGCCTTCAGCTTCCCGACGGCCAAAGCCGACGTTTGCCGAATTGTTCACGCCGAAGCTCGTTACAGTCCTGCGCGAAGGATATGGCCTGAAAGAGTTCCGCGCCGACGCGCTTGCCGGGCTGACGGTGGCAATCGTCGCGCTGCCATTGTCGATGGCAATCGCCATCGCCGCTGGCTTGTCACCCGACCGGGGGCTTTATACCGCGATCGTCGGCGGCTTCTTAATCTCCGCACTGGGTGGCAGCCGCTTCCAAGTGGGGGGACCGGCGGGTGCCTTCATCGTGCTGATCGCCGCGATCGTCGAACGGCATGGCTATGACGGCCTGGTGCTGGCAACGATGATGGCCGGTGTCATGATGATGGCCGTCGGCTTCCTGCAACTTGGCACATACATCAAATACATTCCCTATCCGGTCACCATTGGCTTCACTGCTGGCATTGCCGTGATCATCTTCGCTTCTCAGGTTAAGGAGCTTTTCGGTCTCGACATCGTCAAGGAACCATCGGCACTGATACCGAAGATAGCGGCGATCTGGAACGCGCTCGGCTCGACAAAGCCGGCAACGGTGGCGCTATCGGCATTTGCTATTGCGGTTATCCTTGGCTTGCGCGCTTATCGACCCAAGTGGCCCGGCTTGTTGATCGCGGTTGTCCTCAGTGCGGTGCTGACCGGGATATTCCACTTGGACGTTGCGACGATCGGGTCGCGCTTCGGCGGCGTACCAAGTTCGCTGCCCTTTCCGGCGCTGCCGGAAATCAGCCTGATGAAGATGCGTGCAGTCCTGCCCGACGCGATCTCGATCGCTGTTCTCGGCGCCATCGAAAGCTTGCTCTCTGCTGTAGTTGCCGATGGCATGTCCGGGCGCAAGCATCGCTCCAACTCCGAACTTGTCGCACAAGGGGTTGGCAACATTGGCGCCGTGATTTTTGGCGGCATGTGCGTCACTGGTACGATCGCTCGCACGGCGACGAACATCCGCAGCGGCGCACATGGACCGGTGTCGGGCATTTTGCATGCGGCTTATTTGCTCGTGTTCATGTTGGTCGCAGCACCTTTGGCGTCTTTCGTGCCACTGGCATGCCTGGGTGGCATCCTCGCAGTGATCTCGTGGAACATGGCCGAGCGTCACGAATTTGCGAGCCTGCTTCGCACCTCTTGGGGCGACGCCGTCGTGCTCATGGCGACATTCCTGCTCACGATCTTCGAAGATTTGATTGTTGCAATCGCGGTGGGCGTGACGCTCGGCGCATTCCTTTTCCTGCATCGTATGGCGGAAGCAGTCGAGATCCAGGGTGGCGGCCGTCTGGTATCCGAGGATGAAGCCGATGCGACGGGGGCGGCACGCGTGCTTGCCCAACCGGCCGGCCTGGTCGGCGACGCGATGATCTATCGCATCAGCGGCGCATTTTTCTTCGGCGCGACGGCTGCAGTGAGCAACGCGCTCGATCGCATTGGCGAACACCCTAAGCTTTTCATTCTCGACATGACCGATGTGCCGCTGATCGATACGACGGCTGCGCGCATGCTTGGCGAGTTCGCCACAAAACTCAATCGCTCCGGCACCAAGGTCTATTTGGCGGGCGCGCGCAGAAGCGTGCGTCGAACGATGCTGGGCGCGGGTCTGCGCAAACCGATCGTGTATTATGCAGCGACTGCTGAAGACGCCATTCAAGCCGCGAAGAACGGTATGGCGTTAAGTCCCGCCGATAGCGGATTTGCATCCAGCGCACCGGTCGCGAAAGCAAAAAGCTAAACCGACTTCATCGATCGAGCGCCCGTCTCACCGCCAAAATGAGCGGCGTGAGCGGCTGCGCGCGCAATGCTGAATAAATCTTCAGAATTCTTTGAACCGTACCTGCGGGGGCTGCGTCCAACAGGACAGAAGCGCTCGGAACGGGGCTTCTGAAACGGCAAAAGTCAAAACCAAAACCCAACAGGAGATACCCATGTCCAAGAAGCTCATCCTCGCCGCCATCGCCGCGACCTTCGCCCTCTCAACCATGCAAGCCCCGGTCTTCGCCAAGGGCGGCGGACATCACGGCAAGACCTTCAATGCCAACGGCGGCAACGGCGGGAATAACAACTCGGGCAACAAGAGCGGCAATGGCGGCAACGGCGGAAGCATCAAGAACGCCGGCAAGGCCAAGGGTGGCACCACGGCCAATGCGAACGGCGGCAACGGCGGCAACAACAATTCAGGCAACAACAGCGGTAACGGCGGCAAGGGCGGAAACATCTCCTTCTAACTGCCGGCCAACTGCTCTCTCGCCCCGCACGGCGGGGGAGCACCCCTTCCCATCAATGATCTCAAAAAGGGCCATGCGCCCGCCCATCCAACGAAATGCAAGGAGCGTGACATGACCCCTAAACTCATCCTGACCCTTGGAACCGGTCTTTTCTCTCTCGCGCTCCTGCATGGAGCAGCTGAAGCTGGCAAAGGCGGTACTTCGCACTCGTCGTCTGGATCTTCCTCCTCTTCGTCGCGCAGCGCCGAGAGCCGCAAGATCGAAGCCCGCGTGGTCAGAACCGCACCGAGGATCGAGCCAAAGGTTCTGCCAAAGATCGAGCGTCGCATGGCCGAGCGCATCGTCAAGACGGCGACAGATCAGCGTGTTACGATGCCGATAAAGACGACAGCCCCAAGCAAAGTTTTGGTGAAACAGGTCGATAATGCGGCCAAGGTGGCGCTCAATCCGCAGCCACTGCCGCCGAAAAGCGGCGTGACCCTGGCCTCCAAAGTCGCAGTAGGCGCAGCCATGGCCGGTGGGGCACACCTTATAAATGCACGGCTTGCCAACGCCAGCGTCTTACCGAAAGCGCCGTTAGCCGACCGCCACAAGTACATCTCCGAAGCGTCGATGCATAAGTTCGTCGCAGCCAACGCCGTGCAGCGCAATACGCAAACGATCAAGCCTACCGACGGTGTGAAACACGTCGCAGCCGTGAAGCAAGCAACGACGCTGATCAAGGACGCGTCCAAGGGGTATCAAGTTGCAACGTACGGCGACAAGACCAAGCCTCCAGGCGGCCAGCCTGCTGGTGACAACAGCACGATCGTTATCAACGGCAACAATAAGACGGTTTATGTGCCAGCTTCCAGCGTCAGCGGACCCGACAATCGGACGATCATTGTCAACTGCAACCACTGCAAGGTCGTGATCGTCGGCGACACCTCGAAGAATGGTCAGCCCGTCATCGATAACCGCAACATCGTCGTCAACGGCAGCCACGACAAGATCGTGTTGCAAGGCGACAAGGCGAATGGCGCAGCCGGCCAGAACGGCGGATCGGTCACGGATAGCCGGCACGTCACGGTCACCGGCGACAAGAACAAGATCGCAGTTCAAGGCGACGGCGTAGATGGTGGCAACGGCGCGAACAGCGCCACCGGCCGCGGGCAAGATGGCGGTAACGGCGGCAAGATCGTCGATAACCGGCAGATCGATATCACCGCGACCGGAGACAAGAACAAGGTCTCGATGGGTGGTGATAGCGCCAATGGTGGCAGCGGTGGCAACGGCCGGACCTCAGGCGGCAACGGCGGAACAGGTGGCGATGTCATCGATAAGCGGCAAGTCAACGACCAAGGCGACCACAACAAAGTCGATACCAGCCGGACCGATACCGCGAATGGCGGCGACGGCGGCAGCGCTCGACCACTCTGAAATCCAGTCACCCAAAGCATCGCCCTCACGTAATCAGGGGCGATGCCTTCCTCGAAGCCAACCTCAACAATAGGAGTTTGCGATGACCCGTTTCAGCAAAGCAAGCGCACTCGCAGCACTTTCGCTCTTTCTGATCAACAATCCAGTAAACGCCCAGGAGGCACAGATGGCCGATAAGAGCACGAAGACCGCGAAGTCGGAATGTTCCGGAAAGTCCACCATCACCAATGCCGATGGCAAAGATGGTGAAAACAATAGCGGCCCAAACAGCGGCAACGGCGGTAAGGGCGGCACCATTAAAAACCCCTGCCTCGCCAAAGGTGGCAATGTTAGTGCCAGCGGCGGCAACGGCGGCAGCAATAATAAGGGCGGCAACAGCGGCAATGGCGGCAAAGGCGGCGCAATCGAGTTCTGACTATAACTGAACGCAACGTCTCGGCCCGAAGCCAAGTCAGCTTCGGGTTTTTCATGTGCGGCTCTTTGCAACGCCGTGTTGACCCTCGCGGGCCCTTTGCCTAGGTAGTGCTTCTGCCAAGTGGAAACTCTTTTCATGTCGATCGAACTCACTACGCTGTCAAAGTCCGCGCCTTGGGCCGATCGCTTGACGACGGCACGTTTGGTGCTGGCGGATGGCACCGTGATCGAAGGCTACGGTCTGGGCGCGATCGGCTCAGCCGTCGGCGAGGTGTGCTTCAACACCGCGATGACCGGCTACCAGGAAATACTGACCGACCCGAGCTATGCCGGCCAAATCATCACCTTCACGTTCCCACACATCGGCAACGTTGGCACCAATATCGAAGATACCGAGACGTCGAATTTGGCGATGCGATCCGGTGTGCGCGGTTGCGTGCTGCGGGCCGACGTAACGGCCCCGTCGAACTACCGCGCAGCCGAGCATCTCGATAAGTGGCTGAAGGCCCGCGGCATCATCGCGATCGCTGGCATCGATACCCGCGCTCTGACGGCCCTGATCCGCGAAAAAGGCATGCCGAATGGCGTTATTGCGCACGAGCCGGCCGCCAAATTCGATTTAATGAAATTGAAGGCCGAAGCGAAGGCGTGGCCGGGCTTGGACGGCATGGACCTGGTACCCGAAGTGACGGTCGGGCAGACGACGACATGGGATGAAATGCGCTGGGTTTGGGGCGTGGGTTACAAACCGCAAACGGCTGTTGAGTTCCACGTCGTCGCAATCGACTACGGCCTCAAGCGCAACATCCTTCGGTGCCTCGCAAGCGCGGGTTGTTCCGTCACAGTGGTGCCGGCAACGACGACTGCTGCCGACATCCTTGCTCGCAAACCAGATGGCATCTTTCTGTCAAACGGACCTGGCGATCCTGCGGCGACCGGCAAGTATGCCGTGCCCGAGATAAAGGCGCTGGTCGCGTCGGGCCTCCCCATGTTCGGTATTTGCCTCGGCCATCAGATGCTCGGGCTAGCGCTCGGGGCGAAGACCTCTAAAATGCATCAGGGGCATCATGGCGCCAACCATCCGGTGATGGATCATACCACTGGGAAGGTCGAGATCACATCGATGAACCACGGTTTTGCCCTGGATCGCGAGAGTTTGCCAGGTACCGTCGAAGAAACGCACGTCTCGCTTTTCGATAACTCCAATGCGGGTTTGCGGCTCAGAGGCAAACCGGTATTCTCGGTGCAGTATCACCCGGAGGCATCACCTGGGCCGCAGGACAGCCACTACTTGTTTGCGCGGTTTACGAATATGATGCGGCAAGCAAAAGGCACAGCGACTCGGTCAAAGCACTAATCGGACCTTTGCGGTCACGGCGAATGTTTTGCTTAAGTGATTGAATTAGCGGTTTTATCTGATGAATCTCGATCCCGGCAGTTGCCTGCGGCGGACTGTCAAGAAAAATGTTGTGACAAGCGTCTCACTATCGTTTATGAGACCGCAAGGGACTGTGCCGACTCGTGTCCAAGAGGGGTGTAGCTCAGTTGGTAGAGCGTCGGTCTCCAAAACCGAAGGCCGTGGGTTCGAGCCCCTCCGCCCCTGCCATGGCTGGTTAAGGCTGGATGTGCGGTGAAAGCCGCGCCCCGGCCTTTGAATGTGTCTGAGTTTGAATAACTGACGACGAAATCGAAGAGACGGTTGTAGTTGGCCTAGTGGTTAGTTGGCCCAGACGCACGGTGCGACGGGCAAGGCGAAGGTTTGATGGCGAAGTACAATCCGATCGGTTTTATCCAAGAAGTTCGTGCCGAGGTGGCGAAAGTCACATGGCCGACCTGGAAGGAAGTCTGGATCACGACGCTTGCCGTCCTCGTTATGGTGACGCTGGCATCGTTGTTCTTTGTCGCAGCCGACCAAGCACTAGGTGCGCTGATCCGTTTCGTCCTCGGTTTCGGGCGTTAGGGCTGTCGCACCGTTCTGCTGAAAAGACGTTTAAATTCGATAGTTAGCGCGACACCCGCGCGAGGCTCGCAAATCAGGACCTTAGTGACGCAATGGCGAAGCCGAAACGCTGGTATATCGTGCACGCCTATACAAACTTCGAGCGTAAGGTGGCGGATGCTATCCGTGAACGGGCGAAGCAGGGGAGTATAGAGCACCTTTTCGAAGAGATCGTCGTTCCGACCGAGGACGTCGTAGAGGTGCGCCGAGGCCGAAAGGTGCAAACCGAACGGAAGTTTTTGCCAGGCTACGTTCTGGTCAAGATGGAAATGACGGACGCGGCGTTCTTAATGATCAAGAACACTCCGAAAGTTACGGGTTTTCTCGGTACCGATAATAAGGCGACGCCGATCCCCGACGAAGAAGCAATGCGCATGATGCGTCACGTCGAAGAAGGTGTCGAGCGGCCGAAGCCGACCGTTACGTTCGAGATCGGCGAGCAAGTCAAAGTGGCCGAGGGTCCATTCGCAACTTTCCAGGGTCATGTCGAAGAGGTGGACGAGGAGCGTTCCCGTCTGAAGGTGGCTGTGTTGATCTTTGGGCGTCCGACGCCAGTCGAATTGGAATTTGGGCAGGTCGAAAAGCTGACGGCCTGAGCGATAGGACAAGAATGAAATGCCAGCGGAAGCTGGATGTTCGTGCGGGAGGGTATTGGTTCGCCAAGGCCCGTTGACCGCTAACCCTGGAGGAGCCCAATGGCTCGCTCCATATTCAATGGGGAGACAAAATGGCTAAGAAGATAGACGGATACATCAACCTGCAAGTGCCCGCCGGCAAGGCTAATCCTTCGCCGCCGATCGGGCCTGCGCTGGGCCAGCGCGGCGTCAACATCATGGAGTTCTGCAAATCCTTCAACGCCAAGACGAAGGATATGGAACCCGAGACGCCGATTCCAGTCAAGATCACCGTGTTCTCGGATCGCTCTTTCACGTTCGAAATGCGCACGCCGCCAGCCAGCTTCTTCCTGAAGAAGGCCGCGGAGATCAACGCCGGTAGCAAGACACCTGGCGTCGTCAGCGCCGGAACGGTGACGATGGCCCAATGCCTGGAGATTGCGAAGACCAAGCTCAAGGACTTGAACACCGACAATGTCGAGCAGGCCGCCCGCACGATCGCTGGGTCCGCCCGGTCGATGGGCATTCAGGTCACGGAGTAACGAACATGAGCACATCAGGAAAACGCGTTCGCGCCGCTCGTGAGGGCATTAGCCGTGAGAAAGCCTATTCGCTCGAGGAAGCGTTGAAGCTTGTGAAGTCGCGCGCCAAGGCCAAGTTCGACGAGACCGTCGATATTGCCATGAACCTCGGTGTCGATCCAAAGCATGCCGATCAGATGGTTCGCGGCGTATGCAACTTGCCTAATGGTTCAGGCCGCACGCTCAAGGTCGCCGTGTTCGCACGTGGCGCCAAGGCCGAAGAGGCGAAAGCAGCTGGTGCCGACGTCGTCGGTGCCGAAGATCTGGTCGAAATCGTCTCGAAGGGCACGATCAACTTCGATCGCTGCATCGCGACGCCGGACATGATGGGTCTCGTCGGCCGTCTCGGTAAGGTGCTCGGCCCCCGTGGCCTAATGCCGAATCCGCGCGTCGGCACGGTGACGATGGATGTAGCCACCGCTGTCAAGGGCGCAAAGGGCGGCTCCGTTGAATTCCGCGTTGAGAAGGCGGGCATCGTTCACGCCGGCGTCGGCAAGGCGAGCTTCACAGAAGTACAATTGGCCGAGAACATTCGTGCCTTCGTGGACGCGGTGAACAAAGCCAAGCCGCCGGGATCTAAGGGCACCTATCTAAAGAAGGTCGCGATCAAGTCGACTATGGGCCCCGGCATCAAGGTCGAGCAGTCGAGTGTCGTCGGGTCATCGACGCAGAATTGATTTTTTGAGGAGACGCGGCGGCCGACTATCGCCGCCCGCGTTTCGCAAACCGGATGCGCGGGCCGACAGGCTCGCACTAGAGATAGAGCCATCAGGCCGGTTCTTTCTCGAACCTGTCCGAGATTGCAGGCGTTACGCTCTCGCCTTTGAGAGTGAAACTTAATCCCCTTGCTTAGGGGGCCAGCATGAGACGGGAGACAACCCGGAATTGAAGGCGCCGATAAGGCGTCCGAACCTTTCGGTTTGAACCTCTCCGGGCACGCTCCATCAGGCCAGATCCCGGCTTGGAGAGCGGACAGGCGAAGCGCCCTTCGAGGGTTCGCGGACTTCATGTCCGCAATGCCGGACGAAGGGCACGTTGCAACCGCCGAACTGGCTGGCCGAGGCATCGGCAAGTCATCAGGCACTAGCTAGGAGAGCATAAGTGGACAGAGCTGCGAAAGCAGAGCTCGTGACTGCGCTCCACGACGTGTTCAAGGACGCGGGCGTGGTCGTTGTTTCCCACTATGCCGGGATGACGGTCGCTCAAATGACCGACTACCGCCGCAAGATCAAAGCGGCTGGTGGTTCGGTTCGGGTGGCAAAAAACCGGCTGGCGAAGATCGCAGCGAAGGATACGGACAGCGCATCGATTGTCGATCTTTTCAAGGGGCAGACTGTTCTTGCCTACTCGAAAGACCCGATCGCGGCAGCAAGGGTCGCAGTTCAATATGCCAAGACGAATGACAAGCTCGTCATTCTGGGTGGCACGATGGGCTCGACTGTCCTCAATCCGGCGAATGTGAAAGCTCTCGCCGATCTGCCTTCGCTGGACGAGCTGCGAGCCAAGCTGATCGGCCTTCTGAATGCGCCAGCGACCAAGATCGCTCGCACAATCATGGAGCCGGGAGCCCAGCTCGCACGCGTGATCCAGGCGAAAGCAGCCCAGGGGTAACGATGACAATAGGGCGCGGAGCAACGATTGCTCACGCACAACTGATGAAACTCACGTTCAAACCATAAAGGAACCAAACCATGACCGATCTCACCAAGATCGTCGACGATCTCTCGAAGTTGACTGTTCTGCAGGCAGCTGAACTTGCCAAGATGCTCGAAGAAAAGTGGGGCGTCTCTGCCGCTGCTGCAGTCGCCGTTGCTGCTGGCCCAGCTGCTGCCGCAGCTGTCGAAGAGCAGACCGAGTTCACAGTGATCCTTGTCGCCGGTGGCGAGAAGAAGATCAACGTGATCAAGGAAGTTCGCGCGATCACGGGCCTTGGCCTGAAGGAAGCCAAGGACCTGGTCGAAGCCGGTGGCAAGGCCGTGAAGGAAGGCGTGTCGAAGGACGAGGCCGCCAAGCTCAAGAAGCAGCTTGAAGATCAAGGCGCCAAGGTCGAACTGAAGTAAGCGAAAAGGGAGTGGGAAGTAGGGGTGTCGCAATAGCGCTACGCCCAATTCCCTACTCCCTTTTCCGTCCGCAGCGGCCGGCTCCCTGACAGGGGAGCCGCTGCAGACAAACAAGTAGGACGGTTCTCCGGAGCAGCTGGATGGGATTACGCCCTGTTCGGATGCTCCGGTGAGCCGTTTCAAGAGCCAGCAACCGGTCCTCGACCAAATTGCTGGCAATCAGAGACGCGAAGATTGATCGAAGCATCTGATTTGGACGCGAGGCGCGACGCCCTCGAATGCTGATCAGAACATCATGGAGCGGACAGAGCATGGCTGAGACATTCACAGGCCGCAAGCGCATCCGGAAGAAATTTGGCAACATGACCGAAGTTGCCAAGATGCCAAACCTAATCGAGGTTCAGAAGAGTTCGTACGACGATTTTCTAATGGTCAAAGAGCCTGCTGGTGGCCGCGCGGATACCGGCCTGCAGTCGGTTTTCCGTTCGGTTTATCCGATCTCGGATTTCTCCGGTCGCGCGACGCTCGAGTTCGTTCGCTACGACTTCGAGCCGCCGAAATACGACGTCGAAGAGTGCATGCAGCGCGATATGACGTACGCGGCGCCGCTGATGGTCAAGCTGCGCCTGATCGTGTTCGACATCAACGAAGAAACCGGCTCCAAGTCGATCAAGGACGTCAAGGAGCAGGACGTCTACATGGGCGACATGCCGCTCATGACGCTGAACGGCACCTTTGTGATCAATGGCACTGAACGCGTCATCGTTAGCCAGATGCACCGTTCACCGGGCGTCTTCTTCGACCATGATCGCGGTAAGACCCACGCATCGGGCAAGCTTTTGTTTGCAGCGCGCATCATCCCATACCGCGGCTCATGGCTCGACTTCGAGTTCGATGCCAAGGACGTCGTATATGTGCGTATCGATCGTCGCCGCAAGCTGCCGGTTACGACGCTGCTCTACGCGCTCGGCCTCGACGACGAACAAATTCTGTCGACGTTCTACAAGTCGATTCCGATCAAGGAGTCGAAGCGCGGCTGGCGGATGCCGTTCGCGGCGGAGAAGTTGCGCGGCGCGACCCCACTCGCTGATTTGATCGATGCCAAGTCGGGTGAAGTCGTTGCTCACGCCGGCGAAAAGATCTCGGCCCGCAAGGCCCGCGAACTCGGCGAAAGCGGTTTGAAGGAGGTTCTCGTTTCATCGGAGGACTTGGCCGGGCGCTACCTAGCCGAAGACATTGTCGATATGTCGACGGGCCAAATCTTTGGTGAAGCTGGCGACGAGCTCAACGACGAGCTGTTGGCTGAAATCAAAGATCAGAAGATCAAGGAATTCCCGATCCTCGACATCGACCATATCACGGTCGGCGCGTTCATTCGCAATACGCTCAACATCGACAAGAACGCCAATCGCACAGAAGCTTTGATGGACATTTACCGGGTCATGCGTCCGGGTGAGCCACCGACCATCGAAGCGGCCGAAAAGCTGTTCCACACGATGCTGTTCGATAGCGAGCGCTACGATCTGTCGGCGGTCGGTCGCGTCAAGATGAATATGCGTCTCGACCTGCAGGTCGAGGATACGATGCGCGTATTGCGGCCCGAGGACATTATCGAGGTCGTCAAGACGCTGGTCGGCTTGCGCGACGGCAAGGGCGAAATCGACGATATCGACCACCTTGGCAACCGCCGCGTCCGCTCCGTCGGTGAGCTGATGGAGAACCAGTACCGTGTCGGCTTGCTGCGCATGGAACGTGCGATCAAGGAGCGTATGTCTTCGGTCGATATCGACACCGTGATGCCGCAGGACCTCATCAACGCGAAACCGGCGGCCGCCGCCGTGCGTGAATTCTTCGGTTCCTCGCAGCTGTCGCAGTTTATGGATCAGACCAACCCGCTGTCCGAGATCACGCACAAGCGTCGTCTGTCGGCGCTCGGACCGGGCGGCTTGACCCGCGAGCGCGCGGGCTTCGAGGTCCGTGACGTGCATCCGACGCATTATGGGCGCATCTGTCCGATCGAAACGCCGGAAGGGCCCAACATCGGTCTTATCAACTCGTTGGCGACGTTCGCGCGCGTCAACAAGTATGGCTTCATCGAGAGCCCCTACCGCAAGGTAGTGAACCACAAGGTGACGGACGAGGTCGTATACCTGTCCGCAATGGAGGAAATGCGCCATCACGTCGCCCAGGCGAACGCCGAAGTCGACGGCAAGGGCAAGCTGATCGGCGATCTCGTCACCTGCCGTTATCAGGGCGACGTCCTGCAGGTTGGCGCCGACAAGGTCGACTACATCGACGTGTCGCCAAAGCAACTCGTCTCGGTCGCTGCCGCGCTCATCCCATTCCTCGAGAATGACGACGCCAATCGCGCGTTGATGGGCTCGAACATGCAGCGTCAAGCGGTGCCGTTGATCCGCGCCGAAGCGCCGCTCGTCGGCACCGGCATCGAAGAAGTGGTTGCCCGCGATTCTGGTGCTGCGATCGCTGCCCGCCGCGCGGGTGTAGTCGATCAGGTCGATGCGACGCGTATCGTTATTCGCGCGACACAGGAAACCGATCCGTCGAAGCCCGGCGTCGACATCTATCGTCTGCGCAAGTTCCAGCGCTCGAACCAGAATACCTGCATCAATCAGCGTCCGCTCGTCGACGTTGGTGACATGGTGACGGCCGGCGAGATCATCGCCGATGGCCCGTCGACCGATCTCGGCGATCTGGCGCTTGGCAAGAACGTGCTCGTCGCGTTCATGCCGTGGATGGGCTACAACTTTGAAGACAGCATCCTGATGTCGGAGCGCGTCGTCTCGGAGGATGTGTTCACCTCGATCCACATCGAGGAATTCGAGGCGATGGCCCGCGATACGAAGCTCGGGCCGGAAGAAGTTACGCGAGATATTCCGAACGTCTCTGAAGAAGCGCTGAAGAACCTCGACGAAGCCGGCATCGTCTATATCGGTGCCGAATTGCAGCCAGGCGATATCCTGGTCGGCAAGATCACGCCAAAGGGCGAGAGCCCGATGACGCCGGAAGAGAAACTGCTGCGCGCGATCTTCGGTGAAAAAGCCTCCGACGTTCGCGATACCTCGCTGCGTCTTCCACCTGGCGTCACCGGCACCGTCGTTGAAGTGCGAGTGTTCAACCGGCATGGCGTGGAGAAGGACGAACGCGCGATGTCGATCGAGCGCGAGGAAATCGAGCGCCTCGCCAAGGATCGCGACGATGAGCTGCAGATTCTCGACCGCAACGTGTACGGCCGCTTGAAGGATTCGCTGAAGGACAAGGAAGTTTCGAAGTGGCCAAAGGGTGCCAAGCGCGGCCCGAGCGCTACCGTCGAGATCTTGGACGATATTCCACGCAGCCAGTGGTGGGAGATCGGTCTCAAGGAAGAGAAGGCGCAAGCCGAACTCGAAGCCATCCAAAAGCAATACGAAGAGGCAAAAAAGAGCCTTGAACGGCGCTTCGTGGACAAGGTGGACAAGCTGCAACGCGGCGATGAATTGCCGCCGGGCGTGATGAAGCGCGTGAAGGTGTTCGTTGCCGTCAAGCGCAAGATTCAGCCGGGCGACAAGATGGCCGGACGGCACGGCAACAAGGGCGTTGTGTCGATGATCGTGCCGCGCGAGGACATGCCGTTCCTTGAAGATGGTACCCCGGTCGATGTGGTGTTGAACCCACTCGGTGTGCCGTCGCGAATGAACGTCGGGCAGATCCTGGAGACCCATCTCGGTTGGGCGTGCCGCGGACTTGGCCGCGCGGTCAACGAAGCGTTGGAGAAGTGGCACGAGAGCGGTGAAGCCAAGGCGCTCAAGGAGACCTTGAAATCAATCTACGGCGAGCAGGACGGCATTTCGAAGATGAAGGACGGGGAACTCGTTTCCCTCGCCGAAAAGCTTCGCCATGGTGTGCCGGTGGCGACGCCGGTATTCGATGGTGCTGACGAGAGCGACATTGTTGAAATGCTCAAATTGGCCGGCTTCGACACGTCTGGCCAAGTTCAATTGCATGATGGCCGCACCGGTGAGCCATTCGATCGTAAAGTGACGGTCGGCTATAAGTACGTCCTCAAGCTGCACCATCTCGTCGACGATAAGATCCACGCCCGTTCGATCGGTCCGTATAGTCTCGTCACCCAGCAGCCGCTGGGTGGTAAGGCGCAATTCGGCGGTCAGCGCTTCGGCGAAATGGAGGTCTGGGCGCTTGAAGCTTACGGTGCGGCCTACACGCTGCAGGAAATGCTCACCGTCAAGTCGGACGACGTGGCCGGACGTACTAAGGTCTACGAAGCGATCGTGCGCGGCGACGATTCGTTCGAAGCAGGTATTCCGGAGAGCTTCAACGTGTTGATCAAGGAAATGCGGGCGCTCGGCCTGAACGTCGATCTGGCAAATTCCGAAGAGTCGTTGGCAGTGCCGCCACCGCAACAAGGTCAACCCGTCGATCCGGCCTTGCTGCCGCAGCCATTGTTGCCTCCGGCTGCCGAGTAAAAATCACGACGAGGGGTCAAAGCGCCAACCGCGGGCGCGCCCTTCGCTTCTGCCCGTTCCGGTCCATTGGATCGGGGCGGGTGTCACGCCAAACCCAATTACGCCACGCGAAGACGCCCCCCTTCGCCGACGAGGAGATCAGCCGATGAATGAGATCACCAACCTCTTCAAGCAGCAGGCCCCAGTACCAACGTTCGATCTGATCAAGATCTCGATTGCGAGCCCCGAGGATATTCTGTCGTGGTCGTTCGGTGAGATCAAGAAGCCTGAGACGATCAACTACCGCACCTTCAAGCCCGAGCGGGACGGACTGTTCTGCGCCCGCATTTTTGGTCCGATCAAGGATTACGAGTGCTTGTGCGGCAAGTACAAGCGGATGAAGTATAAGGGCCTCATCTGCGAGAAATGCGGCGTCGAAGTCACGCTCGCCAAGGTGCGCCGCGAGCGCATGGGCCACATCGAGTTGGCGGCACCCGTCGCCCATATCTGGTTCCTGAAGTCGCTGCCGAGCCGCATTGGTCTGCTGCTCGATATGACGCTGAAGGATCTGGAGCGCGTCCTTTACTTCGAGAACTACATCGTTCTCGAGCCAGGCGTTTCCAAGTTCAAGGAGCGCCAGCTTCTGACCGAGGAAATGTACACGCAGGCGATCGAGGAGTTCGGCCAGGACAGCTTCACCGCCGGCATCGGCGCCGAGGCAATCCGAGAAATCCTGTCCAACATGGATCTCGTGCAGATCCAGGCAGATCTGCGCCAGGAGATCGCGGAAGCGACCACCGAACTCAAGCCCAAGAAGCTGGGCAAGCGTTTGAAGGTCATCGAAGCATTCCTCGAATCCGGCAATCGGCCGGAGTGGATGATTCTGACGCAGGTGCCGGTCATTCCGCCGGAGTTGCGCCCGCTTGTGCCGCTCGACGGCGGTCGCTTTGCTACATCCGATTTGAACGATCTCTATCGCCGCGTGATCAACCGCAATAATCGTTTGAAGCGGTTGATGGAACTGCGTGCCCCCGACATCATCATTCGCAACGAAAAGCGGATGTTGCAGGAGTCCGTCGACGCGCTGTTCGACAACGGCCGTCGTGGCCGCGTCATTACTGGTGCCAACAAGCGTCCGCTGAAGTCGCTCGCCGACATGCTTAAAGGCAAGCAAGGCCGCTTCCGCCAGAATCTGCTCGGCAAGCGCGTCGATTACTCGGGGCGTTCGGTGATCGTCGTCGGTCCGGAACTCAAGCTGCATCAGTGCGGCTTGCCGAAGAAGATGGCGCTCGAACTGTTCAAGCCGTTCATCTATGCGCGCCTTCAGGCACTGGGGCAGGCAGCCACCGTCAAGCAGGCCAAGAAGCTCGTCGAGAAGGAGAAGCCAGAGGTTTGGGATGTTCTCGATGAGGTCATCCGCGAGCATCCGGTGATGCTCAACCGCGCGCCGACGCTGCATCGGCTTGGCATTCAGGCGTTCGAGCCGATGCTGGTCGAAGGCAAGGCGATTCAGCTGCATCCGCTCGTATGCGCAGCTTTCAACGCCGACTTCGATGGCGATCAGATGGCCGTTCACGTGCCGCTGTCGCTCGAAGCTCAGCTCGAGGCGCGCGTGCTCATGATGTCGACCAACAACATCTTGCACCCAGCCAACGGCATGCCGATCATCGTGCCGTCGCAGGATATCGTGCTCGGGCTCTACTACGTCTCGATCATGCGCGATAAAGAGCACGGCGAAGGCATGGCGTTCGGTTCGGTCGAGGAAGTTCGCCGCGCCCTCGATGCGGGCGCAGTGTCCTTACACGCTAAGATCAAGGGCCGCCACCGGTCGATCGATGCAGAAGGCAAAGAGTACACCGAGGTCAACGAGACGACGCCGGGCCGCATGTTGCTCGGCGAGCTGTTGCCGAAGCAGCCCGGCGTTAAGTTCACGCTGATCAACCAGCTGCTGACCAAGAAAGCCATCACGGGCCTCATCGACGCCGTCTACCGCAACTGCGGCCAGAAGGAGACGGTGATCTTCTGCGATCGCATTATGGCGCTCGGCTTCTACCATGCGTTCAAGGCTGGCATCTCGTTCGGCAAGGACGACATGGTGATCCCGGATACCAAGCCGAAGATTGTCGACAGGGCGATGGGCGAAGTGCGCGACTTCGAACAGCAGTATCAAGACGGTCTGATTACCAAGCTTGAGAAGTACAACAAGGTCGTCGACGCTTGGTCGAAGTGTACCGATCAGATCGCCAAGGAGATGATGGATCGTATCTCGACGACCAAGAAAGATGCTAACGGCAATGAAGGCCCGATCAACTCGGTCTACATGATGAGCCACTCGGGTGCGCGCGGGTCACCCGCTCAGATGAAGCAGCTCGCTGGTATGCGCGGTCTCATGACCAAGCCGTCGGGCGAGATCATCGAGACGCCGATCCTGTCCAACTTCAAGGAAGGCTTGTCGGTTCTAGAGTACTTCAACTCGACTCACGGTGCTCGGAAGGGCCTCGCAGATACGGCTTTGAAGACTGCCAACTCGGGCTACTTGACGCGCCGTCTTGTCGACGTCGCCCAGGACTGTATCATCACCGAGAATGACTGCGGCACCGATCGCGGCATCAAGGTTCAGGCCGTCGTCGATGCCGGTAACGTGATCGTCGCACTTGGCGCGCGCGTACTGGGCCGCACCGCTGCGGAGGATGTAATAGATCCGGCCTCCGGCGCGGTCATCATCAAAAACGGTGATCTGATCGAGGAGCGTCACGCCGAGGCCATCGAGAAGGCGCAGGTGCAGGAAATCCGCATTCGCTCGGTGCTCACATGCGCGACCGAAATCAGCGTATGCGGCAAGTGCTACGGTCGCGATCTCGCTCGTGGTACGCCGGTCAATCTCGGCGAGGCTGTCGGCGTTATCGCCGCGCAGTCGATCGGCGAGCCCGGCACGCAGTTGACGATGCGTACATTCCACATCGGCGGCGTCGCGCAGACGGTGGACACGTCGTTTATCGAAAGCAACTTCAATGGCAGGATCCGGATCAAGAACCCAAACATCGTGAAGGACAGCCAAGGCCGCATGATCGCGATGGGTCGCAACGTTGCGATCGCGATCGAGGACCAGGGCGGCAAGGAGTTGGCATCTCTCAAGGTTGCCGGCGGTGCCCGGTTGCTCGTTGCTGAAGGCGATACCGTCAAGCGCGGCGCACGTCTCGCTCAATGGGATCCCTTCACGCGACCCGTGCTGACGGAAGTGGACGGCGTCGTTGCCTTCGAAGATCTGGTCGAGAACTTCTCGGTTCGTGAACAGACCGATGAAATGAAGGGCACCACCAACCGCATCATCATGGATTGGCGGGCAACCCCACGCGGTGCTGAACTGAAACCGGCCATCGTCGTCAAGGACTCGAAAGGCAAGCCGATCAAGGTGCAGCGTGGCGGCGACGCACGTTACCTCTTGAACGTCGATGCGATCCTTTCGGTCGAGCCTGGATCACACGTGAAGGCCGGTGATGTGCTCGCACGTATTCCAACTGCATCTGCCCGCTCGGGCGACATCACCGGTGGTCTGCCGCGCGTTGCCGAGTTGTTTGAGGCTCGTCGTCCCAAAGATCATGCGATCATCTCCGAGCTTTCGGGCACTGTCGAATTTGGCAAGGACTACAAGAACAAGCAGCGCATTACGATCAAGCCCGACGATGAGAACGAAGAGTCGGTAGAGTACCTGATCCCGCGCGGCAAAAGCTTGGCTGTCCAGCACGGCGACCGTATCGAGCGCGGCGATTTTGTGTACGACGGACATCCAGCACCGCACGATATTCTGGCGATCAAGGGCGTCGAGGAACTCGCGAACTATCTGATCAACGAGATCCAGGACGTTTACCGCCTGCAGGGCGTGACGATCAACGACAAGCATATCGAGGTGATCGTTCGCCAGATGCTGCAGAAGGTCGAGATCATGGATACCGGCGATACCGATCTGATCAAGGGCGAAAACCTCGATCGGCCCGAGGTCGAGGAGGTCAACCGGCGGACGGAGAAGGCGGGCAAGCGCCCGGCGATCTTCCAGCCGGTGCTGCTCGGCATCACCAAGGCATCGTTGCAGACGCGTTCGTTCATCTCCGCCGCCTCCTTCCAGGAAACGACGCGAGTGCTGACCGATGCCGCCGTCAACGGCAAGGTCGATACGCTCGAGGGCTTGAAGGAGAACGTGATCGTCGGTCGTCTGATCCCGGCCGGCACCGGTGGCATGTTGCGCTCGATCCGCCGCGTTGCGGCCAAGCGCGACGAGTTGATCGCCAAGGAGCATGCCAAGAGTGAGGCTCGTGCGTTGGCTGGCAATGATACGCCAGCGCGCCGCCGCCGCCGCCCAGCCGAAGAAGCTGCAGAGTAAGCGCGGCACTACTCGGTTGGCAGAATAGAGCGAACGAGGACCCTCATCGGTCCTCGTTTTGCGTTTGGCGAATGGGGAAGTATGAACGTTGGCGGCGCCGACATCGCAAGGTAGTTCGTAAGCGATATATTATCTCAGCTCCGCTATTACGTAGAATTATGGCCTCGTTGAAAGTTGGGGTGCGAAAGAAACTCCGGCAAACAGACACCATCGAGTGATGTGTATGCTGTTCGACAAAGGCCGGCTCTGTCGACGCTGATTCCTAAAACACACATGATCAGGCCTGTCGCGCCTAAGCGCAAAAACGATATTGCCGATCCAGGTCTCTCTTCATATCCACTCGATCTACGAGCTGAACTAAATCAAAAATCGCTCGAAGTCCTGGTGCTCGGTCCGGAGCCCGATTGCTATTCGCGGGCCGAAGAACTCGGGCGATTGAAATTGATCAAGCTGCAAGATGCTGTGCGCCAAGCGCAGTAACAAACCTCGTCACTCACTCCCCCTCATTTCGGCAACGCGGTTTCTGCTGCCCCATTACTGCGCACAGCGCCTGCGTTGTCCACTGAAGCCTGGGGGGAAGCTGCGTCCGCGAGCCGCGCTGACTTGCCAATAAACACAGCGCCCATTTCAATCGATAGTCCTTGATGAAAGATGTCGCCGTCGACGGCGCCTCCTGATTTCAAGGCGACACGGGCGCCGCTGACCGAGCCATGGACACGTCCATAGACGACAACGTCATCGGCCTTGATGTCACCCTTGATGTGACCATTCTTGCCGACGATCAAATGCGCGCATTCGACATTGCCGAACACCTCGCCATCCAGCTGGGCTTGACCTTTACAAACGATCTGACCGGTTATTGTGAAATCAGCGCTGATCGTCGAAATCCCAACGACGGCTCGATCATCGGTAACGGGAATATCAACTACAGGATTTGCAGCTTTCCCGTTTGCAGTATTGGTCGATACAAACCTGCTCATAAGGCCATTAGATTTTTCTGTCACGTCGGTACAATCTCCCCTGTTAAGGATCACCCGGCGATTTTTAAGAAATTCAATGTTCCGCCGCGGCTTTCGCTGCTGCGTGCCCAGATGATGCAATTCGATATGTCTATTTCCAATATTGAAACTGTAGCAGGCACCGCGGCTATGGAAATAGCGGACATATTTCTTGGTTTATTGCGAGCGCTGACATGATTCAGCATCGCGACGGGCGCGCTTAGGTATTCAGACGCGCCCTCGCGCGGCTCTTCTGCCGATCTGGAAGCCTGTTTGCGCCTAATTCCCGGGTAGAGCGTGGGCTTCTGGAAAGAAGAAGTCTTTCCAGGTCGCCGGCGTGGTCTTCAAGGTGCCGACCTTGGCCATGAACGTCGCGAACTTCTGCATGCCAACGGGGGCCACGTCGAACACCACGCCCGGTTCTTTCAAAAGTGCGACAAGCTCGTCGGCGCTCAGCTTTTCCTTGACCTGACCGAGATAGATTTCGATCGCGCGCTTGGGCTCGTTCTTGATCATTTGCATGGCTTCGGTCATGGCCGCGATCACTGCAGCGACGGTCTTGGGATTGGCATCGTGGAACTTGGCGGCTGCAAAGACGATGGCATTGTTGACCGGTCCGCCGAATACATCGACCGAACTCAGAACTTTATGCACGCCTGGATCCTTAAGCGCGATATGCTGAAAAGGAGGCAGTGAGAAATGGCTATTGATCTCGCTGATCGGCGACAGAAGCGACAGCGTCGCATCGGGATGGCCGAGCTGAATGGTAATGCTGTCGAGCTTGCCGTGCTGGCCTGCTCCAAAAGCCTGTTCGGCCGCCATTTGCAATATCGTTGCCTGCGATGAGACCTTGATGGTGGGCACCGCGATCTTGTCCTTCTCCGTAAAGTCCTTGAGTGATTTGATCGCCGGGTTACGGGTCAACAAATACATCGGCATGCCACCGCAGGCAGCCACGCCTTTCACTTGGCCTTTGGTGCGATCCCAAAGCAGCAACATATTCGATGCGCCACTCGTGACGAAATCGACATTTCCCGACAACAGCGCATCTGTCGCGGCTCCCCCACTGTTGAAAGTCACCCAAGTGGTTTTCACATCGCCCAAGCCTGCTGCCTTGGCATGTTTTTCGATCAAGCCGCCGGCTTCCATCAGGATCATGGGTAGATAGAGGAGCCCCGGCTGCTTGGTTATGCGAACCTCGTTGGTTTCGGCATGAGCGACGGTTGCAGCAAGGATCACTGCGGCAAGCCCAATCGCGAGGCGAGCGAACATCGACATGGGCACTCCTGGAGTTACTGTGATCAATCTGAGCATATGCGGTTGAGTTGCGGCTGCCATCAAGCGATGATCGCATCATCGGACCGCAGCCGAGCCCGAATTCGCACAACAACTTGCTGCACTTCAGAGGGCCGTGCAAGTTGAGCGTGAAATCGGACGCGACCGCCAACCTCTCCGACCCGAGGCAGCAACATGACTTCCCCACCCATCCACGGCGTACTGCACACGCAACCTCAGTTCAATGTGCCGGCCGGCGCCACAGATTGTCATGTCCATGTGTTCGGACCAGGCAATCGATTCCCGTGGTCGCCGACGCGAGTATATACGCCGGGAGATGCGTCCGTCGTAAGCCTCCTGGCCCACCAAGAAGCACTTGGCCTCGCCCGTGTCGTGATCGTACATCCGAGCCCCTACGGCACCGACAACGCGTGCTCGATCGATGCCCTAGAGCGACTTGGCAATCGGGTGCGCGGCGTCGCGGTGATCGACCCGGCGGCGATTACCGACGCCGAACTCCTCGCCTTTAACGCTGGCGGCATGCGCGGTGTCCGGGCCAACTTGCAGACAGCTGGTGTCTTCGATCCTGATGCGTGCTGGGACACGCTGCGTCAGCTCAGAGATCGAATTTCGCCGATCGGTTGGCACCTGCAGACCTTTACCAACTTGGCTGTGATCGAGGCACTGCATGGCAAACTCGAAGCGCTCGGCGTAATGCTCGTCGTCGATCATTTCGGGGGTGCGAAGGCGGCACTCGGGGTCAAGCAGCCGGGTTTCGCAGCGTTGCTTTCGCTGGCAGCCAAAGGCCAAGCCTACGTAAAGCTGTCTGGCGCCTACCGCGTCAGCGAACAACACGATGCGGCCGACGTCGCCCCGCTCGCCCATGCGTTGATCGAAGCCAATCCGGATCGCATGTTGTGGGGCTCGGATTGGCCGCACCCGGGCGGATCGAGGCACGAGGGAAAGGCACTCGATACGATCGAACCTTTCCATGAAATAGATGACGGTGCGGCATTGAACCGGCTGCATAGATGGACCGGTGGTGATGCAACTCTACTGCGGCGTATTCTCGTCGATAACCCCGCTCGACTCTACGGCTACTGACGCTCTCGATTGCCTATATGTGGAAATCAGCAATATTGGTGCGGTAGCCGGGCATCATCTTGATGAAGCGCGCCGTGATAGGCAGGAAGGGCTGGGCCAATAGAATGACCGACGAAGCACCGTCGCCGCCCAAATCGCGGCTAATCGCTATCAATCTCGATGAGAGTTCGATTGCCCGCCGCAGCGCGAACATCGATCACGAACGAGAAGTCGCAATCTTCGACATCCTCGATGCCAATAACTTCGCGCTCGTGGGGCGTGACGATGGCCCTTACAAGTTGAACCTGGCAATTGCCGACGACCGGCTCGTTTTTGCTGTTGGCACTGAAACTCAGGAAGCGGTTGTCACCCACTTGCTCTCGCTGTCGCCATTACGCCGGATCATGAAAGACTACTTCATCGTTTGCGATAGTTATTATCAGGCGATCCGCACCGCGCCGCCATCTCGCATCCAATCGATCGACATGGGGCGCCGGGCTTTGCACGACGAAGGGAGCCGGCTTTTGACACAGCGGCTTGAAGGAAAGATCACCGTCGATCACGACACGGCGAGGCGACTATTCACGCTGATATGCGCGCTACATTGGAAAGGCTAGGAACGAGTGGCCGGGGATGTGGAAGGCGCCACTGAGTTGCCGGCCGCAGTGCTTTTCGCCTGCACGATGAATGTTGTGCGTTCCCCTATGGCGGCAGCGATATTGGGCCATCTCGCTGGGCGTCGCGTATACGCAGTTTCAGCTGGCGTCAGGGCTGGTGAGACCGACCCGTTCGTCGACGCTGTGATGGACGAAATCGGCATCGACATGTCGCGACATAAACCGCAGACGCTCGCTGACCTCAACGATACATCGTTCGATCTCATCGTCACGCTTTCGCCTGAGGCGCATCACCAGGCGCTCGAGTTGACCCGCACGATGGCGGTCGATGTCGAGTATTGGCCAACTTTCGATGCGTCGTTGATGGTCGGTACCGGTAATCGGGAACAGGTCTTGCAGGCCTATCGGCAGGTCCGCGATATGCTATTCATGAAGATCAAGAAACGCTTCCGTCTCGAAGGCGGACCGTCGGTCTAGGTGGTTCCGCACCGCAATCACACTCGAGCAAGTACAAGGTCCCAGACATCAGTTATGATCCGAGTTACCGAGCTGAAATTGCCGCTTGACCACGCAGCGAGCGCCATCGAGACGGCGCTGCTGACGCGGCTGGCGATCACGCGCGACGATTTGATAAATTTCAAACTGTTCCGGCTGGGATCGGACGCTCGCAAACGGACAGCGATCCAGTTGGTATATGCGCTCGATGTTGAGGTGTGCGACGAGGCGGCGATCCTCGCGCGCTTTGCCAGTGATCACAATGTCACCTCTGCACCGGATATGACATACAAGCCGGTGGCGCGATCAAGGGGGCCCGAGAGCCATCGGCCGATCGTCATCGGCGCCGGGCCCTGCGGCCTATTCGCGGCCCTCATTCTCGCCGAAGCTGGTTTCAGGCCCATCATCATCGAGCGCGGCACGATCGTGCGCCAGCGGACCAAGGACACGTGGGGCCTCTGGCGTCACGGCGTACTGAAGCCCGAATCCAACGTGCAATTCGGCGAGGGTGGTGCCGGTACGTTCTCAGATGGGAAGCTTTATAGTCAGATCAAAGATCCGAAATATCATGGTCGCAAAGTCTTGACCGAATTCGTGGCCGCCGGTGCGCCCAAGGAGATCCTCACCGCCGCCAAACCACATATTGGAACGTTTCGGCTTGTCACGATGGTCGAGAGCATGCGCGCGAAGATCGAAGCGCTCGGCGGCGAATACCGATTCGAGACCAAGGTGATGGGAATCGAGATGGGAAGGGCAGGGGGGCACAAAGTCAAAGTTGCCGGCGTGCGGCTGAGCACCGGCGAAATCGTCCGCGCTTCGCATATCGTTCTCGCCGTTGGGCACAGCGCGCGCGACACCTTCGAGATGCTGCATGCGGCCGGTGTTTATATGGAGGCAAAACCGTTCTCGATCGGGTTTCGCATCGAACATCCGCAGTCGTTGATCGATCGCGCACGTTTCGGCAATGCTGCCGGCAACAAGGAGCTGGGCGCCGCCGACTACAAGCTGGTGCATCACGCGAGCAACGGTCGCTCGGTCTACTCGTTCTGTATGTGCCCGGGCGGAACCGTAGTGGCGGCAACATCGGAGCCGGGCCGTGTGGTCACCAACGGAATGAGCCAATACTCGCGCGCCGAACGTAATGCAAACGCTGGCATCGTGGTTGGCATCACGCCTGCCGACTATCCCGGCGGTGTGTTGGCTGGCATCGCGTTCCAGCGGCATTGGGAAGAACAAGCCTTCAAGGCAGGCGGCGGTACTTACGCGGCACCTGCCCAACGGGTCGATGATTTTCTCGCCGGGCGACCATCGACCGCACTCGGCTCGGTCGTAGCATCCTATAAGCCAGGCATCACACCGACGGATCTTTCGTTCTGTCTTCCCGACTACGCGATTGCGGCCATCCGCGAGTCGTTGCCCGCTTTCGCGAAGCAAATCAGAGGGTTTAGCCTCGGTGATGCGGTGCTGACCGGTGTGGAGACGCGCACCTCGGCACCAATCCGTATCACGCGCGACGAAACGTGGCAGAGCTTGAACACCGAAGGTCTTTATCCAGCCGGAGAAGGCGCTGGATATGCAGGTGGCATCCTTTCTGCCGGCATCGACGGAATCCGCGTTGCTGAAGCGATCGCGCTCAGCATCGTTGGGGGCGGTCCTGCTGCGGTCTATCGCGGCTCGGGCGGCGGATTGGTGTACGGCTAATCAACTGTTCGCGTGTGTTTGGCTTGCGCCCGCCGCGCGTTGAGCAAATATTTCGAACAAGACAGTCGCGCAATTCGAGAAAACCGTGGCCCCCCCTTGTGCGTTGACAGTGGCAACGCCATAAGAAATCCAAAAGACGCTTCGAAATATCCGAACTAACGAACCAAGGCCATTCCGTCTGGTTTCGCATCTCGCTCTGCAGGCGGGGGAGGACGCTATGTCGACCAAGCAAGCTACCGGCCGGAGCCCTATTGTCGAATCGCGCGACGATCTCGTTGCCTGGATCGCCTCTGGCGAACGACCGACGGGTGAGCTCCTGATCGGCACCGAGCACGAGAAATTCGTGTTTCGCAAGAAGGGTCTCTCACCGGTACCCTATGAGGGGAGGGATGGCATCCGCGCATTGATGGAAGGGATGATCGAGCGGTTTGGCTGGGAACCGATCATGGAAGGCCGGCACGTTATCGCGCTCAAGCGGCCGCAGGGGCAGGGCACCGAAAACGTATCGCTGGAGCCAGGCGGGCAGTTTGAACTATCGGGTGCGCCGCTGCTTACTTTGCATGCGGTTGCGGCCGAGACGGCAAAGCACCTGGACGAGGTAAAGACCATCGGCGCTGATCTTGGCCTCGGATTTCTGGGCGCAGGTTTTTCCCCTAATTGGACGCTTGCCGAAATCCCTCAGATGCCAAAGCAGCGCTACGGCGTGATGACCCGCTACATGCCGCAAGTTGGCCGCTATGGCCTCGATATGATGTATCGGACCTGTACGATCCAGGTTAACCTGGATTTCCGATCCGAAGCCGACATGGTCAAGAAGTTCCGCGTATCACTCGCTCTGCAAGCGCTGGCGATGGCGTTGTTTGCGGCATCACCTTTCAAGGATGGCAAACCCAGCGGCTTCAAAACGCTGCGCTCCGAGGTGTGGCGCGATACGGACCGCAACCGCACCGGCCTTCTGCCTTTCGTTTTCGAAAACGGCATGTGCTACGATCGTTACGTTGAGTACGCGCTGGGCGTGCCGATGTATTTCGTCTATCGCGATGGCAACTATATCGATGTGGCTGGCGCTTCTTTCCGTGAGTTCATGGCTGGCAAGTTACCGCAACTGCCGGGTGAGCGCGCGACCATCGACGACTGGTCCGATCATCTGACGACGCTGTTTCCGGAAGTACGCATGAAGCGGTTCCTTGAGATGCGCGGCGCCGACAGCGGCTCGCAAGCAAAGATTGCCGCATTACCTGCGTTTTGGGTCGGCCTCTTGTACGATAGCAACGCCCTCGATGCGGCTTGGGATATGGTCAAGGGTTGGTCTGAAGACGAGCGCCAACAGCTGCGCAATGAGGTGCCAAAGCAGGCCCTTCAGGGGCGCTTTCGCCGCATGAGGGTGTTGGATCTGGCGCGTGAGGCGATGAAGATTTCGCGACATGGATTGGAGGCTCGGCGTAAGGCGGATCTCGCAGGCCGCGATGAGACTTTACATCTGGATTGTCTGCAGGAGATCGTCGACAGTGGCCGCACGACCGCTGACGAAATGCTCCAGCAATTCAATACCGGCTGGAAGGGGCGCGTTGACCCAGTTTTTGAGGAGTATGCGTATTAAGCGGGGCTGCGTCGCGTCGCAGCATTGGCGTTCGGGGTTCAGCTAGCGTTCATAGAGTAGACACTACGCATCATCGACGCAGATGTTCCTAGACCTGGAGAAGGCGACATGCAGAGGGAAGCGTTTGTCGCCGTCGCCGGAATCGTCTTCGGCGCTTTGTCGGCTATTGCAGTGCTGTTCAGCGACGCAAATTTTTCTTGCGCAGTTGCACAGGGCAATGCTTGTGCCTCTTCATGCCGCTCCGCATACAACGACTGCCGCATCGCGACAAAAGGTAGTGCAAGTTGTGACGCCCAGTACCAGGCCTGCCTGCAAGGGTGTGTGAGGCGCTGAGCCTGCTTCTAGTATCTTGACTTTTGCCTGCCCATGCCCCGACCTTGAGCAAACTTTGTTCGGTAGGAAGGTTCGCATGTCAGACCAGACGTCGGCTACGGGTGGGGCGCTGGTGATTGGCCTCGAGGAGGCGCCGAGCTTTTGGCAACCGGTGCCCGCAAACGGTTTCATCCGCAATATCCTCAATCAAAAGTTGACGGGCGGGGAGGCGAATTTCTCACTTGGCACGCAAACGGTCGCCCCGCAGTCCTTTATCCGTGAGCACACGCACAGCCACAATGAAGAAGTAATCCACGTGATCGAGGGGTGTGGGATCGCGCGCATCGATGGCGTCGATCATCCGATGGAAGTCGGGACGACGGTGTATGTCGGGCGCAATCGCCGGCATCATTTTTTGAACCCGAACGATCAGCCGATGACGTTCTTGGTGCTGATGATGCCAGGCGGACTCGATCAGTTCTTCTCCGAGATCGGACGCCAGCGCATTCCGGGACAAACCGCGCCAGAGCCCTTTGCGAGGCCTGCCAACATCGCCGAGATCGAGGCGCGGACGGTTTTCGGCTGGACCGACAAATCGTTTGACAACAAACAGTGAGAGCAAGATGACCGTTTCCCGCGTGAAGTTGACAGATGGCGCCGAGCTCTCCGTACATGTCGATGGCAGCGGCCCCGATTTAATGCTCGTCACTGGTCTGGGTGGCACCGCGTCCTACTGGGACCCGGTGGTGGCGCCGCTTGCCAAAACGTTCCGGCTGATCCGTTTCGATCAGCGCGGCATCAATGCGAGTACCCGCGGCGTCGCTGCCACGACAATCGAGCAGCTGGGCCTTGATGGTTTTGCGGTTCTGGATTCGGTCGGATCAAAACGGGCGACCCTGCTTGGCCATTCGACAGGTGGTGTCATCTTGCAGTCGATGGCGCTGCACGATGAGAGCCGGATCGCTGGTCTCGTGCTTAGTGGCAGCTGGGCCAAGCCGAACCGCTACATGGCCGAGTTGTTCGGTTCACGCGCCGAGATTTTGAAAGTCGCGCCGAGAGAATACTCCGCGATGGTGGGGTTTTTGGCCTATACCGCCGATTGGTTGAACGCGAATTGGTCGAGCTTCGACGCAATGGTCGCGGCTGCGCCCTTCACCGCGGCTCAACAAGTAATCGTCGCTGAACGGATCCGCTCGATCCTCGCGTTCGATCGGTCTGAGGATGTGCACCGCATCACGGTACCGACGTTAGTGCAGGGTGCCGAAGACGACTTGATCGTGCCGGCATTTCTAAATCGCGAGTTGGCCGGTCTGATGCCGCATGCCAAATTGCAAATGTTTCCGACCGGGGGTCATATGTATCCGATTACGCGAACTGACGCCTTCGTCACGGCTTTGACCGATTTTGCGAAGTCCTGCGAGGAGTGAGTTCATGCGTTTGAAAGACAAAATCGCGCTGATCACGGGCGCTGGATCAGGCATTGGCAGAGCGACCGCGAAGCTGTTCGCGGTTGAGGGTGCAACCGTGGTCATCGTCGACAAGAACGCTGCAGCGGCCAAAGCTGTGGCAGCCGAGATCGGCGGCAGGGCGCTCGCAATCGCCGCCGACGTGTCAAAGTCTTCCGATGTGCAGGCTATGATCGGCGAAACGATCTCGAAGTACCAACGCCTCGACATTTTGTTCAACAATGCGGGCTATGGAATTACCGGCAGCGTGGTCGAGACCTCAGAAGAAGACTGGGACGCACTGATGTCAGTCAACGTCAGGGGCGTGTACCTCGGCTGCAAGTATGCGATCCCGCACATGGTCAAACAGGGGGGCGGCGCGATCGTCAACACGGCTTCTACGACGTCAACTTCCGGCATCAAAGATCGGGCTGCGTATGTCACGAGCAAGGGTGCGGTAGCTGCGATGACGCGCGCGCTGGCGCTTGATCACGTGCACCAGAATATTCGCATCAACTGTGTAGCGCCCGGCACGATCGAGAGCCCTTATTTCGATAGGATCTTGGCCGCCTCGGACGACCCAAAAGCCACACGCTACGCGCTCGAGGTTCGTCAGCCGATGATGCGGTTAGGTCAACCGGGCGAGATAGCCAAGGCGGTTTTGTATCTCGCGAGCGACGATGCCTCTTTTTGCACCGGCTCGACGTTGTTTGCAGACGGTGGTTGGACCGCGCGTTAGAGATCACGATGGCTCACATTACGGTGCTCCCTCAAGATTGCGCGCGCATTGTCAGCTAAACGGCGTCAGCTAACAGCATTATAACCATGAGATACAATGAGCAGGGAGATCGCCGATGCGTTACGTGTATATCTTAATCGCCTCGATACTGTATTGCGGATCGGCATCGGCCCAGGCGTTGAAGGTGCGCGAGTCGAAATCATCATCGGTGCCGGAAACCGTCGAACGGCTGGTCAAGGCGGTCGAGGCCAAGGGACTGAAAGTAGCCGCGCGCGTTGATCATGCAGCGGGGGCGAAGGCTGCCGGTCTCGACATGCCGCCGACTGAAGTCGTGATGTTCGGCAATCCGAAACTCGGGACGCCATTGATGTTGGCAAACCCGGAAATTGCCGTCGACCTGCCGTTGAAGATCGTCGTGTGGCAAGCGGCATCTGGCAAGGTCATGATCGGATATACGAGCCCCGATGCCCTGAAAACGCGGTTCGAAATCAAGGACAAGGATGCAAGCTTCAAGGCCATGAACGATGCGCTCGAGGGCTTTGCAACCGCGGCCGCCGGCCAGTAACCTGTTCTAGTTCCAATTCTCAGCGATTGGTAAGCTTCAACTCGATACGGCGGTTGCGGCGCAGAATGTCGTCGCCGGTGCCGTCTTCGAGTGGTTGGAACTCTCCATAGCCAGCGGCAACGAGCCGTTTGGCCGGAACCCCTCGACTTATAAGATAACGCACGACCGATATCGCGCGCGACGTCGACAACTCCCAGTTCGAGGGAAACTGGGAAGATGCGATCGGCCGCTGATCGGTGTGACCATCGACCTGCATCGCCCAATCGATCTCGGCAGGTATCGAGCGTTGCAGTTCGACGATGGCTTGCGCGAGCTGATCAATGGCGGCCAATCCTTCGGGCGTCATGGTCGACTGGCCCGAGGGGAACAACACCTCGGATTGGAATACGAAACGGTCGCCGACCACACGGATATCTTTCCGGTCCTTGAGTAGTTCACGGAGCCGGCCGAAGAAATCTGAGCGATAACGCTGTAACTCTTGCACTTGCCGCGCCAGCGCAGCATTAAGGCGCGTCCCCATATCTTTGATGCGATCCTGGCTATCCCGATCCTTCTTCTCCGATGTTTCGAGCGCCTCGTTCAGAGCAGCAAGTTGTCGTCGCAGTGCCGACAGCTGCTGGTTCAACAGATCGACCTTGGCTTGTGCTTCTGAGGTGATTTTATTCTTCTCGTCCAACTGTTCGGTGAGTGCCGAGATTTTGCTGCTGGCGCCCTTGGCCTTCTCGTCGCTCCCGGATGCGATGGCTGCCAACCGGGCATTATCTTCGCGCAACGACGCCAATGACGCTTGGAGGGTCGTCGTTTCTTCTTCAGCCGATCTGGCCTTACCCTTCTCCAGCGACATCAGATTGGTCAATTCAGCAATTTGCCGATTGAGCCGGCGTAATGCGCTGTCCTTGCCGCTACTTTCCTGCGCCACGTAGAATTGCGATAGCATGAAGATCGACAACAGGAACGTGACGACCAGCAAGAGGGTCGACAACACGTCGACATAGCCTGGCCAAAATTCGCCGTACTCGGCGGAACCGCCTCTGCGCCCACGTGCCATCGGGTGCTAGCTCCGTTTCTGCGGTTTGGCCGGCGGTGCGGTCGCAACCAGCCCCTTCAGCATGCTCGCAACTTCGGCTTGCTGAGCGGCCTGTTCGTCCACCCATTGACGCACGATTGTCTGTTCGTTGCGCATCTGCCCCACGAGTTGGTTGACGCCGGTTGCCAGTTCCTGGACGGCGGGATCGCTTATATTGTTGAGCCCTTGCGGCCCAAGCGAGCCCAGTCGCTCGCTGAGCTCCGATACCGATCGCTGCAACTCGAAAACCGCCGAATAAATCTGCCGGCCAAGCTGATGATCGGTGCTCCCGGCAATGCCAGGTGTCAGCTCGGTTATCCCCGACAGCCACTCCTCCAGTTCGTTGTAAAAGCGGTTGTGCGATTGTGTTGCCTGCAGCTCGAGAAAACCCAAAACAAGTGAGCCCGACAATCCCAGCAACGATGATGAGAACGCCGTGCCCATGCCGCGTAGAGGCGCGGCGAGACCCTCCTTCAACTCGCCAAATGCGGTGGCACTATCGCCGGCTTTGGTGTCCAGCGAAGCAATCGTCTGCCCAACCGCTTGCATCGTTTCCAATAGACCCCAGAACGTTCCAAGAAGGCCGAGGAACACGAGAAGCCCGACCACGTACTTGCCGGTATCGCGCGCTTCATCCAATCGCGAGCCGATCGAATCCATAAGCGTTCGCATCGCAGTCGTCGAAAGCGACAGCGTGCCGGTGCGCTCACGCAGCATTGTCGACATTGGGGCGAGCAGGACAGGTTGGCGTTCACTCACCAACCCTGGATCGGAAATCCGGAACGCGTTGACCCAGCGGATTTCTGGATAAAGACGCATGACCTGCCAAAAGGCAAAGAAACAGCCGATCACGAACACCGAGACGATCACGCCATTGAGAAACGGGTTGGTCGCGAATGATTTCATCAGCTGAGGTGCCAGGATCGCGGCCAGAAAACCGACCAGCATCAGCGTCACGATCATGCGCGCCAGAAACACGCGCGGCGTGCTGAGGACGCGCCCCAGTGCGATCGACGACTTATTATCTTTCCGCAGACGCGCCATGTTTTCCCGATTTCCTATGGGTCAAATTTTTTGCACTGAAATGACTGTGGACATCTTAACTCAGTTTAGCCCAGCAATTGCTCATCGAAAACGGGCAGAAACGTGCCGTCAGGACGCCAAAAGCGCATAAATGACGGCAATGGCAAGCGACTTCAACTCTCAGCGCCTGTCGCGGGCAGCATCTGCCATACGGACGAATCGAACTACGGTTGCGGTGGTTGACCTCCAGGGACCTTCGCGATCATCATGAATGCAGCTCTCAAGCTGAAACGACCGTTTGACCAGGGCGCGTTAATGACAGAAGCATTGCGCCTGCTTGAAACGGTCTTCGGTTACAAGAGCTTCCGCTCACACCAGGAACGTATCGTCGAGACACTGATCAACGGTGGCGATGCGTTGGTCTTGATGCCGACCGGCGGCGGTAAGTCGCTCTGTTATCAAATCCCGGCGCTGGTCCGGCCCGGCACGGGCATCGTCGTGTCGCCACTGATTGCGCTCATGCAGGATCAGGTCGACGCTTTGAAGGCAGTCGGCGTTTCTGCAGCATTCCTAAACTCGTCGCTTGATCGGGCCACGCAAGAACAGATCGAGTGGCAGTTGGTTGGGGGGCAACTCGATATTCTGTACGTGGCGCCGGAACGCCTGGTGCAGGAGCGGATGCTGACGCTTCTGGAAAAGGCCAAACCGTCACTGTTTGCCATCGATGAAGCGCACTGTGTGTCGCAATGGGGACATGACTTCCGCCTCGAATACCGTCAGCTGCGCATCCTCGCCGACCGCTTTCCGAACGTACCGCGAATTGCACTGACAGCGACCGCGGATGAGCGCACGCGCGACGAGATCGTCACCGAGCTCAAGCTGGAGACGGCACAACGGTTCGTCGCAAGTTTCGACCGGCCGAACATCCGCTACACCATCGCCGAGATGGGCACCGGCAGCGCTCGCGAAAAGCTGTGGCAGTTCATCGACGCCGAGCACGCGGGCAACGCCGGCATTGTATATTGCCTGTCGCGCCGCAGCGTCGATGAGACCGCCGAGTTTCTCACCAAGAAGGGGCGCAAAGCACTGGCCTATCACGCTGGGCTTAGCCCGGACGTGCGCCGCCGCGTGCAAGAACGGTTCCTGGTCGAGGACGAGTTGATCGTCGTGGCAACCATCGCCTTCGGCATGGGCATCGACAAGCCGGACGTGCGTTTCGTCGCCCACCTCAATATGCCGAAGACGATCGAGGCCTATTACCAGGAGACCGGTCGTGCCGGTCGTGATGGGGAGCCAGCCGATGCATGGCTTGCCTACGGCATGCAGGATTTGATCCAGTTGCGGCAATGGATCAATCAGTCGGAGGGCTCGGATGCCTTCAAGCAGGTGCAGCGGCAAAAGCTCGACGCTTTAATCGGTCTTTGCGAGTTGCCGACATGCCGGCGGCAAGCGCTGTTGGCGTACTTCAGCGAAGCATTGTCAGAGCCGTGCGGTAACTGCGACAACTGTCTCAACCCACCGGCCACCAACGACGGCACCGTGCACGCACAAAAGGCACTGTCGGCGGTCTATCGAACCGGCGAGCGCTTCGGCGTCGGATACGTGATCGACGTGTTGATGGGCAAGGCCGACGATCGCATTGGGCGCAATGGTCACGATCAGTTGTCGGTATTCGGCATCGGTACAGATCTCGATGCGAGCGGTTGGCGCAGCTTATTCCGGCAGCTTACTGCCAACGGGTTTCTAGTCGGTGACGAGGAAGGCCATGGATCGCTGTTGCTGGGCGAACGCTCGCGCCTCCTGCTGAAGGGCGAGATCCAGTTCCGCATGCGGGTGCAGCGGGTCGAAGCTACGCGCAAGGGTAAGGTCAAGGCGCCGAAGGGAACGCTGGTTGCTGGCGCAGACGAGGCGCTGTTTGGTGCCTTGAAGGCACTGCGGCTCGAACTTGCGCTTGAAGCAAAGGTGCCACCGTACGTCATTTGCCACGACAAGACGCTCGCTGATCTCGCAGCCAAACGACCCGCGAACCTCGCAGGTTTGACCGGTATCACCGGTCTCGGTGAGGTCAAGATCAAGCGCTTTGGCGCGCGTTTGATCGCATGCATCGGCCGTTTCAAGAAACATCCGCTGCTAGAAAATCGGCTGTCGGCGACCGTCAACCAGACACTCGCGTTGCACATTGCAGGCAAGACCGCGGAGCAAATTGCGGCCGAACGCCGGTTCGACATCGCGACGATCTACGGTCACTTCGCGGAGGCGATCGAGGCCGGATTGATCGAAGCCCGCGCCGTTGTCGGGCTCGATGAAGCCGAGGTCGAAGAAATATTGGCCGCATTCGACCGTTGCAGCACACTCGACAGTGGCAAGCTCGGACCGGCTCACTCAGCCCTCGACGGCCGTTTCGACTATGGCACCCTCAAGTGCCTTCTTGCAGAGCTGCAATAACGCTAACCCCCTGTCGGATAACCAACGGTTGGGTATACTGCCCGCAACAAAGCCAGGGAGATGCGCACATGGCGACGATCGGATTTATCGGGCTTGGCAATATGGGCACGCCAATGGCCGCCAACCTCGTCAAGGCTGGACACGCGGTCAAGGGTTCCGATCTATCGGCTGAAATTCTTAGTGCGGCTGTGAAACGCGGTGTCGTTGCTGCGAAGTCCACTGCCGATGCAGTGGCTGACGTCGAATTCGTCGTCACCATGCTGCCGGCCGGGCGCCACGTGCTTGCGGTTTATGCTGAGGCGCTGAACGCTGCGAAGCCCGGCACCCTGTTCATCGAATCCTCGACCATCGATGTTGCCTCGGCGCGTGCTGCACATGCCATGGCAGCTGAACATAAGATGCTGTCTGTCGATGCACCGGTGTCCGGCGGCGTGGGCGGTGCCGAAGCAGCGACGCTGACGTTCATGGCCGGTGGTTCGGACGAGGCTTTCGCCAAGGCGAAGCCGATCATCGAAGCGATGGGTAAGCGGGTCTTTCACTGCGGCGGGGCGGGTGCCGGTCAATCGGCGAAGATTTGCAATAATATGATCCTCGGCATCTCGATGATCGCCGTTGCGGAAGGCTTCGTGCTGGCCGAGAAACTCGGTCTTGATAAGCAGGCACTATTCAATGTGGTGTCAACGTCGTCCGGTCAGACCTGGGCGATGACGAACCACTGTCCGGTGCCGGGCCCGGTGCCGACGTCGGCCGCCAACAATGGTTTCAAGCCTGGATTTGCCGCCTCGTTGATGGTCAAAGACATGATGCTTGCGCAAGAGGCGGCAGCAGGTGCCGGCGCCAACACGCCGCTCGGCGCGCTTGCAGCTCAACTCTATCGGATGCACGTCTCGTCAGGCGAAGGTGCCAGCGACTATTCCAGCGTAATCAATTTGATCCGAGGCGAGGCGTGATATGCGAGCGATAAACCATTTCGTTTTCGACGCCTACGGTACGTTGTTCGATGTGCATTCGGCCGCCAACCGATACGCCGCTGAAATCGGACCTCAGTGGGAGCGGATGTCGCAGATTTGGCGAACCAAGCATCTCGAATACACTTGGATCCATGCCGCGACCGACCGGCATACCGCATTCTGGACACTTGCGCGCCGAAGCCTCGACTTTGCGGCGGCGTCGACCGGTGGATTATCCGATGAGCTCAAATCGAAGTTGATGTCGGCCTACCGCACGCTTGGCGCTTATCCTGAGGTGAAGGCCACGCTCGAGGCGTTAAAATCGCGTGGCGACAAGCTCGCAATCCTCACTAACGGCGATCCAGATATGATCGCCGAAGCCATCAAGGCGGCTGGGCTCGAAGGCTTGTTCGATGCAGTGCTCACCGTACATGAGGCTGGCGTGTTCAAGCCTGACGCGCGGGTTTACAAGCTGGCTGTCGACCGCTTCGGCGTAGCGCCCGCCGCCATCTCGTTCCAATCGTCGAACCGGTGGGACATTGCCGGCGGACAAGTGTTCGGGTTCAGAACTGTGTGGATTAATCGTACAGGCGCACCAGACGAATATCCGGATATGCCGCCAGCTCACACTATCACCGATCTGACGGCACTTGCCGGCCTCACATCTTAAGGGAGTGCCCAATGTCCACCATCGACTATTACATGACGCTGAATTCGCCGTGGGCGTATCTGGGCAGCCGCCGTTTCATGGAGATCGCGAAAGCGCGCGGTGCCAAGATCGATATCAAGCCGGCTAAGTTCGGCGCGATCTTCGAGAAGACCGGCGGCTTGCCATTGGCCAAGCGGGCACCGGCTCGCCGCGATTATCGCATGATGGAACTGAAGCGGTGGCGGGCGTTCCGCGAGCGGCCACTGGTGCTGGAGCCGAAATACTTTCCGGCCGACGAGACACCCGGCACACGCATGGTGCTTCGGGCAAAGCTTGCCGGTCTCGATGCGGTGCGGCTGTCGTCTGAAATCAGCTGTGCGCAGTGGGAGATGGAACAGAACTTTGCCGATCCTGCCGTGCTCGAGGCTGCAGCCAAACGCGTCGGCGTCGATCCGGCGAAACTCACTGGCGGACCATCGGACTCCGAACTCGACGCCATGCACGATGCTTTCACTGCCGAAGGGTTAGCGCGCGGCGTATTCGGCGCGCCGACCTACATGTTGCCGTCCGGCGAGTTCTTCTGGGGCCAAGACCGGCTCGATTTTTTGGATCGAGCGCTGGGCTAGCTGCGTCATTTGCGCGCCAAGTTAGATAGGATCGACAACTTGATGCCGAGTTGGCGCCGGGCAACGAGATTGTTCATCGTCGCAGCGAACATGAGGGATATTGCAGTTGCGGCTGCCGCGCCGATCAGTCCAGCCCGGGGCACAAACGCGAAATTCAAGCTGACGTTGAGTGCGGCGGTGACAGCTAATACGGTCGCGCACAGCTTCTGCTGGCCCATCATGTTGAGGAGGAACTCGGATGGCCCCATCGCCGCTCGAAACAGGAAGCCGAGCACGAGGATAAACATCACCGGGTAACCTGTCGTGAATGCCGGCCCGAACAAACGCAGCAGCGGCCAACCGAGTGCGAGCAGAGCGATGGCGCCTGCAAGCGAGGGCCAGAATGTCCAGCGTACCGCGTCCGCGACGAGTGCCTGGAGTGTCTCCCGGTCGCCGCGCGCATCGAGTGTTGCGAAGCGGTTTGCAGCTGCACTGCCAACGGCATAGTGCACGAACATGACAAGGCTCATGGTCTTGGCGGCGGCGAAGTAGATGCCGACATCCGTCGGCGGGAGGTAACGCGAGACGACGAGCACATCGGCCGTCTGCATGATGATCTCGCAGCCGCCGATGACCAGCAGCGGCAGAGATGTCGTGAGCCAGCCATGAAAATCGTAGGCGCGAGGTCCGGCTGGCACGTCGGTCGTCATGCGACGATTGATAAGCGCAAATTGAACGACGGCGGTGGCCCAGGTCGCGACGATCGCCGCAATGGCCGCGGTTTGGGCCGCCATCGGCAAGCCCAATTCGTAAGCGGCGACCATTGTCGCAAGGAGGAGCAGCGGTCGCAATACGTAGGGCGGCAGAAGTGCAATCGAGATCCACGCTTTGCCGCGACCGATGCCGTCTTGTACGTCGGTCAGCGCATACATTGGAATGCAGGCCAGCGTGATGTAGATCGGCAGCACGTATGGACTTGCGATGCGATCGCCCAATAGATACACGCCGACGAGCGCCACGATCGCGGTCACCGTTCCAAGTCCGAACGCCAATACCCGGCCGCCGCGCACGAGGCCGCGATGCAGGTCGAGCCGGCCTTGCTCCTGATACTCGGGAAGCAGCCGAATCATCGCCATGTTGAACCCAAGATGCGATAGGCCGCCAAGCACGAGTACCCAAGTCCAAACCGAAACGTAGATGCCGTATTCAGCATCACCCATCCAGCGCGCCATCACGATCTGCGATAGATAGAGGATGCCGGCGCTGGCGATACGCACCGAGAAAGCCAGGATGGCGTCGCGCTGAACGATCGTCCGGTCGGTACCGGCGGCCAGTATGCCGCGCAGGGTGCCGATCACTTCGCGTAACATCGCAGGCGGTGCAGACGCGCTAGCATTCAACGTAGGTGTTGACGAGTTCATTTAGGCACTTTTCCTATGAACCGCCTGCTCCTGCACACGGCCACTTGTAAGCAGGACATTCATAAGATGTGCCAGATGATTCGTTTTGAGATCGATGAGATGGATAAAGCTCACTCCTGCAGTCGAAGACGCTCACGATGGCGGACGACTTCGGCTACTCCAGCCCATGCCCAGGTGCGGCCGGCGTCGTTCTTCTGGCCATGCAGACTGGCGAAGAAATCGGCGACTTCGGCAGCATGCAGACCGTGACGGCCTTCCAGCACGGACGCCATGACATCTACATCCTTGGGGCTTGGCGTGACATCTTCATCGGGGTGCCAGCTGAGTGTCGTATGAGGCGTCATGATAACTGTCCTGGTACTTGAAGCGGAAACGATTGGCGTTGTTCTGGCAAACAACAGCAATTTCGACGCCAAGCCGGCCGATCTTGAGGGCATAGTCAAATTTGCCCCATTTTGGTACGCTCGAGCTGGAAATCGAATCGAACAGTCCACGTAGGACACAGCGTTCGTTGATTGCGGATCAAGTTCAGGGAGCAGACCGATGATCACTTATGACCGCCATCTCAAGTCGAAGCTCTCGCCCGTGCTGGCGCTCGGCTGGGCGCTGGTCGCTCTCGCGGGGACACCGGCTGTTGCGGCAAATGTGCCGGCGTCTTCAAGCACGCCGTCCGATGTCGCGATCGAGGTGGTCCCACCCGCGGAGCCAACAGCTCCGCTTTCGCCGCCGCCCGGCATGAGTGTAACGCCGTCCGCTCCGATGAGACGACCGCTGCCGGAAGATCAGGTCCAGGGTTGCCCGGTTAAGGATCTGAAGCCGCTGGATCTGTTGGTCTGATTACTGTGGTTTTGTTGTGGGGGCGACGGTCGCCGGCGCCGCGACCTTCGCCGGTTTTGGCTTCGGCTTTGCGGGCACAGTTGCCGCACCAGCTTGAACCGGTGTTGGTAGACCAGTGGCATCCGCGGCGCCCGTCACCGCTTTCACCTTCACTCTGGCGACTTTTGCTTTCTCGCGCGCAGCGACAGTCCTGACGCGCGCTCTGCCGCCACAACTCCACGTGACAACCGACTGCCGGACGCTTGTCACAGCCTTATCGCCGCCGCCATCGCGAAGCGTATCGAGGCTTGCGGTTTTTTGAAACAAGCCCCTCCAGTCTCGAGTTTGAAAGCCATGTTCCAGCAAACTTTGCGCACGGATCGTGCGGTCACGACCCGAGCTTTCACCGAGTACGATGGCCATCAGCCGGCGGCCGTCACGGCTCGCACTCGCGACCACATTATAACCGCTATCGCACGTGAAGCCGGTCTTGAGACCATCGGCGCCGCCGTAGGTTTTGAGCAGCCCATTGTGGGTGCCAAGGCGCCGGCGTCCGATGCGCATGTCCGCCATCGCCCATAACGCTGCATGCTCGGGGTAATCCTTGAGGACTGCGCGCGACAGTTTGCCGAGGTCGCGAGCGGTGGTTACCTGCTCCGGTGCCGGCAACCCATTGGGGTTGACGAACACGGTGCGCGTCATCCCCAGGCGTTTGGCCGTAGCGTTCATCTTGGCGACGAACTCCGCCTCGGTGCCACTCACCGCTTCGGCGAGCATGACCGCAACGTCATTAGCGGACTTTATGATCAGCGCCTTGAGGGCAAGATCGACGGGCATGCTGGCGCCGACCGGCAGACCCACTTTGCTGGGCGGCTGTGCGTTCGCTGCCTCGCTCACAGGGATCTTGGTCTCGCTCGTGATTTTACCGGCCTTAAGTGCTTCAAACGTTAGATAGGCCGTCATGATCTTCGTCAGCGAAGCTGGATGCCATAGCAAGTCGGCATCCTCGGAATAAAGAACCGTGCCATCGCCGGCATCGAACAACAGCGTCGGACCTGCGTTTGCCGCTGGGTTCAGCGCCGAACCAGCAATCGCAAATGCGGCGATTACCGCGATCGGATGTCGCAAATGCTTCATGAGATCGACCCTAGTCTGCGGCTGCTTCGAGCAGGAATTGAGATGATCAAACATGGCTCGGGTACCATATTCGCGCAAGATCGAGCAATGCTTAGTGAGGCATCGACACGAGGGAGACAGTCGCTTTGTTGGCCGCCTGTGATTTTGCCAGCTCCGTTTGCTCACGTCCGAGTTTGAGGGTGAGCCATAGCCACCAAACGGCCAATGGCAAGGTCATCAACGCGACGACTGGCATAGATAACGCGGCCTTCTTGGCGAAGTCATTGAATAGCCAGCCACTGGCCGCATCGCCGCCGCGATAAACGACAGTATCGATGAAATTCTGCGCCTTATATTTATCGTCCGGATCGACGACCGTATAGAGCACCTTGAACGCCGGATTGGCGAACGCGAAGGCAACCGCCCGTTCGATCACGACGACTGCAACAATGACCCATAAAGTTGGCGAGATCGCGATTGCGACAAGCCCGAAGATTACGGTCAGCGGAAGAGCGGCGGCTGTCATACCCAGGCCCAGTCTGTTCATCAGCGATCCGGTCAGGAAAATTTGCGCAAGTATCGTCATCACGCTAACGCTGAGGTCGATGCTGGCGAACAGTTCCACGCGCGCATCCTGGTCGGCAATCGTGACGCCAACGATGCGGTTCTGTTCAAAATAGAAATAGGTCGAAATCAGGTTCGCAAGCAGAATGACGAGCGCGATCTGGAATAGGTAGGGCGATTGCCAGACATTGGTTGCGCCGGCGACAATGTCCGACCATTTTGGCGGTCCAGCTGCGCCGATCTTGTCGCCTTGCTGTTCCATACGGCGCAGGGAAGCGACGCAGGCAAGGGCTCCGATGAGGAGTGCGACGCAGACCAGCAGCAGGTTGGTCGCGCCAAGCGGCTTGACGAGTAGCCTTGTCAGCAATGGTCCGCAAAAGGCGCCAGCGGTTCCACCGGCGGCAATTGCGCCATAGAGTCGCTTGGCCTGTCCGCTGGACCACAGGTCGGACATCAAGCTCCAGAACAGTGAGATCACGAACAGGTTGAAAACGCTGACCCATACGAAGAATGCACCAGCCAACCACGTCGAGCCGATGCCCACCGAGAACGCACCCCAAAAGGCGATGAGATTGACGATGAAAAAACCGTAGACCACCGGCACAACGGCGCCACGCCTAAACCTCGTTGCAACCCAGCCGAACACTGGTACGGCGGCAACCATGACGAAGAACACGACCGTGAACAGCGTCTGCAATCCGTCTCGGCCGACCTTGATCCCCATCTCCTCCCGGATCGGTCGCACGATATAGTAGGCCGCGAGCACACAGAAGAAATAGACAGACGAAATCAGCAACGGCCGCAGTTCGCCGGGCTCGAATAAAACGGCTTTACGAAAGCGCTCGTAAAGGCTTGCGCCGATGGACGTAGCCGCGTTCGGCGCTTCGCTCATGGTTGATCTCGAACTGTCAAGCTGGGTGGTGCCGCAGCCGAGTTTGTCCGCGGCGACGATAGAACATCCGCCCGTAGATATCGCCCTTCAGGTCGGCGCGATAGTCGAGATAATCGAGGATCGGATCCCAGGGACATTCGTGCTCGACGACTTTCTCGAAATCGGCCGCTGCGAGCGTTGCTTTCATCAGGTCGCGATTCTTCCGGTTCTGAAATTCCAACAACACGAGCGAGGTGCCCTTCAAATTCAGATGTGCAAGAACTTCCGCTTCGCCGCCCTCGATGTCGATCTTGACGACGTCGGCGCCGGCGATACGTGCCGGATCGATCACGTCGACTTCGAAGGCAGGTCTCACGATGCCTGCCCTAAACGTGTCGGTCGCATAGGATGCAAGTCCCGCCTCACCATCACCATCGTAGCGGCTGAAAAATGGCTCGCGAGCGTTCGCTCCGGGAAACAGCGCAGCGTTGTGAGCTGTGATCGTCGGGTGCCCGGCAGTGTTGCGTTGGAGGAAGGCGAATGTGCCTGGGTTCGGCTCGTAGCAAGTGATCGTGCTTCCGGGAAATCGCAATTCCGCCCACAAAGCGAACGAGCCAACGTTGGCGCCAATGTCGAGAATGGAGAGGCCGACGCCGTCATGATGGCTCTCGTATTCGCCTTCCAACACATACCGGACGGCGGATTCCATCTGCGGCGGGCAGTCGATCGTGATCGGGATCGGCGAAACAATGCGCATGGGGAATACCGGTGAGAGGGTTGCCGTCGATCACGTAGGGCAAAAGCCGATAATCTGGCAAGGTGGCGGGATGACGACACGCCCTCCCCGATGCCCAATGACCGGCAGTCTCAACCGTTGTTGGTAAAACCTGGGTACAGTGTCATGCCGCCGTCGACAAAAAGCGTCGTGCCGACGACATAGTCCGAGGCGTCGCTCGCGAGCCACACAGCAGCTTTGGCGATATCGTCAGCTTCGCCGATCCGCCCGTACGGAATGAGTGTCAATAACCGCTTCAGCGCTGCCTCGGTGTTCCATGCCTCGCGGTTGATCGGCGTGCGGATTGCCGGATGGGATCTCCAGTGCAAGTTGATTGAGCATCTGGAGACGATTTGGCGGTTACCGGACGAAGGAATTTGGGAGGTCCGCGGGGGACGGCGGCATTTTACTCACTCGAAGGTCATGGCCTGGGTGGCATTCGACCGCG
>JANMNO010000062.1:0-2222 GCA_031374115.1 Hyphomicrobiaceae bacterium | reverse complement strand
GTCAATGTTGATCGTCGGCCTGATTGCGCAGGAGCGCCAGTCAACGACGCTGATCTGCCGTGCCAACTACGACGTGATGCGCGGTTTGCTGGATTTTCTCGTCGCCGAATGCTGCGTCGAGACGATCTGCGACGGCAAGTCGGCGAAGTCCAATGCTGCTTGAGCATTTAACTCAATATTCGAACCTACTGGAAGGACCGTAGAAATGAGCACTCAAGCCAAATCGATCGCCATCATCGGGGCAGGCCCGGTCGGCCTCGCCGCTGCGGCGCACGCGCTGGACCGAGGCCTCACCCCGACCGTGCTGGAGGCAGGATCGGAGATCGGGCATGCCGTGCGGCAGTGGGGGCATGTGCGGATGTTTTCGCCGTGGGAGTACAATATCGACAAGGCGGCCGAGCGGCTCTTGAGCGCGACTGGGTGGAACTCGCCGGAGCCGACAGCATATCCCAACGGCGCCGAGCTGGTCGATGGTTATCTGGCACCGCTCGCGACGCGCACTGCGCTCAAGGAACACATTCACACCTCGGCGCGCGTGACTGCGATCAGCCGCGTCGGCTTCGACAAGGTCAAGACCAAGGGCCGGGAAATCGCGCCCTTCGAGATCCGCTATCAGAATGGGGTCGGCCCGAAGACACTGCGCGCTGATGCCGTGATTGATACTTCTGGTACGTGGAACGCGCCGAACGCAGCGGGGGCAAATGGTCTCGATGCAGTCGGTGAAGCTGGTCTTGCGTCACACATCGCTTACGCGATGCCCGACGTATTCGGAGCAGCGCGCGCTCGTTATGCCGGAAAGACAGTTGCCGTGCTCGGCGCAGGCCATTCGGCGATCGGCACGTTGATTGATCTAGCGCGATTGAAGGCGCAATCCCCGGATACGACGGTCATCTGGCTGATGCGCGGTGATCGGCCGGAAAAGTCATTTGGTGGCGGTGCTAACGACAAGCTTTCTGCACGCGGCGAGCTCGGATCTGCTTTTGCCCGTCTAGTCCGTGATGGCCAGATCGAGGTCGAGGCAGGCTTCAGCGTTTCGCACTTGAGCGAAAAGGACGGCAAGCTCAGGATCGGTGCGGGGTCATCATGCTGCGGCCGGCACGTCATGGCCGATGAACTCATCGTAGCAACGGGATTCCGTCCCGATCTCTCGTTCCTGCGCGAGTTGCGCACCTCCCTTGATCCAGCACTCGAATGTCCGCCGCTGCTGGCGCCGCTGATCGACCCCAACGAACATAGCTGCGGTACGGTTCGGCCACATGGCGCGCGTGAATTGGCCCAACCGGAGCCCGGTTTTTATTTCGCTGGCATGAAGTCCTATGGCCGCGCGCCAACATTTCTCATGTTGACAGGTTACGAACAGGTCCGCTCGATCGTGGCCAAGATTGCCGGCGACCACGAGGCAGCAGGCCGCGTTGAACTCGTGTTGCCTGAGACGGGCGTGTGCAATGGCCCCGGCCCCAATGCTGCTGTTGGCGCGACGGACTGCTGCGGCGGACCAGCCCCGAAGGGCACCGATGCCTGTTGCGTGGATGATGCAAAAGCTAAGGCGGCGGGCGCGTCGGGATGCGGCTGCGGACCGGACAAGTCGCTGGCAGTAGTGAAGGCTGAAAAGGCAACGAAGTCTGCGTGCTGCAGTTGAGATGATCGATCGGCAGCGCTTCGGACTTGTCTCGTCGCTTGGTATCACCCAGACGCTGGCCTGGGCGTCGAGCTGCCGGCGATCATTGCCGACAGGATGGCGCGCGACACAGGGGTTTCGACGACCTGGATCTTCGCGGCATTCTCGATCTCGCTGTCGATATCGGGGTTGCTTGGGCCGCGTGTCGGTCGCACCATCGATCTCTTGGCGCGACAACGGTTCAGGCCGTTGCCGCAGGAGCCTTGATCGGCCCGGCGCAGGTTGCCGCGCGGGTACTCGAAGCAGGATTCTTCAGTCGCTTTCACCCACTCCTGTCGGCAAGGATTTCGACGCTCACGCATCCCATCGGAGCGACGCTGCTGCGGATCGGCGGAGGAGGTTTGTTTTCAACCGCATTCACGCTGCTCCATGGTGCCGGCAATGGCATTCTGACGATTGTGCGTGGAACAGTTCCGCTCGCGGTGTTTGGGTCGGAACGGCCGACCAGATCAACAGTTACATCGCTGGTCTGATCCTGCTCGCGGCTGAGGTCGAACAGCCCTTCTTCTGAGAGCCCTTTGTGGAGCGAGTAGGTGTGGAAACT
>JANMNO010000050.1:0-8127 GCA_031374115.1 Hyphomicrobiaceae bacterium | reverse complement strand
CTGTCGAACAGTTCCAGCAGTGCCGACCGCCGGACGGCACCTTCGACGTCCCGATGCGCGGCACTGGCGCTCATTTCCAAGACCGTGCCGCGCGGCTCGCCAAGTTCAAGGTGCCCGACGCCTTGATCGTCCGGGACACGTAGCCGCGCAATCCTTCGGGTAAGGTTCTAAAGTATGTTTTGCGCCGTGAGCTGGCCAAGCAATGACTAGCAAAAAGGCCGAACCACACAGCGCGTTCATGACAGCCGGCCCTTGCTATTTCGGTTCGGACATCATGGTCTTCCTGGCCTCCCGGATCGCCGGAGGATCCCATTCGAGCACCTCTGCGAGACGTAGGAACTCGACCACGTCGAGACGGCGCTCCAGCCTCCACCTTCGCGACTTAGGATTGCGGTTTGCCGACGAGCCGGTCGATCAACTCCTTGTAAACTGTAGTGTGGACTGAGCTTGGCAAGGGTGCGCTATCTGCTTTGAAATCGAGCGCTCCCAGAGCTAATCCTGCTTCGGGATTATCCCAAAATAGGATGTTGCATGATCGAAGGACCCCTTCGGCCACGGCCGCAACAACGCAACGTACAAGATTATATCGATGCTGGCGTCGGGTTCGGGAGAGGTGATGTGTTGGCGATCTATGCCTTGAGCTGATAATCAGGCATTGTCTTGTTCTGCTCTTCGTCGTTATTGCATCGTCACCGTCATGGCAGAAGGACCTCAGATAGCGGAAAGTATTGGCGTTTTGACCTCTTCGACAGCTCTACCCCCAGAAAGCTGCCGACTTGCTGCGCTGCAGCGCAACGTCGCCTTGGGCCATGGCACTAAATCGCTGCCGGAGTACCTACTCAATAAACTCACTACTTTTCTTCAGCTTTAGCCAGGAGCGGTTATGTGATCGTCACCGAACCGCGCAGCATCACCAGCCGGAAGGCCTCGAGTTGACGTTACGAACTCGATCGGAAATCCAGTCTGGTCGGCAAGCGCCTTGGCGCTTCGGGCGTTGCGTGCGAGGCCTCACCGGGGATGTCACTCATGCGGGTTCGGACGAGAGTGGGAGGATAACGAGATGACCGACTATGCTCCGCTGGCCCTCCATGTGCCCGAACCGGCCGTTCGGCCTGGCGGCGTCCCCGATTTCACCAATGTTCGGATCCCGCAGGCGGGATCGGTGTCGCGGCCAGACGTGGATGCCGACCCTGAAACGATCCGTGACCTCGCCTACTCGATCATCCGGGTTCTCAACGGGGACGGCGAGGCGGTCGGTCCCTGGGCCGGCCTCTTGAGCGACGAAGAGCTGCTCCAGGGTCTCCGTGATGTGATGACTTTACGGGCCTTCGACGCGCGGATGCAGATGGCGCAGCGGCAGGGCAAGACATCGTTCTATATGCAGCACATGGGCGAAGAGGCTGTCAGCTGCGCTTTTCGCAAGGCGCTTCTGCCCGGCGACATGAACTTTCCCACCTACCGTCAGGCGGGACTGCTGATCGCTTCCGGCTACCCGCTTGTCGAGATGATGTGCCAGATTTACTCCAACGAGCGGGATCCGCTGAAAGGTCGGCAGCTGCCAGTTCTTTATGCGTCAAAGGCGCATGGCTTTTTCACGATCTCTGGAAACCTCGCGACTCAGTACATCCAGGCCGTCGGCTGGGCCATGGCGTCCGCCATCAAGAACGACACGAAGATTGCTGCTGCGTGGATCGGCGATGGCTCGACCGCGGAATCCGACTTCCACGCAGCGCTTGTTTTCGCATCCACCTACAAGGCGCCGGTGGTGCTGAACATCGTCAACAATCAATGGGCGATCTCGACATTCCAGGGCATCGCCCGCGGCGGCTCCGGCACCTTCGCGGCGCGCGGTCTCGGCTTCGGTATCCCGGCGCTCAGGGTCGACGGCAACGACTATCTTGCCGTTCATGCCGTCGCGAAATGGGCAGCCGAACGGGCGCGCCGCAATCTCGGCCCGACACTGATCGAGTATGTCACGTACCGCGTCGGCGCGCATTCGACATCCGATGATCCATCGGCCTACCGGCCCAAGACCGAATCCGATGCCTGGCCCCTCGGCGACCCGGTGATCCGGCTCAAGAATCACCTGATCCGTCGCGGAGTCTGGTCGGACGACCGGTACAAGCAGACGGAAGCGGAGGTTCTGAACACTGTGATTACGGCCCAAAAAGAGGCAGAAAGCCATGGCACGCTGCATTCCGGCGGCAAGCCTTCCGCCCGCGACATGTTCGAGGGTGTCTACGCGGAAATGCCGCCGCACCTGCGCCGACAGCGCCAGCAGGCTGGAGTCTGAACCATGCCACGCAAGACCATGATCGAGGCGATCCGCGATGGCATGGACGTGATGATGGGCCGCGACGACAATGTCGTCATCTTCGGCGAGGACGTCGGATATTTCGGTGGCGTCTTCCGCGCCACCCAGGGCTTGCAGGCGAAGTACGGTAAGAGCCGCTGCTTCGACACCCCGATCAGCGAGCTCGGGATCGTGGGCGCGGCGGTCGGGATGGCTGCCTATGGACTTCGGCCCTGCGTCGAGATCCAATTTGCCGATTACATGTATCCAGCCTACGACCAGATCGTTTCGGAGGCCGCGCGGCTGCGCTATCGCTCGAACGGCGAGTTCACATGCCCGCTCGTCGTCAGAATGCCGACCGGTGGCGGAATCTTCGGCGGGCAGACCCATAGCCAGAGCCCGGAGGCCCTTTTCACGCATGTGTCAGGTCTCAAGACGGTGGTCCCATCGAACCCGTGCGATGCCAAAGGGCTGCTGATTGCGGCCATCGAGGATCCCGATCCGGTGATCTTCCTGGAGCCGAAGCGGCTCTACAATGGACCTTTCGACGGGCACCACGAGCGGCCTGTCACTGCATGGTCGAAACACGAACTCGGCGAGGTCCCGGACGGCTACTACACCGTACCCGTGGGCAAGGCGGCCGTCCGGCGCCAAGGTGCGGCCGTGACCGTGCTCGCCTACGGCACGATGGTTTATGTCGCCGAGGCGGCTGCCGCCGAAACGGGCGTCGATGCTGAGATCATCGACCTTCGCACGCTGCTGCCGCTTGACCTCGAGACGATCGAAGCGTCTGTCCGGAAAACCGGCAGATGCGTGATCGTCCACGAGGCGACGTTGACGTCGGGCTTCGGCGCGGAGCTTTCTGCTCTCGTGCAGGAGACATGCTTCTATCATCTGGAGGCGCCCATCACGCGCGTAGCGGGCTGGGACACGCCTTATCCGCATGCGCAGGAATGGGACTACTTCCCCGGTCCGGCCCGCGTCGGGCGCGCGCTGCTCCAAACGGTGGAGCAGTGAGATGATGGAGCACGTGATTAAACTGCCCGATATCGGTGAGGGTGTCGCGGAAGCCGAACTGGTCGAATGGCACGTCAAGATCGGCGACCTTGTTCGGGAGGACGCGATCCTGGGCGCCGTGATGACCGACAAGGCAACGGTGGAGATCCCGTCGCCCGTCGAAGGCGAGATCCTTTGGCTCGGCGCCAAGGTTGGCGACGTGGTGGCTGTCGGGTCGGACCTCGTCCGCTTGAAAGTCGCTGGACGAGACAAGGGCTCAGTCGATGGAACGCAGGATTCGGCGCCAGCCGACGCTCTGGACGTCGAAGCCCGGCGGCCGGCGAAGGCGCCCACCGCCAGTGACGCGGTTGAGCGTGCCGCGGTCACGGGCACCCTGCCTGGCTCTGCCGCGAGCCAGTCGGCTCCAGCCGCTCCGTCGCGGCGGTTCGCCCGTGGAGCTCCCCGCCCGGAAGGCGAGAAACCACTGGCGGCACCGGCGGTTCGTCTCAGGGCACGGGAGGTGGGAATAGACCTGCGCCAGGTCCCCGGCACCGGCCCGGCCGGCCATATCACCCACGAGGATCTGGACGCGCTCTGCGCTCTGGGCCCTAGCCCGGCAAGGATGCCCGGCCTGCGGATGAGGACTTCGGTGGAAGACATCAAGATGGTCGGTCTGCGCCGCAGGATCGCCGAGAAGATGTCGATCGCCAATTCGCGCATTCCCCATATCACCTATGTCGAGGAGGTGGATGTCACCGCGCTCGAGGAGCTTCGGGCAACGCTCAACAAGCAGAAACGACAAGACCAGCCGAAGCTGACGCTCTTGCCTTTCCTGATGCGCGCGATGGTGCTGGCCGTCGCGGAGCAGCCCAGCCTGAATGCGCTCTTCGACGACGAGACAGGTGTCGTGCACCAGCATGCGGGCGTGCATATCGGCATCGCGGCGCAGACACCTGCAGGTCTCATGGTGCCGGTGGTGAAGCATGCGGAGGCGCTCGATCTCTGGGGTTGTGGGGCGGAGGTGAACCGGCTGGCCGAAGCTGCAAAGGCCGGCACTGCTACCCGCGACGAACTCACTGGCTCGACCATCACGATCACATCGCTGGGTGCCATGGGTGGCGTGGTTACTACGCCCATCATCAACCATCCGGAGGTGGCGATCGTCGGTGTCAATAAGATCATGGTGCGGCCGGTGTGGGATGGCACAGCATTCATCCCACGCAAGATGATGAATCTGTCGTCGAGCTTCGATCACCGCGTGGTGGATGGCTGGGATGCCGCACTCTTCGTGCAACGCATCAAGGCCCTGCTGGAAACGCCAGCTTTGATCTTCATCGAAGGCTGAGCCGATGAAAGAGATCTCCTGCAAGCTCCTGGTCATCGGCGCCGGCCCCGGCGGCTACACGTGTGCGATCCGGGCGGGGCAGCTTGGTATCGACACTGTCATCGTTGAGGCGAAAAAACCAGGCGGAACTTGTCTCAATTTCGGCTGCATCCCGTCGAAATGTCAACGCCGGAGTGGTTTTCCCTCGGCGGGGCGGAGCAATATTCCCTCACTGTCGAACGCAAGAAGGCCCCGCGCGCGGGGGGCCTTCTTGCGTTCTCGTCCTATTTTTTCCCGCGTCGTCAGTCGGCGGGAGCGTCAGCTTTGGCCTTTCGAGCTCAGCGTTTGGATTACTGGTTTTTCCGACCCTACGTTCACTCTTCACCAGCGGGAATGATGTTTACGGTAGCAACGCGATTAGTCCATTAATCGACCTGGGCAAGCCAAGCTGGCACAACATCGTCAAAGCGGGGTAGGCACAGGAACGACACCCTATGACCATCCGGGGGGCGGTCTTGCGGCGGATCAGTACGCCGTCCGGCAAGTCTTGTAACATGCCCCCACGAATCGCATCGACGACGTGACCGAACAGGAGACGAGAGATGGCTATTCTCACGACAGGCGTGGTGAACTTGATCGTCATCCTCGCGATCGGGATTATCGTTGGCCTTCTATTCAACCGATACGGCCGCAGCTGGCTCGGCCGGCAGACGGCTGGTGCGACCGGCGTCGGCGATGTCACCTATGCGCTCGTCGGAATCGCGGGTTCGTTCATCGGATTCCACATCATTGTCATCCTCGGCCTGCTTCCGACGCCGCTGATGCTGTATCTGGGTGCCCTTGTCGGTGCCGTGGTAACAATTTGGCTGTGGCGGGGAAGGTGATCCGGTAAGCCATGGCAACGAGCTACCAGCGTGCCGCGATCGAAGAGTTTCTCAAGTCTCTGCCGGCCGACGCGCCAATCCGCTCGGTCGTCGCAAGCGCCGAGGTCTCGACGCAGATCGATACGTACGAGACGGCCGACGCCCGGGCGCTGGCGGCGCAAGCCCGCTATCGAGCGTGGGGGCGGCGCGGCCTGCGCGCGACGACGTTCGGCATCCTGATCGGCGCCCTGCTGCTCTTACCCCTCGACCAGTGGTTCACCGGCCCACCACGCACTGTCGTTGGTGCGTTGCAGACGCTGGCTCTTGTCATCACGTTCGGGGCTACCCTTCTCATCATGTGGCTGAAACCGCTTGATCTATGGATGTCACATCGCGCCGAGGCCGAGCAGCTCCGGGGAAAACTCTTCGCCGCGATCTTGAATGGTACGGCACCAGCCGGTGCCAGCAAGGCGTTGCTGACGCAAAAACTCGATCTCCTGATGGCCGCACACATCAACGATCAGCTACGCTTTTTCGACAAGCGCACCGGCGAGCACAAGAAGTTGGCGAGCAACTTTTCGCCCGTGCGGCTCCTCGGCTACCTGCTGATCGTCGGTGCCGCTGCGCTGGGCCTGGCGGCCTTGATCAACGGGCTCGGCGTCCCGATCCCCAATTCTCTGCGCTGGATGGTCGACTTGCTCGTGCTCCCCGATGCCAACCGCTGGCAGCTCGGCATCGCGACGATGGCGTCGGGTGTCCTTGCACATGCCACGGCGCGCACGCTGATGGAGGAGGACGAGCGCAAAGCGGCGCTTTATGCCGTCACCGCCAAGAAGCTGCGGCGGTTGATCGATCGCGATTTGTCCAAGGTTCAGACCGCGACCGCAAACGGTGACGAGACGGCGCTGCGGAGACTCTTCGTGGACGCTCGCACCATCCTGGAGCAGGAGCACGCGGTATGGTCGTTCATCCGAGCATCGGACGACGAGCCGGGGTGAGGTGAGCTAAGGGGAGTGGTTGCCGCGCACCATCGCGACGAGTTCCCGGTAAAGGGCAACCGTGAGCGGCCTTCCCTTTCTTGCGAGCCGCTCCAACTGCGGCACCGTCTCGCCCCGCTTTCCGGCTAATAGCAGCACCGGCTTGCGATCCTCGGTCGCGTGGATCCAGATGATCGGAATGCCCCACTCGATGGCGTTTTGCAGGATCTCCGGTGTGCCGCCGCGACCGGCGGCGGGCTTGCCGTCCCAGATGGTCAGGATGAGATCGCTGCGTGCGAGCGTCACCATGCCGACGGCGACATAGCCGGCCTCGGCGCGGGCAAGCGTGCCCTTTAGAACGGTGCGCTCACTGGCGGCCTTCCAGAGAGTGCGAAATTCCTTCGTCGTGGCGGCATCACCGAATGTCGTCTCGTAGTCGCGACGCTCGAAGGGGATGACGGCGCTGATCCGCTGCCCGAGTGCAAGTGTCTCGCGGGCGACAATCCGGTCGCAGCCCTCGGCGAGGGGCGAGATGATGTCGAGCATCGGCACATCTACGGACTTGCCGCTTGAGGCCGCTTTCATAAGACCGGTGAGCACGCTGCGCACGCGGGCGGCGAGCTTCTTCTCGGGCACCTTCAGACGGTTCGGGCGGTGGCCGGTGATGCCGATCTTGATCATATCGCGCGACAACTTCGGTTGATCAGGCCAAGAACCTATCGCGCCAACATCAACATCTCACATGAAATCCTCGACCCTGACCTGCTCCACGGCCGCCTTCTTCGCGAGTTGGTAAAGAGTTTCCATTTCACTTGGATCGTCGAGGGACCGAAGCCGCCTGAGTCGACGAGGGGAGGGCGGCTTGCCCGGCTTCATCAGCGGAGCCAGCTTGTCTGCATCCAGTTCCAGGTCATAGCGCTGGAACTTCAGCAGCGGCACGTGCGGGCCGAGGCCGGCGCCGAGCAACTCGCCCGCCATAGTGCCGATCTCGCTGTTGATCACCTTCGGGTCGCGCGGGTTTGACATCCATTGCAGGAGCGCAAGCGACAGCATCTGGCTGTCGGCAATCATGCCGCGCAGAGCCTGGATGCCGAATAGCGCTGCCACCCGCCGCTGCCAAAAACCGTAGTGCATCGGCTCACGCCACATGCCGGTACCGATCGAGACCATCTGTAGTTTGTCGGCACCGAGCGGCCAGCCAAGTCCGTGGCCAGTCAGCCGCGCCGTCATCAGTAAAGCGAGCGCTGGATTGTTGAACGGCGAGATCCCACCATCGACGAAGGTGCCGTAGGGTCGGCCGGGAGCGAGCGGCAAGCGCTTCGGATTGAACACGGTCGGCGCGGCGGTCGAGGCGCGGATCAGATCAGCGACGCGAAGCGCGCGGTTCTTATCCTCGGGATTCGGGCCATCCCAGAACGGCGAGTTCGGATTGTTGGTCACGATCCACCACGGGCTGCCGGTGTCGAGCCGCTTAGTGATGATGGCGAGGCCGGTTTTCAACCTCTGATCGTCGAGGCGCATATCGCCGAGCGCCGTCGAGAGGTGCCGGGTCAGTGCACCGGCGCGGAACTTCGCGCGCAAAATGCCGAAACCCATCGGGCTGCTGAAAATGTCGGGACACCAGACCTTGAACGTCTTGGCGACCTTCTCCATTGGCCAGCCGAGCGCCAGCAT
>JANMNO010000017.1:0-9789 GCA_031374115.1 Hyphomicrobiaceae bacterium | reverse complement strand
CTACGCCACCGACCTCGGCTTCAACATCGTCAACGAGGCGCTGCAAATCCACGGCGGCTATGGCTATCTCAAGGACTATGGCCTGGAGAAGCTCGTGCGCGACCTGCGCGTTCATCAGATCCTCGAAGGCACCAACGAGATCATGCGCGTCGTGATCGCGCGCAAAGTGCTGGGTGGCAATCGGGGTTGAGGCGGCGCCTAGTTGCTGACCTTCAGCCGCCAGTTTTCCCAGATGAAGGGATAGCGCCATGTGAGTTCGTGGGTCTTCTCCAGACGCTCCTTGATGGCACGATAGCGGGCTTTGTCGCCTGGCTTGAACAGGTGAAATTGCACCTGGATATCGCGGATCTTCGGTAGCAGACCGGCATCCATCAGCGCCGGTAGCACTTCATATTCGTCGCCTTCGATGTTGATCTTCATCAGCGCGATCTCGTTCGAACCCAAGCTCCGGCAAACCTCGACGACGTCCTTGAACTCGGCGATCAACGTTTCTTGATCCTTGCTGAACCGGCTCGACGCCAGCCCGTCGATCGAGATCGAGCTTTGCCCTGAAGTCTTGGCCAGTCCGAAACCGTGCACACGGACCGACGGGAAATCCGCCGTTCGCTTACGCGCGGTTTCGGCGTAGATGGCGACCGGTTCGAAAGCCTCGACCTTCGAGCCGAAGCGCCGCGCGATCTCTTCCGCAAACTGACCTTCGTATGCACCGATATCGAAAACGAGATCGCTCGCATTCAAATCGTAGTTGTAGCGGAGCTGCGGATCGCCACCATCGCGATACCACCGCCGGACAGACCGATACTGCGGGTTGGTTATGAACCGAATGAGGTTGAAACCCATGTGACTCTCAATTCATGCCGCGACAGCCAGAACGTCACCGCTTACTTGGCCTTCAACCGGGTGTCCAATGCCTAGCGCCGTCAATGCTGAAGCACATGCGCGGGCTGAAATGCCAAAGCGGAATAAATCGCGCCACGTTCGACTTGTATCCGCCGATGAAGATGGAAGAGGCCGCCGCGATTTGTGTCTCCGCGATCAAGCTATGCAGGTCGTTGGCTTTCTCGACCGTGCTTAGCCCGCTGAAGTGATTTTGAGAATATCCGCGTTGATGAGGCTTGCACATCGAGATCACGTCGTATCCACGAGCGAGCTCAGAAAGCTCACCAACGACGCTAAAGTCATCCGTCATGACGAAGATCGATTTTATGTCCGGGGCCTTATCAGCCAGCATCGTCAGATATGCTTGCGGGTGAACGCTATCGCCTTCGATGATCAACTTCTCTCCCACCCGATAGCCGTTCGTCTTGTCGCCTCGACGAATATGAAACGCCGCAAATTCCGGCGCTAATCCGGCAGGAAGTTCACTTTCTCGATGAGGCCGCGTGAGCATGGCCGCGAGCAACCTTTTTACCTGAAGGACGCGTCCAAATATCTCCAAATCGGGAATGTAAATTGGCACGTGAAACCGATGGCGGCGCGAGGCAAAGCGGCGGATCCTTACAAAGTTCGCGTGTCCGGCGCTTGTGATCGTCCAATTTTTCGAAATCTCCGCAGTCGAAAGCTGTGCGGTCGTCGGCAGGCGCGAGGCAAAGAATTTACTCCAGTCCGCGATGTCGGATTGGCTTTCATCGACGATGAGCCGGCGCTTCTTCTGCAGACCGTACATGACTGCATTCAGCAGATTGTTAGCCTCGGAATAGAAGCCTCTTTTGGTCAAGCTGAAAACGAACGGCGAGCCGAAGCTTTCATTCAGCGCGAGATAGCGCGACAGCAGAGGATGCTCGGCCTTCACCGCAGGTATTCCAACTGTTCGTGCTGCGAAAGGGGGCGGCGCTCGCCAATCACGGCCGACCAACCGGTGTCATCAGGCTTGCTGAAACTCTAGCCCTTCACCTCGGTCATGAAGACTTTTTGGGCGATCTGCCAGCGGCCATCGATTTTAAGCAGCGATAGCTGATCGGTGAAAAACTTCGGCGGGATCGCGCACTTCACCTTCACGAACGCCATGTCCGGTCCCGGCTGGTCGATCGTGAGCACATGGTCGTGGCGGGTGAGGCCGCTCTTCTTCGGCGAGGGACGCGCCCGCACTGCCGCAAGCCACTTGTCACGCGGCGTGATCACGAGTTCGCCATTGGTGATACCAGTAAGTGCGCTGGTCGGATGAAACACCGATGCGATCTTGTCGGCATCGCCCTCGTAAAGTCCATCGAGGTAGGTTTTCACGACCGTTTCGATCGCGCCGATCTCGTCGTTGGCTGCCATGCTGGATGCTCCCTGCATACGATACTCGTGGGCGTAGGTTTAACCGCGGCATCGCCGATTGTCACCATAGCCTTCTCACCGCACATCGACGGTCTCGAAGATCAGCTGATCGACGACGCCGCGCAGCGCTTCGTCCTTCGATTGGCCCTTGGCAACTGCGCGTTCGTAAGTCTCGACTTGACGGTCGGCGCTTGTGCCTGTGGCAGCGACAATCCGGGCGTGCGCGATTTCAACCTCGCAGCCGAGCGCCACGGCATCCTCGGCGACGCGGCTGACGATCTCGTCGATCAACTCGGCAAACGGCACCAGCGTGCCTTTGCCAAAGTCGAACAGGTCGCCCTTGACGCCATAACGCTGCCCACGCCAACGGTTCTCTTCCAGCAGGAACACTGGATACAAACGCCACGAAAGATTGGCGCGGCGCAACCGCGTCAGCATGCGCGTGATGCACACGTAGAGAGCGGCGATCGCAATCGTGTCGTCGACTTTGGTGGCAACGTCGGTGATGCGCATTTCGAGGGTTGGGAAACGCGACGACGGCCGCAAGTCCCACCAGATCTTGCTGGCATCTTCGATGACACCGCCCTTGACCAGGACGGCGATGGTCTGCTGGTACTCGTCCCAGCTCGCGAGTTTGCCGGGCAGCCCGGTGCGCGGGCCCTCGTCGACGATCGCCAAGCGATAACTCTTGAGGCCGGTGTCAACGCCTTTCCAAAACGGCGACGAGGTCGACAGCACCAATAGATGCGGCATGAAATAACGGATCTGGTTCATCACATCGATGCGGCATTCGGGATCCTCGATACCGACGTGTACGTGCATGCCGCAAATCGCCATGCGCCGGCCGATGCCAGCCAGATCTCTCGCGAGCACGCGGTAGCGCTCTTTGTCGGTGGTCGGGAGGTCGAGGGTCTCGGCAAATGGATGCGTCGCGGCCGCGATCGGTGCCAAACCGTAGTCCGAGGCAATCTCGCCGATCGCCGACCGCAGTTGCGCAATCTGTGCCCGCGCTTCGGGGAACGTGTGGCAGATCGTGGTGCCGATCTCGATTTGGGTCGCCAGGAACTCGGGGCTCACCCGATCGCCCAGGCGGCGCTTGCACGCCTCCATGAAGCCCGGTGGCGCTGCCGTCAGATCGCGCGTCTGCAGATCGACGAGGTGGTATTCCTCCTCGATGCCGAAAGTGAAGTTGGGCATGTTGTCTGTCATCCGGTCAAAACTCGCACGCGCTTTTCTCCAGCGCCACCCTTGAATCGACGCGGCATCGGCCTAAGCGCGGGCACTGAATACCGCCCGAGGCCAGACTTATCCACGGTCGGTCGCGTGGCCTCATACTCCTTGCAAGCAGAAGAAAACCGCAGCCCGCTGCTCGCCATGAGGATGATCTGAACTATGTCCGCCACCGAAAGCCCGAACCTCCTTTTGTCTTATATCCTGCCCGCGCAAGCCCAGAAACACGTCACCCATAACGAAGCCGTACGGGCACTCGATGCAATCGTGCAATTAACGGTTCTAGACCGCGATTCTGCCACTGCACCAGCCACCCCGAACGATGGCGACCGCTATATCGTCGCCAACGCGCCGAGCGGGGCGTGGGCCGGTCAAACGGGAAAGGTTGCCGCGTTCCAGGACGGGGCGTGGGTCTTTTTCACTCCGCGAGAGGGCTGGGTTGCATGGGCTGCCGACGAGGATCTCCTGCTCGTCTATAACGGGTCTGCGTGGTCGGCCGCTGGCAGTGCCGGGCCAACAGGTGCGACTGGACCGGCCGGTGCCACAGGTGCCACCGGTCCTGGCGTGCCAGTTGGTGGCGTGGCCGGCGAAGTCTTGGTCAAGGCATCTGCCACGGATTACGATGCGTCCTGGCAGGGCCTGCCGGTCAATCCGGCGCCGCTCGTCGGCGTCAATGCAACGGCGGACACCACTAATCGCCTCGCGGTATCGGCGCCGGCGACCCTCCTCAACCACGAAGGCAGTGGCCATCAACTGAAAATCAACAAGAACGCCGCGTCGGACACGGCTTCATTGCTTTATCAGACGGCGTTCTCCGGCCGGGTCGAGATGGGCACGAGCGGCGACGACAACATGCATCTCAAGGTCAGCGCCGACGGGACCACTTGGAAAGAAGCCATGGTCGTCGATCGCACCTCCGGCGCGGCAGCGTTTCCATTCGGTAGCGGCCAAACCCAGATCGACGTATTCACCGCCAATGGCACGTGGACCAAGCCCGCATGGGCACGGCGCGTGCGGTTTATCCTGATGGGCGGCGGCGCTGGCGGCTCGTCCGGACGACGCGGCGCGGCGGCCACCGAGAGACGCGGTGGGGGTGGTGGATCGAGCGCTGGCATCGTCGATGAAGAATTGCTCGCAGCCGAATTGCCAGCCACGCTTTCGGTCGACGTCGGCGCAGGCGGTGCTGGCGGTGCGGCGATCCTGGTCGACTCGACCAACGGTGCGGCTGGTGGCAATGGCGCGGAGAGTGTAGTCCAGGACGGCGCTCTGACAGTGCTCTCCGCGTCCGGTGGATTGACCGGCACCGGCGGCCAAAGCGCTGCCGGCGGCGCTGGTGGGGTCGGCTGGGTGGGTTCGTTCGGCACCAGTAACGGTGGTGGATCGGCCACATCTGGAGTGGGTGCACCAGGCGCGTATTCGACCTGCGGCCGCGCCGGCGGCGGCGGCGGCGCTGGCGGCTCGATTTCGACGGCCAACGTTGCATCGGGCGGAGGTGCCGGCGCTGATGGCTACTGGATCGGCGGCGCCTCGCGCAAGGCCAACTCGGTGGCTGGTGGCGCAGCGCTGACATCGGGCACCGCCGGTAACCCGAAGGCGTGGCAACGCGGTGCCGGTTCGGGCGGCAGCGGCGGCGGAGCGGGTGATGCGGCGGCAACGATCGCCGGCGGCACGGGCGGTGCCGGTGGCATTCCGGGCGGCGGCGGCGGCGGCGGTGGCGGCTCGACGAATACACGCGCGTCGGGCGCAGGCGGTGCGGGCGGGCGCGGCGAGGTTTGGGTGATCAGCTTGGATTGAGGGGAACGCCCCCCGAAGACGAAAACTTGGAGCCGGCCGGGAGGCGCGAGGTGGTCGCGGAGCGGATCGGAAGGTGGATATAATTCGTTCTAGCGAGTCGTATTGGCTATAAGAACCCTATGACATCAGCATCCATGACGCCCGACACCACCGTCACGATCGGCAGCGTTGCATTCGGCAACCACTTGCCGATCGCGATTTTCGCTGGCCCATGCCAGATGGAGAGCCGTGCGCACGCGCTCGAAATGGCGACGGCGCTGAAGGAAATCGCTCTCCGGCTCGGCATCGGCTTCGTCTACAAAACCTCCTTCGACAAGGCCAACCGGACTTCGATCGCAGGCCAACGCGGTATCGGGCTCGAAGCGGCGATCCCGGTGTTCGCCGAGATCCGCGAAAGCCTCGGCGTACCGATCGTTACCGACGTGCACGAGATTGGCCAGTGTGCTGCGGTAGCCCCGGTGGTCGATGTGCTGCAGATCCCAGCGTTTCTGTGCAGACAAACCGATCTGTTGATCGCAGCGGCCAAGACCGGGAAAGTGATCAAGATCAAGAAGGGTCAGTTTCTCGCACCCTGGGACATGAAGAACGCTGTCGCCAAGGTGGTCGAGAGCGGCAACAGCCGCGTTCTCCTGACCGAGCGTGGGGCGAGCTTCGGCTATAACACGCTCGTCACCGATATGCGTGCCCTGCCGATCATGGCCGAGACCGGATGCCCGGTGATCTTCGATGCCACGCACTCGGTGCAGCAGCCCGGCGGCCAGGGAACCTCGTCGGGCGGTGACCGGCGATTTGTGCCGGTCCTCGCTCGTGCGGCGGTGGCAGTGGGCGTTGCAGGCGTGTTTATCGAGACCCACGAAAACCCGGACCGCGCACCGTCAGATGGCCCAAACATGGTGCCATTGCATCAGTTCGAAGCCTTGATGGCGGAATTGATCGCCATCGATGGCGTGGTGAAGGGACAGCAATCAAATCGCCCCAGAACTTGAGACCGGACGCTCCGCTTACGCGGGGCGGTGAAACAACCCGGGCGCGCGCCGGGAGTGCATGAGCGAACCAGACGGTTTGATCTTCGCCGTGGCGTTCGGCTCGCACGTTCGGCACAGCAGCGGTACACCGCTGGTATTCATCGCACCGGCCGCGGCGAGCGCGATAGAGGTTGCAAACAAGCTCGTTACTGCAAGGGTCGCAAAGAAGGTGGTGAGACGCATGACTTCACTCATCATCGACTTACTCCTCAACTCGACACCGTTGGCTTTGCCATGGTGCGACAAGCAACATGGCCGCCAACGTCAATTGAGGATGCGGTAATCTTGGTTAAAAGGGAGTAAAAGTCGACGTCTTGTTGAGAGAATATTTACCACGACCGAGACGGACAGAGCGTCACTCTTTCGCGCGCCCCCAATCACTAGCCCGTGAGGGCTCCGATTGTGATGTGCATTTTAGCACTGATTGATCATATGATTTGGCCCATAAGGGTCGCGGCCCTGGAGCAGAGTAGATCCACCTGCGCTGTCGCCGCATATACGCAACCAACATTCACCTCACGATCCAACCAGCTCGGAGGGTTCGCGATGAAAACGCATTTTTCCGAAGAAAATGATGGCATACATTCCGCCAACGAAACCGCTGACGATTACGTCTGGCGGGAACATCAAATTAAGAAACCGCAGATTTTGGGCGACTTGATCGTCGTAGTCGCGGTCTTGATCGGCTTAACCTTTTTCATCGCCAATTGGGGCACGACCACGATGATGGAAAACGGCGTGGCGCAGCAACTGGTACACGTGAATGAAATGCCCACGCCGCCACCGAAGCTGGTGGACCGAGACGACGGCCGTTGATTCCGTCGTCAAATCAGCTATGACGCATCCGGGCTCGCGACCCATATCGGCGCGCAGTCAATCGGAGAACTGCTATGAGCCACAAGGTCGCAATTGTCGGGGCCACGGGGAACGTCGGCCATGAAATGCTATCGATCCTCGATGAGCGGAAATTTCCTGCCAGCGAAGTGCACGCCATTGCCTCGCGCCGCTCGGTCGGCAAGGAAGTTTCGTTCGGCGACCGGACCTTGAAATGCGAAGACATCGAGAACTTCGACTTCTCGAAGATGGACTTCGTCATCATGTCGGCTGGCGGCGCGGTGGCCAAGGAGTGGGCTCCCAGGATCGGTGCGATGGGCGCCATCGTGATCGATAACTCGTCGGCGTGGCGCTACGACATGGACGTCCCCCTCATCGTGCCCGAGGTCAACGCGCACGTGCTCGAAGCGTACATGAAGAAAAACAGCCGCAAGAATATCATCGCCAACCCAAACTGCTCGACCGCGCAAATGGTGGTGGCGTTGAAGCCGCTGCACGACGAGGCCACGATCAAGCGCGTCGTCGTGTCGACCTATCAGTCTGTTTCCGGCGCGGGCAAGGCTGCGATGGACGAGCTGTGGTCGCAGACCAAGGGCAAGTATGTACCTGGACAGGAAGTTTCGGCGAAGAAATTCACCAAGGAAATAGCCTTCAACGTCATTCCCCACATCGACGTCTTCATGGAGGACGGCTTCACCAAGGAAGAGTGGAAGATGATGGCGGAAACCAAGAAGATCCTCGATCCGAAAATCAGGGTTGTCGCCACGTGCGTGCGGGTGCCGGTGTTCGTCGGACATTCGGAATCGATCAACGTCGAGTTCGAGAAGCCGATCTCGGCCGAGTTCGCCCGCTCGATACTGCGCGAGGCGCCCGGCTGCCTCGTCATCGACAAGAAAGAGGATGGCGGCTACATGACGCCGCAGGAATGCGCGGGTGAAGATGCGACCTACATCAGCCGTATCCGCGCCGATGCGACTGTCGAGAACGGTCTCGTCCTGTGGGTCGTCTCAGACAACCTTCGTAAGGGTGCAGCGCTCAATACGATCCAGATCGCCGAGACCATCATCAACCGAAATCTGATGAAGAAGGTCGCGTGATCGCTGCGACCTCGCGAGGGGTCGCTCGACGTTAGCGCTTGTGAGGAGTGCACTATGACGGCCTATGTGATCGATCCGCCCGTACAAGCGGCACTTCCTGTTGCAGGTTCATCGGCGATGTTTCCGGTCCGCCGGCTGTATTGCGTCGGCCGCAATTACGCCGAGCACACCCGCGAGATGGGTCACGATCCGGACAAGGAAGCACCGTTCTTCTTCATGAAGACGCCAGACTCACTGCGCACCGATGGCAAGTTCCCGTACCCGGCTGGTTCGAAGGACGTGCACTGGGAGATCGAGCTGGTAGTCGCATTGAAATCGGGCGGCAAGAATATCAAAGCCGCGGACGCATTGAGCCACGTGTACGGCTACGCGATCGCGCTCGACATGACCCGCCGCGATCTGCAGGCAGAAGCGAAAAAGACCGGCCGTCCCTGGGAGATCGGCAAGTCGTTCGACGACAGCGCGCCATGCACAGCGATCCAGCCGGCTTCGAAGATCGGTCACCCGGCGAAGGGCGCGATCTGGCTCGACCTCAATGGCGTGCGCAAGCAGAGCGGCGACCTCTCGCAACTGATTTGGGATGTCGCCTCGCAGATCGAATATCTTTCGGGCTTGTGGGAGCTCCAAGCCGGCGATTTGATCTTCACCGGCACGCCAGCAGGTGTGGGCGCGGTGCACAAAGGCGACCACCTCAAAGGCCATGTCGACGGCGTCGGCGATCTGGATGTAGTGGTCATCTAGATCAGATAGCGTCGCTTGCCCTTTCTTGCTTACGCAACGAGCTGAGCGGGAGCGACAGTACCAGCTGCGGGCTCGATGCCGGGGGAGCCAGCTCACGCGAGGCCAGCTAGATTATTCTCGATAACGCTCCGGCCCTGACAAAGGTGATCGGCATCGGCCGGTCGCTTGCAATGCACTATTTCAGAGCGATATCGATAACGCGCTTCACGTGCGGCGGCAATTGCATCGCGACAACCGCGGCATGACCCACTGCATCCATCTTGCGCAGTGTCTTGCGAACAATTCCAACGAGCTTTTCTTCATCGTAGTCTTTGTGATCTTCGATAAACGCGCCCAGATAATGTTGAGCAAAAACGGCGGCGGCGATGTTTTCGAGGGCTTGGCTTTCGCGATCTCGCTTCAATTCTTCCTTCTTGATGATCTTTGCGACGTGAGCAATTCGCGCCTCCGCGTAACCATGTCGGTGCATGATCGCTGTCGTCAGAGCAGCATGATGTTCACGACACGCAGCCCGCCAGGAATTGTAACCGTCGCGCCCCGCGGGATAGTTGCTCCTTGGGATCTGCCAGCGGCAGATATGCTGGGCGCGCGCAGCGATGCTCAATTCCTCGGAGGCGTCCGGATAGACCTGCGATAGACATGCGGTCATCCGCTCTGAATAGACGGTTTCGCGAGGTCTGCCTGTGTCGCCGGAGATTTCCTGTCGAGGGTCACCCGCATTAAGCGTATCGATCTCGGCAATAACCGCATGAAATCGAGCCGATCGCCTGGTCACTGGAGCACCCGCCAACACAGTTGTTTCGCCG
>JANMNO010000188.1:0-2971 GCA_031374115.1 Hyphomicrobiaceae bacterium | reverse complement strand
CGCCACCCAGAATGTAGCGGATCTGCAATCCGATGATGGTGATGTAGGGGATCAGCGCGTTTCGGAAAATCCAGTGCACGAACACGTACGCCGGATGAAATCCGAACGAGCGCGCGGCCACCACATAGTCCTTGTTGCCGGCTTCCAGCAGGGCGGTCCGAAGGGTGCGGGCAAAAACCGCGGCTAGCGGCGCCGATACCGCCAATGCCGGCAGGAAGCCGGAATAGAGCGCACCGGTGAAGGAATGCCCAGGGGCGATGAAACCGTAGGCCGGGAACAGTCCGAGCCCTAGTGCGAACACCAGGATCAGCACGTAGCTCAACCAGAAATCCGGCATCGAGATGCCGAGCGCGGCGAGGGAGGTGGCAATGGTGTCGGCCAGCCTGCCACGTCTGAGTGCTGCGATCGTGCCGGCGATCATCGATAGTGTGATCGCGATCACCAGCGCCATCACGCCGATGAAAATCGTGTTCGGCAGGCGCGCCGCGATCAGCCCGGAAATCGCCCGGTCGCTCGCTACCGTAAGCGACAAGCCGAAATCCCCGCGCACTACGCCTGACAGCCAGCGGCCATATTGAAGCGCCCACGGCACGTCGAGATTGTGCTTGGCGCGAAAGGCGGCGACCAGTTCCGGTCGCGCACTCTCGCCGAGTGCGGCGACGGCTGGATCGCCGGGCGCCGCCTTCATCACCAGGAATACGACGACCGATCCGGCCAGCACGGTGAGGACGAGCGCCAGAAGACGGCCGCCGACATATTTCGCCCACACCATGATCGTTGGCACCTCCGCCGGTCGCCGTGGCGACTGCTAGGTGAGACTCATGCCGGCGAACTGGTCGCCCCAGTTCGAATAGGGCAGCTGCTTGAAGCCCTGCACCTTCTTGGTCATGAGGTTGTGCACGTTGGATACGACCAGCGGCACCACCGGCATGTCCTCGATCATCGTGTTCTCGGCTTCCTTGTAGAGCGCGCCACGCTTGCCCTGATCGAGTTCGCGCCGGGCCCGATCCAGCAGGTCGTCGACCTTCGGGTTCGAGTAACCGTAGAAGTTGCGCCAGCCCTTGCTGTGCAGGACGTCGTACATGTACTCGTCGGCATCGAGCAGGCCGAGCCAGCCCCATACCGAGCCTTGGTAGTCACCCGACTTGTGGCGCTGGAATACGGTGTTGGCTTCGGTCACCTGCACGGTGAATTTGGTGCCGAGCGTCTGGTTGCACTGGGCGACAAACACCTCCGCCATGCGCTTCCACCACGATTGGCCCCAAGTCATGATCTCCGCCTCGGCGCCGTTCGGGTACTTCGACTTGGCGAGTTCCGCCTTCGCCTTTGCCGGGTCGTAGGCGCACAACGGTCGGTTGTTGCCGCCATAGGCATAGGCAATGGACGGCGGTATGAGGCCATGTGACGTCACACCCTCGCCGAACAGCACCGCGCGCACCATCGCGTTACGATCGAATGCCATCGAGCAGGCGCGGCGGAATGCCGGATCGTCGAACGGCGCCTTGCGGTGATTGAGGGACACGAACCGGCAGTTGAGGCCGGCCTGCTTCAACACCGTGATCGACGCATTCTTTTCCAGATTTGGAATGTCGGCGAACGGCGCGGTCGAGGTGAGGTCGATCTGGCCGCCGAGCAGCGCGGTGACGCCGCTCGATTCTTCCGCGATCAAAGGCATGTCGATGGTGGTGATCTTCGGCGCGCCGCCGAAGTAGCCGGGGAAGGCCGCCAGTGAGACGCGTTCGCCGGGCACCCATTCCTTCAGCGAGAAGGCGCCGGTGCCGATCGGCTTCTTGCCGAAGTCGTCGCCGGCAGCACCCACCGCCTTGCGTGACAGCACCTGCGTGCCGGTGCGCGCATTCGACAGGAACGTCAGCAACGGCGCGAACGCTTCCTTGGTCACGAGCCGAACCGTGTGCGGATCGAGCACTTCGATCGCGCTTAAGCCGGAGACCTTGCTCTGGTTCGGGGAGGCGAACTTGTCGTCGAGCAGGCGTTCGAGGGTGAATTTCACGTCGTCGGCGGTCATCTCCGAACCGTCGTGGAACTTGACGCCCTTGCGCAACTTGAATTCGAGCGCGTTGCCCTCGGCCTTGATGCTTTCCGCGAGATCGGGGACCGGGTTCGAGTTGGCGTCAAGCTTCATCAGGCCATTGTACAAGGCCCAGATGACATAGAACTCCGGGATTAGGGTCGCTTTGCCGGGATCGAGCGTGTTGATGACGTTGTAGCCGGTGATGCCTGCCCGCAGTGTGGATGCGCCTTGCGCCCAGACGCCGGAGGAGAACGGAATTTGGGTCGCTGCAATCGCAGCAGCCGATGATCCGAGGAAGTCGCGCCGCCGAAGTCCTAATTGAAGCCCGTCGTTGCTCATCTCACCCTCCCAGAGAAAATCCCACTGCGGACAGGCTATCGGCGCTGCAAACGCGCGTCAAACGGCGGTCGGCGTGCTTTGACGAAAGCATGACAGTCATGCGTCCAGTTCGCAATGCTACGACGAATTGTCTTTCTATGATCACCGTCAGACATGGAGGGCGAAATGCGCAGCGCAATCGGGAAACTCGACAAGACCACGTTCGACGTTTGCGTGATCGGCGCTGGCGTCAATGGGGCGAGCACCGCCCAGCATCTGGCGGCAGCGGGCTACGCGGTGCTGCTGGTCGAGAAAGGTGACTATGGTTCGGGGTCGTCGAGCCGCTCCAGCCGGCTGCTGCATTGCGGTCTGCGCTACCTCGCGCCGGGCGCTTCGATGTTCGAGTTTGCCCGCCATCCTTCGCGGCTGCGCACTGCCATGCGGATGGCCAAGCTCGCGATGGAAGCCCGGCGCCAACTGGTCCTGACCGCGCCGGAGCGGGTGCGCCCGCTCAATTTTCATTTTCCGATCTGGAAGGAGTCGATCTACCGCCCTTGGCAAGTCAAGCTTGGCCTGGGACTGCTGGCCTCGATGGCGCCAACCGACGTGCCACTTGAGCAG
>JANMNO010000093.1:0-7106 GCA_031374115.1 Hyphomicrobiaceae bacterium | reverse complement strand
CCGGTCACCCTCATCGACCTTCATCTCGGCGATGCGGCCTGCAACCTTGAACGCAAGATTGACCTGCCGCACGTCGATGTTGCCTTGCAGGACGATCACAGACCTGTCTTTGGATCGGAGGCCGGACAATCCAACCCACGTGGCTAGCGCCAGAGTGAGAATAGCGATTCCAATTCCAATCCATGTTCGTGAGCTAAACCGGTTCACGAACAACGACCATCGCCCATCAATTTGCGAGCCATCCATTGCTCACAGCCTCCTCATCGAAGCTGAAAACAATATTCGGATCTGGGAGATCGGCTTTGCGATCCTTTCCCTTGAATTCGAGCCGGGTCAGCAGGTCTCGGATCAGGTTGATCCTGGCCAGCGGTTTGTTGTCAGCCTTGACGATCGTCCAAGGTGCGACCACCGTGTGGGTGCGTGCCAGCATTTCGTCGCGCGCAGCGCTATAGTCGTCCCAATGCTTGACCGCCACGGCATCGATGGGGCACGATTTCCACTGCGTCAGCGGATTATCACGTCGATTTTTTAGTCTTTTCTTTTGTTCGTCCTTCGATATGTCGAGATAGTATTTCACCAGGCTGATGCCACAATGCGCCAGCAGTTCCTCAAAGATCGGCGCGGTCTTGAGAAACATGTTGTATTCTTCTTTAGTACAAAATCCCATGACGCGCTCGACCCCGGCGCGGTTGTACCAGCTGCGATTGAACAGCACGATCTCGCCGGCGACAGGCAGTTTCTTTGCGTACCGCTGAAAATACCATGCCTTGCGGTTCCGGTTCGACGGCTTGCCCAGGGCGACGACGCGGGCTTCGCGCGGGGACAAATGCTGGACAATCCGTTTGATCGTGCCGTCCTTGCCGGCGGCATCTCGTCCTTCGAGGATAACGAGAATCTGCTGCCCGGTTTCGATGACATGTCGTTCCAGCTTTACAAGTTCGATCTGTGCCGCCTTCATGTCAGCTTTTTCAGCGGTTTTCTCGCGAAGAACGCGTTTTTCTTTGGTGGTGGGCACTTGATAACTCCTTCCGTCCATTGAGTTGATGCCCACAGGTTTCGGGCTATGATCCAGTCGAAGTGATGAATCTGAATTTATCCTTGCACGTTTGTGTTTGGATGCAGGACGGAATTGATCGTCACGCACGCTCAGCGCGTTTCTCGATCCGAAACTGGATCAAACTGCACGCCCAAAGCAGCGCCATGCCGAGGAGAGCCACTTGAAGTCAGAGTTGATGACAAAATTGACGTAGGCCATCCAGCCTATCGACGCGGCGCCGCCGATCAATGCGCCAACGGCGGCGCCTGAGTGATGCGCGCGAAACGATGTGGCGGCGAGCGTGATGGTGAGCACTCCGGTTGCGAGCACGTATCCACCCATCACCTGGAACACATGACCAAGCCACAACTCGAGGCGTGGCCTGATGGCATCGAATTGTGCCGCTGGTAGCGCCATGTAACGCACGTCCTCCGGCAGCAGTGGCGGACGCACACCAATGAAATACAACCCCGCAGCCACTAGAGTCGCCCCCGCCGCCGCCAGGAGGATCGACGAGAGCGGCCAGAATCCTCTTGCCGCGCCCATGATGCAGGTCCATTTCAATTGCCCGACGGCCATTCTGAGCGCGAGAGTTGGTGTCGGGCGATATTGCCTGCGGGATTCGAGCGGCGAACCGCAGCGCTGTTGCGGCGGGGCAGTATGGCCCCCGCCGCCGATTTGCCGGATCAAGTCGGTCAGTCGCCGAACACACGGCCCGCCAGGTTGTAGCAGTGAGCTATGATCGCGCCGGCGATTCCGCCAGCGGCAAACGCGGTCAATCCACCGATCAACAGCGATTGCACCGAGCCGATCGGCAGTGTCGTGAACAAGCCAATAAATGCATGACTGAACACGAAGGGAGTGCCGATCAACACGCCAACCCAGCACAGCGCGAAAAGTATCAGCGTCGAGAACGCGCCTGTCGATGCGCAGCGCAGATATCCAAGTGTCGTCGGGGACGACGTCAGAGTTGAACTGGCCATTTTAGTCTCCTGTCAGAGTTGTTGAAACGGACCGATGCCGGTCCTCATTGCCTCGTTGAATTCATGGCCGCCATGCAGGAATTCGAGAGATACACCGCCCGGTGTGGATGGCGCGGCCATTGACAGCCGCGCCAGTCGGTCGTCGCGTTTAGGCCGTCGCGTGGACATGGTCCGCTGGCAGCGCCGGCATATCCTTGACGTCGCGGTGCAAGTCGAGACTGGTCGGCTTCATGGTTTCGAGGATCGTCTTCGCCCGCGAAAGCTCCTCGACGGGGCCGTGCGCCACGATCAAGAACCCGTCAGCTTTCAACGCTTGCTCATATTGGATCACGCTATCTTTCGGGATGCCAATACTGTAGAGAGCGGCGCCGAGCGCGTTCAGGCCGCCGACGACGACCGCACCCTCGATCGCCGCGAACACCATCGTCGCGAGATGCCCGAGCACGATGACGGGACCGACCATGGGCATGGTCATAAAAATTCCGCCGAAGAACAGACCCCAGAGGCCGCCCCACATGGCGCCATTCTGGCCCCAGAATTTGACGCGGTCACCGGTATTGTAGAACCCGATCACCTTCTCCTCGGTGTGATAGCCTTTGCCGATAATGCTGAAGTGCTTCATGTCGAGCCCGCCGCCTGCGAGGCGGCGAATGGCGGCTTCGGCTCCAGTGTGATCGGCGAAGACGGCGACGACGGCATGGTTCTTGGTCATGGGTGATCCTTTTTGGGTTAAGTTCAGGCAATAGGCCGATCTGCAGCGGCAGAACCGGCGGGCTTCGGAAGAGAGTGATCATCACCGGCGTACGCTTCTGCGCCGCCCTTCCGTGACACGAGCAGGTTTGGGAGGCCGAGGCTCAACAGGGCACCGGCCACGGCGAGCCCCGTGATGAGGATGAACGAGGCGTTGGGGAACCAAGGCACATTGAACAACAAACCTCCGGCCGCCGAGCCCACAGTCACACCCAGGCTCGATGCCGCCGTCTGCTTGCCGAGTTCCGCGCCCTGCGCCTTGCCGGCCTTGCTCGAGACCCAGTAGGTCAGGATCGGCGACAGAATACCGGCGCTCGCCGCCACTGCTCCGATCACCACGAGCATCAGCGTGAAGTCGGAGGCGCGAGGGACGAGGAATAAACCCGTCGCCAGGACAGCGAAGGCTGGCGCGATCAACCAACGGGTCGCCTCTGGCTTCACCCAGGTCGAAAAAACGATCGCCTGTACTACGAACATGACGAGACTGCATTCGGTGAACATCAGGGCGATCTGGTATTGCGTGAGCCCAAGTTCTTGTTTGCCGCGCAGCGCCAAGCCGACTTCGAACACCCCAACGCCAGCAGAGACAATGAACGCCAGAATGAGCAGTTTGGGGACGAGCCAGGGCACGACCCTGGAAGCGGGCCTGTCATGTTTTGTGGAGGCGGCATCCGGCGTCGATCCTGAAACCGTCACTGCCACGGCCAGCGCCACGAGCAGAGCCAAGACCGCAGTCACCGCCAGTGGGAAGGCCAATGCCCCGGCGGTCCCAACACTCGGGACCATGTTCGCCGCGCCCTGCGAAATGAAAACGCCCAGCATGGGCCCGAGAAGAAATCCGCTGATGCCCGCCAGGCTGACGAACGTCAGGCGGCGCGCCCTCGCCTCTTCCGTTGCTGCGAGATCACCAATGGCTGCCAGGGCCACCGGCGTGACCGCCGCGGCAAACAGGCCACTCAGGAAGCGCTCGGCGTAGGCCGCACTCAGGTTCTCGATGAATGCGAACGTCAGCATCGTCGCGCCGAACCCAGTGAGCCCGATCAAGAGGATGATGCGCCGTCCATACCGGTCGGAAAGGTAGCCCCATAGTGGAGCGAAGAGAAACAGCGCCAACGCGTAAAGCGCTGTCAGCAACCCCGTCGCTCGGGACACTTGGGAGCCATCCGCAGCCGCGCCGAGCAACCGCTCGATGACATTCGGGAGCAGCGGTAGGACGATGCCGTACCCCATCGACACCGTATACACCGACAGCATCAGCGCGGCCATCGTGCTCGCCGGCACTCCTGCAGACTTGGAGTGCGTGCTCATGCCGCAACCTTCGTGGGAGCAGGAACAGGAGTGACGCCGGGTGTGGCCGGTGGGGCCGACGCCTCCGCTGCGGGCTTGGCGCTGATGCCCGTCAGTTTGGTGCGCTTCAACATCAGCGCATTGATTGCGACGAGCGCCGAGCTGCCGGACATGGCGATTGCTGCGATCGTCGGGCTGAGCAAAAAGGGATAAAGCACGCCGGCTGCCAGCGGGAAGGCAACAACGTTGTAGCCGACCGCCCAATAGAGGTTCTGGTGCATTTTGCGAAGCGTCGCGTGCGACAACTCGATAGCGCCGACCACGTCGAATGGGTCGCTCTTCATCAGCACGATGTCGGCGCTCTCCATCGCGACATCCGTGCCGGCGCCGATGGCGAAGCCGACATCGGCCTGGGTCAACGCTGGCGCGTCGTTGACGCCATCGCCGACCATGCCGACCTTCTTGCCTTGCGCCTGCAGCTCCTTGACCTTGCTCGCCTTGTCGCCGGGTAGCACGTCGGCGAACACGCGGTCGATGCCGAGCCCCTTGGCGATGCGCTCGGCTGTGCCCTGGTTGTCGCCGGTCAACATGATGACTTCGACGCCGCGCGCACGCAACGCCTTGATCGCGTCGATCGCAGTTGGCCGCACTGCATCGGCGATTGCGATCAGACCAACGAGCTTGCCGCCTACTGCGAGGTGCACGACGGTGCGACCGGCGCCCTGCAGTTCCTGTGATTTTGCGCCGAGCGTGCCAAGATCGATTTTGTTCTCGGTCATCAGCCGCTTGTTGCCGAGCAACGCGGTCTTTCCCTCCACTTCGGCTTGCGCGCCTTTGCCCTCGATGTTCCGGAAGTCGGTCGCCTTTGGTGCCTTTATCTTTTCCGCCCGGCGCAAGATCGCTTGCGCCAGGGGATGGTCGGAGCCTGCATCCACACTCGCCGCTACGGCCAGCAGTTGATCTTCGGTGGCGCCGTCAGCCATCACGAGATCGACCACCTCGGGCTTGCCCATTGTCAGCGTACCGGTCTTGTCGAAAATGACGACGTCGAGCTTGGTCGCGTCTTCCAGCGCCGACGCATTCTTGAACAAGATCCCGTTCTTGGCGCCGAGCCCGGTGCCGACCATGATCGCCATCGGGGTCGCGAGGCCGAGCGCATCGGGGCACGCGATGACGAAGACGGTGATCATGAGGCCGAGTGCAAACAACAAGGGCTGGCCGATCACCCAGTACCAGACGACGAAAGTCAGCAGTCCCGTGAGCACCGCGGCCAAGACCAGCCATTGCGCCGCGCGATCCGCGAGGAGTTGCGACGGCGCCTTGGAGTTCTGTGCTTCCTGGACGAGCTTGACGATCTGGGCGAGCGCCGTTTCGGCGCCGACCTTGGTCGCTTTGTATTGGAACGTGCCACTCTTATTGATGGTCGCGCCGATCACCGTATCGCCGGCCTTCTTGTCGACCGGCATCGATTCACCGGTAAGCATCGACTGGTCGTTGGTGGACGCGCCCTCGGTAATGCTTCCATCGACCGGGATCCTGTTGCCTGGCCGGATCACGACCGTGTCGCCGGCCACGATCTCGGCGGTCGGAACCTCGACCTCCTTGCCCTCACGCACGATGTTGGCCGTAGCGGGCGCCAGATCCATGAGAGCACGGATGGCTTCGGAGGCTCCGGCGCGAGCCCGCATCTCAAGCCAATGTCCGAGCAGGATGAAGACCAGCAGAAGCGCCGATGCCTCATAGAATTGCTGGCCGCCAAAGAAGAAAGTTGAGCCGACGCTGAACAGATATCCCGTGCCGACGCTCAGTACGACCAGCACCGCCATATTGGCGACGCCGTTCCTAAGCGCTCGATAGGCCGCAACGACGAAAGGCCAGACGGGATAGAGGATGGCGCCACTGGCCAGCACGAACAGCACAAGATCCAACCGCAAGCCGAATGGCGGAGAGATCTTGATGGACTCCATGCCCATCGGCGAGAGAAAAAAGATCGGTACCGTGAAGCCGAGCGCGATGAAGAAGCGGTTGCGCATGTCGCGCGCCATGCCCTGCATGTCCTGGCCTGCGCCGTGGCCCATTTCATGCGCCATGGCATCGCTATGTTCTCCGCCATGCGCTTTCTGATTGGGCATTGCATCGGCAAGCTTCCTCGCGGCTTGCGTCCCCTCATGACCCGCTTGCTGATGAAACGGCGCATGACTGACTTTGCTACCTGCGACCTTCAGGTGAGGTCTGTCCGGCATCGCGTGGACTTCGCATACATGCTTGGGCAAGGCTTCGCCCGCACAATGAAACCCGCATTCTTCGATCGCGGCCTGTATTTCAGTGAGGTTTGTTTTCCCCGAGTCGTAAACAACGGTCGTTGAGCCGGAGACCGGATTGACCGATACTCGCCCAACACCTGCGATACGCTGCAGCTGCCGTTCTATGCCATGTGCATCGAGGGCCGAGAACAGGCCACCGACGTCGAGAGTGCTCGTTGTCATAAATACATCATCCTACGCCCGGCAACTGCGGTGTCGCGCTGGTCCAATCCATGCTTGTCAGCCGCAGCAGCCTCCCTTGACTGGACGACTGTGCGCGGCCTTGACCACATCCACGCCGTAGCCCGCGCCCTTTACAGCGGCTTTCAATTGATCAGGCGACGTCTGGCGATCATCGTATTGCACCGTTGCTTCGCCAGCCGAGAGCGATACGTTGACCTCGCTCACTCCGCGAACGGCCTTCAGTGCACGCGTTACGTTATTGGCGCACCCGCCACACGTCATGCCGCTTACCTGAATTTGTTGGGTTTGCATTGTGGTTCCTCATTCCCATGAGTTGATGCTTTCGACTGTCGTGGACCAGGATGCCGCGTTGCCAGATGAGATGATTTGCTCTGGATCAACCAAGACGCTGATTGTGGATCCGGTTGAGAGTGGAACGAACGGTGCTCGGCCCAGCGGTCGCGTGCGCCAAGTGTGAGTAATTAGGTTAGCTGGCAGCGTACCAGCGAAGGTAGCCTCGGAAACTACTCAGATCCGCCCGACCGATCTGATCAGGCCAGCGCC
>JANMNO010000145.1:0-6702 GCA_031374115.1 Hyphomicrobiaceae bacterium | reverse complement strand
TGGGCTGGCGGCACGGCAGTACATTCTATCGTGGGCACGTGGTCTACCGGCTGGAGATGCCGCACAGCGACAACGACAAGTATCTGCCAATGTACAATCTGCAGCAGCAGTACGTGGAGCAGTATCTCCATGACGCCGTCGTACGCAGTCCGCTAATCGATATGCGCTGGGCGAGCGAGGCAACCGGCATCGAAGTGCGCAACGACGGCGCGACACTTCAGATCGCAACGCCGATTGGAAATTACGCACTCGACAGCGAATACGTGGTGGCCGCTGACGGAGCCCGCAGCGCCATTCGCGGTTTCATGGGGCTGCGGCTCGCTGGCGACAATTACGAAGGAAAATACGTGATTGCCGACGTGCGCATGGAGCACGACTATCCGACCGAGCGCCGCGCCTTCTTCGAACCGGCATCCAACCCTGGCGGAACCATTCTCATTCACAAGCAGCCGGGCAATATCTGGCGCATCGACTATCAATTGAGACTTGGCGAGAGCGACGACGAGGCCATTGCCGAAACAACAATCCGCGCCCGCGTCGGCGCCATCATTGCCGAGATCGGGCACACGAGCGGGTGGGACCTGGAATGGTGGAGCATCTACTCGGCCAATACGCTTTGTCTCGATGACTACGTGCACGGCCGCGTGATCTTTGCTGGTGACAGCGCACACATCGTGCCGATCTTTGGTGTGCGTGGTTTGAACAACGGGCTTGCGGACGCGCACAATATCGGCTGGAAGCTCGGCTACGTGCTCAGCCGTCACGCAGATGCGCGGATACTTGCGAGCTATACGCCCGAGCGGCGCGGCGCGACGCTCGATGTATTCGCCAACGCCTCGAAGAGCACGCGTTTCATGACGCCACCGACACGGGGCTGGAAAATCATGCGCGACGCGGCGTTGTCGTTGAGCTTGCGGCACGATTTCGCCAAGTGGTTTGCCGATCCGCGGCAGATGACGCCCTATACCTACGCCGACAGCCCGCTGACTTCAGCAGCGGATCACGATGGCGAATTTGCAGGCGGCCCACGACGAGGCGCTGCATGTGCAAACGCGAAGCTGGCCGAAGGCGGCTATCTGCTGGATCACGCCGGCGCGGGTTTCTCCGCGTTGATGTTCGCCGGAGACACGCCGCAGACGGAGCTAGCAGAACTCGCCAGAGCGCTTGCAAAGTTGGACCCTCTGTTTAAGCCCGTCTTCATTAGCACAGACATGACCGATAGTTGTGAGGCGATCACCGAAGCGTTCGATGCGGTGCCGGGCACGGTCTACTTGCTGCGGCCGGATCTGCACGTCGCGGGCCGCTGGCGGCAATGCAACGCCGTTGAGATTCTAGCGGCAATGAAGGTCTGTCTCGGAGCCGTGCCAGCATGAAAGCAACCCCGTTCGATCGGCTCGAAACAGTTTACGACGCGCTTGCTGAGGCTATTGATCGTGCCGGACCCGAGGCTGAGACCATGTTCCTCGCCAAGCTCGCGCTGACACTGGCACATCGCCTGGACGACGACGCAGCGTTCATCGAATGCATCGCAATAGCATTGCAAGACCTGCAGAAATCAGACTGACTAACTCGAGGAGCAGGTATGCCGCTGCATCGCGAGCGCGATGCCGTCATTGACGCGTCGGCTGCGCCCACTACACTAATGCCAATACTAAAAACATCACCAGGTACGGAGCGCCCCGATGAAAAAGCCAACCGCAACGCAGATCAAGAAGCTTCGCTCGCGCCAGTGGTTCGACAACCCGGATAATCCCGACATGACGGCGCTCTATCTCGAGCGGACGATGAACTTCGGGCTGACGCTGGAAGAGCTGCAATCGGGCCGGCCGATCATCGGCATCGCGCAGACCGGATCGGATATTTCGCCGTGCAACCGGCACCATATTTTTCTTGCCGATCGCGTCCGCGATGGCATTCGCGAAGCGGGCGGCATCCCGTTCGAATTTCCGGTGCATCCGATGCAGGAAACCTGCAAGCGGCCAACCGCTTCGCTCGACCGCAACCTGACTTACCTATCGCTCGTCGAGATCGCCTACGGTTATCCCCTCGACGGCCTGGTGCTGACCACCGGCTGCGACAAGACCACGCCGGCGCTGCTGATGGGCGCGGCTACCGTCGACATTCCGGCGATCGTGCTTTCGGGAGGACCGATGCTCAATGGCTGGCACAAGGGCGAGCGCACCGGCTCCGGCACCATCGTGTGGAAGGCCCGGGAACAAATGGCCAAGGGTGAGATCGACTACAAGGGTTTCCTCGAAGTGGTCGCTTCGTCGGCACCTTCTGCCGGCCACTGCAACACGATGGGCACGGCCTCCACCATGAATTCGCTTGCCGAGGCACTCGGCATGAGCTTGCCAGGATGTGCGGCAATTCCAGCACCTTATCGCGAGCGCCAACAGATGGCCTACGAGACCGGCCGCCGTATCGTCGACATGGTGTGGGAGGATCTGCGCCCGTCGAAGATCTTGACCAAGGCGGCGTTCGAAAACGCCATCGTCGTCAACTCCGCGATCGGTGGTTCGACCAACGCGCCGATCCACTTGAATGCGATCGCAGCACACATCGGCGTCGAACTCACCTGCGATGACTGGGAGCGCGTCGGCTACGACATTCCGTTGCTCGTCAATATGCAGCCAGCCGGCGAGTATCTCGGCGAGGAGTATCATCGTGCTGGTGGCGTGCCAGCAGTCGTTGCCGAACTGGTTGCGCGGGGCAAAATCGATGGTGACGCAATCACCGTCAACGGCCGATCGCTGATCGAGAATTGCAAGGGCAAGTTCTCCGACGATCGCAAGGTCATCAAGACCTACGATGCGCCGATGAAGGCGCAATCAGGCTTCCTCAACTTCAAGGGCAACCTGTTCGACAGCGCCATCATGAAGACCTCCGTCATCACGGATGAATTCCGCCGTCGCTATTTGTCGAACCCGAAAGACCCGATGGCGTTCGAGGGGCGCGCCGTGGTATTCGATGGCCCGGAAGATTATCACAAGCGCATCGACGATCCGAAGCTGGAGATCGACGAGCACTGCCTGTTGTTCATGCGCGGTGTAGGTCCGATCGGGTATCCGGGAGCGGCCGAAGTCGTCAATATGCGCGCTCCGGACTACCTTTTGAAGAAGGGCGTTTCTGCACTGCCCTGCATTGGTGACGGCCGTCAGTCGGGCACATCGGGATCGCCGTCGATATTGAATGCGTCGCCGGAAGCAGCGTCGGGTGGCAATCTTGCCTTGCTCAAGACCGGTGACAGGGTCCGCGTCGACCTGGGCAAGCGTTCAGCCAACATTCTGGTTTCCGATGAGGAACTCAATAAGCGGCGTGCGGCGTTGAAGGCGGCGGGCGGCTACAAGTATCCGGACCACCAAACGCCGTGGCAGGAGATCCAGCGCGGTATGGTCGACGAGCTGTCGAACGGCATGGTGCTGAAGCCCGCGGTCAAGTATCAGCGCATCGCCGAAACCAAAGGCGTGCCGCGCGATAATCATTGAGTCTTTGTTGCCGCATCCGACTCCCCTGTCGGGGAGCCGGCCGGATGCGGCGGGACTACGCGGCTGCCGGCCGGCGCGCGGGACGCGTGTCGGCAGCTGCCACCAAAAAGAGATTTCTCATGACCGACGCAGGCCACGGGGTCGTGCCCCTCAGTACGCTCAAAACCATGAGCGGGCTCGATTTCCTGCAAGCAATGATCGACGGCCGTCTGCCCCGCGCGCCGATGGGCGCCACACTAAACTTTGTGCCGGTCGCGGTATCGAAAGGGTTCATGGCGTTCGAAGGGACGCCGGGACCTGAGCATTACAATCCGATCGGCACGGTGCACGGCGGCTACGCGGCGACCATGCTCGACAGCTGCATGGGCTGCGCCGTGCAATCGACGCTGACGCAAGGCTACGCCTACACCACGCTTGAATTCAAGATCAACCTCTTGCGCGCGATCACGTCGGACACCGGCGTGGTGCGCGCGGAAGGCACGGTCGTCTCATCGGGTCGCCGTGTTGCGACCGCCGACGGGAAGCTTGTCGATAGCAACGGACGCCTGCTCGCCACCGGCACGACGACGTGCCTGGTGATGGAGCTCTAAGCGCGCCGGAACAGCTCCCTTGCACAAGCGGCCGGTTGTGCAGATGGCCGCTTCTGTCATTGTGTTTGTGAAATCACGGTAATGGGAGACAAAGGTGCCTGCTCAACCACGGCAAATGACGCTCATCGGCTTTCTGCAAGCGCAGAACTGTTCGAACTACGTCGGCTCCTGGCGTCATCCGGCGACGGCGCCAGATTTTCTGTCGCCCGCGTATTACCAACGCATTGCCCGCACCCTCGAGGCTGGATGCTTCGACCTTGCGTTTTTCGACGATCGTCTCGCGATGCCGGATATCCTTGGCGACGACTATCGCGCAGCGGTCGAAAATGGTGTGCGTGTCGTCAAGATGGACCCGACGACCATTCTGACCATGATGGGGGCCGCCACCGAAAAGCTCGGCCTCGGCTCGACCTATTCGACAACTTACTACGAGCCGTTCCACGTCGCTCGCGTATTCCAGACCATGGACCTGATGCTCGGCGGTCGTGTCGCCTGGAACGTCGTGACCTCGCTCAACCACAGCGAAGCCCGCAACTTCAGCCAGACCGAACATCCTGAGCACGATCTGCGCTACGATCGCGCCGACGAGTTCATGGAAGTCGTGCACGGCCATTGGGACAGCTGGGAGCCTGACGCGATCGTCGCCGATCGCGAAACCGGGCAGTTCGCCGATGCCAATAAGGTCCACCGGCTCGAGTTCGAGGGCAAATGGTTCCGCTCGCGTGGTCCGTTCACCGTGCCGCGCAGCGCACAGGGACGGCCCGTCGTCATTCAAGCCGGGCAATCGGGACGCGGCTTGCGGTTCGCCTCGCGCTGGGGCGAGTTGGTGTTCGCGGTCTATCCGAACCTCGAAGTCGGCCGCAAAGTTTATGCAGCTTTCAAGGATCAGGTCGCCAAGGCCGGTCGCGAGCCTGCAGACGTCAAAGTAGCACCGGCGGTCTATGTCATTCCTGGAGAGACGCGCGCGATTGCCGAAGCCAAGATGGAAGTCATCGACAAGCTCGCCAAGCCGGTCGATGCGCTTTCATTGCTGTCGGAAGTGCTGAACTTCGACTTTGCCTCGAAGAAAATGGATGCAGCTTTCACCGACGACGAACTGAAATCGATCAGCGGCTTGCAAGCGATCCGCGATCGCGTCGTTGCGGCGTCGGGCAAGAAAAACCCGACGATCCGTGACTTTGTCGAAGTTTCGAACCGCGGCACCATCCGCGAGTTTCCGCTCTTTGCCGGCAGTGCCAAGGACATCGCCGACAAGATGGAAGAGTGGTTCACAAACGAAGCCTGCGACGGCTTTGTCGTCGCTGGCACCCATCTACCAGGTTCATACGAAGACTTCACCCGGCTTGTCGTCCCCGAGCTGCAGCGCCGTGGGCTGTTCCGCAAAGCCTACAGCGGCAACACGCTGCGCGATCACCTCGGGCTGCAGAAGTCGACAATCGGCGACTGGAAAGTCAAGGTTTGATGTGGCAAAGCCGAGGCGCTTACCCCACAGCCCGGAGAATTGCGTGTCGCTCAAGCCACCGAAAGCATCGTCTACGGTCAGTGCCACCGAGTTCCGCCAATGCATGCGTCAATTGGCTGGCGCCGTCACCGTGATCGCGACGGGAGAAGTTGGCTATCGATTTGGACTGACGGCGACCGCGATTTGCTCCCTGTCGGATGATCCACCGACACTGCTCGCCTGCGTCAATCGATCTGCCAGCGCCCACGATGTGATCCAAAAGAACCGCACTTTCAGTGTTAACCTGTTGTCGGGCAAGCAGGCCGTTGTTGCGGGGCGCTTCGCCGGTCGTGCCGGTCTCAAGGGTGAAGCCCGCTTCGAAGGCGCGACGTGGGTCACGATGGCAACGGGTGCACCGATCCTGAAAGACGCGCTCGCGGCTTTCGATTGCCGTGTTACACAGGAGCACGTGTTTGCAACGCACACGATCTTTATAGGACAGGTGGTCGCAGCAGCGGCGCGCGAGGATGCCGACCCGCTGATCTATATCCGTGGCGAATTCCGGCAGCTCGAACCCGAGTAAGGCGCGACATTTAGAGGCTGATTGAGGTTTGCCGATTATACCGTCGCAACATGCCATTGCAGGCAGCCTCGAGCTCGACTAAGGTCCGCGCGCGCGGCCACCCCTCCAGGGGTCGGAATCGAGCATGGGGCGTCGCCAAGTGGTAAGGCAGTGGATTTTGATTCCACCATTCGGAGGTTCGAGTCCTCCCGCCCCAGCCAGTTAACCTGCTGAAAACGATGTATATTATTGGTATCTGTGTGCGCCCTAATAAGGTCGTGTTTTCCGTGGGTTAGCGTCTAGTCAATCGCAAACGGAGCAGACGGAGACGCGGATCGCGGTCGTTTTGCGGGAGGTTGCGCGAAACGTCTCTGTGGGCGACTTTCGGGGAAGGCGGTGCGGGTTATTGCCCGGGACTTTCGGAGCGGCGGCTCAGACGAAGCGGAGAAACGCGCGCTGGCGGGACCAGTCGAGCGGCAAGTCTCTCGACAGCTGCAGCAGGCTTTTGACGCTGAGTTCCATCGGTTGCTGCCCGGCCAAGATCGCATCGACGATGTGCGGCGCGAGATAGGACAGCCGCATAAGTGAGGTCATCCGCCCCTTGCTCTTGCCGAGGCGCGC
>JANMNO010000144.1:0-2787 GCA_031374115.1 Hyphomicrobiaceae bacterium | reverse complement strand
ACCGGCGGCCCCTGACCGGCCGTCACGTAATGCAGCATGACCTCGCCGATTTCGGCATAGTGGTGTGTGAGGCCGGCAGGTTGGGTCATGGATGGTGAGCCTTTCGTACATCGGCAAGGATCCGAGCCTTATTTTCGATGGATCGCTGCCATTCGGCACGACGCCCCGCGAGTATCTCCAGATTGCCGCTGCCTATGCCTCATTGACAGTCTTTTCTCAGCGGTAATAGTCAACCCGGAAAGAGTTTTTGTGGGAGGCTCTCGTGGCAAAGATCGCATTTATCGGCCTGGGCAAGATGGGCCTGCACATGGCACACAACCTCGCAAAGGCGGGTCATGTAGTCGTTGGTTTCGACCTATCTGAGGCAGCGGGGACCGCTTACCGCAAGGCCGGCGGCAAGACTGCCAAAAATTTGGGTGACGCACTCGCCGGTGCAGAGTTCGTCATTTCGATGGTGAATACTGGCAAGCATGTCAAAAGCCTCTTCTGCGGCGCATCCGGAGCGATCCGACTTTCGCCAAAGACTGCCATGCTGCTCGATTGCTCTACCATAGACGTCGAAACGGCGCGCTTCGTATCGAAAGAAGCACATGAAGCAGGACGGGTCATGGTGGACGCGCCGGTGTCCGGCGGAACTATGGGTGCCGAGGCAGGAACCTTGACATTCATGGTCGGTGGCACGGCCGAAGCCTTCGAGCGCGCTCAACCTGTTTTGAAAAACATGGGGCGGAATATCGTCCACGCGGGTCCATCGGGAAACGGTCAGGCCGCAAAGATCTGCAACAACATGATGACCGGTATCAATGTCATCGGCACCAGCGAGGCCTTTGCCCTCGGCCAGAAGCTTGGTCTCGATCCTCAGACACTGTTCAATATCGCGTCCACATCTTCGGGCGCATCGTGGGCCCTGACGAGCTATTGCCCGGTCCCCGGTCCGGTGCCCAGCTCCCCGGCCAACCGCGACTACGAGCCGGGCTTCTCGACTGAGCTGATGCTCAAGGATATGCGGCTGTCGCAAGAGGCAGCGAGCGCCGTCGGTGCGTCCACGCCGCTTGCGGCATGCTCCACGTCGATCTACCAGGCGTTGGCCAACAACGGACTGTTGACCAAGGACTTTTCGATCGTGGCAAAGCTGCTCAGTGGTGAGCTTGGCGTCGCGCCGGAGAATAATCCTGCGGCCAAGAAAAAAAGTTGAAGGAGCTTCGCCAATGACGGCAGGAGTATGCGACGTCGAGCCCGTGTGATGCGCCGAACACCGACTAATTTAAGGAGACACCATCATGAGTGCAACTGCGCAGTTCGCGCCGCAAGCGCCGGGGTTTGCCAAACGCCAGATGCTGATCGACGGCGCCTGGGTGGATGCCCTCAACGGCGAAGCGATCACCGTCGAGAATCCCGCACGCAAAGACAAGATCGGCGAGGTGCCGCGCGCGCAATCGGCCGACGTCGAGCGGGCGGTCGCAGCGGCGTCAGCGGCTTTTCCGAATTGGTCACGCATCGTCGCCCGTGACCGGGGCCGGCTATTGTTGCGCATCGCGGAAGCGATCGAGGCACGCGTTGAAGACCTCGCGCGCGTCATCGCCGCCGAAACAGGCAATGCGATTCGCACGCAGGCACGACCGGAAGCGCTTGCCGTCGCCGACACCTTCCGCTATTTCGGCGGGCTCGCGAGCGAACTCAAAGGCGAGACGTTCCCGCTTGGGGACGGTGTTCTCAGCTATACGCGACGGGAGCCAATCGGAGTCGTCGGTGCAATCGTGCCGTGGAATGCGCCCGGCATTCTGTCGGCCATGAAGATCGCGCCAGCCATCTGCGCCGGTAACACGATCGTGCTTAAGGCCGCCGAGGATGCACCCATTTCGGTCCTGTTCATCGCCGAGGTCTGCAACGAATTCCTGCCCAAAGGCGTTGTGAACGTTCTGACCGGCTTTGGGATAGAGTGCGGCGCAGCGCTGGCCGCACACCCGGCGGTCCGGAAAATTTCGTTCACGGGTTCGACGGCGGTCGGCAAGTCTATCATGCGGGCCGCATCCGAGCGGATTGTTCCAGTGTCGCTCGAACTCGGGGGCAAAAGCCCGGCGATCGTCTATGCGGATGCAGACGCATGCTGGGTTGTCGACGGCGTGATGTCCGGCATGCGGTTCACCCGGCAAAGCCAGTCCTGCACGGCAGGATCACGGTTGTTCCTGCACAAGTCGATCTTCGACAGCTTCCTAGATAAAATGAAAGATCGTGCATCCAAGATCAAAATCGGCGACCCGCTCGATGAGGAGACCGACATGGGGTCGATCATCAATGAAAAGCAGTTCCGCAAGGTTTGCGGGTACATCAAGGAAGGACTGGAGCGTAAGGATTCGCACATCGTGCTCGGTGGTCTGCCGCCAACAAGCGGTCCGTTAAGCAAGGGATACTTCACGCTACCAACCGTCTTTGCTAACACCTCCAACGACTGGCGCTTGGCGCGCGAAGAGATCTTTGGTCCCGTACTCGTTGCAATTCCATGGACCGATGAAGACGAGGTTATCGCAATGGCCAACGACAGCCACTACGGACTGGCCGGTTATGTGTGGACGCGGGATGTCGGCAAGGCCCTTCGCACAGCGCACGCGCTGGAAGCGGGCTGGGTTCAGATCAATCAAGGGGCTGGGCAGTCGCTGGGTCAGCCTTACGGTGGTCGAAAGCAAAGCGGAATCGGCCGCGAATTCTCGCTAAACGGTATGCTCGACAGTTTCACGGACCTCAAGAGTGTGACGGTCAATATTGCCGCACCGCCGCAGTAGGTCGACG
>JANMNO010000142.1:0-7451 GCA_031374115.1 Hyphomicrobiaceae bacterium | reverse complement strand
GTGCCAATCGCATCTCGACGGTCAATGCCAGACAACAAGCCAGCCCGACAGCCCGTGATCCCGGTTGCCGAATGGCTCAAAAAACTGACTGACTCCGACACCACCAATGTTTGCCCCTTGAACACCGAGCCGTTTCTCGACCTGCGCGGCTATCTGAAATCTCTGCCGCCATCGGACGACCCGCAAAAGGTATTTGATGGTTTGCTTTTTGCCGTCAACAAAATCATCACGGCACAAAATGTCATTCATAAAATGCTGAAACAGCAGGCTATACGTTAACGCACCACGCCGCAGAGTTTTTTCCATTGACCCCAGTGTTGGGGATTATTTGGCGGCGGTAAAATTATATGCAGTTTCGGTTTTCGACTTTACCAACCGGCCAACATCTCAGACCGTGATGCTGCAAACTCATGCCGCATCAGCAGATGCGACCGACAAAATCCCGGGTCCGGGCTTCGCGCTGTTGTCCAAAAATTTGACCAGGCGGGCCTTCTTCAATAATGCGGCCGGCTTCCATGAATAAAACCCGGTTGGCGACGCCGCGTGCAAATCCCATTTCGTGGGTCACCACGACCATTGTCATTCCTTCGTTGGCCAGTTCCACCATGAAGTCGAGCACATCCTTGATCATTTCCGGATCGAGAGCGGATGTCGGCTCATCGAACAGCATCAACTCTGGCTGCATCGCCAGCGCCCGGGCAATGGCAACACGCTGTTGTTGTCCGCCCGACAGGAAGGCTGGATAAGTATCCGCCTTCTCTGCGAGCCGCACGCGCTCGAGCAGCCGGCGCGCCTCGCGCTCGGCATCCTTTTGCGAGTAGAGTCCGGCCCGCACCGGCGCCAGCACGATGTTGTCCAGCACCGTGAGGTGGGGAAACAACGAATAATCCTGAAAGACCATGCCAACGCGCTGCCGCAGCCGCCGCCAATCTGATTCCGATTTCAGATCGATGCAGTTGCCATCGAAAGTGATCGCCCCTTCGTCCGGTTTCACCAAACCATTGAGGCACCGGATCAGTGTGCTTTTCCCCGAACCGCTAGGGCCGATGACGACGAGCCGCTCGCCGCGTCGAATACTGCAACTGACGCGATCGAGCGCCCGATGGCGGCCAAAGATCTTCACGAGATCCATTGCCTCGAAAAACGGGGCTGCGGTCGCCGTCGAGTTCACGTTATTGCCCATTTTCTATAGATCTATCACTACGCGCTCACTCGGAAACCGGGTACGACCGCGCTGGTGCCGGTCGCGTGCAGCCGGGCCTCCAGCCGTCGCGAGAGCCAGGTCAAGGACGAGCACACCAGGAAATAAACGATCAGTGCAAATCCGTAGACGATGAACGCCGGGCTGTGGCCGAGTTGCATGGTGGTGCGCTCGACCACGATCTGGTTGATGCGGAAGAACTCGTTGACGCCGACGAGGGATGCCAGTGAGGTCGCCTGGATCAGCGTGGTGCATAAGCCGGTCATCGGCGGCAGAATTGGCATCAATGCTTGCGGCAGCACGACATAGCGATAGATTTCCCAACGCTTCAGTCCAAGTGCTGTCGCGCTGGTAAACTGATGGTGGCCGATCGCATTGATGCCGCCACGCACGATCTCAGCGCCATTGGCGCCGCCCCATAGTGTTAGACTGAAAAGGGCTGCCGCAAACGGTTGCAATGGCACGCCGATCAAGGGCGCACCGAAGTAAATGAAGAGCATGTTCACAAGCAGCGGAATATCGCGCCAAAACTCGACATAACAAAGGGCGATACCGCGCAGGGCCACCGATCGCGAAACGCTCATTAAGCCGACCACTGCTGAGACGACGATCGCGCACAACAGCGTTAGCAGCGCGAGCTCGATCGTGGCGCGCAGCCCCGACAAGAAAAACCCGGCATTCTCGACAAGCAGCATCACGGTACGCTCACTCCACATGGAAGGGGCGTTGCAGTACCCGTTCGAATTGGCGCACGAGCCAGGACAGAGAGAGAACGAGGACCAGATAGATGCAGCCGATCGACGCGAACATCTCAAGGGTGCGGAAATCCGTCGCCAGTTTATCCATCGCGACGAAGGTCAGCTCCATCAGCCCAATCGCCTGCAAGTAAGCCGAGTTCTTGAGCACCGAGATCGACGTATTGAGCACCGAGGGAATGCTCACGCGGAGGCCGAGCGGCAGCGCAACGAGCCACAAGTACTGCCATCGATCGAGGCCGAGAGAGAGCGCCGCCTCACGCAATCCTTTTGCAACCGACATAAAACCGGCGCGGAAATTCTCGATGTTAAACGCACCTCCCCAGATTGTCAGCGCAACCACGCCCGACCAGAACACGGACATTTTCATGCCAATGGCCGGTAGACCAAAGAAGATGAAGAAGATCTGCACCAGCAGCGGCGTGTTGCGGATGAACTCGACGTATCCGCTGGCAAGTTTCGACAGGATCGGCGTGTTAAAGATGCGGGCCGTGGCGCCAGCGACACCGATCAGTACCGAAAGCGCGATACTGATCGCACTGACGATCACGGTCATGAGCAGGCCATTGAGGAGGGCAGGGATACTGGCAATGATGTAGGCGACGTCGAAGCTGTGTTTCATTGTCATCGCTCGCGCGGGGACTGCCAAAGGCGCTCAGTTCTTCGGCGCTTTCGAGAGATCCCAAGCGTCGATCACGACTTGCTGCAAATCCGGCTCGACGTGCTGGCGGATCCATTGGACGATCAGCCCATCCTTACCGGCCTTCTGCAAAGCGGCGTTGACGTAGGCCACCCACTCAGCCTCGCCCTTGCGTAGGCCGATGGCGCGGTAGCCCAGTTGGTAGATCTCCCCGATCAACTTGACCTGTGTGTTTTTGCGGGAAATCGGCCGCAGCACGTCGAGATCGTGGGCGAAACCGTCGGCGCGCTTTTGCAGCAGCGCCTGCAGGCCGTCCGAGATTGAATCCAGTTTCAGAAGTTGTGCGGTCGGTACGTTCTTTTCGAACCAGCCGATCTGCCAAGCACCTTTCATGACGATCACGTTCTTGCCGGCAAACTCTTTCAAGCTTTTTATCGGGCTGTCCTTGTCGACGAGAATATCGCTGCCGCCCCACGCGTAGTTGTTCGAGAAGTCGATCACCTGCGCGCGCTCATCGCTGACGCCGAGCGTCGCGACGATCAGGTCGATCTTGCCGCCCTGGAGCGAGGGGATGCGATTGGCCGCCGTCACACACACGAGCTCGACCTTGTCGGGGCTGCCGAACGCGTAAGCCGCGATTTGCTTGGCGAGGCTGACCTCGATGCCTTGATTTTTTCCCTGTGCGTCCAGATAGCCGTCCGGCGGATAATCGCATTTGATGCCGGCGCGCAGCACGCCCTGTTTCTTGATCGCATCCGGCAATGTGGGCAAATCCTGCGCACTGAGAGGGGCGACAGCAAGCCAAATGGCTATCGGGATTAACAGCAGACGCATCATTGATGGCATGGTGTTTTCCTGTGTGTTCAGTGGATGACAGTCGGAGATCCGTCGGAAAAGCGTTCGAACCGCAAGGGTTTTGGGTCGATGATCGGTGGGTCGCCAGTGACGATGTCGGCCATCAGACGTCCCGCGGCGGGTCCGATGCCGAAGCCGTGGCCGGAAAATCCGCTGGCGAGATGGAACCCCGGAATGGCCGGGATCGGACCGATGACCGGTACAACATCGGGGGTGACGTCGATCAAGCCAGCCCACTTTGCGACGATCTTGGCATCTGCGAATGCGGGAAAGACCGACGCAAGGTTTTTGTGCGCCTGCTCGAGGATTTTTGTATCGGGTTCTGGGTCGAGGATGCGCACCTGTTCGAAGGGGGAGACGGCATCGAGATGCCAACGGCGCGGTGTGCGCAATTCGGTTACAAAGCGTTCGCCGAGGCGTAATCGCAGATCGCTCCATTGAGCCCGCAATGCCGGCATGTAGCGGAAGAACTGCCGGAAGCTATCGGGCACAATCTCTGCAACCGATGCACCGCGATTGGCGACAGAATAACCACCGTCTAGGCGACGCCGGAATGAGAAGCCAGCACCTGCGACTGACGGCACCGGAACGCCTGCGAGCGGGGCCGTTCGCATGACCGAACCGCGGACTTTCAATTGTGGGAAATCGATACCGTGGTTACCGCACAGGAGACGCGACCATGCCCCGCCGGCCAGCACAACGCTATCGGTGATAATGCGTCCTCTTTCCGTCACGACCGCGCTGACGCGCCCCGCAGCTGTCTCGATGCCGCGAACGGCACAATTGGTCAGTATCGTCGCGCCGCGCCGCCGAGCGCCGATTGCAATCGCAGGTGCCGCTTTCTGTGGCTCGGCCCGGCCAGCGGACGGCGAGTAGAGACCGCCCACCCACTTCCGAGTGGCGCCGGGGAGCAGCTTTTCCACTTCTGCACTGGAGAGGAGCCGGGCGTCGACCTGATAGATTCGGGCCTTGTCGAGCCAAGCCTCGTACTTGGCGACATCAGCGTCGCTATTGCACAGGTAGAGGACGCCCTCCTGCCGGAAACCCGTCTCGCCCTCGATCTTGGCGTTGAGCCCGCCCCACATGCGATTGGCTTCGAGGCTCAATGCAATTTCACGCGGGTCTCGCCCTTGCGTTCTGCACCAGCCCCAATTGCGGCTCGATTGCTCAGCGCCGATCTCGCCCTTCTCACAAAGCACGACGTCGATGCCTTTTTCCGCGAGTGCGAAGGCCGTGCTCGTGCCGATGATGCCCCCACCGATCACCACGACGCCCGCGCGCACCGGTACCATTTCATCGCTCACGACCGGATCGGGGCTCGGCGTCATCGCGTCCTCGGGCAATTCTGGCGGTTAGCTCGATTGCTCACGTTACGCTGAACAAATATAAACCGTCTACAACGTAGCCTACCCGCCGCACGCGCTGGAACAAGGGCAAGCTCGTTGGCGCAAAACCACCGCTGCGACCAAGCCACGTCTGGTCGATAAGAACCAAGCTGCAGATCGAGCGCAAAAAGCGTGACCTCGCGCTATTCAACCTCGCCATCGACAGCAAGCTCCGGGGCTGTGACGTCGTCGCAGTCCGCGTCGATGACGTGGCGCCAAGTGGATACTCGATGGATCGCGCGACAATCGCCAAAAGAAGACAGGCAGGCCCGTGCGGTTCGAATTGAGAGATCAGACGCGGATGACGGTCGACGACTACCTGAGACTAACCGGCCGGAAGCCGGGGCAGTTTCTATTCACCGGTCGCGGTGACGATAAACGCGGATAGACCACGAGGCAATATGCGCGGCTCATCCAGGAATGGTTGCCCGGGATCGGGCTCGATCCGGCGAAGTTCGGCACGCACTCGCTGCGTCGCACGAAGGCGGTGTTGATCTACCGCCGAACCGGCAACTTGCGCGCCGTCCAGCTCTTGCTCGGCCATTCGAAAATCGAGAGCACCGTTAGATATCTCGGCATCGAGGTTGACGATGCGATCGAGATTGCCGAGAAGATCGATATCTGAGCTTCAACGCGATCCCTCCGCTAGCGGACGTGGTCGGCGGCGCGCAAATCGTCGCCGATCACGGTGGGGTCGAAGTCCGCTTCTGTATAAGCCCTGCCGAGCTGCTAACGACACAACCGGATTGATTGCGGTGCAACGAAGCGCTTCCCGTACCGCGGCAATCCTTGAAATTCTTGATGGGCTTCAGCCGCGCCGCGCGGCCGTGATCGCGGCAACGTCGATCTTCTTCATGCCCATCATCGCGTCGAACGCGCGCTTTGCTTCATCGCCGCCGGCCGCCAGCGCCTCGGTCAGCACGCGCGGCGTGATTTGCCAGGAGACGCCCCACTTGTCTTTGCACCAGCCGCACGCGCTCTCCTGGCCGCCATTGCAAACGATGGCGTTCCAATAGTGGTCTGTCTCTTGCTGATCGACCGTAGCGATCTGGAACGAGAAGGCTTCGTTGTGCTTGAACGTCGGACCGCCATTGAGGCCGAGACAGGGTATCCCGGCAACAGTGAAGTCTACCGTCAGCACGTCGCCCTCTTTGCCGGACGGGTAGTCACTGGGTGCACGGTGGACGGTACCCACCATACTGTCGGGAAAGATCTCGGCGTAGAAGCGGGCAGCAGCCTCGGCGTCCTTGTCGTACCATAAGCAAATCGTGTTCTTGGCCATAGCTTGTCCTTTCACGCCTCGTTTCGCATCCCGTTCCTTGTGAGATAGGTAGTCACCTGCTTTTCTCTACCCCGGATGGGCTAGTTCTACTTGGCCATGGCCAAGCAAAGCTGACCGCGTTCCGCGCGCGTCTGATTCTGCCTTATGGCCGTGGCAACGATGGCTGGAGTTCAACCAACAGGGGACGTGCTCCTCCGAGCGGTGTCGTCTGCGAGGCATGTCCGTTCTGTATAAGCGCTACGCTGACGGTTGATCGGCGCATAAACGCACCGGCTGCTGCGGAGCACCGTCACAGCTTGTGGGACTCAAGGTCAGCCCACTTGAAGGCTATGCCATGTCCTGGCCGATCGGGGGCGACCGCTTTGCCTTCGCGCATGGTCAGAGGTTCGGCGAGGTAACGGTCGAGGCCAAAGCCATGCGTCTCGAGGTAACTGCGATTGGGCGCGGCGGCGAGCAAATGCACAGTCACGTCGTGCGCGCCATGCGAGGTGACCGGCAGATTGAATGCCTCCGCGAGATGGGCAACCTTCATGAACACAGTGACGCCGCCGCAATTGGTGACGTCCGGCTCAGGATAGGTAACGCCACCCTCAGCGATCATCTGTTTGAATTCCCAGAGAGTACGGAAATTCTCTCCCGTCGCGATCGGCACACCGCCCTCGCGCACGATGCGCACGTGACCCGCCACGTCGTCGGGGATCGTCGGCTCCTCGAGCCATACTAAGTCGAACTCGCGTAGAGCACGGGCGCGGCGGATGGACTCGTCCGCCGTCCATTTCATATTGGCGTCAACCATCAGCGGGAAGCCGTCGCCGAGGTGTTTGCGCATGGCGGCAATACGCGCCACATCCTCTTTCAGAACATCGCGGCCCACCTTTGTCTTGATGGCGCGAAAGCCCTTCTTCAGATAGTCGTCAGTCTGCTTCAGAAGCTCGGGGATGGCAAAGTCCAGGTCGATACCTCCGGCATAGCAGGGCACGGCCGGATCGTTGCCGCCGAGAAGCTTGTAGAGCGGCAGCTTCGCGCGCTTGGCTTTTAGGTCCCACAGCGCCATGTCGAACGCCGAGAGCGCGAGCACGCTCGGACCGCCACGCCCACCATAGTGGAGCCCCCACCATACGTGCGCCCACGCCGCCTCGATAAGGTCCGCGTCATGGCCGGTGACTAGTTCGGGGACCTCTCGGCGCAGAATGTCGGCGATGGCGCCGCCGTTGCGACCGGTCGTGTAGGTGTAGCCCATGCCCTCCTGGCTGTCGGCGTCAGTAACCCGGACGGTGACCACCTCGAACGCCGTCATGACTCCGTGGGTGGAATCGGAGAGCGGGACGGGCAG
>JANMNO010000118.1:0-8100 GCA_031374115.1 Hyphomicrobiaceae bacterium | reverse complement strand
GGTGCGATGCCAAAGAGTTTCCCCGATGCCGTCATCGGGCTGCTCGAACCCTACCGGGTGCGCCGCCTATGAACACGCAACCGGTCGGAAATCTTCGCCACGGACTGATCATCGAGGCACCAGTGCGGGCCGGCGATGAAGCCGGGTCGGCTGTCACATCGTGGAGTTTTGTCGCAACCGTTTGGGCCGCCGTTCGATCATTGCCGGGCCGCGAGTTCGTCGATGCCGATGGCGTCTCGGCGCGCGTCAGCCATGAGGTCACCATCAGATGGCGCGGTGATCTGACGGCCGCCATGCGCTTCCACGATGGCTCGCGCATTTTCCTCATTCGCGCCGTTCGCGATGTTGACGATCGCCGCCGCCGCTTGACGTGTCTGGTCGAGGAGGTCGCAGCATGAAATTCGATGTTCGGATTCGCGGGCTTGGCTCAGGGTTTGCCGGGCCCCAAGTTGCGCGGCTGGCCGACGCCGCACGGCTGCACCTGACCGCAGTCGCCTCGACACCGCCGTTGCTGCCGCTGCCGCAACTGAGAGACCCGCAAGGTCAGCCGTCAACGCCTTCAACTGGTGGGTAAGCTGATATGCCAAGTTCATCCTGGGCGTTGCAGAAGGCGATCCACGCGTGCCTCACCGCGGATGCCGCAACGCTGGCACTGATTGGTGGTCCGCGCATTTATGATGACGTGCCGCGGCAGCCGGTCTTTCCGTACGTGACCTACGGACAAAGTACCGTGCGCGATTGGTCAACGGGTACGGATGATGCACACGAACACATCGTCACGCTTCACGTTTGGACCCGGGCAACCGGCCGCAAGCCGGCGCACGAAATCTCGAGCGCGATCGAACTGGCGCTCGACCAACAAGTGCTCATTCTCGACGGGCACCGGCTTATTTCGCTGCGGCACGAATTCACCGATGTGCGCCGCGAACCAGACAGCGAGACGTGGCGCGGCATCGTGCGGCTGCGCGCCGTCACCGAGCCGGCGGCTTGAGACGTCAGACCATCGCGGAACCGGTGTCCGACCCTATTGGGTCAGACACCATCGCGACCTCATCGACCGGTGTCCGACCCTCCGGGTCTGACACCGCAGCACAGTCGTCAGACCAATTTTTGGTGTCGGACCCGGAGGGTCAGACACCATCGCGAAAGACACCATCGCGAGAGCAACACAAAACCCAAAGGATCGAACGATGGCTGCACAAAAGGGCAAGGACCTGCTGCTCAAGATCGGCGATGGCGGCACTGGCTTCATCACCGTCGCAGGGTTGCGGGCGCGAACGCTTAGCTTCAACGCCGAGACGATCGACATCACCAACCAGGATTCGGCTGGCCAATGGCGCGAGTTGCTCGCCGGCGCGTCGGTGCGCACCGCACGCGTGACGGGCTCGGGAATATTCAAGGATGCCGCATCCGATGCCGAGATCCGCACCGCGTTCTTCAACGGTGTGATCAAGACCTGGCAAATTGTCATCCCCGATTTCGGCATCGTGCAGGGTGCGTTCCAGATCAACTCGTTCGAATTGACCGGCAAGCACGATGGCGAGGTTGGCTTTGACCTCGCGCTCGAAAGTGCGGCCGAGCTGACTTTCACAGCAATCTGAGGGAGCTGAGATGGCAAATAAATATCGTGGCGAGATCGACGCGATTTTCGACGGGCGGCCGCACAAGTTGTGCCTCACGCTCGGCGCGCTCGCCGAGTTGGAATCGGCGTTTGGCGATGCCGACATGCTGGCCTTGGCGCAGCGGTTCGGCGACGGCCGTCTCAAGGCCAACGACGCCGTCCGCATCATCGGTGCAGGTTTGCGCGGCGCCGGCTTGAAGATCGCCAATGAAGCCGTTGCTCAATTGCAGGCGGATGGTGGTGCGGCGGGTTTTGTCGGCGTGGTCGCGCAGTTGTTGCAGGCAACATTCGGCGTTGCCGAGCAATCACCGCAATCGCCTTCTCGCGGCAATGCAGATCCCGCGCTTTCATTGGACCCCACCGCTGCCGCTCCCGTGGGGGTGAGTGCTCAAGCCCCTTTCCCTGGGACGAAGTGATGGCGGCGGGCCTCGGACTGCTTCGTCTATCGCCGGATGCATTCTGGGCGATGACGCCGCGCGAGTTCGCAGCGGCGATCGGGTCGCTCGTGCCGCTGCCTGCCCGGCCGTCGCGACGCGATCTTGGTGGCCTGATGCAGCAGTTTCCCGACCGGGTGAAGACATCGCAACAATCAGGATGAAACTATGAACCCTCCGGTCGAAACATGGACGGTTGCAGTCGATGCCGACACCGGCCCACTGCAACAGGAACTCAGCAACGCGACGAAATACGGCCGGCAATTCGGCTCGGCTTTGACCGAGGCCTTCACCGGCCTGGCGGTCAAAGGGCGCAGCCTCAACGATACGCTCAGTACGCTTGCTCTAAGCTTGAGCCGGATCGCATTGACGGCCGCATTCAAGCCGCTCGAGCAGGGCCTGGGCCAGGCGTTCAGCGGTTTCTTGAGTGGCGGCGGCGGGAGTTTGGCGTTCGCCAACGGCGGCGTGTTGCAAGGCGGCATGCCGGTGCCGTTCGCGACCGGTGGCGTGATCGCGAGCCCGATCGCGTTTCCCTTAGGCGGTGGCAAAACCGGCATCGCTGGCGAGCGCGGCGCTGAAGCCATCATGCCGCTCGCACGCGGACCGGATGGACGGCTCGGCGTGAAGAGCGATGGCGGCGGCGGCAGGCCGATCGTGTTCAATGTCACCTCGCCCGATGCCGACAGTTTTCGCCGATCGGAAACGCAACTCGCAGCCATGCTCGCGCGCGCGGTCGCGCAGGGCCACCGCAACCTTTGATTCTAGGACACCCTCATGGCATTTCATGAAGTGCGTTTTCCCCTCGACATCTCGAAGGGGGCGGATGGCGGGCCCGAGCGGCGCACCGACATTGTGACATTAGGTTCAGGTGCGGAAGAGCGCAACAGCCGTTGGGCCGATTCGCGCCGCGCCTGGAACGCGGGTTATGGCGCACACACGCTCGACCAGTTGCACGCCATCATCGCCTTCTTCGAAGAGCGGCGCGGCCGCCTGCACGGTTTTCGTTGGCGCGATTCAGCCGACTGGAAATCGTGCGCGCCGCAAGCAGCGGTGAGCGGCCTCGATCAGATCATCGGGATCGGCAGCGGATCGACGACAACGTTCCAACTGACCAAAATTTACGGTAGCAGTTACGCGCCATGGACGCGCATCATTGCCAAGCCGGTCGCGGGCAGCGTGATGATCGCGGTCGCTGGCATCGCGAAAACGATCGGTACGCATTTCACCGTCGACGCGACATCGGGGACCCTCACGTTCCTTGCCGGCCAGATCCCGGCAGCTGGGCAAGTCATCACCGCAGGCTTCGAGTTTGATTGCCCGGTGCGCTTCGATACCGACAAGCTGGAGGTCAACGTGCAAGGCTTCCGTCACGGCGCGATACCGCACATTCCGATCATCGAGGTGCGGTCATGAAGACTTTGCCGGTTGGCCTTCAGGCGCATTTGGACTGCGGTGCCACCTCGCTATGCTGGTGCTGGCGGTTGACCCGGCGCGATGGCACTCACCTGGGGTTCACAGATCACGATCGCGACCTCAACTTTGATGGCACGCTCTTTGAAGCATCCGCCGGTTTCACCGCGACCGAGATCAAGGATGCGGTGGGCCTCGGCGTCGACAATCTCGATGTCGAAGGCGCGCTGCAATCGGGCCGCCTCGAAGAGGAGCAACTGTCCGGCGGCTCGTTTGACGATGCCCGTGTCGAAATCTTCCGGGTAAATTGGCAAGACGTTAGTCAGCGCGTGTTGATGCGGTTCGGTTCGCTGGGCGAGGTCAAGCGGACGGGGCAGGCGTTCACCGCCGAGGTGCGCGGGCTTGCTCATTACCTTGGTCAGCCGAAAGGCCGGCTTTATCAGTTTGCCTGCGATGCCGACGTTGGCGATGCCCGCTGCGCGGTCGTACTGGGCGCTGGCGTTTTCAGAGGCGATGGCACGATTGCGCGCTCGATCTCGACACGCAGCTTTAAGGCTTCTGGCCTCGGAAGCTTTGCCAGCGGCTGGTTCGCGCGTGGGCTTGCGACTTTCACAAATGGCATCAATCAAGGCCGCGCGATCGAAGTTAAGCGGCATGATCTGTCGGCCGGCCTGGCAACAATCGAGCTTTGGCAGGAGCTACCTGCGATGCCCGCAGCCGGCGACACGTTTCAGATCACCGCTGGATGTGACAAGCATCTGGCAACGTGCCGAAGCAAATTCTCCAACGTCGCGAACTTCCGCGGCTTTCCGCACATGCCCGGCAACGACTACGTCACATCGTTCGCGCGAGGCAGCTGATGACAAGTCACCGCGAGGCGATCATTGCCGAGGCGTTGTCTTGGATCGGCACTCCTTATCATCACCAGGCGAGCTTGAAAGGCGTGGGCGCCGACTGCCTCGGAGTAGTGCGCGGCGTGTGGCGCAGCGTTCACGGTTACGACGCTGAGAAGCCGCCTGCCTATAGCCGGGACTGGGCGGAAGCGGCCAGCGAAGAAACATTGCTGGCAGCGGCCGGCCGGCACATGCGGCCGATCGGAATCGACCAGAGGCAACCCGGCGACGTGTTGATCTTCCGGTTCCGCGCAACTGTTCCGGCCAAGCACGCCGGCATCCTGACGGGGCCGGCCACGTTCGTGCACGCCATGGAAGGCGGCGCTGCCTGCGATGTCGCGTTGAGCGCCTGGTGGCGCCGCCGCATCGCTGGTGTTTTTGCATTTTCCGATTGAAACATTCGAGGATTGCAAATGGCAACTTTAGCGCTTGCAGCAGCAGGAGCGGCGGCTGGGTCTGCCTTGCTGCCGGCCGGTTTTTCGGTCTTGGGCGCGACCATCAGCGGTGCCACGATCGGATCGCAGATCGGTGCACTGGCGGGCGCCTATGTCGACCAGGCGTTGTTCGGCGCATCGGGGCAGTCGAGAAACGTCAATGGACCGCGGCTATCGGATTTGCGGGTCACATCGTCAACCGAAGGCGCGCCAATCCCGCGCGTTTACGGTCGCGCTCGCGTCGGCGGTCAGGTGATATGGGCAACCGATTTCGAGGAAGTGGTCGCAACCAGCGATGCCGGTGGCGGCAGCAAAGGCGGCGGCGGCGGTGGCGGTGCAACGCAGACGACGTTCAACTATTTTGCCAATTTTGCGGTCGCGCTCGGCCAAGGTGAAATCTCGAGCTTGGGCCGGGTGTGGGCCGATGGTCGCGAACTCGATCTCTCCACCATCACCTATCGTTTGTATGAAGGCAGCGAGTCCCAAGCCGCCGACAGCCTGATCGTCGCGCGCGAAGGTGGCGATGCCCCGGCCTATCGAGGCGTCGCTTACATCGTATTCGAAAGACTGGCGTTGCGAGCGTTCGGCAATCGTGTACCGCAATTGTCGTTCGAGGTATTTCGCCGCAGCGGCGGTTTCTCTTCGCTGGCGCGTGGCGTCGTCCTGATCCCGGGTTCCGGCGAGTTTTTTGCAGCGACCCAACCCGTGACGCGCATCGGTTTCGCCGGCGAGCGCGTATCGGAAAACGTACATACGCTCGCCGGCGGAACCGATGCGGTGGTCGCCGTCGATCAGCTCCAGGCGCAGTTGCCGAACGTCGGTTCGGTATCATTGGTCACGAGCTGGTTCGGGACGGACTTGCGTTGCGGTCATTGCGAGATCCGCCCCGGCGTCGAGCGCGCGCAGAAGGATACGTCGCCGGTCGAATGGTCGGTCGCGGGATTAGGGCGAGGCTCGGCGCAGGTCGTGAGCCAGCGTCTCGGCGAGGCAGCATATGGTGGCACGCCTTCGGATCAAACGATCGTCGATCAGATGCGTGCACTCGATGCGCGCGGGCTGAAGGTCACGCTCAACCCTTTCATCCTGATGGACGTCGCCGAGGGCAACGCGCTGCCAAATCCGATCGACGGCAGTGGCGTACAGCCTGCCTATCCGTGGCGGGGACGTATCACCTGCGACCCGGCTCCGGGTCAGGCTGATACGCCCGACAAGACACCGGCTGCGGCGACGCAGCTTCAGAGTTTCATCGGTACGGCACAGTCCAGTGACTTTTCATTGACCGGTGACGCCGTTGTTTATTCGGGTGCCGCCGAGTGGTCCTACCGGCGCTTCATTCTGCACTACGCGTGGCTCGCCAAGGCTGCTGGCAACGTCGATGCCTTTCTGATTGGCAGCGAACTGCGCGGCCTGACGACAATACGGTCGGACGCCTCGACCTTTCCGTTTGTTGCCGCGCTTCAGCAATTGGCGGCGGATGTGAAAGGCATCCTGGGATCGACCGTGAAAGTCACTTATGCGGCCGACTGGTCCGAATACTTCGGATATCAACCCGGCGACGGCACCGGCGATGTGTACTTTCATCTCGACCCGTTGTGGTCCTCGCCCAGTATCGACGCGATCGGCATCGATATGTACTGGCCGCTTGCCGATTGGCGAGACGGTGCGACCCATCTCGATCGCCTCGCGGGTGTTCGCTCGACCTATGATCTGGCCTATCTCAAGGGCAACCTGCAAGCTGGCGAGGGTTTCGATTGGTACTACCCAAACGATGCTGCGCGCGCAGCGCAAACCCGTTCAGCGATCACCGATGGGGCAGGCAAGCCGTGGGTGTTCCGCTTCAAGGATTTGAAGTCGTGGTGGCGCAACGCACACAAGGACAGGCCGGGCGGTATCGAAGCGGCGAGCACGACGGAGTGGCTGCCGCAATCGAAGCCCGTTTGGTTCATGGAGACGGGTTGCGGTGCGGTCGACAAGGCTGCGAACCAACCAAATGTTTTCGCCGATCCGAAAAGTGCGGAATCGACGTTACCCCACTTCTCGTCGGGCCGTCGCGATGACTACATGCAGCGCCGTTACCTGCAAGCGGTTCTCGAAGCCTACGATCCCGCGCATGCCGGCGCCGTAGCTGGGCTCAACCCGGTGTCGACAGTCTACGGCTTGCCGATGGTCGCGGTCGATCGAACGCACGTTTATGCTTGGGATTTGCGGCCCTATCCCGCCTACCCCAGTGATACGGAAACCTGGAGCGACGGTGACAATTGGCGTCGCGGGCATTGGCTGAATGGGCGGGTCACGGCGATGCCGCTCGGCGATCTCGTAACGCAACTGATGGCCGACTTCGACTTCCAAGCGTTCGATGCCGGTGGCCTCGAAGGACTGGTGCCGGGCTACGTCGTCGACCGCATCATGGCCCCGCGCGATGCGCTGCAACCGCTCGAACTCGCCTACTTCTTCGACAGTCTCGAAAGCGGTGGGAGAATTAAATTGCGCCACCGCGGTGCAGATGCCGCGGTCGCGACGATCACTGACGATTTGGCGGTCGAGGCCAAGCCAGGTGTGCCGCCGGTAACGCTGACGCGGGGCCAGGAGACGGACCTGCCGGCTGCGGCGAAGATATCGTTCATCTCGGCTGACGGAGATTATCCTCAGGCAGTCGCGGAAGCGCGGCGTTTGACAGGCGCGAGCGGACGGATCGCGCAAGCTGAGCTGCCGATCATCCTCGATCCGGACGCTGCCGGCGAATTGGCCGAGAGTTGGCTTTACGAAACGTGGGCAGCGCGCGAACGGGCGAGTTTCGTGCTGCCGCCGAGCTATCTCGCAATCGAACCGGGCGACGCATTGTGGCTGGATGCTGGCGGACGGCAACGGCTGGTCCGCGTGACCGAGGTCGGTGATCACGGAGCGCGTTCGATCGAAGCCCGCGGTCTTGATCCCGACGTTTATGCTCGTGCCAGTGTGCCGGAACGGCCGGCAAAGACGTTAAGTGCGGTGGCGACCGGTCAACCGGAAGTCATCTTTCTCGATCTGCCATTTTTGCACGGTGACGAACCTGCAACCGCTGGCTACATCGCCGCCACTCAGTCGCCTTGGCCTGGCGCATTGGCGATCTATCGATCGCCGGAGACCACCGGCTACCAGTTGCAGGCTTTTGTCAATGCGCCAGGAGCGATCGGCATCACACTGGATGCGTTGCCGCCTGGACCCGAAGGCCGCATCGATCGTGCAACCCGCTTGCGCGTTGTTCTGGCGCGCAGCGCGATCGCGCAGTCCGTCACTCGATTGAAGATGCTGTCGGGTGCGAACGTCGC
>JANMNO010000110.1:0-62354 GCA_031374115.1 Hyphomicrobiaceae bacterium | reverse complement strand
TCGTTCCTCGAATGTGCGCGTATAGACCTGAAGGAATTCGCCTGCTCCGTCCCGCTCGTAAAGGATGTTATGCGCTTTCAGCCGGGCCAGCTCTTCGACGGATAGATCGGTCTTGGCTTCGAGGTCGTCGTAATAGTTCTCAGGAATGGCGAGCAGTTCGACACCGTTGCCCTCGAGCTGGGCAACGGTGGCGAAGATATCGCTGGTCGAAAATGCAATGTGCTGCACACCCGATCCGAAGGCTTCGGTGAGGAAGCGTGACGATAACGTGCGGCTCGACTGCGAGGCGTTGAGCACGATCCGCAACGCACCATCGGCGGACTGTACAACCTGGCTCTTCACGAGGCCACCGGGATCAAGCACATCCTGTTCCGGTGTTTTCTCGAGATCAAGCAACGACGTGTAGAACAGCAGCCATGTCAGCATTTCCTCATAATGCATCGACTGCGAAATGTGATCGATGGTTGTTAGTCCAGCTGCGCCATCTTGGCCGGCTTCGCTCGTCGCCTCGAACTCGATCTCCCACACGCGGCCAAGATCGCTATTGGTGTCGGTAAAGTAGACGAGGTTACCGCCGAGCCCGCGCACTGCTGGTATCTCGAGTTCGCCTGGTCCGACCGCCTGCCGGAACGGTTGATCGAGCAAGCGTTGGGCACGATCGAGCGTCGCCGAAGCGTCCTCAACTTTCAGGCCGATCGCGCAAACGCTGGTGCCGTGCGTGATGTTGTAGGAGTGGGCGAAGCTCTCCTTCTCGGTGTTGACAGCGATGTTGATGGCGCCCTGCGTCCAGCGCGTTACCGACTTCGACTTGTGCACGCCAGCCCGCACAAAACCGAGGCCCGAGAGCATGGTCTCGAAGGGCTTTGCGTCGTTGTCGTCGATGGCAAACTCGATAAACTCGGTACCGAGGCATTGCGACCTTGGCGGCAATGGCGGGATGCCATTGACGGGAACGCCGGTGCGCACGCGCAAGCGGTCGGCGAGATAGATCAGGGATCGGTGGCCGTCGACTGCGACGCTGCGGGCGGAGCCTGCGCGAAATTGATCGTTGAAGATTTCGAGAGAAAGAAGCCCATCGAAGCCGGTTGACTGCAATGCTTCCATGAAGTCGAGGACAGGCAGATCACCTTGGCCGGGGAAATTGCGGAAGTGACGGCTCCAGGAAAGCGGATCCATGTCCAGCGCGGGCGCGTCGGCGACCTGCACCAGGAAGATGCGGTCGCGCGGGATCGAGCGCATCGCCTTGAGGTCGGTGCGCCTGGAGAGTGTGTGAAAGGTATCGAGCACGAGGCCCACTGCCGGGTGGTCGGCCCGCCGCACGGCCTCCCAGGCATCGCGATAGTCGTTGATATGCCGGCCCCACGCCAACGCCTCATAGCCGATCCGCAAACCCCTTATAGCGGCGCGTTCACCGAGTTCGCGAAGGTCAGCTGCTATACGATCGATCCCACCAGCGCTGTCCGGCGAGACGTTGGAGCAGACGAGCAGGAGGTCGCAGCCAAGCTCCGTCATCACGTCGAATTTGCGTTCGGCGCGGGCAAATGCGCGGGTCCTCTTTTCCTCAAGCATGCCCTCGAAATCGCGAAATGGCTGGAAAGTAATGATCTCCAGTCCAAGACCGGCAACGGTGCGGTGCACATCCTTAGGCGTACCATTGAAGGATAGAAGATCGTTCTCGAAGATCTCGACACCCTTGAAACCTGCCATGGCTATTGCCTCGAGCTTCTCCTCGAGCCCGCCGCTCAGCGACACCGTAGCAATGGACATCTTCACGGTCGTGTTTCCATCAATTTAAAGTTTGATTACCGCCGTCATCGCTTGCCCTCCGCTACTGGTGCCAGCCCTCCGCCAAGGAACAACTGTGCGATCCGCGGATCGGCGAGGATGGTCGAGGCCTTGTCCTCGATACGAGTTTGGCCCTGTTCGAGCACGAGACCATAGTCCGACAATTGTAACGCCTGCTTGGCATTCTGCTCGATCAAGAGAATGGTGACGCCACTGTCGCGCAATTGTTTGAGGATGCCGAAGACTTCTTGCACCATCAGCGGCGATAGCCCGATCGAGGGTTCGTCGATCAACATGAGATTGGGATCGAGCAGCAGCCCGCGTGCCACTTCGAGCAATTTCTGCTGGCCGCCAGACATGGTGCCGGCCTGGGTATCCGCCTTCTGCGCCAACATCGGGAAGCGCTGCATCATGGCGTCAATCTTGGCGGGCAAGCTCGATTGATCAGAGAGTGCCACGCCGCCGAGTTCCAGGTTGTGGCGAACTGTCAACTCTGGAAAAATGTTGCGGCCCTGCGGCACGAAACTAACCCCGGCATCGAGCATCTGGCGCGGTGTGAGATTAGTCGTATCCCGGCCGGCAAATTCGATTTTGCCAGTGCGGACGGCCAGCAAACCAAAGATGGTTTTGAACATCGTCGACTTGCCAGCCCCATTGGGGCCGATCACCGTGGTGATCGCGCCCCGGCGAATGCTGGCGGTCGTGCCGTTCAGGATCGTCATCTTGCCGTATCCGGCAACGACATCCTTAAGCGTCAATATGGCGTCGCTCGACATCGTTTTGGTCCTCAATGTCCCAGATACGCTTCGATGACCTTGGGGTCGCGGCGCACGGTATCCGGCGAGCCCTCGGCAATGATCTCGCCTTCAGCCAGCACGATGATCCGTGTGCACAAGGACATCACGAATTCCATGTTGTGCTCGATGACGACGAACGTCGCACCGGTTTCGGCATTGATCGCCTGTAAGCGCTCCTTGAGGTTGGCCAACATCGACAAGTTGACGCCGCCGGCCGGCTCGTCGAGCAGCACGAGGCGCGGCCCGGCCATGAAAGCCATCGCGCAATCGAGCAGCTTTTGCTGGCCGTAGGAGAGCCCACCTGCCTTATCGTGGGCGAGGTGGCCCAACCGGAAGAACTCGATCATGCGTTCGGCATCACCCGTGAGGCCAGCGTCCGGCGCACCGAGTAATCGCGTCAAGCGGGAGCCCTTGTGTTCCTGCCCGGCAAGAATGAGGTTCTCCGTCACTGTGAGCTGAGGGAACACCTGCAGCAGCTGGAAAGTGCGGCCGATGCCCAAGAGGCTGAGTTGCGAGGGGCGCAACCCGGTAACATCGCGACCATCGACATGGACCTCACCTGCGGTCGGCAGCGACTGACCGAGAATACAATTGAAAAGCGTCGTCTTGCCGGAACCGTTGGGGCCGATCAGACCGAGGATTTCCCCCTGACGCACCTCGAAAGAGACGCCGCGCACCGCTTGCACGCCGCCGAACGACTTGGCGAGATTGCGAACCGAAAGCACGCTTGTGTTGGGATCGGCGCTAATCATGGCTTGACCTCGCCGAGTACCGGTCCCTTGTCATCCGCATGCGGTCGCCGGACCTTTGCAAACAAACGCTCGAACAATCCGACAATGCCGGTTGGGCAAAGCGCCACCATGATCATGACGATGATTGCAAAAATGATCGGGGCCAGGCCTTCGGCAAAGCGCAGCCATTCTGGCAGCAGCACCGCGACGCCAGCGCCGATGAAGGGACCGATCAACGTGCCCATGCCGCCGAGCATCACCATCAACAGATAGAGCAACGATGGCGCCAATGCGAAAGGCGCGGGGTCGATGAACTCCACCAGAGGCGCGTAAAGCGAGCCCGCAAATCCACCGTATGCTGAGCCGATCGCGAAGGCCAGCAATTTGTAGCCGCGCACGTCGATCCCAAGGCTCTCGGCTCTGATTGCGTTCTCGCGCAGAGCGGTGAACGCGCGTCCCCAAGGGCTGCGGATAATCCACCACATGGCGGCGCCAAGCATCGCTGTGATCGCGCATATGAACCAGTAGTAGTACAGCGCCGGCTTTAGGCTGATGCCGAGGAGCATTGGCCGCGTGACGTCCTGGATGCCCGAGACGCCGCCGGTCAGCCATTCCTCGTTACGGATCACGAGCCAGACGAATACCGAGAACGCGAGCGTCACGAAGGCGAGATAATGCTTCTGCACGCGCAGGGCTGGAAAACCCAGAACGATACCGATCAGGAAAGAGGCGATGCCGGATATCGCGAAGGCAAAGCCGAATGGCACGCCGGCCTTGGTCAGGATCGCCGTTGTGTAGGCGCCAATGCCGAGGAAGGCCGCCTGTGCCAGGCTTTCCTGTCCGGCGTAGCCCATGATCAGATTGACACCCATCGCGGCAATCGATGTCACGAGCCACAGCGACAGGATAAACATGCCGTAGCGCCTGAGTCCTGGCCAGGGGATACCAAAGTTGGTGAGATCAGCTGGCAATAGGAGCAGGAGTAGAGCGACCAGCACGAGCAGCGGGATCTTCAAAAAAGAGAGGCTCATATCGCGCGCTCCTCTTTGCGGCCAAGCAAGCCCTGCGGGCGAAACAGAATGATCAGAACGAGTAGCGCCAATGGCACCGCCTGCCGGTACGAAGTCGATACGTAGGCGGCTGCAAGATTGTCGATCACCCCGACGATCAGTCCGCCGGCGATCGCGCCCCGCACCTGATTGAACCCGCCGACGATCGCGGCGACGAAGGCGACGAGCCCCAAGGTTTCGCCGTTGGAGAACTTGGCGAGATAGATCGGCGAGATCAGAAGCGATGCCATGGCAGCCAGCCCGGCGTTGATCAAAAACGTGTACATCACCATGCGCTCGACGTTGACGCCAAGGATGCGTGCAACCGTCGGGTTCTGCGCTGTAGCCTGCATTTGCCGGCCGGTGCGCGTGCCGGCCAGAAACCAGCTCAGGCTCATGATCGTTGAAAACGCGACCACGAGCACGCCAACTTGGGCCAGCGAGATTTTAATTCCCGGGATCGGTAGCATAATGTCGGGCAGGATGGTCGGAAACGATTGCGCCTCGGCGCTATAAACGTCCTTGACGCCATCCTTGAGGAAGATCGCCAGCGCGATGGTCGAGATCACCATCGGTAGTACGCCCTGCTTGATCAAGGGATCGACGATGATGTTCTTGAACATGACACCGAGTACGAGCATCGACATCGCGATGGCGAGGAGCGCTGCGATCGAGAACGGCAGTCCCCACCATTTCATTGCGGCCAATGCAAAGAATGCCGGCAGCATGACGAACTCGCCCTGTGCGAAGTTGATCGTCTGCGAGGTCTGCCAGAGCAGCGTGAAACCGATCGCCGCCAGTGCGTAGATGGCGCCGGTCGCAAGGCCGGCGATGACGAGCTGCAGGAAGTCGGACATGTCTCGGGCTCCATTGTCGATTGGAGGCGCAAGGATGCAGGTTCGACTATGGCTCGAACCTGACGCAGACTATAAAAAATGCCCGTCAGTTCCCCCCGGGACTGACGGGCCTCCCTCACTTATGGCTTGAGCTTCGGCAGCGTCTTAGTGATCACTTGCTTGCCGTCTTTGATCTCGGCCAGATAGGAGATCCGGTCGATTTCGCCGGTCTCGTCCCAGGTCGCTTCGATCAGGATGCCTGGCTCTTTGGCGGGCGAGATCGTCATGCCGTGGAGGGCAGCGGCGATCGCCTTGCCGTCGAGTTTGCCAGCCTTTTCGGCGGCGGCCTTCAGCATGTAGGGCGCGATGTAGCCTTTCATGCCGTTGTGGTCGGATTTGTACTTGTACTTTTCTTCGAACTTCTTGGCGAAAGCCTGCACCAGCGGATCCGGCGCGTCGGCGGTGAGACCGACGTGGCCCTTGGCGCCGTTGGCAGACTCCTTGGCAAGGTCAATGACCTTCTGGCCGAGCAGCGTGGTCTCGCCCAGCAATGGCTTATCGATGCCCTGCTTCTTGGCCTCGATCAGGAAGCGCGCGCTCTCTTCCTCGTTCGTGTAAATGAAGACGGCGTCCGGGTTCGAGCCCTTGACCTTGACGACGTCGGCGGCGAAGTCGGCCTGACCGGCTTCGGTCGAGATGTCGGCGACCACCTTTATATTGCGGCTTTCGAGTTCCTTGATGATGGCGTTGCGGCCACCCTTGCCGAAGTCGTTGTTGACGTAGACGACGGCGATTGTCTTGGCCTTGATGTCATCGCGAATGTAATTTGCAATCTTCGGCATCGAGACGTTTTGGCCGAACGAAGTGCGAAAGAGGTACTTGGAGCCCTGGGCCGTAAGCGATGCAGCTTCACCACCGATGATCTGCGGAATTTCTGCTTCAGCCGTCATTTTGAGGGTGGCGCTGACGCTGCCCGAATAGATTGGACCGAAAATCGCGATCGGCTTGTCGTCGATTGCGCGCTGGACGCCGGCGCGTGCCTTGCCTGGATCGGACCCGGTATCGACGAACTCGAGTTGGATCTTCTTGCCCAGGATGCCGCCCTTGGCATTGATCTCGTCGACTGCGAGCTGCGATCCGTTCTGCCAGTTCTTGCCGACGGTGGCGCCACCGCCCGAGAGCTCGATGATGTTGGGGATTTTGATCGTGTCCTGGGCCGCGGCGGGCAGCACGAAACTCAGGCAAGCGGCTGCCATCACAGCCAGAGACAATTTACGATGCATGTGCGTTTCCCTTGGATCGATTTTTTCTATTGCCTTGCCGCTGCGCATTTGGCCGGTTGTCCCCCGGCTCTAGATCGTCCGCGCATCAGCGGTTTGGCACATTTGACCCGGCGATGAAATACCGTCAATTACCAAGTCAGCTGCCGATATTAACTTGATGTTATTTTACTTGATCGCTCTGCTTCGCTTATCTTGCCGCGCGGTTCCTTTGCCAAGCCCCGCATATGACCCCGCAAAGACACCACGAATTGTTCGCAGGCGCTCGATAAGGTTGCATCCTTACGGTAGGCGATGAAGGTATCGAAAACCGTCTGCTCTTCGATCTCGATTGCACGGATATCCGGCCAATTGTCTCCGGCCAAAGTGAATTCGTCGATCACACCGATGCCAAGGCCGTTGGTCACCAGCGCACATACAGTCGACCCAAATCGGGCGCGGATCTTGAGATCGTAAGCGAGTGCATTCCTGCTGAATATGCCGGCCATGACGCGGCCGTAGGGATCGTTCGGATCGATGCCGATGAGCGGATGCCGCACGATCTCCTTGGCCGAAATCTGCCGCCGTTTCGCCAACGGGTGTCCGGCCGGCACGATGCATTTGAGCCGACCGGTGGCGAGCGGCTCGAAGGTAAGCAGCGGGTGATCGAGCTTGTAACTCATCGCCACCGCTTCGCCCCTGCCGAGCAGCAGATAGTCGATCGCCTCCTCGATTTTGAGCACATCGATCTCGACGATCAAGCCTGGCAGCTTGCGCTGAATGTCGGCGATGGCGCGCGGGACCATGACGGCCGAGATACTTGGGACCGAACCTATTTTAAGTTCCGAACCGGCGCCCCGCTTCAATCGCGAAATAACGAAGCCGAGATCCTCGACCTTCTCGTAGACCCCGTTGATCTGAGCAAAAATATCGTGCGCTTCCCGCGTCGGCATGTAGCGGCCGCCCTTACGGCTGAAGAGCTTCATCCCGAGGCCACTCTCGGCATGTTTCATGACGCGACTGATGCCAGGGGATGAGACGTTGAGCAGTCGCGCAGCACCGCCGACCGTGCCGGTCACCATGATGGCTCGGATGACTTCGATCTGACGGAGTGTGAGCACGAGCGGCCGGGGTTTCAGGTGACGGTTCCGGTGAACCTAGCAGGTGCGCGGCGATCGCGGCATCAGAAACTTGGGTTGTTGTGCCGTTGGCATTTCCGGCTAAATTGATCCGGTGACCCGTCTCGCCCTCAATGAGATCCGGCACCACTACGTGGTGGAAGCACGCGCGCTCGACGCCGCGATGGAGGCGGCGTTGCGCGCTGATCGGCGTGCCGGGGCAAAGGCGATCCTCGACGCTATTGCGCGACGGCGCTTTGATAATCGCTCCGAAGGACAACGGCTTCGCAAGCTGCTGCGATACGAGAACTTGCTGTGGTCGACCGGCGTCGTTCACGTGGCCGGCGTCGACGAAGCCGGCATGAGCCCCATCGCCGGGCCTGTTTCAGCGGCAGCCGTAATATTTGCACCCGGGGCGCGGATACCGGGAGTGGACGATTCAAAGAAGCTCGACGCGGCTTCGCGAGATCGTCTCGCCGTGGCAATCAAAGAGACGGCGATCGCGTGGTCGGTCGGTTTCGCCGAGGTCGAGGAGATCGATACGATCAACATTTATTGGGCTGGGTTGCTGGCGATGCGCCGGGCAGTGGAAGGTCTGTCGTGCACACCCGAGCATATTTTGATTGACGCGCGGCGGCTGAAAGGGTTGGCGATCCCGCAACAGCCTATCGTGAAAGGCGACCGCAAAAGCCTGACGATCGCGGCCGCCTCGATCCTGGCGAAGACTGCGCGCGACGCGCAGATGTGTAGGCTCGATGTGCGGTATCCGGGCTATGGATTTGCTAAGCACAAGGGGTATCCGGTTCGAGAGCATCTGCTCGCTCTAGGCAACCTTGGCGCCTCAGCAGTTCATCGCCGGTCGTTTGCTCCCGTGCGCACGGTTTTGGGTCTGCCACCGCTGCCGCCATGGCCGAACGCTGGCACATCTGATTCCGGGCCACTGGCGTGACGATCAACGTGTTAGCACCGCATAGGTCGCATAGCCGCGAAACGGGTGGGCAACATAGGCGTCGAGCCCATGCGCTGTGGCGGCGATGCGCAGGTCACGCTCCAGTGTGGGACTGGGGTAAACCGAAAACTTCGCGAGCCAGCCATGAAGTACGCGTTTCGCGCTCGACGGAAGCCCTCCCATCGGGCCGAAATCGACGACATGCAGCGACCCGTTTGGATTTAATTGTTGGCAGGCACATGCCACTGCATCGTTCCATTGGGGAATCATCGAGAGTGTATAGGAGGCCATGATGCGATCGGCGCTTCCGATACCAAACTGCTTTTGAAGGTCGAAGTTCGTAGCGTCGCCTTGTGCCACCGAAATTCGGTCGGTCAATCCGGCGGCTGCAATTTTGGCATTGGCAGTCGCCAGCATGGCCTTGGAGATGTCGAAGCCGAAAAGCCTGGCGTTCGGATAGGTGCGTGCTGCTTGGATGAGATTGCGAGCCGTTCCGCAACCGATCTCTACCACTGTGCCGCCGTCGGGGGGCACGAGACCGGATACCAGTGTATCCCGCCCAAGCAGGAAATGACGCCGGGTCGCATCGTAGAAGTAGCGCTGGTAGCGATAGATCCGATCCATCTGCGCGGCAGCCTGGGTGGTCGAGGGGCGCATCGCGGGCTCAGCCCCTCACATAGAGGTGGAAGCCACCATAGATCGCCGAGCGGTCCGCTGCAGTCCAAGCCTTCGACGTCGCCGCCTGATAGTTCCACTGCTGCAAAATAGCTGGTGGCACGCGGCCGGGTAGCAAAGATGCCTCCGCGGCCGTGCGGAATATGACGCGAGATCTCGGTTTGGCGGTGCGTGTGATCTGCGACCAGAGTTCTGTGAGGTCGGCGTCCGACATCCAGTCTTGCGCGTCGAGCAGCACGTAGCGATCGAGGCTTGCGTTCGGCTGGCGAGCAAGGTGTGCGGTGATCGAGATTTGCCGAACGTCGACGCGGCCGGCGTGAGCACGAACAGTCTCGAAATTCCGCAGCTCGAGGTAGGGCGGAACGGCGCCGCCGGGAGCCGCATCATAGCGCCGCGCGAACGCTTGCCACGCGAAGTAGTTGGTGTCGACGGGGAAATCGCAAGCGAGCCGTTCTACTCGCCGCCGCAGAACGGCTGCGATCCCGTGCTCATGATCACCACTGAGCGACTTGAACTGTGCCGGCGGGATGCCTAATCCAAATAGTGTGGCGGGCCGTTTGCTGAGCCAGCGAACCAGGCGTCGATCGAACAGCGGGTTGATCTCGCGCTCAAAGATCTGCCGCTGCTCTGCAAGCGAGCGTGCACCAATGATGCGTTCCGGGTGGCTGCCGTGCAGCCGGCAGATAAGGTGGGCAGCCGCGATGAAGCGCCCGAGCAATCCTGAGTGATAGACGTTGCGGCGGAAGCGCGTGATTTGACGGCGTCCGCTCAGATCGCGTCCGTCCCAGAACTTCATCGTCGAAGCATCGAGAACAGGGCGCACGTAAAGGCGATAATCGGAAACGTTTGCCGGATCATTCGCGCTCGCGAAGAAGCGGTGAAATCTAGCATGATCGGGGAGGTGCTGCGCCGCAGCCAGTTTCAGCTTGTTCAGCGCTACATGCGCGCCGTTGAGATCAACCGCCGTAATATGCGCCGGTCGCGCGACCAGATAGCTCATCACGTTGCATCCACCCGACGCGATGGCGACCATCCGGCTCTCGCAATTCAGTTCGAGAGCTTCCATGTCTACGACCGGATCTTCCCAGATTTGCGCATAGACCAGGTTGCGAAATGCGAAAGTAAAAAGCCTCTCAAGTACACCTTCGACGCTGAGTGCGCCGCTGTGGTGGACAGCATCGTGGAGCAGGCGAGAGCGCGAGAGCGGTTCAGTCGCAGCGTTGGGCGTGGCATCCGAGATGGTGGTCAAGGCGATCTCCAGTTTCGGGGTGAGCGGAAGCGATCCAGCTACGCGGCGGCCCTGGGTTTGAATTGCGCCGCAGTCGCTGCTGCAAGTCTGGCCTTCATCACATCGAGCCAGTGGATGACGATCATTTCACCAGAGTGCGTCTCTGCGATCGCGGTGCAGCTTTCCACCCAATCGCCGGTATTGAGGTAATGCGTCTCGCCGATCTGCCGGTCGGCGGCGTGATGGATGTGGCCGCAAATGATGCCATCCACCTGCCGGCGTGCGGCTTCAGCGGCGAGTGCTTCTTCGAATTCGCCAATGAAGCTAACGGCTGTCTTCACGCGCAGTTTGAGGTAACCCGAGAGCGACCAGTGGCCCAAACCCCAATAGCGCCTCGCCCAATTCAGCGGACCATTTAGCCACAGCGCGATTTCATAAGAGCGGTCGCCTAGGAAAGCGAGCCAGCGCGCGTAGCGCACGATGATGTCGAACTCATCGCCGTGCAAAACGAGGTAGCGCCGGCCATCCGCGGTGGTATGAATTGCATCACGGCGAATCTCAATGCCGCCGAAATTGAGGTCACAATAGTCCCGCAGACCCTCGTCATGGTTGCCCGGTACGAAGACGACGCGCGTACCTTTGCGTGCCTTGCGCAGTACCTTCTGCATCACGTCATTGTGGGATTGCGGCCAGTGCGGCCCGCGTCGTACCTTCCAGAAATCGATAATGTCGCCGACGAGGAAGATCGTCTGCGCCTCTGTTTCCCTCAGAAACTCGAGGAGCGCTTCCGCCTTAGCCGAGCGCGTACCGAGATGAACATCGGATATGAAGAGTGTGCGGTAATGACCGTCTGACGGTGCCAGTGACACTTAGGTCCCCCTGACTTTTCCCTGTGTTGTGGGAACCAAACAGGAGTCTTATTGCGGTTATGTGACAGTTGGCCGGACACCCCGTTCAAAGCGTGCATAGCGGTTGGCGCAGGTATCGGAATTAAGCTTGCCCGGATCGGTAATTGTTGAACAAATGTGTACGGCGCATCCGCGTTTCATTTATACGGGTTCGGAAAATGGTGCTCGGCTACCACAGCTAGCCGTTGACCGGAATCGCAGCAAAACGCGCTGAGGGAGCGGTAACGACGCGGCGACCTGAAGTTTGGTGTTTTCCAGGCAGGCGGGTACAATGATGTAGCCGCAGCCGTCTTCATAACCCGCCTAGAGTAATCTCCGATAGTGACACATATCATCTCCATCCAAGAGTTGTCGAAGACCTATGCCTCCGGCTTCGACGCGTTGAAGCGCGTCAGTCTGGAGATCCGCCGAGGTGAGATTTTTGCCCTGCTCGGTCCCAACGGCGCTGGCAAGACGACGCTGATCAATATCATCTGCGGTCTGGTCAATCCGGGTACGGGGACGGTGGCAGTCGACGGCCACGATATCGTCCGCGATTACCGTGCGGCGCGAGCGGCGATCGGGCTGGTGCCGCAAGAACTTGCAACGGACATGTTTGAGACCGTATGGCGGACCGTCACCTTCAGCCGGGGACTGTTCGGAAAACCTTCGAACCCAGCTCACATCGAGAAAGTGCTGCGCGAACTGTCGTTGTGGGACAAGAAAGACTCGAAGATCATGACGCTTTCGGGCGGCATGAAACGGCGCGTTCTGATCGCGAAGGCGCTGGCGCACGAGCCGCATATTCTGTTTCTCGATGAGCCGACGGCGGGCGTCGACGTAGAGCTACGCAAGGACATGTGGGAGATCGTCCGGCAGTTGCGGGCTGCCGGCGTCACCATAATACTGACGACTCACTATATCGAGGAGGCCGAGGAAATGGCGGACCGGATAGGTGTGATAACGAACGGCGAACTTATCCTTGTCGAAGAGAAAACGGTGCTCATGCGAAAACTGGGCAAGAAACAATTGACGCTACAATTGGCGAGTAGCCTCGACTTCGTTCCAGCAGCATTATCGGCGCACGATCTGAAGCTTTCGACTGACCGCCGCGAGTTGATCTTTACCTACGATGCGCGAGCGGAACGGACCGGCATTACCAAACTGCTCGGTGATTTGAGTGCCGCAAAAATCGGCTTTACGGACTTGAGCACCAATCAACGCTCCCTCGAAGATATCTTTGTCGATCTGGTGAAAAACGCTCAATGAACCTAAACGGCGTAAAAGCGATCTACCTCACGGAAATGGCGCGGGCTGCAAGAACCATTATGCAGAGCATCTTGTCGCCTGTGTTATCGACTTCGCTCTATTTTATCGTGTTTGGCGCGGCGATCGGCTCTCGCATCTCCGAAATCGACGGCGTTCCCTATGGCGCATTTATTGTGCCGGGCCTCGTCATGCTGATGCTGCTAACGGAAAGCATTTCCAATGCATCATTTGGGATTTATATGCCTCGCTTTACCGGTACTATTTATGAAGTACTTTCCGCGCCGCTGTCGTTTGCCGAGGTTGTGCTAGGTTATGTCGGAGCGGCTGCAACCAAGTCGATCATCTTGGGTGCGATCGTGCTGCTGACCGCGCGATTGTTTGTGCCCTATCAAATCGAACATCCCTTCTGGATGATCGCGTTTCTCGTTCTGACGTCGATCTCGTTCAGTCTGTTCGGCTTCATTATCGGGATATGGGCGGATGGCTTTGAAAAACTTCAGGCCATTCCATTGCTCATAATCACGCCACTGACATTTCTGGGCGGTACATTCTATTCATTGAAGATGTTACCGCCTTTTTGGCAAGCTGTGTCATTCTTCAATCCCGTCGTTTACTTGATCAGCGGATTTCGGTGGAGCTTCCATGGCTCATCCGATGTCAACGTCGGGCTGAGTATCGTTATGACTTTTGCGTTTCTAGCACTCTGCGTGGCCATCGTATGGTGGATATTCCGGACAGGTTACCGGCTCAAGGCCTAACGGAGGTCTGAATTTTTGACCGGAAAGCAACAAAACCGGTCGTCGTGCGTTGTGGAATCAGACGCTATGCGTCCTTAGCCAAGGGTGGGTCATGCCAAAAAAAGCTGCGAGACCATATTGGAAGGGCTTTCTCCGGCTAAGCCTCGTGTCCATCGGCGTTGAAATCTACAACGCCGTGGAAACCAAATCGGAGATCAGCTTTCGACAGATCCACAAGCCGTCGGGGCGGCGGGTGAACTATGAAAAGGTCGTGCAGGGCATTGGAAAAATAGACAATGCCGATATCGTTAAAGGCTACGAGGTCGACAAGGATTCGTACGTCACACTTGAGCCAGAAGAGATCGATGCGTTAAAGCTGGAAAGCAAAAAAACCATCGATCTCGTGCAGTTTGTCGATGTGAACGACATCGATTACCGATATTTCGAGCGCCCATATTACGTTGCCCCAGCTGATGCATTGGCCGGTGAGGGTTACGTGGTGATCAGAGAGGCGTTGCGGAAAACTGGAAAAATCGGTCTGGCTCAACTGACGATTTCTGGACGGGAATGGTTGGTGGCGATCGCCCCCCTCGAAGACGGCTTAGTCATGGAAATGCTGCGCTATGAGGAGGAACTGCGCAAACCAGCCGATTTTTTCGACGAGGTGCCGTCAGCGAAACCCGAGCGAGAGATGGTCGAATTGGCCGTCCAACTGATTACCAAGAAGGCAGCTGCGTTCCACCCGGAGAAATATCGAGATCATTATCAGACCGCGTTGAAGGCGCTGGTACAAGACAAATTGAAAGGCCGAAAGATCGTTGCTCCGCAGGAGGAAACCCGGCCAACCGGCGCAAACGTAGTGGACTTGATGGACGCATTAAAGAAGAGTTTAGGCCAAGCAGGCAAGGACCAAACTGGCAAGGCGCCTGCTAAGTCAAAGCCAGCGCGACCCAAGAAGAGTGCCTGATTATTTTTCGCGAGAATGATCGCGGCGAGCTGGTCTTGGGCGGCTAACTCGGGATGAGGCCGAAAACGGGAATGATCGATGGCCAAGGCGCTCACCACATACCGGGCTAAGCGAGATTTCGAAAAAACAGCCGAGCCGACAGGGCAAAGCAAAATCAGCCCTGCTGAATATCCTAGGTTCATTATCCAAAAGCACGACGCTACGCGATTGCACTACGATTTGCGGCTTGAGCTCGATGGCGTCTTCAAGTCATGGGCAATCACCCGCGGACCCTCGCTCGATCCTGCAGACAAACGCTTGGCTGTCGAGGTCGAAGATCATCCCCTCGACTACGGAGACTTCGAGGGCACGATCCCGAAGGGTGAATATGGTGGCGGCACCGTGTTGCTGTGGGACCGGGGGTACTGGTCACCGAGTGGCGAACAATCAGCTGTTCAGGCCCTCCGCGCCGGTGAGCTCAAGTTCGTCGTCGCAGGGAACAAGCTCAAGGGCAGTTGGGTACTGGTTCGGATTAAGAACCGGAGCGCTGCCGAACAGCGCAACAACTGGTTAATGATCAAACACCGGGATAAATGGGCGAAGCCCGGTAACGGGGACAAACTCTTGAAAAAGGATCGGTCCGTTGCTTCGGGCCGCACCATGGGCCAGATCGCTGCGGGTAAGGGAAACCGTCCCACTCAGTTCATGCTCTGCCGCAAGACGGCAAATGCAGCCGCCGTATGGCATTCGTCTCACGCTAATAACACCGCCGGCAAGCAATCGACGCACATTGATAAAGTTAAACAGACGCCACGAATCTCACCGGTCAATTACGACGGTAAAGGGGTGCTCGGCATCTCGATTTCGAAGCCGGACAAAGTACTGTGGCCTGCCAACGGCGCAGCGCCGGTTACCAAGAAACTTCTTGTCGAGTATCTCGCGACCGTGGGTCCCTGGATGATCGAGCACCTGAAAGGACGGCCGTGTTCGCTCCTTCGCGCGCCGGACGGCATCGGTGGTCAGCAATTCTTCCAGCGTCACGCCGGCGCCGCCACACCAACCCATGTCGCCGAAATTGCCGTTAGTGACGATCACGAGCCCTATTTGCAGATCGACAAGGTGGAAGGGCTTGTAGAGATGGGGCAGTTGGCAGCCCTCGAGTTTCATCCGTGGAACTGTGAACCTTATCAACCGGCAGTCCCGGGTCGACTGATATTCGATCTAGATCCGGCACCGGATGTTTCTTTCGCAGCCGTAATCAAGGCTGCCAAAGAATTACGAGAGCGTTTGGAGCAGCTGGGTCTCGTGGCTTTTTGCAAAACAACTGGCGGCAAGGGGCTGCACGTGGTTACGCCTTTAGCAGCCGCGGCAGAACGCGCGCTCGGCTGGGATGAAGCAAAAACATTCGCGCAGGCAATTAGTGCGGCGATGGCTGAAGATAGTCCCTCGCTTTACCTAACCAATATGAGCAAGAAGCTTCGTCATGGCCGGATATTTATCGACTATCTTCGAAATGACCGGACCGCGACTGCGGTGGCTCCCCTTTCGCCGCGGGCACGCCCTGGCGCTACCGTGTCCATGCCGGTCACGTGGGCGCAGGTGCGCGCTGGTCTGGATCCAACGCGGTTTACTATCCACACCGTGCCGAGCTTACTCAGCAAATCGACAGCGTGGCAGGACTACGCCGCAGCGCAGCGACCACTCAAGGCTGCGATAGAAAAGCTCGTCGGAACAATGCGATGAAGCATGTTTCCAAGCGAACTGCCGCTCCGGCATTTGTCGAGCCTTGCTTGGCAAAACTGGTAAGTTCCGAGCCTTCCGGAGATGAGTGGGTGCACGAAGTCAAGTTTGATGGCTATCGGCTTCAAGCGCGCCTCGAGAATGGAAAAGTCCAACTGATGACCCGCAGTGGGCTCGATTGGACTCACAAATTCACTGGCATCGAACGCGCGTTTAAAAAGCTTGATGTCACCTCCGCGATAATCGACGGCGAGGCCATTGTCGAAAATGACGCTGGCGTGTCGGACTTCGCCATGCTTGTTGGTGATCTGAAATCCGGAGTTACTACTCGAATTGTTTATTGCGCCTTTGATCTGCTGCATCTTAACGGCGATAAGATTATGCAACGCCCGCTCATCGAGCGCAAAAATATACTACAAGCATTGTTGCGAGACACCACAAAGCAAGGGAAGATCCGATTTAGCCAACATATCGCCGGCAGTGGTGCGGCAATGTTCGCAGAGGCCTGCAAACTAGGGCTGGAGGGCATCGTTTCCAAGCGGATTGATCTGCAATATCACCCGGGCCGCCGTGGCGACTGGCTGAAGACCAAGTGTATTCAGACAGACGAATTTATCATCGCCGGGTATCTTCCGTCGACCGTTTTGCCGAAGGCGATAGGTGCGTTAGCGCTCGGATACAATAAGCGCAATCGCCTGATCTATGCCGGCCGGGTTGGCACTGGCTTCGATCGGAACCTCGCAGTTGAGCTTTGGCAGCAAATGCAGCCTCGGCGAGCGAAGAGCGCTCCGTTTTCAACGCCACTCGATTCAATTCAGCGTAAAGGCGTCCATTGGGTTCAACCAAGTCTGGTGGCGCAAGTGGAGTATCGTGGCTGGACCCATGATAAGCTTCTGCGTCATGCATCGTTCAAGGGTATTCGTGAAGATAAACCAGCGAGCCAAGTTACAAATCCGGACTCTAACTTTGACTGATTAATCTTACGCCGTCTAAAGCATGCGGCCGTTGAGGGCGAGATGACGAACCGAGTTGTCGGCCTCAATCAAATGCTTATACCATCCCACAGTAATCGTTCGATCGCTTCGATCGTCCGCCTGAGGCTCAGAAGCCCGATCCGACACCGAAATTGAAAGGTTGTATTTTGTCGCCGGCCTGTTTCGATAAGGCAAAACCATAGCTTGCCTGGAGCGGCCCAAGGGGTGAATCCCAGACCAGTCCCGCCCCCGCGGAGATACGAGGCGCGGCGCTGTTTCCAGTCAGGCCGGGCAGCGCACTTGCCGTCTTGTTGGCGCTGAATAGGCTCCCAGCATCGACGAAGCCGACAGCACTTAAACCGAGCGACGCTGGCGCGAACGGAACCGGCGTGCGCACTTCGAGTGAGGACGAGTAGAATGCCTTGCCGCCGAGCGCATCCTGGTTGAGACTGTTGCCATCTCGCGGACCAATGCCGCCGGGTGCAAAGCCGCGCACCGTCTCGTTGCCCCGGTAATAGAGATCGAGCAGGCGAACATCTTGACCACCATATCCCCCGATATAGCCACCGCCGAGGTGACCTCCAAGTACGATGCCGTCGGTTAAGGGCACGTAACCGCGCACGTCGGTGGCGGTTCTCACGTACGCCGCATCGCCGCCCAATCCTGCGAAATCCTGCTTCACAACCGAATAGATGCCGCTGGTCGGTAGCTTGGTATTGTCGCGCGTATCATAGGCCGTGGAATAGCCCACCGATGATGTGTCGTAAGTGCTCGAATTTGCGTTCGGAAAACCGGGCACCCCTTCCTTGATCGCGGCCGATGCATTGGCGCCGACGCTATACAGGGTGCTGCGCGTGAATGTGTAGTTGAGCCCGGTCGTGATCGTGTCCGTGATTGGGATGCCAAGACGCACCGTTCCGCCCCAACGCTGTTCCTTGTAGGACGACTGCACCGTTCGGTCGGTGTCACGATAGAACAGATCGAAACCAGCGGCGTTATTGCTGCCTAAAAAACGCGGATCGGTGAAACCGATCTCGGCGCCGTGACGCCGTTCACCCAATTCGAGTTTAACTTTGCCCGCGATTCCGGTGCCCATGATGTTGCGCTCGGAGTAGCTGACATCGCCGATGATTCCAGCATTTTGCGAATACCCCAATCCGAACGACAGGTCGCCTGTCTCTTGCTCAACCAGAACGACCTGAAGGTTTATGCGATCAGGTTCCGGCGCGCGCTCCGGCTTTAGCTCGACGGTCTTGAAGAACCCCGTGCGCAAAAGCCGCTTGCGCGAGGCTTCCGCCATCACGGTGTTGTAGGGTTCCCCTTCGGCGAGCCTGAGCTCGCGGCGGACGACATAGTCGCGTGTGCGCACGTTGCCGCTTATCTCGATGCGGGCGACGAAACGCTGTGGACCGTTCTCGAGCTTGTAGGTGACGCCGACGATCCGGCGAGTGGCGTCGCGCTCGAGCTTCGGCGTCACGCGGACAAATGGATGGCCCGCGTTGGCGAGCTGGATCGACATCGCCGAAACCGATGCTTCCAGCTTGCGACTATCGTAGATGCGGCCTTCCTTGGCAACGATCTCGGCGGTGAGTGCCGCCGTATCGATGCCATCGAGCGTGTTCTCCACGCGCTGCGGACCGAAGTTGAAGCGATCACCTTCATCCACCGCATACGTGATCCGAAAACCGTTCGACGCGGGCAGCTTCTCGGACTTCGGCTCGGCAACGGTCACGTCCGGGTAACCGTGCTTTTGGTAGTACTCGCGCACCAGCACGCGGTCGAATTCCAACTGTTCCTTGATGTTGTACGTCGCGTTGCCTTTCAGAAAATCGAACCACCCGGATTGCGTCGTGCTGATGGCGTCGCGCAGTTGTGCGTGCGTGAAGGCGCGGTTGCCGACGAACTCGATGCTTTCGACTTTATAGATCTCGCCCTCGACCACCTTGAATGCCAGGTCGACGCTGCCGCGAGGATCGTCAGTCGTCGTTGAACTGACGACGGCCTGGTATCGGCCCTCCTTCACATAGAGTTCGCGGATTGTCGTTTCATCGGCGCGCGCGCGTGTCCGGGTATAAATGCCCCCGCGCTTGAGTGCGATCGCCGCCCCGAGTTTGGTGCTGTCGATGGCGGCGTTGCCTTCAAACGTGACGCGCCCGATGCGCGGGTTTTCAACGATCTCAACCTTGATCCGGCCGTGGCCCGCGTTGGCGATGCGGACATCGGAAAATGAACCGGTGGCGAAAAGGCGCTTGATCGATTGGTCGATCGCCTGCGCCGTCAACCGGTCACCGGCTCTGAAGGTCAATCCCGACCGCACGATGTCGGGGTCGATGGCCTTGGTGCCTACAACCTCGATCTGCTGGACGAGGACGCCAGATTCAGGCGTCGCTTGAGCGTGCCCGCAGACGAAAAGCGTGGCAAGCGCGACGCTTGCCAGGCGACATAGCAGTCCGTGAAATGATTGACGGACCAGTGACATGTGTCCGACTCCAACAAAAGCGGCGGAAGCTTGAGGGCCGCCTTCAAGACCTTTTGGTTGTGGAGAGTGAATAGGGCCAGAATCTGTCGGATCAGCGGTTTAGGGTGCTGGCTCAACTCAAGGACTTGACCGATCGTCACTGCCCGGCCGTGGTCCAGCCGCGATACCCGTCGCCGACCGCCTCGTACCCGTCGACGGTGACGATGATGGTGTCTTCGAGTTTGACGAAGCCGCGCTTCGGATGCGCCACTGTTGTCTCGATTGAAACGACCATGCCAGGCTCCAGTGGCCGCTCCATATCGTAGCCGGTGTACGACAGGCGCGCATAGTTCATCAGGCGGGGTGCCTCATGCGTCACCAGCCCCATGCCGTGCGCCATGAAGTGCGCGTACTTGCGATGTGGCGATGCCTCGAGGATTTTCTCGGCAGTCGCACAAATATCGCCGCCGCGGTTGCCTGGTCTGATCGGCTTGCGAACCGCCTGCTGCACCTCGTCGATGAAGGCGAGCAGGTCGACGAGTTCCTGATCGGGTTTGCCGCCAACGATGCCCATCCGGCACAAGTCGCCTATGTAGCCCCGATAATTGCCGCCCGAATCCAGCGAGATGATGTCGCCCTTGTTGAGGCGCTGGCCGGAAGGTGCGCGATTTAGGCTCGTACCTGCCGTCATCAAGCAATAATCGAATACGAGACTGCGGTTGACCTCTTCGCGGCGCAGCGCCTCGACCACCTCGAGCTTCGTCGCGCCGGGGACGCAGTGGCTTTGAAATGTCGCCTGCATCGCGTCCACCACGCGTTCCGAGGCTTGTCGCAGATAGCCGACTTCTTCGGGCGTCTTGCGGGCGCGCAACCGCTCCAGCGGCAATACCGCATCGACGATTTCACAGTTTGACAAGCCTTCGCGCAGCACGGCATCGCCGTCGGACGGCATGAAGCCAGGCTCGACGCCGACACGGCGGACATGGCCCAGCTTCTTGATGTGATCGACGGCTTGGGCCATTGTTTCCTTGCTGCCGACAACCTTCAAATCGAGCGTCGGCGGCCAAAACTTGCCTAGTTCCCTCTCGAAGTTTTCCATGGCGCAGCCAACGTAGGCAGCGTTTTCCGGCTTGCCTTTCTGATAAATGACGGCCGGCAAGTAGCGTGTTATGCCGACAGCATCCATCGTGTCGAAAAAGTAGAAACGGTAACCGCCCAGCAGATACTGAACATTATGCTTCGAGGTGGCGACAAGAACATCGATCCCGGCCTCGTCCATCAGTTTATCGAGCTGTTTCGCATCGAACGGGATCGGCTTGCGGGTCGCTGTCTCGGCAACTGTCATTCCTATCGCCCCTGCTGATGTGGCAGCCAAGCTCTCGCCAAATCGGCGATGTCTCAATTATGCATGCGGGTAAACTCTCACCCCGGAAGTTGTTTGGCAACTGGTGCTCCCGGCTAGATATCGCGCGGATTGACCTCGTGAGCTAGTGCTTCGCCTTTGGCAAAGCGAGCGATGTTGTCGAGAAACAGGTTGTCCCATCGTGCGCGCCCGCCACTGCCGGCAAACGAGGTGTGCGAGGTCATCCGCACTTTCGGATGGCTCCATAACGAATTTCCGGCGGGCAACGGCTCGGCGTGGAAGACATCGAGAATGGCGGTCGCAAGCCGGCCCTCGTCGAGCGAGGCGATCATCGCCGCGTCATCGATCAGCGGACCGCGCGCAATATTGACCAGGATCGCGCCCTTTTTTACAGCATCGAAGAATGCTGCGCCGGCAAAACCGCGGGTCTCATCGTTGAGCGCGCAAGCTATGACGATCACGTCGGCTGCTGGTAGAAACCTACCGAGGTCTGCCATGGTGCCGGCGGCATCGGCGAGCGGCGACGCTTGCGGCGAACGTCGAATGACCGCAGTGGTCGCATCGAAGGCTTTGGCACGCTTAGCGACCTCCTGTCCGATCGGGCCGAAGCCGATGATCAGCCAGTTCGTCTGCCAGATCTCGCGAAACGGCGTGTTCTGCCATTGCTTCTTTGATTGCAGCTCGCGTTGCAGCTCGATAGGTTGCAGAACGCTCAAGATCTGCCCGAACACGTACTCGGCAATGGCGACGCCCTGGGCGCTGCTGTTGCAGATCCTGATGCCTTTCTGAGAGGCCTTTTTATAAAACGGATAGTCCAAGCCGGCGTTGAAGGTTTGCAGCACTGCGACCGACTTGCACTTCAAGATCAGCTCAAATGCGCCGTCGCGAAAGCCATCGGCATTGAGGTGCGAGCTCAGCCACAAGTAGTCAATCGCGGTGTCACTCGGATCAACCTTTGCGCCGTCGATTAGAAACGTACCGTCCTTGCCGAACGTATGCACGACGATGTCGAGGCCGAGCGCATCGAGGCGCGAGCGGATGTGCGCGTAGGATTTGTCGTACATCGCGACGGTACGTGACATTGTGCTGCCTCGGACAGGTTATCCTGCCCGAGGCATAAAGCACAGTTGCAGGCAACGCCAGCATGCGGCGTATCATGGCCCGCCAGCTATTGCGGTTTTGCGGGCTCGGGCGGTGTCGGCTCCATCGCCTTCTTCGCGGCCTCTTTCGCTTTCTCTGCGGCCTCGCGCGCTTTCTCGATGGCTTCGCCGCCAAGCTCCTTTGCGCGCTCCATCATCGGTTGCGCCTTCTCGCGCGCGGTCTCCGACATCTGCACGAGCTTTTCCACGCTCTGCCCAGACAGCTCGCGCGTGCGTCGCCACACTCTTGAGAACAGACCCTCGTGAGGCAGCAGCGCATCGACCTTCAGCGCCTGCACTGTTGCGATCATGTCCTTGTGGTCCTGGCGCACCTTGTCGCTCGTCACGCGATCAGGTGTGCCGGTGAACAGCACGAGCGGTGTACACGCGGTGACGACCGTCTGTCCGCTCTTCATCCAATTCGCATTCAGAACTTGGGTTTCCTGTGCAAAGTAAACCTTTTGCCCATCGACCTGCTGGCGCAGGATCGCTCGATCCAACACCGGCACGATGTGCCCGCCCTGCTCTTGGATCGTCTTGAAGCGTGCGTTTTCGGGATCGGGGAATTGCACGAAGAACGCGACGGTATCGTCGGCAGCCAAGGCCAACTTGATCGCCTCATCGGCGCTGGCGACGTTGTCGACGCTTTTCGCCTTGGCGACGCCATCGCTATCGGCCTGTTGCAGGAAGCGGAATGTTCCGGCGCTGCCCGATGTTTTTGGTGGCAGGATGAAGCGGAGACGCGGTGCGTTCACTGCAACATCGCCATAGTTGGTGATCTCGCGATTCCGGGTGACAGCAAACACGCACTCGCGCACATCATCATTGCGCAATTTTGTGAACGTCGCTGCTCCCCCCAACGCTTGCGCCTCGAGCGCGAAAACGTCCAGCTGGCCGTAGCCGATGTGGCGCGGATCGGCAGCCACCCGGCTCATGTTGTCGGCAGTACCGTCTGAAGGTGTGCACTTGTACTCGAACTTGGATCTCGATAGCTGCGCTTCGAGTGCCGGACAAAACGTTGTGTGATAGGCCCCTTCCGCCCCGCCTGTATTGATCTGGTTTGCGGCAGCGTACCCGGTCGGGATAAGCATGGCGATCGTGACGTAAGCGAGCTGTCTCAAGACACGTAAACTCCATAGTTCAAGAAGCACGACAGCAAGGGAAATGGTTAGTTGGCGCTCGTGATGCAAGATGGGTGGCTCAGGGCGAGCCTAACGATTTGGCAAGCGGATGATGGTCGAGCACCAGCCGGCGTAACCGTTCCTCCAAAACATGCGTATAGATCTGCGTCGTCGAGATGTCGGCGTGACCGAGCAATTGCTGTACCGCACGCAAATCGGCACCGCGATCGAGCAGATGACTGGCAAATGCATGCCGCAAAACATGCGGCGATACCCGCTCCGGATCGAGACCTGCGGCCCCCGCCAACTCCTTCAACTCTTGCGCAAATCGCTGGCGCGTTAAATGCCCTTCCGCAGCCTTCGATGGAAATAGCCACTTCGTTTTGAGCATCGGCGCGACGTTGTCGGCGGGGTTCGCTCCAACGTCGAGATAACGGGCGAGTGCAGTGCGCGCGGACGTGTTGAGCGGCACGAGGCGTTCGCGGCCGCCCTTGCCGGTGATCGTGAACACGCGCTCATCGCCAGCGAGTACCGTGCGCGGCAGCGATACCAACTCTGTCACACGCATTCCGGTGGCATAGAGCAGCTCGAGCAGCGCGTGCAAGCGCAGCGCACGGACGAGATCGCGGCCCTTGACGTCGCGTGTGCGGGCATTCGCGGTTCCCAGCAGCCGGTCCACCTCGGCGACCGACATAATTTTTGGCAGACTGGCGGCCTTGCGCGGGCCAGTCAGCCCGTGCGTCGGGTCTTCCTCGATTGCATCCTCAGCGACGAGGAACTTAAAGAACTGCCGAAGTGCAGAAAGCTTGCGCGCGCGCGAAGATGTGCCGAGGCCGTTGTCGTCGAGCGTGCGCAGGTGGGCGGTGACGTGGGAGGGTGCTACATCATCGAGTGGCACTTCGCCCGATCCGATGTCGTCCAGAAAGTCGGTGAGGTCGCGCCGATACGCCTCGAGAGTGTTGCGCGCGGATCCCCGCTCGGATGCCAGCATGTCGAGGAACGCTTCGAGCTGCCGGCGTGCGTCTGGCGTCATCAATTACTCGCCATCCGCGGCCAGCCAGAAAACAGCGCTTCGAAGCCGAGACGGCGCGCATCGGGTTCGAGACCGGCGCGTTTCAGCGCCCGCACCGCATCGCCAAGCGCGATCATGTGCGCGCCTTCTGCACCGTTCGACCCCAGAGTGCGCAACGTCAACAACACCGTGCGACCAAACTCCTTTTTCTTCGCCGCATCTTGCAGTTCGGTTAGAACGCCGGTTTCCGGCAGATGACCGGTGCTTGGTTGTGGCGTCTTGCTGGCGGCCTCCCACAGTGGGATCGGCACCTGGTAATCAAGCGCGTCGAGTACGGTCGCGAGCCGATGCAACATCTCAGGTGTAAAGCGGCCTGCGAGCGCCAACTGTTCGACCGAGGCAAGGCTGGTGCCGCGCGCTACCCTGCCGCTTGGATCGGCGATATCGATCAACGCCAGCCAGTGCTGCAGACCAGCGGCAGGCGGCCCCATCGCAGGACGGTCGAGCCCCTGGCCGAAGCCGGCCCAAGCGCGCGCGTCGTCGTAACGCTCGGCGGCGATCATGGCTTCAACCGCGGACTCGGCAAACCAGCCAATCTCGATTTGGCGTTGCATCGAAGCGATCGGCTTGGCCGCGATCCGAAGCATCGGCATATATAAACCGGCCCTGCGTGCATCGTCGAGCAAGGCCCGGATGAGGCGCGTTTTCCGTTGCGGCGTGCGCTCGGCTTCGGCGGCTCGCAACAGCAGAGCACGACGGGTGAGAGGATCAGGCCGCGCTGCGAGCGGATCGGCGAGGTCTGCCGCGCCAAACTGCTGTGTCCGGTAAATGTCGGCAAGACGATCGGGTGATATGATGTTCAGGCGGGTGGCTAATTCTGCCGCAGCCAAACGCAGCTTTGGGTCGGTTGTGTTTTCGGCGATAAGAACCGAAAGCACGGTTGGATCGGCGCGGTCCAGAAGCGTTCCCAACTCCTGTGGAGCCGTCATCTGCAACAATCGATACTCGATTGCGTCGATTTTCTTCGCAATTGCGATTTTTTGCTTTTTGGCCGCGTCCGGCCCAAGTGCGATCGCTTCAAGTGCCGCGATTGCGAGAGGCGCGTCATGACCTTCTTCGCGCGCGAGTTCGGCAGCCAACCCCGCCGCTGCTGCATTGCCGCCGGCTGCCACGCAATAGCCGGCAATCACGATGACGTCTCCCTTTATCCTCTTTGGCAGATCCGACTTGCCCGCGCCGGCCTCTTTCGCCGCCGCACATCCAGCATCCGTTTGGCCAAGAGCAATATCGCTGCGGGCTTTGAGCGCGAGCAGGACGGCGTCAACGGCAGCGGTCCCATTGCCGGCGGTAGCCTTCGCCAGTGCGTCCGATTGTTCACGCACGAGCCCCGATCTCGCGAAGGCCTCGGCACGCAGAGCTTGGAATTTGCTTGCGCCTCCGTTCGGCGTCGACTCCGACTGGAGTAACCGGCGCCACAGGTTATTCACGGCAGGTGAGCGCGGCGGAATCTCCAATCGTGCGAGCTGGGCTTCGACACCTGCGATATCGAGGCCATTCCACAACTCAAGGGGCAGTCCTGAGCCATCTGACGAGATGATCGGGGGCAGATCGCCGGTCTCGACGTTATTCGCCTTCGAATTGAACGGTGAGGCAGGTGTTGGTTCAGATTGGCTACCCCATTGTCCCGGTGCTGCCGATGCATCGGACATCGACGGCAAGATTGGCCGCTGTTCCGTCACTGGCAGGCTCTTCGGCGACTCTCGCCTCGAGGTGGCAGCATCTCTATCGGCGAAGGGTTTCCAGCCGTCCTGTGCCGCAGCCGGTTCAACATTCGCCAGCCCAAAAACTGCAAGCACCCACAAGGCAGCCGCTGCAACCTTCGAGGCTCGCATGGAATGGTTACACATGGCGGGTTTGGAGATTGGTCTGGGCGGGTTCCTGATCACTTCCATCTCACCGGCGGATCTTGACGCCGGGTACCGATTTCGACACTTCCCTCGGCTCAGGCTCGAAATACGTCGCCGCAACATAAAGCCCGCCGATCGAAATCGCAGACAGCGCGCCTACGATAACGAGGAACCGGAAAAGGCTGGGCATTTGGTATCCTGCTGTGCGATTCTTTTGACGTGCCAACTGGGCTTCTTTATGGCTCGTCCGACGATCAGCCAAGCCCACCCCGTTACGCGTGTTAATGCTGTTTCTCTTGATAAGCGACTAACGTCATGCGCCGACGCAGGATTGTGCCTTTTACGGAATCTTGGATGATCTGAGGACAAGTCAGTGGCAGGAGTAGAACTGGCGCATCAATCGGTAAGTGCAGGGTGATTCGATTGAGTCAGAAACGCGGGCGTCACACGGCCGACGAGGTTGCGACTGTCAAGCTTGCGCTTGGTCAGCGTTCACTCGTCATGGTCGGCCTGATGGGGTGCGGCAAGAGCTCGATCGGCCGTCGTCTTGGCGATGCACTCGGCTTGAAGTTCGTCGATGCCGATACGGAAATCGAAGTTGCCGCCGGCAAGTCGATCGCGGAAATCTTCGAGGATCACGGCGAACCTTATTTCAGAGACGGCGAGCGACGCGTCATTGCGCGACTGCTGAATGCCGGCCCTCAGGTACTGGCCACGGGCGGCGGCGCTTTTCTTAACGATGAGACGCGCGCCAACGTCAAGGTGGCTGGTATATCGATCTGGCTCAAGGCGGAGTTGCACGTCCTGATGAGGCGGGTGATGCGGCGGGAGAACCGGCCTCTGTTGCGGACCGGCGATCCGGAAGCGAGGATGCGAGAGCTGATGGCGCTACGCTACCCGATCTATAGTCAGGCCGACTTGACCATCGAAAGCCGGGAAGTCGCGCACGACGAAATCGTCGGCAACATCATCAGAGGCCTGTTGCAGGGGCCCTTGTCGCCATCTGCGGACACAATCGAAGTTCGGTCATGAAAGCGCCAATGCACGCCTCGACGCTGGACAAAACATTGGCTGTGGCGCGCATCGTCAGGGTCGCGCTTGGTCATCGAAGCTACGATGTCGTCATCGGGCCGGACTTGTTGCCGCATGCCGGCCAACTGATTGCGCAGAGGCTAGGCGCGCGTAAAGCCGCGATCGTCACAGACCGAAACGTCGCCGCTCATCATCTGGCAACACTGGAGCGATCGTTCGAAACCGATGGCCGGTTGCGCCGCTCGATCGTTCTGGAGGCCGGCGAGGCGACCAAGAGCTTCGGCCAGCTCGGCTACTTGTGCGAGCGTCTGCTGGAAACCGGCCTTGAACGCGGCGATCTCGTGGTGGCGCTGGGCGGCGGTGTGATTGGCGATCTGGCAGGGTTAGCCGCCGCGATTCTCCGGCGTGGGGTGCGTTTCGTGCAGATCCCGACGTCGCTGCTGGCGCAGGTTGATAGCTCGGTCGGCGGCAAGACGGGGATCAATACACCGCAAGGAAAGAACCTCGTGGGCGCATTTCATCAGCCAAGTTTGGTGGTCGCCGACACGGCTTTGCTCGCAACCTTGAGTGGACGGCACTTATGTGCGGGTTACGCCGAAGTCGCCAAATATGGATTGCTCGGCGATGCCGCGCTCTTTTCCTGGCTCGAGACGAGCTGGCCAGCCGTGATGGCGCTCGACCCGCACGCCGTTGCGCACGCCGTGTTCCGCAGCGTCGAGATGAAAGCCCTTATCGTCGAACGTGACGAGACGGAAACCGGCGAACGGATGCTGCTCAATCTCGGTCACACCTTTGGCCATGCGCTCGAAGCCTTTACCGGGTATTCGGACCGGATGCTGCACGGCGAGGGCGTGGCGATCGGCATATGCCTCGCATTCCGGTTATCGGAGGAGCTGCGACTCGCCCCCCCGCAAACCGCCGCTCGGGTCGCCTCGCACCTCAAGGCTGTCGGCTTGCCAACCAGGATCGCCGACATTCCGGGAGATCAACCCGACGCGGCAACGCTGGTCCGGCTCATGGGTCAAGACAAGAAAGTGACCGACGGGCGGTTGACGTTCATCCTAGCCCGCGGCATCGGCGACGCGTTCGTCACGCGCGATGTCGATGCCGCAAGGGTCGAGACATTTCTGGCCGATGTGCTCGAAGATCGAGATTGAGCGCGGCTGAAGAATTCGCCCGATCTGCTCACATCGACCCCAACAAAGGTTGCGGGCTGGTTCGCGCCTAAGCTATGAGAGCCTAACACATAGATGCCGGCCCGTTGGCCGGACAAGCGAGGCTTTGATGAACGTCGATGAAGCAACCGTGCGGCGGATTGCGCGGCTGGCCCGCATCAAGGTCACGCCGGAAGAGGCCAAGGGCCTCGAACAAGAACTCACGGGCATTCTCGACTGGGTCAAGATGCTGGACGAGGTCGACACTGCCAACGTCGAGCCGATGACCCGCGTCGTGCCGATCGAGTTGCGCCAGCGCGAAGACAAGATCACCGATGGTGAGATCGCGGATCAAGTGACCCGGAACGCACCGAAGGTCGAGGATCACTTTTTTGTCGTGCCGAAAGTCGTCGAATGAGCGCTGCGCCGAACCCGCCTTTCAAGATCCCGATGATTCACATCGGCATCGAGGATCCCCGTCAACCCGAGGTCGAGGCGCTTATTGCGGCACTCGACGAGTATTCGAAATCGCTTTATCCGCCGGAGAGCAATCACCTGCTCGACATCGGGTCGCTGGCAAAACCCGATGTCGTATTTTTCGTTGCGCGCCAGGATGGCAAGGTGATCGGCTGCGGCGCATTCCGGTTGCTCGACAAACGGCACGGCGAAATCAAACGCATGTACGTGCCGCACGAAGCACGTGGCCGCGGACTTGGGCGCGCCATTCTCGAAACCATTGAAACCGAAGCCAAACGCCGTGGGGTGCGGCGGCTGTCGCTCGAAACCGGTGTTCGCAACAGTGAGGCCTTGATCCTGTATCGCCGTGCCGGATACGAGAATTGTCCAGCCTTTGGGCCATACCAGGCCGACCCCCACAGCCTGTTCATGACCAAAGAGCTGGATTGATCCATGTCCAAGACCGAATTGACCAGGCTGACGCTTGCAGAGGCGCGCGATGGCTTGCGCCGGAAAGACTTCACTTCGGTCGAGCTGACCATTGCATTCAATACTGCGATCGAGGCGGGTAACGGCGCGCTCAATGCTTACGTTCTGCCGACCCCAGATCTTGCATTGCGCCAAGCCAAGGCCAGTGATCAACGCATCGCCTTGGGAAAAGCAGGGGCGCTCGAAGGGTTACCGCTCGGCATCAAGGATCTCTATTGCACGAAAGGGGTGCGGACCACCGCGTGCTCGAACATCCTCGATGATTTCACGCCGACCTACGAGTCGACCGTGACGCAGAACCTTTGGGATGCCGGCGCTGTCATGCTCGGCAAGCTCAACAACGACGAGTTTGCAATGGGTTCGTCAAACGAGACCAGTTGCTTCGGTCCTGTCGTCAATCCTTGGCGGCGCAAGTCAAAGAGTGGTGCAGTCTCGAACGACAAGCTGGTGCCCGGCGGCTCGTCCGGCGGCTCGTCGGCTGCGGTCGCGTCCGATTTGTGTCTAGCTGCTACTGCGACGGATACTGGCGGATCGATCCGTCAGCCAGCCGCCTTGACCGGTACGGTTGGCATCAAACCGACATACGGACGTTGCTCGCGCTGGGGCATTGTCGCGTTTGCGTCCTCATTGGATCAGGCAGGGCCGATCGCCAAGACAACGCGCGACGCGGCAATCTTGCTGAAAGCGATGGCGAGCCCAGACCCGAAGGACTCGACCTGCGTCGATGTCCCGGTGCCGGACTACGAAGCCGAGATCGGCAAATCGCTGAAAGGCCTGCGCGTCGGCGTTCCAAAGGAATATCGCGTCGATGGCATGTCAGCGGAAGTCGAGGCGCTTTGGCAGCAGGGTATCGCCTGGCTGAAGGTCGCTGGAGCGACGATCCATGATATCTCCCTGCCGCACACGAAGTACGCGTTGCCCGCTTACTACATCGTGGCGCCCGCCGAGTGCTCATCGAACCTCGCGCGCTATGATGGCGTTCGTTATGGGTTGCGCGTGCCCGGCCGCGATGTGCTCGAAACCTACGAGAACACGCGCGCGGCAGGCTTCGGCCACGAAGTGCGCAAACGTATTCTGATCGGTACCTACGTTCTGTCCGCCGGATACTACGATGCTTATTATCTAAAGGCGCAAAAGGTCCGCACACTCATCAAGCAGGACTTCGACCAGGCATGGGGCGCGGTCGATGTCGTGCTCACGCCAACCACGCCATCCCCCGCATTCGCCGCTGGCGAAAAATCTGGCGATCCGCTGGCGATGTACCTCGAAGACATCTTCACGGTGACCGTGAACATGGCGGGTTTGCCGGGCATCTCGGTGCCGGCCGGATTGTCGAGCCAAGGCACTCCGCTCGGCCTCCAGCTGATCGGCAAGCCGTTCGACGAAGGCACGCTTTTTCGCGCCGCGCAGGCGATCGAAGACGCAGCCGGCCGTTTCCCGGTGCCGGCAAAGTGGTGGGCGTAAGTATTTCTTCGATCTTTCGCGGGCGGCGCGGTCGGGGAGGTGCATGTCGGGTTTCAGGCACCGATTGGCCGTTGCGGTAAGCCGAGCGGTTCAGGCAGAGCGTACTGGTCTATTCGCGCGCCTGATGCGAACCATCCCAGTTTCCGTCGCTCCAGTTCGGCGGCCACTGTTAAAAAGCCCCGCAGCACTTGAACAACCGATGCCGTGGCAATAAGGACGGGGCCAGCCGCGCTCGATCCGGAGTACCTCAGCCATGCCTCCCCGTTCACCTGCCGATTGCCCGACCATGACCGAAGTGCGCATCGAGATCGACCGCGTCGATGGCGCACTCGTAAGCCTGATCGCGGAGCGCTTTGGCTATGTCGAGCGGGCCTGGCAGATCAAGCTCGGCGAGAAAGCCGCAGCCAATGTGCCGTGGCGAAACCAGCAGGTGATCGATAAAGTTCGGGCAATCGCTGCCGAAAAGGGGGTGCCGCCCGATTTGTGCGAGGCGCTCTGGCGGCAGATGATCGGCTGGTTCATCCAATACGAAGAAGAAAAACTGCGCGCCGACATCGAGAAGAAGTAGGATCTCAAACAACCATGTGGCCGTTGTCTTTCTACGGATGACCGATCTCGGATCTTTACGGAGTACAGCCATGTCCAAAACCAACGCCGACACGTTTTACATTGATGGCGCCTGGATTTCGCCGGTCGAGATGCGGACCGCCGATGTGATCAACCCGGCTACCGAGGCCGTGATCGGCCATATCGCGCTAGGATCGGCCGCCGACGTTGATCGCGCGGTGGCCGCCGCCCGGGCCGCTTTTCCAGCTTACGCTGCCACGCCGCGCGAAGAACGGATGGCACTGCTTCAGCGCATCGTCGACGTCTATAAGCGCCGCTTCGCCGAGATGGGAGCAGCGATCTCCGAGGAGATGGGTGCTCCCCTGAGCTTCGCGACCAAGTTTCAGGCCGGTGCCGGCATGGGCCACTTTCGAACTGCTCTTGATGTCCTCAAGACGTTTCCCTTCGAAGAGACGATTGGGACCACCCAGGTCGTGCGCGAGCCGATCGGTGTTGCCGGCATGATTACACCGTGGAATTGGCCAGCCAATCAGATCGCCTGTAAGGTCGCGCCCGCACTCGCCAGCGGCTGCACAATGGTGCTGAAACCTTCCGAGTTGGCGCCATACTCGGCGCTTTTGCTGGCGGAAATCCTGCACGAAGCCGGCGTGCCGAAAGGCGTGTTCAACCTCGTCAATGGCGACGGACCAGGTGTCGGCTCACCGATGGCCGCGCACCCCGGCATCGATGTGATCTCGTTCACCGGATCGACACGAGCCGGCGTCGACGTGGCGATCAAGGCCGCGCCGACCGTCAAGCGTGTTGGTCAGGAACTTGGCGGCAAATCAGCAAACATTCTGCTCGACGACGCCGATTTCGCAAAGGCCGTCACACAAGGCGTACAAGCGGTCATGCGCAATTCTGGTCAATCGTGCAATGCGCCGACGCGGATGCTGGTGCCGATCGATCGATTGGCCGAAGTGGCAGCGCTCGCCAAGGTCGCAACTGAGAAAATGAAAGTCGGCGATCCGGCTGCGGCTGAATCCGAAATTGGGCCAGTTGTTTCGAAAGCTCAGTGGGACAAGATCCAGGCTTTGATCGCCAAGGGCATTGCCGATGGTGCGGAGGTCGTCACCGGCGGCGCTGGCCGGCCCGACGGGTTGGCCAAAGGCTACTACGTCAAGCCGACTGTGTTCGCCAATGTCGACAATGGCATGCTGATCGCACGCGAGGAGATTTTCGGGCCGGTGCTGTCGATCATCGGTTATCGCGATGAAGCCGATGCGGTCGCAATCGCCAACGACAGCGATCTCGGTTTGGCCGCTTACGTGCAATCGGGCGATGCCGCTCGGGCGAAGCGTGTCGCGCGGCAACTGCGTGCCGGCATGGTGCATATCAATGGGGCAGCAGGTGATCCGAAAGCGCCGTTCGGTGGCTATAAGCAATCCGGCAATGGTCGCGAGTGGGGCCGCTTCGGCTTCGACGAATACCTGGAGACGAAGGCAGTCATGGGATGGGCAGCGGCTTAAGAGCGATCACGCTCGGCCGTGGCCGCCAAGACTGCAGCCGAGCCGGCCAACGTAGTAGCAATGACTCTAGGGGGACACGATGGGGGTTAGGGAGATGGGAGGCAGTGCCGGCGCGCGGGCCATTGCAGGCCTGATCACAGCCGGTGCGGCTGGTTTTCTACTCGCCGAGCCGGCTGTTGCAGCTGGCATCGACGGCCGGACCATGGGACTTGTCTGGGTACTGCCATTCGTCGGAGTGTTGCTTTCCATCGCCGTGCTGCCGCTTTGGGCGCCATCGTTCTGGCATCATCATTTCGGCAAGGTATCGCTGGCCTGGGCGCTTGCCGTCATCGTGCCGCTCTACTTGGTCTATGGTGCTAGTACCGCCACCACCGAGTTGCTGCACACGGCGCTGCTCGAATACATTCCGTTCATCATTCTGATCCTGACGCTCTTCACGGTCGCCAGTGGCATCTTCATCAAGGGCAACATTCACGGGTCGCCCGGCACCAATACCGCGATGCTCGCGATCGGAACTGTGGTCGCGAGTTTTGTCGGGACGACAGGCGCGTCGATCCTGATGGTTCGGCCGATGATCCGTGCCAACGACGAGCGGCCCTACAATGCTCATGTCTTCGTCTTCTTCATTTTTCTCGTGTCCAATGTTGGCGGGGCGCTGACGCCGCTCGGCGATCCGCCGCTGTTCCTGGGTTTCCTCAAGGGCGTCGACTTCTTTTGGACACTGGCTGCACTGTGGCAGCCAACTCTGCTGGTCGCAGTCATCCTGCTTGGCATCTTCTTTGTGCTGGACAGCTATCACTACAAGAAGGAAGGCCGCGTGCGGCCCGATCCAACGCCCGATGACAAAGTGTCGATCGAGGGCGCGGTCAACTTTATACTGCTGGCGTTGCTCGTTGCCGCAGTATTGTGGAGCGGCATCGCCCGGCCGTTCGGCGGCGTGAACATCGGCGGTGTCGAGGTCGAGTACAGAGGCATGGTGCGCGACTTGGCACTGTTGGGCATCGCGGGCCTCTCGCTCGTGCTCACGGCCAAGCCGGTCCGTGAAGCCAACGACTTCAACTGGGGGCCGGTTAAAGAAGTCGCCAAGCTCTTTGCTGCAATCTTCATCACGATCATTCCGGCGATTGCGATCCTGCGTGCCGGCAAGGGCGGCGCCATGTCAGGCATCATCGAACTCGTGACGCTGCCGAACGGCAAGCCCAACGATGCGATGTATTTCTGGCTGACGGGAGGGCTGTCGAGCTTCCTGGACAACGCGCCGACGTATCTCGTTTTCTTCAACGCTGCTGGCGGCGATGCAGAGATACTGATGGGCCCGCTGGCGCGGACCCTGATGGCGATCTCGCTCGGCGCCGTGTTCATGGGTGCGAATTCCTACATCGGTAACGCACCGAATTTCATGGTGAAGTCGATCGCGGAAACGGGCGGCATCAAGATGCCGAGCTTCTTCGGCTACATCGCCTGGGCGGTAATGTTCCTGATCCCCAGCTTCTTGTTGGTGACGTGGCTGTTCTTTCGGTAAACGAGGGCTGGCTGCAGCGCTGCCGGCCCTTGATCTATTGCCGCCAGTGTCCGAGGTTGCGGTTTCGTCAACCCGGGAAGTGTCGACCATGGCAGACAATATCGATCCGATTGACAATTCCTGCACTGCGCCGGCGTTGGAAGCGTTGCCGATCGTCAAGGGCAGTCATGTCTATCTGATCGATGGATCGGGCTATATTTTTCGTGCGTTCCATGCGCTGCCGCCGTTGACGCGACCGTCGGATGGCCTTCCGGTCGGCGCCGTGCATGGCTTTTGTGCGATGCTTTGGAAGCTGATGGGCGAGAGCAAGACGTCGGATGCGCCGACCCACATCGCCGTCATCTTCGATGCCGGCGCGAAGACGTTTCGCAACGATATCTATGACAAGTACAAAGCCAATCGGCCGCCGCTGCCGGAGGAGTTGATCCCGCAGTTTACGCTGATCCGGGACGCGGTTCGCGCGTTCAACGTCGCCTGTATCGAGATGGATGGTTTCGAAGCCGACGACCTCATCGCCACTTACGCGAAGGACGCCTGCGCCAAGGGTGGCGACGTGACGATCATTTCCTCGGACAAGGACCTGATGCAACTCATTGTGCCTGGCATCACGATGCTCGATACGATGAAGAACAAGCGCATTGGTCGCGATGAAGTTTTCGAGAAATTCGGCGTGACACCCGACAAGGTCATTGATGTGCAGTCGCTCGCAGGCGATAGCGTAGACAATGTACCCGGCGTGCCGGGCATCGGTGTCAAGACGGCGGCCGAGTTGATAAACGAGTACGGCGACCTCGATAGTCTGCTGGCGCGGGCGGGCGAAATCAAGCAACCGAAGCGCCGCGGGAAGCTGATCGAATTTGCCGCGCAGGCGCGGATTTCCCGCGAGCTGGTTCGTCTGAAAGATGATGTAGCGGTCACCATGCCGGTCGAAGCGTTCGGTGTCACCGAGCCTGACGCGACCCAGCTGCTCAGCTTCCTGCAGGTGATGGAATTCAACACGCTGACACGGCGGATCGCGGAAAAGCTCAATGCCGGGACGCCACCCGGCACAACAACGTCCGTGGTTTCTTCGGTACCTAAAGTCGTCTCAGTCGCGACGAAAGCGACCGGTGCGGCGGGCGCGGGAGATGGAGCTGGCACACCGGCTGCCGGTGTCTCCGCGGGCGTGCTTTACGCCAAATCGAAGCCATTCGAGGTCGGCAAATATGAGATCGTGCGCGAGGCAGCCGTCTTGGAAAAATGGCTCGCGCGCGCGCGTGATGCCGGCCGGTTCTCGTTCGACACCGAGACGACGAGCTTGGATGCGATGCGGGCGGAACTCGTCGGCTTCTCGCTGGCGGTAGCCCCAGGTGAAGCCTGTTACGTGCCGCTCGGCCATCGCGAAGGTGCGGACGATTTGTTCGGCGGCGGTGGCTTGGCGGCGGGCCAAATGGATACCCTGGTTGCACTCGACCTGTTGCGTCCAGTTCTCGAAGATCCATCCGTGTTGAAGATTGGGCAAAACCTCAAGTATCACTCGCTGGTGCTCGGGCGGCACAACATCCGCATCGCGCCGCTCGATGACACGCTGTTGCTTTCGTACGCTCTCGACGGCGGACGCGGCAATCACGGCATGGACGACCTTGCGATCCGGCATCTTGGACACACGTGCACTCCGTTCGCGAAGGTGATCGAGTTCGCGCCAGGATCGAAGAAAGCCAACCGCACGTTCGTCCGCGTTCCGATCGACAAAGCTGCCGAGTACTCAGGCGAAGATGCCGACGTTACGCTGCGGCTTTGGCACGTACTCAAGCCGCGCCTGGCGGCTGAGCGCATGACAACCGTATATGAGACGCTCGAACGGCCGCTCTTGCCGGTGCTCGTCGATATGGAGCGGGCCGGGATCAAAGTCGACCGAGCGATTCTATCCCGGCTATCGAGCCAGTTCGCACAGTCAATCGTGATGCTCGAAGAGGAAGTCGGCACGCTCAGTGGTGAGAAATTCAATCTTGGCTCACCGAAACAATTGGGCGAGTTATTGTTCGATCGGCTGAAGTTGCCCGGCGGCAAGCGAACGAAGTCTGGACAATGGGAGACGCGGGCCGGCTTGCTTGACGATCTCGCGGCCAATGAGGAGTTGCCGGACGATGCCCGCCGGCTCGTCAATACCATGCTCGAATGGCGGCAGCTGTCGAAGTTGCGTTCCACGTACACGGATGCGCTGCCGAACTTCATCCATCCAGAGACCGGCCGCATTCACACGTGTTACGCGTTGGCTGCGACGACGACCGGCCGTCTTTCGTCGAGCGATCCAAATTTGCAGAACATTCCGGTGCGCACCAAGGAAGGGCGCGCGATCCGGACCGCCTTCATCGCCGGCGACGGCTGCAAGCTCGTGTCTGCCGATTACAGTCAGATCGAACTGCGCGTGCTCGCTCACATCGCCGATATTCCGCAACTGAAAAGGGCGTTTGCCGAAGGTCTCGACATCCACGCGATGACAGCATCGGAAATGTTCGGTGTGCCGGTGAAGGATATGCCGTCGGATGTGCGCCGCCGTGCCAAGGCGATCAACTTCGGTATCATCTACGGCATCTCGGCGTTCGGCCTTGCCAATCAGCTCAGCATCTCACGCGAGGAAGCGGGAACCTACATCAAGACCTATTTCCTGCGTTTCCCCGGCATTCGCGATTACATGGAAGCAACAAAGAAATTCGCGCACGAGCATTGCTACGTCGAAACGGTGTTCGGGCGGCGCATCCACTATCCGGAGATCAACACGAAGAACCCGTCGATGCGCGGGTTCCTCGAGCGCGCGGCGATCAACGCGCCGATCCAGGGCTCGGCCGCCGATATCATCCGCCGTGCGATGATCCGCATGCCGCCGGCGATCGAAAATGCCGGTCTGAAAGCGACGCGGATGCTGCTGCAAGTGCACGACGAATTGATCTTCGAAGTGAAGGACGCCGAGGTCGACGAGGCCATCAAGGTCGTGCGTGCGGTGATGGAAGGCAGCGCGTCGCCTGCCGCCAACCTGTCCGTGCCACTTCACGTCGACGCCAAGGCTGCGCTCAACTGGGACGAAGCACATTGAGAAGGTTGCAATCGGTCTAGGAAATCCGATCCGCCATCGTCATCACTGCGAAGACAGGTTTGGAACAATCATGGATTCGATCGGTGTGTTATTGGCCGTCTTTGGCATATTCATCCCGGCCCTCGTTCTGCCGGGTCCCGATTTCGTTGCTGTCGTCCGCTCTTCGATGACGCGCGGCGTGAAGGCCGGATTGCTCACTACGGTTGGTGTCACGCTCGGCCTCGGTTGCTATGCGACATTGAGCTTGCTCGGCTTGTCGGCCTTACTGGTCGAATACCAATGGCTGACCTGGGTCGTCCGCGTGCTCGGTGGCGGCTACTTGATCTATCTCGGCATAAAGCTCATCAGATCGAAGCCACGCGCCATAACGACCGCGGAGGTTGAAGGTCCTGTGACCGGCAGTGCGCTGGTGTTCGGCTTCCTGGTGACACTTACAAACCCGAAGGCGATCGTTCTGTTCGCCAGCGTGTTTGCAACGTCGGTGACGAGCAGCACGCCCGGATGGCTGATGGGCCTGATGATCGGTCTCGTGATGGCGAGTTCACTCTTGTGGTACTCGATCGTCTCCTTGTTCATGTCGTCCGCGCCGGTCATGAGCCGCTTTCAGAACGCCCGGCGTTGGATCGAGCGAGCTGCAGGCGTCTGCTTCGTTGCGATCGGCGGCCGCATCCTTGCGGATGCCAGAAATCCCGTAACGCCGTGACGGGCCCTGCACTTCGAGTGGCTTTTCCCGCTCAATTCCCGCCCTCGAGCAATCGCCGGGCGATGACTTGCGCTTGGATTTCGGCGGCGCCTTCGAAAATGTTGAGGATGCGGGCATCGCACAGTACACGGCTGATCGGGTATTCGAGCGCGAAGCCATTGCCGCCGTGGATTTGCAACGCATTGTCGGCACAGGCCCAGGCGATGCGAGCGCCAAGCAACTTCGCCATGCCGGCTTCGAGATCGCAGCGCCGGCCGGCGTCTTTCTCGCGGGCTGCGAAGTAGGTGAGTTGTCGCGCGATCTGTACCTCGACGGCCATCATCGCGATCTTGTTTGCAACGCGCGGGAACGCGTAGATCGGCTGGCCGAACTGCACCCGGTCGAGCGCGTATGTGAGGGCGAGATCCATCGCCGACTGGGCGACACCAACAGCGCGGGCCGCGGTCTGAATCCGTGCGGCTTCGAACGTTGCCATCAGCTGCTTGAAGCCCTGTCCCTCGACGCCGCCAAGCAACTGCGATGCCGGCACTTCAAACCCATCGAAGGAAATCTCGTATTCCTTCATGCCACGATAGCCCAGCACTTCGATTTCGCCGCCGCTCATTCCCTTGGCTGTAAATGGATCGGCATCGGTGCCGCGCGGTTTCTCGGCAAGGAACATCGATAGCCCGCGATAGCCTTTTTCGTCTGGGTTGGTGCGGGCAAGCAGCGTCATCACGTCGGCTCGGACCGGATGCGTGATCCAAGTCTTCTGGCCTGTGATAACGTAGGCGTCGCCTTCGCGTACTGCGCGGGTCTTGAGGGAAGCGAGATCCGATCCTGTATTGGGTTCGGTGAACACTGCAGTGGGCAGAATTTCGCCTGAGGCGATGCCGGGCAAATACTTTGCCTTTTGCTCAGGCGTGCCATGCGCCATGATCAGTTCGCCCGCGATTTCCGATCGGGTGCCGAGCGAGCCGACGCCGATGTAGCCGCGTGACAATTCTTCCGAGACGACGCACATCGCCTGCTTGCCCAGACCCATGCCACCGAACTCTTCCGGCATCGACACGCCGAACACGCCGAGTTCAGCGAGCTTCGCGATAATGTCGAGTGGGATGTAGGCGTTCTGCAAGTGCCACTGGTGAGCGTGAGGGGCCACTTCGGCACGGGAAAATCTGCTCATCTCCTGCTGGATCGACGCATGGGTTTCATCGAGCCCGCTGTCGCCGAAGGTGAGCGCTTCCGGGTTGGCCGCGATCAACTCAGCGAGCCGTGCCTTGTTTGCGTCGCTGGTGCCATGGGCGATGACGTTCGCCGCCACATCCTCGAAGCGGCGGACCTCGGCTATCGGCACGCCGAGCTCTGCCAAACGGATGGTTTCGATCTGGCTCATGGCGATACCGCCGGCGATCTGCGCGGCATACTCACCGATGCCGATGCCGAGGATCAGTTGTTCGATCTCACCGAAGCGAGCATCGGCTGAGAGGCGTTTGGCCCACGCATCAAGCTGCCGCATTGCTTCGATCGTGGTCGCGAGCCACGCAAAACCGTGCGCCACGTGCTGCGCCTGGTCCATGCCACCGGCCGCCTCGACTTTTTTCGCCACCGCTGACTTGGCGATCAGCAGCAGTTTGCCGGCTGCCTCGATCACACCGCGATGCTCCAGCTGGCCTTCCGCGTGCTCGTGGTTTGTAAGGGCCATGCCGTCACCTCGATCCGCTGATTTATTGCAGCGCAAGATAAACGGTTCGCCCTAGCGTACAATGGCTATGTCCTGCGGCTGTGTGTCAGCTCCGCCGATCGAACTGCGGATCAGACGCAAAATCGGCCGGCCGGTCGGTTCCGTTCCAGCCCACGCCCGAGGTTCTCCTCGCATAGCGGGCACGCAGGAGAGCCTGTGGCCGTGCCCTTTGCTTCTTCGTCGAGCAGTGCATCGAGACGCTCGACGTATCCGCAGTGGCTCTCTACAACGCGGGACGAGCAACACGTCATCGGGTGGCAGAATGCAGCGATCAGCTACAATTTGGCGCGCGCTTTATCGCCTGTTTGAGCACAGCGGATTTGCCATGGCTGGCTCCGTGGCGTTCTCATTCATATTGTCGCTGTTCCCGTTTTGCATATTTTTGGGAGCGCTCGCGGGCGTTTTTGGCGGTGAAGGACTAGCGCGCAGCGCGGTCGCACAACTGTTCGACGTTCTCCCGCAAGGCGTCGCCGAAGCGCTGGCACCCGAGGTACTGGCGGTGATGGGGCAAAGCCGTTTCGATTTGATGACCGCCAGCGCGCTGCTCGCTCTTTTCTTCGCAACCAGCAGCGTCGAGTCATTGCGCGTCGCCCTCAATACGGCCTACCGGGCGACGGAAATGCGATCCTACTTCTTTTGCCTCGGGCGGAGCATGCTATTCGTTTTCATCGGCGCGATAGCGATGTTGACAATGACGTGGGCGGTGCTTGTTGGACCGGCCCTTGCTCATAAATTTGACTGGATCGGTGTCGACTTTTTGCTCGGACAGAGCTGGTTCACCTACATCATTCGCTACAGCATCGCTGCGGGCGTCATCGTCCTACAACTGATCGCCTACCATCTTTGGCTGGTCGGCGGGCGGCGCACCCTGCCCGAGGTGATGCCTGGAATTGTTGTCTCGACGGTGCTGTGGATGCTGCTTGCCGGCCTGTTTTCACGCTGGCTCGAATTCAACAACTATGCGCGTTTTTATGGCGCGCTGACCCAGCTGATGAGTTCACTGATCTATTTTCAATTGACGGCGATGGTGGTGATGCTGGGTGCCGAGATCAATCGCGGCATCATGGAAATCAAGAAAATGCGCAACGATGATTTGCTACTGGCGGGTTATCAGCCTGATTGATCGTGCTGTTTACGAACCTGATCGTTCGGTTTTTCATCAGGAGATCTATCATCACCCTTTTGTTTGCGTTCAGATTTCGCTTCCTCCATTTCCTCTATTTTGACCAGAGCGTCGATCATGTTCCAATTCAACGGACGCCTCAATGAGGAAGCGAATTTACGCTGAAGTTCCGATCCGATCCTTTTCAGCAAGTCATGCATTTGTAAATAACCACCGAAAGCCAACTAAGTTTCGTGCGATCGGTTGGATTCTGAAAAGAAAACAAAGCAGAGCGGCCTCGTGACCGCATCTTTCTGGTTTCTATAAACCTCATTCAGCCGCTTAGCCCTTCAGGCGCTCGAGCAGTTCGCGGATGTCATCGGTCCACTCTTCGGCATCGTCGCCGGCCTCGGCTTCGTCCTTTAGTTCCGAGTTCTTGAGAATGCGCGCAACGACTTTGCGCGCCGAAGCGGCAAGGTCGGCATCCTCGATTTCGCCCTTGTGCTCCTTGAACGCGACATGGATGTTCTTGGGCAGGCGAGAGATGTCATCGTCGCGCGCGGCGGCAACCATTTCAGCTGCTGCAAGGCCGTGCGCGGCATCGGTTGCTTCGATGTAGTCAGCGGCGTCCATCTCGAGCAGCGTATCGAGCGTGGCCTGGATCGACGCCGCACCATCCGATTCGAATGCCTCTAGCCATTCGACCGCATCGTCGATTTCGAAGGTTACACTGGCAGCCATGTTAGCGGTCCCGTCTTTGCCGATCGCCCCGAGCGCGGCACACTTAATTGCGTTCGCCAGCAAATTCAAGAAGCTGTTTTGACGTTTTAGCCAAAGCGTTTGCGGCTCGCCTCCACAACGTCGCTGAAGGTGCGTAGCCCGGTTCTTGGGGTTGATACCAGGACCGCCATGTTGCCGGGCCGATGCTCGTTCTTGAGCATGCGCATGTGGGCTTTTGGGATCTGTTCCCAGGCGAACACCTCCGACATGCACGGGTCGATACGCCGCTCGACGACGAGTTTGTTGGCCTGTGATGCCTGCAGCAAATTGGCAAAGTGCGATCCTTGCACACGCTTCTGATGCATCCAGAGATAACGTGCGTCCATCGTCAGCTTGTAACCCGACGTGCCGGCGCAAATGACCACCATGCCCCCACGCTTCACCACGAACACCGACACGGGAAATGTCGACGCGCCAGGGTGCTCGAATACAAAGTCGACGTTGTTGCCTTTGCCGGTCGTTTCCCAGATCGCGGCACCGAACTTGCGCGTCTCCTTGACCCAACCATTATACTCCGGCGTGCCGACGTCGGGCATTTCGCCCCAACAATTGAAGTTCTTCCGGTTGACTACGCCGCGCGCACCCAACTGCATGACGAACTCGCGCTTGTCGTCTTCCGATACGACACCAATGGCGTTGGCCCCCGAGGAAGCGATCAGCTGAACCGCCATCGATCCGAGGCCGCCCGATGCACCCCAAACGAGCACATTATGGCCGGGACGAAGTACGTGCGGACGATGGCCGAAGAGCATGCGATATGCGGTGGCGAGGACGAGCGTGTAGCAGGCGCTTTCCTCCCAGGTGAGGTGCTTTGGCCGCTCCATCAACTGACGGTCTTGAACGCGGGTAAACTGTGAGAACGAACCGTCGGGCGTCTCATAGCCCCAAATCCGCTGGGAGCTTGAGAACATCGGGTCGCCGCCGTTGCACTCCTCGTCATCGCCGTCGTCCTGATTGCAGTGAACGACGACCTCGTCGCCGACCTTCCAGCGCTTCACTTTGGAGCCGACCGCCCAGACGATGCCGGCCGCATCTGAACCCGCGATATGGAACGCAGCCTTGTGCCCATCGAACGGTGATATCGGCACGCCAAGTGCTGCCCAAACGCCGTTGTAGTTAACGCCGGCTGCCATCACGAGCACCAGCACGTCGTGGCTGTCGAGCGACCAAGTCGGCACCACTTCGACCTGCATTGCGGTATCGGGGTTGCCGTGGCGTTCGCGGCGGATGGCCCAGGCATACATGTTCTTCGGAACGTGCCCGAGGGGCGGGATTTCACCTACTTCGTAGAGATCTTTTCCCGCAACTGGAGCGCTGGCAGGTGTCGAAACAGTGATGGGATCTGCTTGGATTGATTTCGACATCGCGATTCTCCCTTGTTTTGCGTTTGTGCGACGACGCTCACAGCGCAATGTTGCATTGCAACATGATCGCGCACAGATCGCGGACAGTTTCAAGCGATTTTTTAACGATAGCCGCAAAGATGCGCAGCGTGAATCGACGGTTCACCCCCTACGTAAACAAACCGGTAACGAGGCGCGGTTATCATGCAGAGTACTGTAGATTGAAACGTGCTTTGATGGACTACTCGGCGCCAGCGGCAATTGATGGACTACGATAATGGTCGATTTCTTTCACAGGATGATCGCACTCGATGCCAACAGCTTGACGTTGGTGCTCATGATTTGCGGCTGGGGTTTCCTGATCATGCGCTCCATGATGCCGATCGCTGGAGTAGCGGTGGCGGCTTTTCCGGTGCTGGTGTTCAGTGCCCTCGCCTCGTATGCGTTGTTGCGTGACACGAGTTACATCGCCCACTTGGAGCGCGGCGCTGGGCTTGCGATGTCGACCGGCATCGGCATGATTTTCGCACTTATCTGTATAATCGCGCTGGTTCGCATTTCGCTCGCCATTCATGATGCGACGAGAACGCGCCCTGCATCCTTGCAACGCCGCTATCAGTAAAGTGTCTGGCGATCGGCAACGCTCAGTTGCAGCAAAAAAGAGCGTATACCCGGAGGCCGTCTATCCTCTATTGTCACCATATCGCAGTTGCGAACAAAGGTGACAGATGCGCTCTTCTTCGAATACCGTTGTGCCTCCGATAGCCGCCGTGCCAACGCGTGATCAGCCCTGGCTATTTCGCACGTATGCCGGTCATTCGACGGCTGCGAAATCAAACCAACTCTACCTGCGCAATTTGGCCAAAGGGCAAACCGGCCTCTCGATCGCCTTCGATCTGCCGACGCAGACGGGTTACGACAGCGATCACGAGCTAGCGCGCGGTGAAGTCGGCAAGGTTGGCGTGCCGGTCGGCCACATCGGCGATATGCGGGAGCTGCTCGCCAACATTCCACTCGATCAGATGAATACGTCGATGACGATCAACGCGACGGCCGCCTGGCTGTTTGCGCTTTACGTCGCCGTAGCCGACGAGCAGGGCGTGCCGCGAGGCAAGCTGACCGGCACCATCCAGAACGACATCATCAAGGAATATCTCTCACGCGGCACGTACGTTTTCCCGCCGGAGCCGTCGCTGCGCCTGATCAAGGATACGGTCGTATTTTCCTGTGCAAGGGTTCCGCGCTGGAACCCGACGAACGTGTGCTCGTATCATTTGCAGGAAGCCGGCGCCACACCGGTCCAGGAACTTGCCTTTGCACTAGCGACCGCCATTGCCGTCCTCGATGAGGTCAAAGCTTCGGGTGAGGTCAAGCCGGAGGCCTTCGGCGCGGTGGTCGGGCGGGTGTCGTTTTTCGTCAATGCCGGCCTGAAGTTTGTGACTGAAATCTGTAAGATGCGCGCCTTCGTCGACCTGTGGGACGAGATCTGCGCTACCCGTTACGGCATTACCGATCCAAAGCACCGCATGTTCCGCTATGGCGTGCAGGTAAACTCGCTCGGCCTCACCGAGCAGCAGCCGGAAAACAATGTCTATCGTATTCTGATCGAGATGCTGGCGGTGACGCTATCGAAGCGCGCCCGAGCCCGCGCCGTGCAGTTACCGGCCTGGAACGAGGCGCTAGGATTGCCGCGGCCGTGGGACCAGCAATGGTCCTTACGGATGCAACAAATCCTGGCCTTGGAAACCGACCTACTCGAGTACGGCGACATCTTCGACGGCTCGGTCGAGATCGAGCGCAAGGTCGAGAGCCTGAAGGCGGAAGCGCGCACCGAGCTCGCCGTGATCGAGAGCATGGGCGGGGCCGTCGCGTCGATCGAATACATGAAGCGCCGCCTCGTCGAGAGTAACGCTGCTCGTTTGCGCGGTATCGAGACCGGCCTGCAAGTTGTCGTCGGCGTGAACCGGTACACGGAAACCGAAGTATCGCCGCTATCGGCAGGGGACGGCGTCATCGAAGTTGTTGATCGCGCGCTCGAAGCTGAGCAAGTGGAGCGATTGAAAGCATGGCGATCCGGCCGTGACGGGAGTGCCGTTGCGCACGCGCTCGCCGAGTTGGAGCGGGCCGCTCGTGACGGCTCGAACATAATGGAGCCTTCGATCGCCGCTGCCAAGGTTGGTGTCACCACCGGCGAGTGGGGCACGACGTTGCGCCGCGTCTTCGGCGAGTTCCGCGCGCCGACGGGAATCGGCCGGGCCGCAACCGTCTCGGACGAAGGCTTGAGTTCCGTCCGCAGAAGCGTCGAGGCAGCATCTGCCGCGCTTGGCCGGCGCATCAAGATCCTGGTCGGCAAGCCCGGCCTTGATGGCCACTCGAACGGCGCCGAGCAGATTGCCGTGCGCGCGCGCGACTGCGGGATGGAGGTGGTGTACGAGGGCATTCGCTTGACGCCGTCGCAAATCGTGCGTGCAGCGTTGGACGAAAGCGTCCACGTGGTCGGCTTATCGATTTTGTCGGGTTCGCACTTGGCGCTGGTGCGCGACGTGATGGACCGTATGCGTGCCGAGGGGCTGTCCGATATTCCCGTCGTGGTCGGTGGCATCATCCCGCCCGAAGATGCGCGCGCGCTGAAATCCATGGGAGTTGCAGGCGTCTACACACCGAAGGATTTTCAGATCAACGACATCATGGCTGATATCGTCCGGCTGGTGGAGCGAGCGCCGCAGGCGGCGTGACGGTGCAATTTTCCGGCATTGCAGTCCGGGTCCGGACGCGATAGGCCACCGATCTGACACCCCTGCCGGATTGCGAACCCTTCCACCATGCGCCGCATACATGCCGATCTGCTGTTGTTATTGGCAGCAGCCATCTGGGGCTTGGCGTTCGTTTTTCAGAAAACCGCGATGGACCACGTCGGACCGACTTCGTTCATCGCAGCCCGCGGCCTACTTGCGGCACTCGCATTGTGGCCGCTCGCACTCGTCGAAGGCCGCCGGTCTGGCGGCGTGCCACTAACGGCAGATCTGCTCCGTATCGCCGGCGCTGGTGGTCTGATGTTTTTTATCGGCGCAATCTTCCAGCAAGTGGGACTGATGTCCACGACCGTCAGCAATACGGGCTTTCTGACGGGCCTTTATGTGATCTTGACGCCCTTCGTCGTCTGGGCGTGGAAGCGACGGCGCCCAAAGCCTTTAATTTGGATGGCAGCAGCAATGACCTTCGTTGGAACATGGTTGTTGGGTGGTGGCGCTATCGGCGGATTAGGCATCGGCGATGGCTACGTTGCTATCTGTGCGCTCTTTTGGGCGCTGCATCTGACTGTCGTCAGTGCCTCGACACAGTTCGACCGGCCAGTTGCATTCACCGCGGTGCAGTTTGCAGTGGTCGGAGGCCTGGGACTGATCGCTTCGTTCGTGACCGAGAGCACCACGCTTGCAGGTTTGATCGCTGCAGCCCCCGCGATCGCCTACGTCGGATTATTGTCGAGCGCGCTCACCTTCACTTTGCTGGCGGTTGCGATGAAGTACGCGCCGGCGACCGAGGCGGCGATCATCGTCAGTCTGGAGACGGTGTTCGCCGCGATCGCGGGTGCGCTTCTGCTTGGCGAACAACTAACTCTGGTCAGTATTGCCGGCGCGAGTTTGATCCTCGCCTCGATCATACTGGTGCAGCTTGTATCGTCGAAGTCGTGAACGCAGCCGCTTGGGCAAAGTAATTTTTGCGACTGAAGATGTTGCAATTAGAGTACCAGCCACCAGCTGCCTATACCGAACTTTGGCAACCTGCAAACGAGGGTGGTCCCATGCGTCACGTGCAATTGAGCAACGGTACGAGCGTTCCCGCCTTGGGTCTTGGCACTTGGAAGATGGGCGAGGACAGCCGTCACCGCGCATCGGAAGTCAAGGCGCTGAGGCGCGGTCTGGATCTCGGTTTATCACTGATCGATACCGCCGAGATGTATGCCGAGGGTGGGGCCGAAGAAGTTGTCGGCGAGGCGATCGCTGGTTGTCGCGATACGGTCTATTTGGTCAGCAAAGTTTATCCGCATAACGCTTCCAAAGCTGGTGTCGCCGCCGCTTGCGAGCGCAGCCTGAAACGCTTGAAGACAGATCGGCTTGAGCTCTATCTACTGCACTGGCGCGGTTCCTACCCACTGAGCGAAACAGTGGAGGCGTTCGAGCGCCTCGTTTCGCAGGGCAAGATTAAGTCCTTGGGCGTCAGCAACTTCGACACCGACGACATGGAGGAGCTGGCGAAGATTGCGAAGGCTGGTGCCTGTGTTGCCGATCAAGTGCTCTACCATTTGGGCAGTCGCGGCATCGAGTTCGATCTCTTGCAGGCCTGCCAGGGCAGCGGCATCGCGGTGATGGCTTACTCGCCGTTGGGCCAGGGCGATGTGCTTGATGATACGGTGGTCGTGAAAATCGCTAAAGCGCGCGGCGTTTCGGCAGCAGCCGTCGCACTCGCCTGGGTCTTGCGCCAGCCGGGTATGATCGCGATTCCGAAAGCAGCGACGCTTGCGCACGTCGAGGCCAATGCGTCGGCTCAGGATTTGGTGCTCGATGCTGCTGAACTTGCAGCACTCGACAAGGCGTTTCCGCCGCCTAAGCGCAAAACCGCGCTTGGTATGTTGTGATGGTGGTCTCGATTGCGATCTACGCACTTGCTTCGTCCGGCCGCAGTCGCCACGGTAAGGACTTCCTGCTGAAGCCATTGGAACAGCGATGATGAAATTGTTGTACTCCCCGCTTTCGCCGTACGTCCGCAAGGTGATGATGACGGCGCGGATGAAAGGTGTGATCGATCAGATCACGACCGAGAAAGCCGACACTAGTATTTTGAACAACACGCACATCAGCAGCGAAAATCCGCTGGCAAAAATTCCTGTGCTGGTGCTCGATAACGGGACGCAGATCTACGACAGTCACGTGATTTGCGAGTATCTCGACAGCCTTGCGCCATCGCCGAAATTGTTTCCCGCATCCGGCGCCGAGCGCTTCAATACCCTCACACTCGGCGCGCTGGGTGACGGGATGATGGATGCATCGCTACTGCTGGTTTACGAGAAGCGTTTTCGCCCGGAAGACAAGTGGGTGACCAGCTGGATGGATCGCCAGCAGGTCAAAATCGACGAGGCGCTCGATCATCTTGAAGCCAACCCGCCGCTTTGGGGGGCGATGCCTGATTATGGGCACATAACAATTGCCGCGGCGTTGGGGTATCTCGACCTTCGTCATGAAGGAAAGTGGCGGCGCAATCATCACGAATTGGTCAAGTGGTTGGATCAGTTCGCCGCAGCTGTGCCGGCGTTTGACGCGACCAAACCGGCCATCTAGCGCCTGCGACCATATTGCAGCGCACCATTTTTTCATTCAACTTCATACGATTGCAAAGGATTCCCGCGGAAGTGCCGGGATCCTTTAGCATTTTAGCAACCTGCCTCTGCGCTGAGTGCATGCCACTTTGTTGCCTTATTGCTGGCAACCTTGCGCCCTTGTCGTCGGGCGAACGGGTAACCACGTCTAAGGCATCGAGCGGAGCCGTCTGGCCCGATTAGATCGATTACCGTCATTTGCGTAGCATTCTTGTGACGTTTCGACGCAGTTTTCGCTGGGTCGTTAACGAAGATGTTGGCTTGGCATTGGCGTGTGGGTAAGGGGAAGTATTGTGAGACTTGGTCTATCGGGCAATCAAAATAAAATTGTTCCATCAAAGGGTTCTACCGAAGTGTCGAGTGTGCGTATGAATACCAAGGTTTTCATTGATTTCGATGGAACGCTGGCGCCCGGAGACCCCACGGACACGTTGTTGGCCAGGTTTGCCGATCGCTCCTGGCTCGATCTTGAAGCAGAGTTCAAAGCCGGCCGCATGACGTCCCGCGAGTGCATGGCGCGTCAGATCGGATTAATTCGCGCAACCCCGGCCGAATATGATGCGCTGGTCGGCAGTATGACAATCGATCGGCACTTTGCCGCTTTCGCCCAGCTTTGCGAACGCAACGCGATCCCGATGACCATCGTATCGGACGGTCCCGATCGGAGTATCGAGATACTTCTGCGCAAGGCCGGTCTCGATCTTCCCTATTTTGCAAACAAGCTTGAATGGCTTGGTGGCGATAAGTGGAATTTGAGTTTCCCTCACGCGCGTACCGACTGCGCGATGACCGCCGGCAATTGCAAGTGCCAGTTCACGAACCGCTTTCCCGCCGCGACGCAGATCATGATCGGGGATGGCCAATCGGATTTCTGCATATCGAACCGGGTCGATCTCGTATTCGCCAAAGGTGCTTTGGCAAAACACTGTGCGGCGAACGGGTTGACGCACCATGTCATCAAGGATTTCCGCGATGCAACCCGTCTCATGAAAGGTTGGCTCGCAGGTGGCATCGGCACGGCTGATGGCCGCTTGATCGAGTTTGGAATTGCAGCGGCTTGAATCGGAACGCGACGCCAAGCGTCTCAAATTTCATGGAGCATGCGGGGCATCAGACAGCATTGGTAACAACGTCCGGAGAGCATGTGCGCTGCGGCGCGCGGGCGACCCAGAACCATCGCTTCGGCGGAACAAGGCCAGATAGCGAGAAGTTGCTTTGATTGTGAGCGGCTCATCCTCTCAGAGGGGTGCCGAAGTACAGGAAAGAATAATCGAAATATGTCGACACCTAATCGTAGTTACAAGTTCGATGGCGGGCGCACAGGCGTACTGCTTGTGCACGGACTTGGCGGAACCCCGATCGAGATGCGTTACGTGGCACTCGCCTTATCGCGTGCTGGCTATACCGTGAGCGTTCCGCAACTTGCAGGTCATTGCGCGACTGAAGCGGAGCTCAAGTATTCTCATTGGCAAGACTGGTACGCGACCATAGATCGCGAGCTCGACGAGATGCGCAAGACCTGCGACACCGTGATTGTCGGGGGTTTGTCGGCAGGTGCCGTGCTCTCGCTTCATCTTGCGGCCAACCGTCCTGATGATGTCCACGGTGTCGCTTGCATGGCGCCGACGGTGTGGCTCAACGGCTGGAGTGTGCCTTGGTATGCCAGGCTATTCCGGATCGTGCTGCACAAGTGGTTTGCCAACCTGATCCAGTTTACCGAACGCGAACCGTTTGGCATCAAGGACAAACGCATGCGTGAGATGGTCGTCGAGGCGTTGCACTCCGGAGATGCGTCGCAGGCTGGCGTTTACAGCACGCCTGGCGGCCCGATGCTGGAGTTCCGATGGCTGGTCGATATCGTCAAGAAGCAGTTGCCGTCGATCAAGCAGCCGACGTTGATCCTACATCCGCGTGAGGACGACCGCGCCGATTTGGGCAATGCGTTCTATCTTCAACGTAAACTGGCCGGGCCGGTGGACGTCACGATTTTGGAAGACTCTTATCACATCATCACGATCGACAAACAGCGCGATGTGGTGGCCGAGCGAACTGTCGGGTTCGTTGCGCGCGTCGCAGCAAGCCTTGCGAAGTCAGATGGTGTATCTACGTCGATCAAACCGGCGGCCGGGCAAGACCGGCGAACAGCTGCCGCGTGATCGATCCAGAAAACTTCCCGATCGCGCGGTCGATGTAAATCCGCGATCGGGGAGTACCTGCGACGTCACGGGACTGCGAGATGCCTAGTACGTGCTGGATGCACTGGTGGACACGCACTTCGGCAACGTCGCCGGCGCGCGCGTCCAGACAAACGTCTCGCTGAAGAATTTCGTGCCAAGATAGCCAGTCACTTGCAGTTGGTCCGAGGAGCGCAACTTCAGTTCAACATCGTAAGACTTGCCTTCTTTCGGATCGTAAATCCAACCCGCATCCCAAGCTCCGCTAGGCTGCCGTTTGAGGTCGCCTATCACCGGCAGGCCGCAAACCGGACGTTTGCGTTTTGTGGTTTCGGGATTGTAGCCATCGGTAAGAGGTCGGCCGGTTTTGTCGTTGGGTGACTTTAACCAGACGATGCGGCCGCATAGGCGATCGGCACACGGAATTATTTCGATGGCGCCATCGCCCTTGTCGTCGAGCCACACGCCGGCCAAGGGTGGCACGGCAATTGGAGGCTGAACGGGTGGCTGAATAGCGACCGGCGGGGTAGGAGCAGGCGGCGTGTTGGGAACCCGTGTTTGTGCCTGAGCCGCAGTTATGAGACACAGAGCCGAGGCGAGTACCACCAACAGTTTACCGCCGGCGACTGTGCAACGCTTGACTTCGATCGCCATGGGAACACCTTTTTCCTTCACGATTAATCAGGGGCTGAAGCTTTCGCATGATCACGGCGATAAAATGGTCGATTTTTCCCGAAGATCACTGCGGCTTCTTAACTCCAACGGGTAGGCGTTCTGGCAACTTTGACGCCTTTGCCTTATATTAAGAGTAGGCGCCACGTGTTCTAAACTCGACTCGGGGTGCTTACTAACTTCCTACATTATGTTTAACCGTGCGCTTGCCCACGTGGGACGCAAATTGACGGCACGGTAGTTTGGTTTGGGCGTAACCGGTAATCGTAATGATCTTAACACTGGCGATGCGTAATTTGTTTCACGACCGGATCCGCCTCGTCGTGACGCTTGTAGGCATCTTGTTTTCAATCGTTCTGGTGGCCGTGCAGCTTGGTCTGTATCTCGGTGCGAAGCGCATGATCGTCGACATGATCGACAACGCGCGCGGCGAGCTTTGGATTACCACGTTTGGCGCCAAGAGCTTTGAAGAAGGTGGCATAATCTTAACACCGAAGGAGCGGCATGCGGCGTTGGCGACGCCTGGTGTGCAAGCGGTGGTTCCACTTGTCGTCACCTTCGCAGAGTGGCGCAAACCGGGCGGTGGCAGCACAAATTCCGTACTCGTGGGCACCAATCCTGAAGATGGCGGACTAGCCCCATGGAGCATCATTGAAGGCGATGCCACCTCGATTGGAGCGCCCGATGCCGTGCTGGTCGACAAGAGCTACCTTCAGGACCTTGGTATTAACGGTGTCGGAGATACCGCGCAAATCGAGCAAGGACGCGTCCGTGTGCGTGGGCTCACCGAGGGCATTCGCTCGTTTACGATGGCACCTTACATTTTCACCACGGCGAATAGAGCGCGCACGCTGTTAGGTATTCCTGGCGAGAATAGTTCGTTTTTCTTGGTGCAATTGCAACCTGGTGCGGATCTCGAGACGGTTCGCGCTGATTTGAAATCTAGGCTCAATGGCACCGAGGTTTTGTCGAAGGCGGAGTTCCGCGATCGCAGTTTGGATCAATGGCTGTTCTCGACTGGCGCCGGCGTCGCCTTGATCGGAGGTGCCATTCTAGGGCTGATCGTCGGTGTCGTGATTGTTGCGCAGACGCTTTATTCGAGCACGAAAGATCATTTGACTGAATTTGCAACACTGCGGGCACTTGGGTCAACATCGGGTTATATTATAAAAGTGATCTTGGCGCAGGCCGCATTGAGTGCTGTTCTAGGCTACGTGCTGGGAATGGCTATTTCCATGGTCGTGGTCGCCTTTAGTGGGCAAACGGCGTTGCCGATCCTGATGACGCCAGCGCTCGCGGTCTTCCTGTTTGCAATCACACTTGGCATGTGCGCCATTTCTGCCGTTTCCGCTATCGTCAAAGTGACGAAGATCGATCCAGCCATGGTGTTCAGCCGATGAGTGCGCCAATCGTTATGCAAGCGACCAATATCGTGAAAGACCTGGGAATTGGTGCTGGAAAAGTGCGTGCGCTGAAAGGTGTCAGCCTGAGTCTCCGCGCTGGCGAGCTGACACTTCTGATGGGCCCTTCGGGCAGTGGCAAGACGACTCTGCTGTCAATTTTGGGATGCATTCTTGCGCCAACCGAGGGCGAGGTTGTCGTTGGGGGAGAGGTGATCCAAGGGCTCGGACCGGAGCAGTTGGCAGCCGTCCGCCGCCGTCACATCGGCTTTATCTTTCAGTCCTACAACCTGTTCCCGACCCTCAACGCCATGGAAAATGTTCGCCTTGCGCTCGACGTGCGCGGCATGAGATCGGTCGAGACGCTTGTGCGCGCGGAACAGGCACTGCGCGATGTCGGATTGGCCCATCGCCTGAAAAGCTACCCTCGCAACATGAGTGGCGGTGAGCAGCAGCGCGTGGCGGTTGCCCGCGCGCTGGCGGGCACGCCATCGGTCATTCTAGCGGACGAGCCGACAGCCGCTCTCGATAGCGAGAACGGCCAGTCGGTGATGGCGCTTTTGCAGGAGATTGCAAAGGATAAGACGCGCGCCGTCCTGGCCGTTACGCACGATAGCCGAACGATACCCTACGCCGACCGCATCATCAGTATCGAAGATGGCCGAATCGTCGGCGAGAAACGTCACACCGAGGCGCGCGAGAACGTCGCCCAGATCAGTCTGAAGAGAAAGCGGAAGGCCAATGTCTAAATTCACCTCGACGCCCGCCGCCGCGCTGAGCGCGCTTTTGCTCGCAGGTTCGGTAGGATTGTTCGTGCAATATGCGTCGACCAAGCGTGGCGCCGATGGCCAGGGCGCGACTGCGCAATCGGCGCTCGCGGCGGCTCAACCTGCAGTTCAGCCCCGGGTGGGCAATTGGGCAGCATCAGCGCCTGGGCGGGTCGAACCCAAAAACGGCGAGTATCGGATCGGCACACAAACTCCGGGCCGTGTCGTCGAAATAGCCGTTCAGATGAATGATCGGGTCCTTTCCGGCGACTTGCTCGCGCGCATCGACGATGACGATGCACAGGCAAAACTTGCCGGCGTCGAAGCAGAAGCTGCTGTCCGCAAACGCGAGCGCGACGCGGAAACCGTCGGGCGGTTGGCGCAAGATCGTCGCACCGCTGAAGATAGCGTGGCGAATGCCGAGCGAGCGCTCTTCCAGGCCCGCCGTGATCTCGATCGGGCAACGGGCGGACGCCGCGGCAATACGACGACGGAGGACGAGGTTGCGAGGGCGCGCTCTTCTGTTGTGGCGGCCAAGGAGAAAGTGGAAGCCGAGCGTCAGGCGTTGCGACGGATGCAAGCGACGGCTGGTATGCCGCTACCGACGCGGCTCGAGTCCGCACTGACCACAGCGCGCGCCGAACTGACGCTTGCCGAGTCAGCCGTCGAGCGTGCGCGTATCCGCGCTTCGAGCGATGGCACCGTTCTGCAGGTGCTGACCAAGGTTGGCGAGACGGTCGCTCCGGGGCCGGATCAAGCGCTTGTGGTGCTGGGCGATCTCTCAGGTCTGCGTGTACGCGCCGAGGTTGAGGAGCGCGACGTGAGTAAGGTGCGGGCCGGACAGAAGGTCGTGATCCGCTCCGACGCCTTCCCGGGTCGTGACTTCGCCGGCACCGTGACGACGCTTGGCCAATCGCTTGCTCCGCCTCGGCTCGCCAGTCGCGGGCCGCGGCGGCCGACCGATCTTGACGCCCTCGAAGTGCTGATCGACGTCGACGGGCCCGTCTCGTTGATGCCCGGCATGCGGGCGGATGTGTTCTTTACGCCGAATGCCACTGGTCAATCGATGCCGTCTGGCACCGTTAACCCCGCGCCAGCAGCACCTGTTACGAAGGCGAATTGAACTTTCAACTATTGCCCCACGCGCCGCCACAAGCCGCACACGACGGTGCCACATTCCTCACCGATTGATCACAAGCTCCGGTTAGCACATAAGCTGACCGGCAACAGGGCTGTGAAAGGTCGATTCGCTTGTGATCCGGCTGCAGAAAATCGGTTTGAGATATGGACGCGGGGCTGACATCCTGCGCGAGGTGGATTTTCACCTGCGGCCGGGCTCCTTTCATTTCTTGACCGGCCCATCCGGTGCCGGGAAAACGTCGCTGTTGCGCCTATTGTTCATGTCCATCCATCCGACCGCGGGCCAACTTCAGTTGTTTGGCCAAGATGTCAGCCGCGTGGATCCGAAAAAGCGGGCCCAATTCCGGCGGCGTATCGGATTCGTGTTCCAGGAATACCGGCTGCTAGATCATTTGACCACGTGGGAGAATGTGGCGTTGCCGCTGCGGGTATCGGGAAAGCAGATTTCAGACTACAAGGAGGATGTGACCGATTTACTGCAATGGGTGGGATTGGGGGACCGCATGCATGGCTATCCTTCGGTCTTGTCGGGTGGTGAGAAGCAGCGAGCTGCCATCGCGCGTGCCGTTATCGGCAAGCCTGAGTTATTGCTTGCCGACGAGCCCACCGGCAACGTCGATCCGCAAATGGCGAGGCGATTGTTGCGGTTGTTCATCGAGCTCAATCGGCTCGGCACATCGGTCATAATCGCGACGCACGATCATCAACTCATGCGGCAGTTCAAAGCGCCGCGGCTGGAGCTGCACGAGGGCCATGTCAAGATCATATGACAGGCCCGTGCTGTTTCCCAAGGGCAGCGTTCCAGGCCAAAGCGACGCCTACGATGCGTTCTATGAATCATACGACGATCCAACGCAGCGCTCCGAACCCGCTCCACCAGACCCCCGCGATCCTCGGGGTGACCCACGCGGCCTCGGTCCGCAGCGCCATACCGGAAACGTCGATACTCGCTTCGATGTGCCCGCGACCGACCCCTATACCGCGCGTCGTCACCCGGACCAGTTGAGCCATCAGCCGCGCCCCAGATCCGACGCGCGCGATACTTTGCACGCACAGCGCTCTGCGCCGCCAAACAAGCCGGCAGTACCGCATGCGCGAGCGCCACTGGCACACGAGATCGAGGCGCCAGCGCGTGCACAGAAGCCGGAGAAAGCGCCCGCGAATGCGCCGATCGTGCCGTCGAGTTCGGTTACAGGCAGATCGCTTACATTGGTTATTTCCATCATGTGCTTCCTCGCCTGCCTGACGGCCGGGGCGGTCTATATGATGAATCAGTCTGCTTCGGCTTGGCTGCGCGACATCGCCAGCGAGGTCACTGTGCAGGTAGAACCGCGTGATAAGGCCGATACCGAAAAGACCTTGCGTGAGGTGACGGCGTTCTTGGGCAAGCAACCGGGCATTCGCAACGTCAGATCACTGGCGATCGAGGAAAGCAACGGACTGCTGGAGCCATGGCTTGGTACTTCCGACGCCTTGAAGGCATTGCCTCTGCCGCGTCTGATCGCCCTGGAGCTCGATCGGCTGACACCACCCGATTTTGATGCGTTGCGTGCGTCGCTCGCAAAGCAGTTCAAGGGCGCGACGCTCGACGACCACCGCCAGTGGCAGCAGCAGATACGCACGGTTACGCGGTCATTTGCGCTTGCCGGTATCGCGATTTTGTTTCTGGTGGCGGCAGCAACGACTGCAATCATCGTTTCAGCCACCCGCGCGGCCATGGCATCGAACCGCGAAATAGTAGAAGTTCTGCATTTCGTTGGAGCGACAGATCGTTTTATCGCGCGCGAGTTCGAACGCAATTTCATGCGCGTTGGTATTCGAGCGGGTCTACTGGGTGCCATATCCGCGATGGTGGTATTTGCGATAATGCCTACCATCATGGAGCTCTTGGGGGGCGGGAGCATGAGTTTGGCCGAAGTACGCAGGTTGGTTGGCACCGGCACGCTGGATCTGATGGGCTACGGCGTCCTCGCTCTTCTTGTCGGCGTTGTAGCTGGCTTGTGCATGTTCACGTCCCGGTTCAGCGTTTACCGTATTCTTCACAGCCGCAATTGACGCTCACCTGCGGTTCAGCAACGATGTGGTTTAAATCGTTACTGTTGCCTGCTCAGCGAAATCTCGCAAACTTTTTTTACGTGTTGTAGTAATATGCTGCGTCGAGGCCAGGGAGCCCCAACGGCAGAGTGATGACATCCAGGCAGACCAAGGCCGTACTGATCGGGGTGGCAGGAGTAAGCTTGGGTCTTCTGCTGAGCGGGTTCGTGGTGTTCGCGGCGGTCGCTACGCGTTCAAGTTCCGGCTTGCTGGGGTCGGTCCCGCGCTCCGATGGCATTGTTGCACTGACAGGAGGGGAGGCGCGTATCCGTGAAGCAGCGCGGTTACTGGATGCTGGGAAAGGCGCTCGATTGCTGATCTCCGGCGTCAACCGGCGGACCACCAGGGAAGATCTGCTACGGCTGACAAATCTCAGTTCGCAGAAGTTTAATTGCTGCGTCGATATCGGGTACGAAGCACTAGATACCCAGGGCAACGCCGATGAAGCTCGAATTTGGGCTAGTCAACGGCAGTTCTCCAGCTTGACCATCGTCACGGCGAGCTATCACATGCCGCGTTCGTTGGCAGAGATTGGCATCGCGCTGCCCGGCGTCAAGCTCGTGGCGCACCCGGTTGTGCCGCGTCATCTGCAGGCGACGCCGTGGTGGCTTCATTTCGGGGCAACGCGAGCACTGATCGCGGAGTATTTGCGCTTCCTGCCTGTCGCAACCCGCTTGGTTTTAGCGCGGATTCACGGGATGCGGGAACCGAGCGAGGCGGATCGGATAACCAGCATTTTGACGAACCGATCGTGATTGCTCCCTTGTTGCAACAGGGAACAGCGGCGCCATCGATTGGGCAGCACCTGAGGTCAATTTTGTTCGCACTCGCGTTCTATGCGAGCACTGCGGCCTACGTCGTTCTTGGAAGTCCATTGCTTCTTGCCCCTCGCCGCTGGGCAATGGCTGGCGCCAGGTCTCACGCGCGCGTGAGTCTATGGCTATTGAGGGTGATCGTAGGTACCAAGATCGAAGTTCGTGGGCGCGAAAATCTTCCATCAGGCGCATTTCTCGTCGCAGCAAAACATCAATCGGCTTGGGATACTTTTGCCCTGCTGCCGATTTTTCGCGATCCGGCTCTGGTCATGAAGGCCGAGCTTCGGTGGATCCCATTTTATGGCTGGTTTTCCGTGAAGTTTGGTCACATTCTCATCCAGCGGGGACGTGCAGCTGCGGCTCTGAAAGCGATGATCCGCGATGCGCGCGAGCGGGCAGCGCAAGGTCGCGAAATTCTGATCTTCCCGGAGGGAACCCGGAGCGTTCCCGGATCGGCCCCCGATTACAAGCCCGGCGTCGTCGCACTCTATGAAGGACTGGAGTTGCCATGTGTTCCGGTCGCCCTCAACTCCGGCCTGTATTGGCCCCGCCGCCGGTTGATCAGATATCCCGGCACGATTGTCGTTGAAATCTTGGAGCCGTTGCCGGCGGGATTGTCGCGCACCGCGTTCAAGCGAGAACTCCAACGGTGCATCGAACAAGCCTCGAGCCGTTTGATCGCTGAAGCCGGAGCGCGAGATGGCAGCGTTCTATAATTAAACAAATGTAGAACAATATAAGAACAAATGTTGACGTCTGCAATGCGAGGAGTTATATAGGTAGCACTCAGTTTTAGCGAGCATAGTAAATGAGCCAATATCCTCATCCATTTGATATCGCACCTATTTCCAAGCGTATCTGGGAGCAGAAGTATCAGTTCAAGGCGGTGGAAGGCACGCCTATTGACCTAACCATGGACGACACATGGGTGCGGCTCGCGAAGGCGGCGGCGGCGGCCGAGCATGGTGGTTCTGCAGCGCAGGCAAATTGGGCCGGCAAATTCGCCGAGGGCTTGGCAGATTTCGGTTTTCTACCCGCTGGCCGGATCATCGCCGGCGCTGGCACCGGCCGGGCCGTGTCCCTATTCAACTGCTTTGTGATGGGTCGTATCGACGATGATTTGAGTTCGATATTCGACCAAGTTCGTGAAGCTGCGCTGACCATGCAGGCCGGTGGTGGGATCGGTCACGATTTTTCCACGCTCCGCCCGAAAGGGGCAATCGTGCGGAGCATCGGGTCGGACGCGTCGGGACCTGTCAGCTTCATGGATGTATGGGATGCGATGTGCCGCACCATCATGTCCGCAGGGGCGCGGCGCGGCGCGATGATGGCGACCCTGCGCTGTGACCATCCCGACATCGAGACGTTCATCGCCGCCAAGGCCGATGCTAGGCGACTGCGCAATTTCAATCTTTCGGTACTGGTGACGGACGCATTCGTCGACGCAGTCCGAACTAGAGGCAGATGGGACCTGGTGTTCGAGGGGCGCATCTACGCCACGGTCGATGCCGCATCGCTCTGGGATCAGATCATGCGCGCGACGTTCGATTACGCCGAGCCTGGGGTAATTTTCATCGATCGCATCAATGCGACGAACAATCTCTCCTATTGCGAAGATATCCGCGCGACCAACCCGTGTGGCGAGCAGCCATTGCCGCCTTATGGCGCCTGCTTGCTTGGTTCGATCAATCTTGCGCGGTTCGTCGAGCGTCCGTTCGCCGTTGACGCCGATCTCGATATCGCGCGGATCGAAGAGCGGGTGCGGCTGGCTGTGCGTTTTCTCGATAACATCATTGATGTCTCTCGTTATCCGCTCGAGGCGCAATCCCAGGAAGCCCGCGCCAAGCGCCGGATCGGCCTTGGCGTAACCGGGCTTGCCGATGCGCTGATCATGTGCGGTTTCCACTATGGGGAGCCCGGCGGCGTTAATGCTGCTGCGAAATGGATGGCGGTAATCCAAAACGCCGCCTACATCGCCAGTGCAGAACTTGCAGCGGAAAAGGGCGCGTTCCCGCTCTACGATGCAGATAAGTTTAATGCGCGCGCCAATGTCGTAGCACTCGAACCGGCTACACGCGCATTGGTCGCCAGAGCGGGTGTGCGCAATGGTTGCCTGACGTCGATCGCACCTACCGGCACGATTTCACTCCTAGCCGGCAACATATCGAGTGGGATCGAACCGGTGTTCGACTTCGCCTACAGGCGTCGCGTTCTCGAACCGGACGGACGTACGCGCGAAGAGTACGTCGAGGATTATGCGTACGCCTTGCAGAAGCGCTTGGCGCCGGCAAGCGACCGCCATCCGTTCGTTACAGCGGCGGGTCTTTCGCCAGCGCAGCACCTGGCCATGCAGGCTGGCGTTCAACGCTCCGTCGACAGCTCGATTTCGAAGACCATCAACTGTCCGGCTGATATCGCATTTGAGGCGTTTAAAGATATTTATCTCGAGGCTTACGATGCCGGGTTGAAGGGCTGCACCACGTTTCGGCCCAACGCTGTGACTGGCAGTGTGTTATCTGCAAGTTCCCGCGATCCGGCTCCCGCGATTGCGCCCGGCGTGGCAGCCGCTGTTCCTCATGGCGCAGGCGCAGCCGAGCCTCCTGCAGCGGTCGTCTACATGGCGAAACCCTTGGAACGTGATCTGGTGCTGGCTGGATTTACCTACAAGTTGAGTTGGCCCGGCCAAGACAATGCGCTTTACATCACGATCAACGATATCGATCGCGGCGGCCGGCTCTGCCCCTTCGAGATTTTCATCAACACGAAGAACCTCGAGCATTACGCGTGGACGGTTGCGCTGACGCGCATGATCAGCGCCATTTTCCGGCGCGGTGGGGATCTTGCGTTCGTGGTGGATGAGCTGAAGGCGATTTTCGACCCCCAGGGCGGTCGGTGGATGAACGGCCGATATGTGCCGAGCCTGCTTGCTGCGATCGGTGAGGTCATCGAAATGCATATGGTGCGGATCGGCTTTCTCCGGCGGGCCGAGCCGACAGGAAAAAGCGGCGCGGATCATGTGACGGATCAGGTCCCTGCTGACGAACCCGCGAAAGGGTCGCACGCGCGGGCGCGAGGCGGACACGGCGTATTTGGGCAGCCGCATCAAAGCTCTGGCGCCAGTAACCTAATGATCGAGGCGGTCGAACAAGAAGAGGCGCTAAGGGTCGGAGAAGCGCGCATGTTTACGTGGCCATCGGGAAGCGCTTCGGTGGGTAGCGGACGTATCGATCCTACTCGAGGCGGCGCTTACACTTACGCCAGTGGTGCGGCCGTTTCACATGGAGAAAGTGGTAGGCCAGACCTTGTGCCGCACGGGCGGTTTTGTCCTCGATGCGCCAATCCATCGCTGGTTCGTATTGAGGGATGCTGGTCCTGCGAGACTTGCGGTTATTCCAGGTGCGATTGATCGGGCTGAGCAGCAACCATAGATGTGTTCATTAGTGCTGAGAGTGTCGAGATGCAGCTCGCGTTGCGCCCAGCGAACCGGAACCTGCGGAAGCGACAGCTTTGCGCCTTGCAAGGGCCGCCAAACCTTTCTATAGGAGGCCCCGCAGGTCCCTTCGTCTATCGGTTAGGACACGAGATTTTCAATCTTGGAAGACGGGTTCGACTCCCGTAGGGACCGCCACTCACTCAGAACCTCTTGTTTTGTGGCATTTACTCTTGGCCGCGGGCAACGACAATCAACGTTCTTCCCTCCGCCGAGCCTGCTTCTGCATTTGCAAACGGTCGCTGCAACGAAAGGCTGGCCAGTTGCCGATGGCAGGCATGGCGCCCCATCGCGAATTGCGCGGGGACCGACAACAGCGTAAATCAGATGTCATGCAAACACTGACGCAGAGACTGGCGAATCCAACGCGCTTCATGGAGCTGTCGGCGCGGGCGCTGCCCTGGGTTGTGGCGACCGCCGCGGTCTTGATCGCATCCGGCCTCTACATGGCTTGGTTCGTCGCGCCGCCTGACTATCAGCATGGCCACACCGTAAAGATCATGTTCATCCATGTGCCGGCAGCGTGGTTCGGGATGCTGGCTTACCTCGTGATTGCACTTTCGAGCTTCGGGTTGCTTGTATTCAGGCATCCGTTGGCTGATGTCTCGGCGAAGGCTGCTGCACCAATCGGAGCGGCATTCACGCTTGTCGCATTGATCACCGGTTCGCTTTGGGGACGGCCTGGATGGGGTACCTATTGGGTGTGGGACGCGCGCATAACGTCGGTTCTGGTCCTGTTCTTTCTCTACCTCGGATTGATGGCCTTGCGCTCCTCGATCGAAGATGAGGCCCTGGCCGGCAAGCTGTCGGCAATTCTCGGTCTTGTCGGCGTGGTCATGCTGCCTATCATCCGGTTCTCCGTGGATTGGTTCGACACGCTGCATCAGCGCGCGAGCGTCGTGAAGATGTCCGGCCCGGCGATCCATTCGTCGATCCTGATGCCGCTGTTGGTGATGGCGACCGGTTTTTCGGTTCTGTTCTTGGCCATGCATTTGAAGGGCATGCGTAACGAAATCCTGCGCCGCCGTGCGGTGGCACTCGAGCAGGCAGCGGTCAGGCGTGCAGCCTCTCGCGTGGAGACTTGAGTCCACGAGCTCAGCGGCCTGGCGACATTTCGCCAGCGCGCACCGGGACGGACAAACGGTTCATCGGCGGTGCAAGGGGACACACGTAGCGCGCCGAATAACAGCACGACGGGTTATATGCGAAATTGAAATCTAGGATGAGCTTGCCGGTGCCGTCGCTGCCGAGATCAGCGCCCTTGATCAAATCCAAAATGTAACGGCCGCCACCATAGGTCTCATGGTTGTTGGTAGGGTCGGCGAACGGCAGGAAAACACCGCCGCCGTGTCCTGTGATCCAGAATACGGTAAGCTCGCGGCCAAATTTGTTCTTCAATCCGTCGGTGCGGGCCCAAGCGCGCATGCGAAGGGTAGCGTCTGCGCCTAGGTCCATCTCGATTTCGGGCGTGGGCTTCGCTATGGGCAACAATCCGACTTGCATCCGAAGCGACCCATCGTATGGAAAAAATG
>JANMNO010000103.1:0-3822 GCA_031374115.1 Hyphomicrobiaceae bacterium | reverse complement strand
TGAGCGCGCGTGGCTGCGCGTTCCAGATTGGCATCGACATGCTGTTCGAACAGATCCCAGCCTACCTCGAGTTCTTCGGCTTCCGCGTCGCAACGGCCGGCGAGTTACGCGAAGTCGCCACCATCAAGTACTGACGCGCGGCGTGCTTTTGCGGGACAACTCGGAGCGGCGCTAGTTGCTGGCCAATCGGCCGCTGCCGCAGCTGATAGCTTTTTTGCAATCAATTCATAGACCGCCTGAATTGTTTTTCCGAACGCGCACGATCGATCCATCTGCCGGTACGAGTTGACCGACAGCCTTAACCAACTGCTCGGTAACGCGCGGGGGCTCAATGCGTTGCTTGCGCTGGTTCGGCAACGTCGCCAAAAGCGACATCGATAATATAGCTGAAGCCCTCAGCGGCGTAGTCCAACTGCACTTTGCCGCCGCTGACGGCTTCTTTGAGCAACTGGGTGCCGAAGCTCGCCCGCTTGGGGACCGTCACGCGCGGTCCCCGCAGCTCCTGCCAGCGTAATACGAGCCTCGCCGCATCACCGTCACCGTCGATCGACCACCGAATGGCGACCATACCGGTGGGAACAGAGAACGCGCCGTACTTGTGGGCATTGGTGCTGAGTTCATGGACGACAAACGCGAAGCCTTGTGTGACGTGTGCCTTCAGTAAGACAAGCGGGCCTTCGATCGAATATCGCTTGGCGAACGGTTTTAACGCCTGCTCGATGATATCCTTCAAAGGCGCGCCTCGCCATTCGTTCTGTGACAATAGGTCGTTCGCCATCCCTAGTGTGTGCAGCCGATCAACCAGTGCCTTGCGGGCTGGGCCGATGGGCTGACCATCCGCCAGAGTTCGGTTGGCAACCGATTGGATGACGGCGATTAAATTCTTACTGCGGTGCTGCAGCTCGTGCGAGATCAAGGTAAGGCGCTGCTCGGCCTGCTTGCGCTCGGCGATATCGCGGAAATAGCAAACGACACCGTAGCCGCCTTCCGGAAGCCCGATGCGACTGATCTGCCATTCGTAGTACTCGATGACACCACGGTCGCGACGTTCTTCGCTGCGATCAGAAGCAACAAACGGTTCACCCGTGGCAAGCGTGTGGCGGAAACGTTGGACGATCTCATCCGCGTACGGTTGATGCCATAGGACGTGGACGTGTTTGATGAAGTCACCGCCGATCAGGTCGGTGATATCACCGAAGACCGGGCGGGCGATCTGGTTAACCTGTCGCATGCGGAGGTCCGAATCCACCAAATACATACCAACCGGGGAGGCATCAAAGAGAGCCTGGAACCGAGCGTTGCTGGAGTTCGCGGCCTCTTCCGCGTGCTTGCGCTCGGTGATTTCGACGAAGGTGATGACAACACCGTCGATCGTGTTCTGTGTGGTGCGATAGGGGCGGATGCGCATGACGAACGACTTGCTGCCATCCTTGAGCGTCACGTCGTGTTCGACGATTTCGCCATCCCGCTGCACCTTTTCCACGTCGGCCTGGACCGTGGTGTAGTTCAGCTCGGTGACGAACTGCGTGATCGGGCGACCGCGATCTGAATCGCGCACCGGAAACAGTTTAGTCATGGCAGGCGTGAAGTGTTTGATGCGCAACTGTTCATCGAGGAAGACAGTGGCAATCTGCGTGCTCTCCAGCAGGTTCTGCATGTCGCTGTTGAGGCGCGTCAGTTGCTCATTCTTGGTGCCGAGCTCGCTGTTGATCGTCTGCAGCTCCTCGTTGACGGACTGCATCTCCTCCTTCGCCGTCTCGAGCTCCTCGTTCGAGGATTGAAGCTCTTCGTTGACGGCCTGAAACTCCTCGGTCGTCGACTTCATATCTTCGATGCGCATTTCCAGCTCATCGCTGGCGGCCTGCAGCTGCGCCTTGGTGCCGTGCAGTTCGCGCTCCAGGACCTGCACGGTGGCCTCGTTACGTTCCACCGGGGTCAAGGTGCCTTCATTATCCGCGGCCAGCGCGGATGCGTCACGAAACGCGACCACGCAGCTACCGCCGGTCTTGGGGTCGTTCTCACCGCCGATCGGCTCGACGATGAGCGTCAGCGCGCGGGCCCGGCCATCGATGCGGATGGTCAGGTTCTCATTGATCACCCGCTGTCCGTCGGCAAGCGCTTGGCTGACGGCCGCCCTGACCGCGGATCGCAACGATTTGCGCAAGACGCTGAACAGGTTCAGATTCGCCGCGCCTTGTGAGGGCTCGAGGTAATGGCCGGTCTCGGCGCCAGAAAAGCGGGTGATCTCATGGTTGCCGTCGATGACGAAGTAAGCTGGTGCGTAGTGTTGCATCAGTCGGCCGACGGCCTTTTCGATCCTGTCGTCGGCCGAGCGCCGTCGCAGCGGCAAAGACGGCGGCGCTGCCAAGGCTGGAATGCCCCTGGGCTGTAGCGCCGGCAGACTCGCGCCGGCGTCGCGGCGTTGCAAGATGCGATGCTTCTTGTCGAGAGCGGTGAACAGCCTGGCGTTGCGGGTCACGCTTTCGGCGGTGCCAAGAAACAAACTGCCGCCGGGCAACAGGGCATAATGGAACGTGCGGATCAGACGATCCTGCAGCTCCTCGTCGAAGTAGATCATGACATTGCGGCAGGAGATCAGATCGAGTCTCGAAAAGGGCGGGTCTTTGACCAGGCTGTGGGTCGAAAACACGCACATGTCGCGGATCTCGGGCAACGGGCAATATTCGTCGCCGACTCTGGCAAACCACCGCGCGAAGCGGTCGGGCGACAGGCCCGAGGCGGCATTACGGTAGCGACCGCTACGGGCGATCGCAACGGCACTGGCATCGATGTCGGTGCCGAAGATGGTCACAACATTAGTGCGGCTGCGGGCTTGCAAGGCCTCTCTCAGCAGGATGGCAAGGGAATAGACCTCCTCACCGGTCGAGCAGCCCGGCACCCACACGCGAATGGGTTCATCGTCTACCTTGGCGTCGAGCATTGGCGTGACCGCCAGGACCTTCAGGGCGTCGAAAGCCTCCGGATCGCGGAAGAACTGGGTCACGCCGATGAGGAACTCACGAAACAGCGCCTCGACCTCACTGTGGTCTGTTCGCAGCCGTTCGACATAATCCGTAGCGCTATTGATGTTCAGCACTTGCATGCGGCGCTGCAGCCGCCGGATCAGGGTTGCTTCCTTGTAACCGCTGAAGTCGTGTTCGCTGCGGGCGTGCAGGACCGATGTAATGGCCGCCAAGTGCTCCTGTATGTCCCGGCGGTCGCCGTTGCCGTCCTTCTGCTCCGCGACCTCGGTCAGATGCTTGTGATAGGCGATGAGCCGCGCCGGCATGCCCTCGACCGGCATAACGTCATCGACCATGCCGGACGCGGCAGCACTGCGCGGCATACCGCTCATGGCGTGGTGATCGAACTCGGCCTGAGCCAGCGTAAACCCGCCATGCTCCTTGATCGACCTGATGCCGATCGTGCCGTCGCTACCGACACCTGCCAGCACGATGCCAACGGCGCGCTCGCCGCAATCCGCGGCCAGCGATGTCAGGAAGGTATCGATCGGCCGGCGATGCTGGCGCACCGGCGCTGGAGTTTCAAGACGGAGCACGGCATCCCTGATGGTCAGCGTCGCATCCGGCGGGATAACGAAAACACAGTTAGCTTTGACCGCAAGCCCATCCTCGGCGGCCACTACGCGAATCGGGCTCTGCGATCCGAGCAGCTCGACGAGCAGGCTTTTGTGATGCGGGGCGAGGTGCTGGACGAGGACGTACGCCATGCCGGAGTCGGCGGGCACGTTTGACAAAAAGTTTTTGAAGGCCGCGAGCCCTCCAGCGGAGGCACCGATGCCGACGATCAGCGCTGGTGGGT
>JANMNO010000082.1:0-2727 GCA_031374115.1 Hyphomicrobiaceae bacterium | reverse complement strand
GGACGTCGCCAAGGGCCTGCCGCGCGGCCTCGGCGACGAACAGCGGCTGACGCAGGTGCTGCTCAATCTGGTCGGCAACGCCATCAAGTTCACCGACACCGGCGAGGTGTGCATCGGGGCGGCGGTTGCGGACGGCCGCTTCACCGTCGCCGTCAGCGACACCGGGCCCGGCATCCCGCCGGAGGAGCGGGACAAAATTTTCGAGAAGTTCCACCAGATCGACAATTCGAGCACCAGGACCAAGGGCGGAACCGGGCTCGGGCTGGCGATCGCCAAGGATATCGTCGAAATGCACTGCGGCCGTATCTGGGTCGAGTCCACATTGGGCCACGGCGCGACCTTCCGCATGGAGCTGCCCGTCCGCGCCAAACCGTCCGAGGCAGGTGGCTCATGAGCAAGCGCATTCTCGTCGTCGAGGACCAGGAGGACCTGCGCGCCATTCTGCGCGATTTTCTCACGGCCTCCGGCTATGAGGTCATCGAGGCCGTCGACGGCGGCGAGGGCGTGGCCAAGGCGATGAGCCAGCGGCCCGACCTGGTCCTGATGGACATCCAGATGCCCATCCTCGACGGCTATGAGGCAACGCGGCAGATCAAGGCTCTGCCAGGCCTTGCCGCGACACCAATTATTGCAGTCAGCTCGTTCGCCATGAAAGGCGACGAGGAGAAGGCCCGTGGGTCCGGCTGCGACGACTACGTCACGAAGCCCTACAGCCCGTTAGCCTTGCTGCGGCTCATCCGAGGTTTCCTCGGCGAGAAGGCGTGATGATCTCGTCCGGATTGTGGGTCTGCTTTCGCGGCGGCGATCTCAAGTCGCGGACTTCAGCAACGGGTCTTGGTCGCGTGAAAACGCAATCTCGCGATCGGCACCGCGCCGAATTTGCTCCAGACTATCCCCGAGGCACCGATTTTGGCAATTTTCCCGCGAGCGGCTTCCTGGATTGCTCCGTGAACGATCTTGAGGGGCAATCCGCGACGGACGGCGCGACGATTGTTGCCGTCACGCCCGCATCGCGGCCATCAACGGCTTGATGCCCATGATGTTCATCACCCGCGTCAGATTGTAGGCGAGCACATGCAGTGCCATTTCGGTAGCGACGCGCGGCAATCGCTTCATGAGGAAGTGCGTCGCGCCCATCCGCGCCTTGATGGTTCCGAAGGGGTGTTCGACTGTTTCGCGGCGACGGCGCATGGCATGAGGATCGCCGTCGAGCCGCTCCTGGACCGCTTCCAGAACGTGCTCGTGCTCCCATCGAGATACGCGCCGCTCGTTGCCGGTCGTGCATTTCGTTTTCAACGCGCAACCGCCGCACGCGTTCGTCCAGTAGCGGCGCATTTGTTTGCCGTCCTCCTCGCGCGTGAAGCGATATGTCAGCCATTGACCTGCTGGACAGCGATAGGCGTCCTGGCTTTCCAGATACAGGAAGTCCTGCTTGCCGAGCCTGCCTTGCGACTTGGCGTTCGACGTCATCGGTTTGGGCAAGGTCACCGAGATGCCGGCCTGCTCGCACGCGAGTATCTCAGGGCTATTGTAATAACCGCGGTCGGCGACGGCTTCGAGCTTCTCGACGCCGAGCACGGCTTTCGCCTGGCGGCCCATGTTGGCGAGTTGCGACCGGTCCGAGCCGCTATTCGTCACTTCGTGCGCGATGATCAGGTGGTTCTCAGTATCGACGACCGTCTGCACGTTATAGCCGACCACGCCGGAGCCACGGCCGCTCGTCGCCATTGAACGACTGTCGGGATCGGTCAGCGAGATCTGTTCGTCGGGCGCGTCCAGCATGCGCTTTTCATGCGCGGCGAGTTTTTTCATCTCGTCCTTCAACGTCACCAGCTTCTGCGCGAGGTGCAGCGTCTTGGTCGCGAGCGCCTCGCTCGGCAGCTGATGATCGATCGTATCGAGTTGCGAGAGATAACGAGCCACGCTCTCTTCGAGCTGCGCGCGCCGCCGTTCCACCTTGCCCTTGGTGAAGTTCCGATCGCGGTTGTTAACGGCTTTGAACTTGCTGCCGTCGATCGCGACGCGCGCTGTCGCCAGCAGCCCCATCCGACGGCAGAGCTCGACGAAGCGCGCGCAGACGTTCTTGATCGCTGGTCCGTTGTCCTTGCGGAAATCGGCGATCACCTTGTCGTCGGGAACCAGACGTCCGAGCAGCCAGATGACTTCGAGATTGCGCCCGGCCTCCCGTTCCAGGCGCCGGCTCGACTGCACACGGTTGAGGTAACCGTAGATGTACAGTTTGAGCAGGATCGCGGGATGGTATGCTGGGCGTCCTGTCGCAGACGGCGTCACGCCCTCGAAACCGAGATCCCCAAGATCGAGCCCATCGACAAAGACATCGATCGCACGAACTGGATTATCTTCGCCGACCCAGTCATCCAAACATTCCGGCAGCAGCGTCGACTGGCTTCGCCCCGCGCCTGCAATGAACCGCGCCATGAATTGCCCCCGCAAATCAGCAGAAGAATCATAGCACGCTAGATGTTTTCACGCAGCCAGGGTCAGGCGCGTCGATCGCGCCGGTGCCGCGCTCCGTCAGCCCATACCTCAGTTACGGACATTGCACGGCACTTTGTCGCGCTTCGGCAGCGCTTCCCCCGATCGCGTTGGCCTTCGCTCCGCGAGCCTCTGGCAGAGGTGAGCCAGCAGCCGAAGTCACGTTGACAAACCAGGCCGATTTTGTTGCAAAAGGGCGTTGTCGGTTGGGGCGAACAGTGATTCCGTTGC
>JANMNO010000040.1:0-8413 GCA_031374115.1 Hyphomicrobiaceae bacterium | reverse complement strand
CCCGGCTAGATCACACCCAAGACCGTCATCCCCGCGAAGGCGGGGACCCAGTCAAGCATCAGTAAATGAAGTGGTGGCGATCGGATCGATCATGCGCCGCAAGATCCGTTTTCGATATCGACACCGCCTCTGTTGAGACTCGCCTGGGTTCCCGCCTTCGCGGGAATGACGTCGCTGGTTGGGCCGGCACCGATGATGATCAGGTCGTATGCATTGGTCATCTTAACTGACTCACTTGCGTGGGAGGTTTTGCGGCAGAAAGCCGTCGGAGGGGGTCAAAAGTGGAGTAAGTTTAGGGCTCACTGTGAGAACCCTCTTCAGCGTTGAATCCAAAGGATCAAGTCCTGCCGATTTCGCAGCCACGCGAAGCAGCGCAATCTGGTTGTCGTCGCTCTTGCTGCCTAGAAACCTATCGAATGCCTTCGTTACCTCTGCGTCTGCCGAGAAATAGGCTGGGCACAGGCACATGGCTGTGTTGAAGACCTTTGCGTCTTCAGGGCTCACCGGGTAGCTCTCTTGGAGCACATATCGAGAGCCCAAGAGTTGATAAACGATTTCAACTTTTCGCTTTCTGACTTCATCATGCTCCAAATTTCGATCGTTCCTTCGATGAAGATAAACCGCCAGCAGGGCAGTACCGGCCGACGTAACGAAGGCAATTATTGCAGAAATCAACTCAGTCGACATTTTGGCGCCTTACAGCTCCAACACGAACCGCTGTGGGTCTTCCAGGCACTCTTTGACGCGCACCAGGAATGTGACGGCTTCCTTACCATCGACGATGCGGTGGTCGTAGCTGAGCGCCAGGTACATCATCGGGCGCGCGACGATCTGGCCATTGCGCACGACCGGCCGCTCTTCGATCTTGTGCATGCCAAGGATGCCGGACTGGGGTGCGTTGAGGATGGGCGTCGACATCATCGAGCCGTACACGCCGCCATTCGAAATCGTGAACGTGCCGCCTTGCATATCTTCGATGCCGAGCTTGCCGTCGCGCGCCCTCTTGCCGTAGTTCGCAATCGCGCCTTCGATCTCGGCGAGGCTGAGGCGATCGGCTTCGCGAACGACCGGCACAACCAACCCCTTGTCGGTGCCGACGGCGACGCCGATGTGGTAGTAGTTCTTGTAGATGATATCGGTGCCGTCCATCTCGGCATTGACCGTTGGGATCTCTTTCAGCGCCTGCAAACAGGCCTTCACGAAGAAGCCCATAAAACCGAGCTTGATGCCGTAGCGCTTCTCAAACAGATCCTTGTATTGCGTGCGCATCGCCATCACCGCGCTCATGTCGACGTCGTTGAACGTCGTCAGCATGGCGGCGGTGTTTTGAGCATCCTTCAGGCGCCGCGCGATGGTTTGGCGCAAACGGGACATCTTCACCCGCTCTTCGCGGGCTGCGTCGTTGGCTGGTGCCGCGTGACGGATTTGTGAGGCGGGTGCAGGAGCCGGCGTCATCGGCGCGTAGGGTACGGCTGCCTGAGATTGCGCTTGCGCCGGGCGAGTAGGAGCCGATGTGGAAGCACCGATTGCATCTTCCTTCAATACTTGGCCGCGCTTGCCCGAGCCAGCTACGTCGGCCGGGCTCAAGCCCTTTTCCTCCAGTATCTTGCGCGCCGAAGGGGCAGGCGGCATGTCGGTTTTGGCAGCTGGCACAGGCGCTGGTTTTTGAGCGGGAGCAGATGGGGGAGAAGACGCAGGTGCAGCTTGCGGTTTCGCGGTCTCGGATGCTCCTCCCTCTTTTATCGTGCCCAGAACGCTACCCACTGCAATCGTAGTGCCTTGCGGGACTGCAATCGACGCCAACACTCCGGCAACCGGCGCTGGAACTTCGACGGTGACCTTGTCGGTTTCAAGCTCGCATAACGGTTCGTCGATCTTGATCGCGTCGCCAACATTCTTGAACCATTTGCCGACCGTTGCCTCGGTCACGCTTTCGCCGAGCGCCGGCACCCGGATTTCAACCGCCATAGTCAGGTCCTCAAAAATGAGACCGTCTGTCCGGACGGTCAAAGGTGCAAATAAACAATACGCGAACAGCCGATCAGGCCGAAAGACTGTCCGTCACAAGGGTTTTCTGTTCGGCGAGGTGCCGAGATAGCTGTCCGGTCGCCGTAGAGGCGGCCGCCGCCCGGCCGACATAACGTGCGCGTTTTGCCCTCGCATTGATCTGTCCGAGGGTCCACTCGAGATTGGGCTCGATATAGGACCAAGCACCCATGTTGCGTGGCTCCTCCTGGCACCAGATCACTTCCGCATTTGGAAAGCGGGCGAGTTCGGCCATCAGCGAGCGGGCAGGAAATGGATAGAGCTGCTCAACCCGCAGGATATAGACGTCGTCGATGCCGGATGCTTCGCGACCCTCGTAGAGATCGTAATATACTTTGCCGGTGCACATGACGACACGGCGGATTTCCGCTTCAGGTTTCAGCTTCACGGCGCCATTTGCGATTGATGGTTTGTTCGCGTCCGCATCGTCCCACAGCACGCGATGAAACGATGAATCCGGCCCCATCTCTGCAAGGCTCGCGACGACGCGCTTATGACGCAGCAACGATTTTGGCGTCATCAAAATCAGCGGCTTACGGATCTTGCGGCGTATCTGGCGGCGCAGAATGTGGAAGAAATTTGCCGGTGACGTGCAATTGGCGACCTGCCAGTTGTCTTCGGCGGAGTTCTGCAGGAAGCGCTCCAGCCTTGCCGAAGAATGTTCTGGCCCCTGCCCTTCATAGCCGTGAGGCAGCAGACACACGAGCCCCGACATGCGCAACCACTTGCGTTCGCCTGAACAAAGAAACTGATCAAAGATCACCTGCGCACCGTTCGCGAAATCTCCGAACTGCGCTTCCCACAGCGTCAAAGCCATTGGCTCGGCCAGCGTGTAGCCGTACTCAAAACCGAGCACAGCTTCCTCAGACAGCATTGAATTGACGACTTCGAAGCGACCCTGGTCGGGCGATACGTACTTGAGCGGCGTATAACGGCGCTCCGACGTCTGATCGATCAGCACCGAATGACGTTGCGAGAACGTCCCGCGCTCGACGTCCTGGCCCGAGAGGCGAACGGGCGACCTCTCGCGCAGCAATGTGCCGAATGCCAAGTGCTCAGCCATTGCCCAGTCTATGCCCTCGCCCTGCTCAACCATCTCGCGGCGACGGTCGAGCAACCGCTGCACGGTCTTATGAGCATTAAAGTCGTTGGGAATAGTGGTGAGCCGCCGCCCGACGTCGCGCAGCACATCCAGCGCAACACCAGTATTGCCGCGCCGCGCCTCGTCTTCGTCCGCGCCCAGTCCCGACCATCGTCCATCGAGCCAGTCGGCCTTATTCGGCTTGTAGCCCTCGGCTGCCGCGAGTTCGGTGTCGAGGCGCGCGCGACAGGCAGTCTTCATTGCTTCAAATTCGGCGGCGGCCAGCGTGCCTTCATCGATCAGCCGCTGCCCATAGATCGTCACCGTCGTTGGATGCGACCTGATCTTTTGATACATGCGCGGCTGCGTGAACGACGGCTCATCGCTTTCGTTATGGCCATGGCGGCGATAGCAGATCATGTCGATCACAACCGGCTTCTTGAACTTCTGGCGAAACTCGATGGCGATCTTGGCGACGTGCGTGACGGCTTCCGGATCGTCGCCGTTGACATGGAAAATGGGCGCTTCGACCATGCGTGCAACATCGGAGCAATAAGGCGAGGAGCGCGAAAGCCGCGGGTTGGTCGTGAAGCCGATCTGATTGTTGATGATAAAGTGGATCGAGCCGCCAGTCCGGTGTCCTTTTAGGCCCGACAACCCAAAACATTCGGCAACCACGCCTTGCCCTGCGAAGGCCGCGTCACCGTGGATCAACAGCGGCAGCACAGTGGTTCGCTCGGTATCGCCGTTTTGATCCTGCTTGGCGCGAACCTTGCCCAGAACCACGGGATCGACGATCTCCAGATGGCTCGGATTGGCCGTCAGCGACAGGTGGACGTTGTTGCCGTCGAAACTGCGATCGGACGAAGCTCCCAGGTGGTACTTCACATCGCCGGAGCCTTCGACATCGTCGGGCTTGAACGAACCGCCCTTGAACTCATTGAAGATCGCGCGCAGCGGCTTGCTCATGACGTTGCCGAGAACGTTCAGCCGGCCCCGATGGGCCATACCGAGCACGATCTGATTGATACCGAGCTGTCCGCCCCGCTTGATGATCTGCTCGAGCGCGGGGATCATGGTTTCGGCACCTTCGAGGCCGAAGCGCTTGGTGCCGGTATATTTGACCTCGGCAAATTTCTCGAAGCTTTCGGCTTCAATCAGCTTGTTCAAGATCGCCTTCTTACCTTCGACCGTAAACCTGATTTCCTTTTCCTCGCCCTCGATGCGCTCCTGAATCCAGGCCTTCTGGAGTGGCGAGGTGATGTGCATGAATTCGACGCCGATCTTGCGGCAATAGGTGCGGCGCAAAATCTTCAGAATTTGGCGGATCGTCGCCGTTTCGAGCCCCAACACCTTGTCGATGAAGATCGGGCGATCGAGGTCGGCATCCGTGAAACCATACGTTTCCGGCCTAAGCTCCTTGTGAAGCTTCCGTTCAGTCAGGCCCAGCGGATCGAGGTCGGCAACCAGATGGCCCATGACGCGGTACGCACGGATCAACATCAGGGCGCGGATCGAATCCTGCGTCGCACGCAACGAAGCTGTTATCGAAAGATCGTAGCCGAGGTTGCTGGCGCGCGATTGTATTTTGGCTTGGATCACCCGCTCGGCGGAGCCATAGTCACCCGTCAGGGCCGACATCAGATCCGGATTGCCGGTACTGTTCAGCTCGTTTACCGGACGGCCCCAGGACGGGCCATCGTTCGCCCCAATCGGTTTTTCATCCTGCAGGGACTGAAAGAACACGCGCCATTCGTCGTTCACGGCGCCCGGACTGCGCTCGTAGAGAGCCTGCATCTCCTCAACATACGCGGCGTTAACGCCATTCAAAAAAGACGTCCTCGCGAAGGCGTCGTTCTGCGCTTCTCGTGACATATCGAGTTTATTCCTCGTGACTGCAGGCGCCACCAGTGCAGGGCGCTGCCAACGCAAAAATGCGCACCGGGCAGTGCGCAGCTGATTTGCTGTTCCTTTAACCTAGATCATCAGGCGATTTAAGTCCCCAAATAGTCTGGGAGCCGTGACACTTGAGTGAACCTATGGGGTTGGGCTGTGGAACATTCAAGGAGTTACAAAATCAGGCATCCAGAAGGGACTTTATCGCCGCGTCGACACCACCGGCATAGTGCGGAACCTTCGCACTCGTGAATGCCAATTCCAGGGTTGCCAGTGCACCAAGCAGCATCGGCTCGTTGAGGTCGCCCATATGACCGATACGGAATACCCGGCCGTTGAGCGGACCAAGGCCGCCACCGAGCGTCAGATTGAACCGGTTCTGCGCGAGCGACCGGAGCGCGTTCGCATCGTGACCGTCGGGGGTGAAAACAGCCGAGACCGAATCAGACATCCGTTTTGGGTTGGTACAGACGAGTTCCAAGGCTTTGATCTCGCCCTTGATGCCTGCTTCCGAAACAGTCGCGTCACTGGTAGCTCCGCCGCCCCAATGGGTAATCGCCGCTCTGGTCGCGTTGGCATAGCGCCGATGGCGCCGAAACACCGCATCGAGGCCCTCCGCTTCGAGCATCGCGATCGATTCGTCGAGCCCGAAAAACATATGCACCGGCGTGGTACCGGGGAACTTCTGCGGTTCTCGCGTCAACATATCCGCCCAGTTCCAATAGCTACGGCGGGTCTTGACTTGCTTTGACACCTCGAGAGCACGATCGCTGACGCCGGTGAACGACAGGCCGGTCGTCATCATCAGGCCCTTCTGGCTGCCGCCAACGACGATATCGACGCCCCACTTATCCATCTGAAAGTCGAACGAGCCGAGCGAAGAAATCGTATCGGCGAACAACATCGCCTTGTGCTTGGCCTCGTCGAGGGCCTGCCGGACTTCGGATAAAGGCGTGGAGACGCCAGTCGCGGTTTCGTTATGGGCAACGAGAACGGCCTTGATCGCACCAGTGGTATCAGCCTTCAAGCGCTTGACCATCGCATCTTGGCCAACGCCCTTGCGCCAGTCGGCGGGAAGCGTTTCGACAACAAGCCCCAATTCCTGCGCCATCGTCGCCCAATTCGACGAGAAATAACCGGATTCGAGCGACAGCACTTTGTCGCCTGGTGTGAGCGTGTTGGCGAGTGCCGCCTCCCAAGCGCCATGACCGTTGGCTGCGTAGATGAAAAGATGCTGCTTGGTCTTGAGCACCTTCTTGATGCCCTCGTGCACGCGGCCATGGATCGCCAAGAACTCCGGCGCCAAAAAGTCCATCGTTGGCTTGTTCATCGCGCCGAGGATACGATCCGGGATGTTGGTTGGGCCGGGCGCAAAGAAAAACGGACGGCCGTTGGGGCGGGAGTTCATGGGGCGGGTTTCCTGGTGCTGGACGCTTCGAATGCGCGCCGGGTCAGTTTGGTATTGACGTGCGGGAGCGCGGTGTTGCGTGGATTGGCGTGCAGCATCGTAGCGCCATCGCGCTCAAAGCCGACCTTCGTTTGCACCCGCAACGATGCGGCATTTTCAGCGAAGCCGCCTGCTTCACTCCCAGGTCCTGATATCAACGAAATGACCCGCAATCGCGGCGGCGGCGGCCATCTGTGGTGAGACGAGATGAGTGCGGCCCAGCCGGCCTTGGCGGCCTTCGAAGTTTCGGTTCGAGGTCGAGGCGCAGCGCTCGCGTGGCTTGAGCTGGTCCGGGTTCATGCCGAGGCACATCGAGCAACCTGGCTCGCGCCAATCGAAACCCGCCTCCTTGAAGATCATGTCGAGGCCTTCTGCCTCGGCCTGCTCCTTCACCAGGCCCGAGCCAGGAACGATCATTGCGCTGACAGTGCTGGCAACTTTCTTGCCCGCTATCACCTTGGCGGCGGCACGCAAATCCTCGATGCGGCCGTTCGTGCAGGAGCCGATGAACACGCGGTCGATCATGATATCGGTCATCTTGGTGCCAGGTGTCAGGCCCATGTAATCGAGCGCTGCCGTCATCGAGGCGCGCATGCCCTCGTCGGTAACCTTCGCAGGATCGGGCACGATACCCGTGATCGCCACAACGTCTTGCGGACTGTTACCCCAGGTCAGCGTTGGCGGAAGTTTCGCTGCGTCGAGCTTCACTACCTTGTCGAAGTGCGCGCCGTCGTCGGATTTGAGCGTTTCCCAGTACTTCATCGCCATGTCCCAGGCAGCACCCCTTGGCGCCATTGGACGGCCCTTGAGATACTCGAAGGTCTTGGCGTCAGGTGCGATCATGCCGGCCCGTGCGCCAGCTTCGATCGACATATTGCAAACCGTCATGCGCCCTTCCATCGACAGCGCGCGGATCGCTTCGCCATCATACTCGATGACGTGACCTGTGCCGCCTGCGGTGCCGATCTCGCCAATGATGGCCAATACAATATCCTTCGCTGTCACGTGGTCGGGCAACACCCCGTCGACGGTGACGCGCATGTTCTTGGCTCTGTTCTGGATCAGCGTCTGTGTGGCGAGCACGTGCTCGACCTCGGACGTGCCGATGCCGTGCGCTAGTGCACCGAACGCGCCGTGCGTCGAGGTGTGACTGTCGCCGCAAACGATCGTGGTACCCGGTAGCGTGAAGCCTTGTTCCGGTCCAATCACGTGGACAATACCCTGGCGCCGATCCAGCTCGTTGAAATACTCGATGCCGAAGTCCTTGGCGTTCTTGGCGAGCGCTTCGACCTGAATGCGCGCTTCCTCGTCGGCAATGCCGTTCTTGCGGTCGGACGTAGGCACATTGTGATCGACGACGGCAAGCGTCTTCGCCGGTGCCCGAACTGTGCGATTGCTAAGCCGCAATCCCTCGAAGGCTTGCGGGCTCGTAACTTCGTGCACCAGATGCCGGTCGATATAAATTACGCACGTGCCATCGGGCTCGCGGGCGACAATGTGGTCGTCGAAGATCTTGTCGTAGAGGGTCTTGGCCATGGCTTGGTGTCCTGGGATCCATGCGGATATCGCGCTGCGACATTGATAGCGCGCCGGGCGGCTGTTGCAAACCATTCGATAGCCAGAGTTGAAAAGACCGGGCCCGCTGGACTGGCCCAGACCCGGTTTACAAGTTTCAGCCCCCCGCGGTTCGGCTTCATCGTTTTGTGACGATAACTTCAAGATATTCGCTCGGTACGATCAACGTGTCCTTGCCGCCGCGGTTCAGGCGGCTCAATAACTCGAAGATGTCGGCTTGCAAGGCGGCTTGTTTGGGCGCGTCTAGTGCGGCGAACGCCCGGTTGGTCGGACCATAGTAGGTCTTGAAGATCTCGAGCCAATGATCAGCCGACTTGTAGCGGAAGTTGAAGATCTGCTTGGTCGCCTTGACATCTTGGCCCGCGAAC
>JANMNO010000005.1:0-129443 GCA_031374115.1 Hyphomicrobiaceae bacterium | reverse complement strand
ATCTCGTTGGTGCCTTCGAGGATCTGATGAACGCGCAGGTCGCGCACGAGCTTCTCCAGGCCATAGTCCTTGAGATAGCCATAGCCGCCGTGGATTTGCAGCGCCTCGTTGACGATGTTGAAGCCGAGGTCGGTGGCGTAGCGCTTGCCCATCGCCGCGTACATGGAGGCGTGCGGATCGGCACGATCGAGCGCGTCGGCGGCGCGATAGATCATCAGGCGGGCCGCTTCCAAGTCGGTTGCCATGTCGGCGATCTTGAACTGCAAGGCTTGGAACTGCGCGAGATCCTGCCCGAAAGCTTTGCGCTCGAACATGTAGTTGCGCGATTTGTCGAGCGCTGCCCACGCCGCACCCAACGACGATGCGCCGATGTTGACGCGCCCGCCATCCAATCCCGACATCGCGAACTTGAACCCGCGGCCTTCTTCGCCGATGAGATTGGCGACGGGAACCCGCACGTTTTCCATGATGACTTGCCGGGTCGGCTGCGCATTCCAGCCCATCTTGCGCTCGACTTGCCCGAACGACAGGCCGGGCGTGTCTTTCATTATGACAAATGCCGACACCCCGCGCGCGCCTTCGCCACCCGAACGGGCAAAGACAAAATAGAAATCGGTGGCGCCAGCACCTGAGATGAACTGCTTGGTGCCGTTCAAGACGTAGTGATCGCCGGTGCGCTTGGCTGTGGTTTTCATCGCCGCCGCATCCGAACCTGCGCCAGGTTCGGTCAGGCAATAGCTCGCCAGCCACTGCATCGAATTGAGCTTCGGCATCCACGCGTCAATCTGTGCTTTCGATCCGTACTTCGACAGCATCCACGCGACCATGTTGTGGATCGAAATGTAGGATGCGATCGCCGGGCAGCCGTAGGAGAGTGCTTCGAAGATCAACGCGCCATCCATGCGGCTCAGACCCGACCCGCCCTTATCCTCGGGCACGTAGATCGTCGCCATGCCGAGGGTGGCCGTCTCGCGGATCACATCGACGGGAAAGTGCGCCGTCTCATCCCACTCGCCGGCCTTCGGCGCCAACCGTTCCTTGGCGAAATTGAGCGCCATCTCCTGGATCGCCAGCTGGTCGTCGGTCAGTGCGAAGTTCATCGGCTTTTGATCTTCCGGTCTCAGGGCTTCTTTTCGCATGCAGGCGCATCGAGGAACGTCAGATCCTTCAACGCGCCCCGGATCGAGAAGTCGCCGTAGTCGATAAATAAGCGCTGGCTGACGCCGTTTTCGAAGAACAGGAATGCCAGCTCGTAGGACGGTGTGCCGTCACTCTTTTCGGCTTTCTTGTCGAAGTAGCTGAGCGAGACCGGCCATGCAGCCAGATTTTCCAACTTCTCGCTATTCTTCACGTCTGGTGTCTTGGCAGCTTTACCCGGCGCAACGCGGCTACCGATGGCGGCGGTGGTCGCGTAGACTTTCTCGCCTTTTTCCGAGCCGTCGTAGAGGTCGGCGGAGAATATCGATTTGCCGGCCCTTGCCGCTCCGAGCAAAGCAATCGAATGCTGCACCGGAAACAGCGCATCGGCACCGATCGTCAGTGCGAGCTTTTTTGGTTTGACCACCTCGACCTTGATCGGTGCATCGGGGCTGGGGCGTACCGCATCGCCCGACGTGGTCTCGGTCTGCTGGTCGTCGCGATACTGGCTGGAGTTGAACTTGAAGGTCTTCGCCCCGGTGTCTTCGACCGTCGTCGAGCGCAGGTCATTGACGGATGGATCGCCCTCCTGACTGATGCTGCGCGTTACGAACCGCATGGTCTGCGTGTAGCCGTCGCAGTGACTGCCGGTGAGCTCGTACACCATCCGGCCGGTGAGATCAGACATGCCCGCGCCGGCCCGTGCCTTGTCGAGCGTGATCTCGTAAACGGCGCGATGCGGGGCGAGCGTGGCTGGCTCGCCAGGGCCGGCGGCGTTTGCTGCGATCGGCACGCTCGCTATTGCGATTGCAATGCTACTCCGGCTGTTTAAAAAGCGCGCCATGCGTTCTGGTCCTTCAATCGTTCAGCCGTCTAACTGGCTAGCTGCAGCTTATTGCCCAAGCGACTTCTTGCAAAGAAAGCACGACCACGGGCGCGACACAAAGGCGCAAAAGAGGGAATGTGATGCGAATTCGCGATTCTGGCGGGGGAAGAAGGCATGAGTTCGTTCGATATCGAGACGTTCGTTAGGCCGATGGCCCATCGCGGCTTACATTCCATAGCGCACTCACGGATCGAAAACACTGCTGCCGCATTCGAAGCGGCCATTGCTGCCGGATACGGCATCGAATGCGATTTGCAGCCGCTGGCCGACGGCACGCCAATGGTTTTCCACGACGAGACGCTGGATCGGCTGATCGATGCCACCGGCCGGATCGATGCGCGTTCACGACCGGAAATCAAAAAGTTGCGTTACCGGGACAGCGAAACGCGCATGATCTCGTTCGCGGATTTCTTGGATCTCGTTGGCGGTCGCGTGCCGTTGCTGGTCGAGATCAAGAGCGAGTGGGCGCCACCAAACATGCGGTTTTTGAAAGCCATTGCAGCGCTGAGCCGGAATTACAACGGGCCGCTGGCTCTGATGTCGTTCGACCCAGTGGTCATGGCGCGCATGCGGGAGCTGTGCCCCAGAATTCCCCGAGGCATCGTGTCGGGCATCTACAAGGGCGAGGGCTGGTGGCTCGACCGGCTGAGCGCCGAGCGCGCGTATCGGCTAACGCACTTACTGGAAAATGGTCCGGTGCAGCCGAGCTTCGTCAGCTACCACATCAAGGCGCTGCCGACCCCCGTCACGCGCTTCCTGCGCGAGGGTCTGCAGATGCCGCTGTTCTGCTGGACCGTGCGCAGCGCCGCCGAACGCAAGATCGCTGCCGATTGGGCCGATGCGCCGACGTTCGAGGGATATTTGCCCTAAGGGCAGTTTGCGGCCGCTTTAGAGCCGCTTGGCCTTGGCACGTTCGTAGAGCGGCATGACGTCCTTCAGGTTGGCCTTGATGGTCGAGATGCGCGTGGTGCCGGAGGGGTGGGTCGACATGAATTCCATCGGTGCGCCCTGGTTGGCAGCGCTCATCTTTTCCCAAAGTGCGACGCCAGATTCGGGATTGTAGCCGGCGCGCGCTGCGAGCTCCATGCCGACGAGATCGGCTTCGGTTTCATCCGAACGAGAAAAACGCAGGCCCAGCAAACCGCCGCCTACGCGCGCGAGTTCGCCGGCGTTGCCACCGACCAGTACGGCGACAGCTATCGTGGTAAAGCTCGTCAGTTTCGATTTGGCCGCTCGGGCGCGGGAATGCTCGCGCAGGGCGTGCGCGATTTCGTGGCCCATCACCATCGCGGTCTCATCGTCGGTAAGTTTCATTTTGTCGAGAATGCCGGTGAAGAAGGCGATCTTGCCGCCTGGCATGCAGAAGGCGTTCACCTGCGGCGAATTGACGACGTTCACCTCCCATTTCCAATCTTTCGCGCGCTCGTTGAACTTGTACGAGTGCGGCAGCAGATCCTGGAATATCTTGCGCAAACGGACGACCTGAGGGTGCTCGTTGGGAAGCAGTGCGCGCTTCTGGAAGGCTTGGCGCGTCAGCTGCGTGTATTGTTGTTCGCCGGCGCGCTCCAACGTCTCAGGCGACGCGAGCAAGCGGATCGTGCGACCGACGATGCCCGGATTCTTGAGCTTGACGCCCTCCTCCGGCTCGCGCGATGCCGCCGGTGCTCCCAGCAAAAGCGCGACCGCAACGCACGTCATCGAAGCCAGATTGCGCAATCGCATCGGATCGTCTCCTAACATCTCGACACAGTGTCGCACATATAGCGAGTGCGATGCGTCGCGTGAAGGGCGCGAAGACCTGATAAGCTGACGCCGGGCTGGTTTATGTGAGGATATCGATGAGTGCCAAGACTGCCGGTGTCGTCAGGGTCGAACCAGCCATCGCCAAGATCGCGGCACTCGATTGGGACGCATGCGCCAATCCTGATCCCGCGCACTACAATCCGTTCGTGGCGCACGCTTTCTTGAAGGCGCTCGAAGACGCCAAATGTGTCGGTGGACGTTCGGGATGGGTACCGCAACATCTCGCCGTCGAAGATCGAGATGGTGGTATCGCTGCCTGCACGCCGGCTTATGTCAAGACCCACAGCCAAGGCGAATACGTCTTCGATCACGGCTGGGCGGAGGCCTACACGAGAGCCGGCGGGCAATATTACCCGAAACTGCAAGTCGCCGTGCCGTTCTCACCGGTGCCCGGCCCCCGGCTTCTTGCGCGACCCGGTTCTCAGGCCGGCCACAATGTTAGTCTCCTGGCTGCCGGCGCGATCGAACTCGCGCGTCGGCTGGACCTGTCGTCCGTGCACATGACTTTCATGCAGCAGGACGAGTGGAACCGCGTCACCGGGCTCGGATACCTGCTGCGCACGGACCAGCAGTTCCATTGGCTTAATGACGGCTACGCGAACTTCGATGACTTCCTAGGCAAGCTGTCTTCGCGAAAGCGCAAGACCGTCCGCAAGGAACGTACCCAGGCGTTGAGCGCGGGCATAACGATCGAGCGTGTACAAGGGGCGGCCATCACGGAAGCGCACTGGGATGCGTTCTTCGAGTTCTACATGGATACCGGCGCTCGAAAATGGGGCCGGCCGTATCTCAACCGCAAGTTCTTTTCCCTGCTCGGGCAATCGATGGCCGATCGCTGCCTGCTCGTATTTGCAATGCGCAGCGGACGTCCGATTGCCGGAGCGCTCAACATGATCGGCGGCGATTGCTTGTACGGCCGCTATTGGGGAATGACCGAGCACCACCCATGCCTGCATTTCGAGGTGTGTTACTATCAGGCGATCGACTACGCCATTGTGCACGGCTTGAAGCGGGTCGAGGCCGGTGCGCAGGGCGAACACAAGCTTGCGCGCGGTTATATGCCGTCGGCCACCTACAGCGCACACTGGATTGCTGACCCAGGCCTCAGACGTGCTGTCTCACGCTATCTCGACGAAGAGCGCACTGCCGTTGCCGAACACCGTGAAATGCTTGCCGAGTACGGACCTTTTCGAAAGGTCGTCGAAGAGCAGGATTGATCGCGCCTTGGCAGGGACGACTCACAACGCGTTGGCAGCTTTCGCAGCTGGCACGATTCCGACATCGAGCACGAACCGTAACCCCTGCTCGGCCCCGTTGTGCGACGCGACATTGACTGTCACAAGCAGCACACGGCTGGCTGGCGCTTGTCCGTTCAACGTGGCGCGCGGCACCTCCTGCACGTCGATCACGTCGATACGGCCAGCGTCGAACGATCCCGTCGTTGCGATCGCTTTCTTGATATCGGCGAGAGCGGCGCTATCGTTGAGGCTTGCAGCGGGAGTGATGGCATGAGCGGTTTCTCGCGCATGGTTCGTCAGCCAAAAATGCTCGCTGCCGGGCGCATTGGCGGCACGAACCAAAGGACCTGGATTTGCACCAGGCGCAGATGCCAACGCACGATCGTACGACTGGCCCAGCAATCGATCGGGAGAGGAAAGTGCTGCTGCAACTGCGCCGAGCGCGACACCCGTAAGCGCAATCGCTGCACACGCGATTCGGATGCTTTTCATGGCGCTTTAGCTCCTGAATGGTATGCCGGGCGGTTCCAGCGAAGAAAAATTACATTAGTCCGAGTTAACATAGGTGTGGGGGAGAAGCCTTGCGATAGTCAATCTGGATTGCTCCAGACAATTTTTCGTCAAGACCGCTCCCCCACTCACCATTACCGCGGGGAGGCGTACACGCGGCGCAGGTGTCTGAGGAAGGCTAGATTGAAGGCGACAAGCGAGGCGAAAACGAGTGCGAGCATGATCTTCGCGCCGAGCTCGTCCTTTGCGCGAGCAGCAACGGTAGGCGGATAGGCCTCGGATCTGCCAGCGAGCACTGCGTTCGTTTGCCTGTTTTCGTGCGGCGACGAAGCATGGGCACGCGCTGTGAAAATCGGGACCGGTTCAGTCGTCGCGCGGTGCGGCAAGTACGAACTGCCCGTTAGTATCAGTGCAAAAAGCCCAAGGCCGGTCAAAAAATCGCGTACGCTGCGTATCGTTCGGCTTTGCCGGAAGGCGTTCGCTTTTTTTGTCATGGTAACATCCCCGTCTGTCTCAGATACGCGCCAATGCGTCCTCGGTTTCATTTCGTTGATGCCAAAGCTCAACTTACAACGTGTTTAGTTTGAGCCAGGAATGTGGCGTCGTTTGTAGATTCTTGTGACGAAACAAAGAGGCGCGCTAGCTGTGCCCTCACGGTACCGTGAGGGCGATTGTTCATCGGCAGTTCATGTCGAGTACTGCCGCCGATGCTGCCGGCAAGAGATGCCCTCAATCAGCGCGTTTGCTTGAAAGTCGCGGCGTCGAGGCGTAGGGTCCGCCGCGATTGAGCGCACAACCGCCACACCTCGTTCAACTCGACCACACGAAAGGTTTAGCCGCCATGGGCTTTCTTGCCGACAGTCTCAGCCGCATCCAACCGTCCGCGACCATTGCCGTGTCGACGAAAGCGCGTGAGCTGAAAGCGACCGGCCGCGACGTCATCACCTTGAGCCAGGGCGAGCCGGATTTCGATACGCCGCCGAATATCGTGGAAGCGGCCATCAGGGCCATGCGCGAGGGCAAGACACGCTACACCGACGTCGATGGCATCCCCGAGCTCAAGGCTGCAATCGTCAAGAAGTTCGCACGCGAGAACGGTCTGGAATATCGCCCCTCTCAGGTAACCGTCGGGACCGGCGGCAAGCAGGTGTTGTTCAATGCGTTGATGTGCACGATCAACCCCGGCGACGAGGTTGTGATCCCGGCGCCGTGCTGGGTATCCTACGCCGAGATCGTGCAGTACGGGGGCGGCAAGCCTGTATTCGCCGAGACGCGGCTCGAGGATGGCTACAAGCTTCAGCCTGACGTTCTGGCCAAAGCCATTACGCCCAAGACCAAGTGGTTCCTGTTCAATGCGCCGTCGAATCCGACCGGGGCTGCCTACTCCAAGGCCGAGCTGAAAGCGCTGACAGACGTCCTGGCGGCGAACCCGCACGTCTGGATTTTGACCGACGATATGTACGAGCACCTGCTGTACGATGGTCACAAATTCTATACGCCAGCCCAGGTCGAGCCCAAGCTCTATGACCGCACACTGACGATGAATGGACTGTCGAAAGCCTATTGCATGACCGGCTGGCGGTTGGGCTACGCAGCGGGACCTGAACCACTCATCAAGGCGATGTGCAAACTGCAGGGTCAGTCGACTTCCAACCCATCGTCGATCACACAGTGGGCGGCGGTCGAAGCGTTGAACGGCCCGCAGGATTTCATCCCCCGTAACAACAAGGTTTTCGTTGAGCGCCGCGATCTGGTGGTCTCGATGCTCAATCAGGCGAAGGGGTTAAAGTGCCCGAAGCCAGAGGGTGCCTTTTATGTCTATCCGTCGGCCGCCGGCTGCATCGGCAAGACGAGTGCCAAGGGAGTGCTGATCAAGAACGACGAGGATTTCGTTACCGCGCTACTCGATGAAGAAGGCGTTGCGGCCGTGCACGGTGCGGCGTTCGCACAAAGCCCGGCGTTCCGCATCTCATACGCGGTCGCCACTGACGTGCTCGAAGAAGCCTGCAAGCGTATCCAGAGGTTTTGCGGCAATTTGCGATGAGCCGGGAGCCGTAATCCTGCGCTGACGAGGCAACGAAAAGTCTAGCATGCGGCCTCGGCAGTCGACCCAAAACGCGGGCTCATGCGGCCTCGGCAGTCGGCCCAAAAACGCGGGCTAATGGAACGATCGATCACCTTCAGCGTTCAAATCCCGTAGACCGTCTCGCACAGGTGTGAGCGGCAGCAAAACGGAGTTGTCAAATGTCAGGGACTGGCGACAAGATCAAAGGTTATGCAAACGAGGCCATTGGCAATATCAAGCAGGGCGTCGGCAAAGTTGTGGGTTCTGAGAAATTGCAAGGCGAAGGCGTGGCTCAGGAGGTCAAGGGCGATGCGCAGAAAGTCGTCGGCGAGGTGAAGGATAAGGCAAGCGACGCGCGCGATAGCGTGACCAGTTCGAGCACCGCCGACAAAGTAAAAGGCTACGGAAACGAAGCGGCGGGGAAGATAAAGCAAGGCGTTGGTAAAGTGTTCGGCGACCGCGAGATGGAAGCCGACGGGCATGCGCAGGAAGCCAAGGGTGATGCGCAAAAGGCGGTGGGCGACGTAAAGAAGGCGTTAGGCCGCTAATATCTGCTAGCAAGTCAGGCGCGCTTGGATCAATCCCGAGCGCGCCTTTTTTCGCGTCCGGTCTTCGCCCCTCGCACGCATAACGGATCGTCGATCCCGCCTCTGGTTGAAGGTTCTTGATGCGTTTAGCTTGAGGCTGACAAATCGGTCTCGGGCATATCGGTCGTTTGGGCAATTTTCTCCTCATCAAGCTGACCGTCACGCCGCTGCTGGTCGCGGGCATGAGCCTTGCTGCGCGCCGCTTCGGGCCGACGTTCGGCGGACTGATTATGGGACTGCCATGGATGACGGGCCCGGTGTTGTTCTTTCTAGCTCTTGAACGAGGTGATGCATATCTCGCCGAGACCGCCCGCGGGGCTTTGCTCGCGATACCGTCGATCGCCGCCTACTCGGTCATGTACGCAGCAATCTCGCGTTGGCGCGGTTGGGCCATGAGCTTGGTGCTAGCGGCACTGACATTTGCCGGATCCGGTTGGTTGATGAGCAGCGTGCCTGGTGCGGCACGCGACGTTGCATTGCTCGCCATTTGCTCCCTATTTGCGGCCTACCTGTCGATCGCGAAACCACCGCCATTGAGGGGTTCATTTTCCATGCCGTGGTGGGACATTCCAGCCCGCATGCTGGCGACCGCGGTTCTGGTCGGGTTCATCACGATCTCGGCTGATTATCTTGGCCCGACCCGATCGGGAATTGCCTCGAGCTATCCCGTGATCCTGACGGTCGTCGTCACCTTCACGCACGAGCGCTGGGGGTGGGATGCTGCCACAGCGATGCTGCGCGGTGTCATGTTGTCGTTGATCGGATTTGTTGCGTTCTTTTGGGTCGTCTCGACCTTCGTCGTGCAACTCGGCCTGGTGAAAACCTACATCCTCGCCTCGGCGGTCGGACTGAGTTTCAGTGCGTGCTTGCTTGTATTGAACGGTTGGCGTGCGCGCCGTACCCGGCCAAACCGTGGGGCGGTTTAGTAAAGGATCTTTCCGCCTAGTGCTGCGATCGTCCCGAAGACGATGACGGCTGCGAGCCCCAGGCACAGAAACGCCCGCAATATGGGCCGCTTAATGATGACTGCCTCGGCTTGATCCTCATAATCGCCAGCCGGTTTGGCCCCGGTTACCATTGCACGGATCAACGGATCTTTTTTCCAAACGGCATAGATTATGTTCGCTGTGATGTGCGTCACGATTAACGGCCAGATCAGATAGTTCAGTAGTCGGACGTGGAAATACGAAACACGTTTCTGGTTGGCTTCGGAGACCAGTTTGTAGAGCGGCCCCCAGGTCACGTCGTTGTGCTCGACGGTCATCAGGCCGAGGACTGCCTGCACGCCGACGGCGCAGAGCAACGTCATGATCATGTAGGAGCCAAGCGGGTTATGTCCGAGGAAGGGACGTTCACGTCCGCGCAAGGTATCGAAGGCGTATCGGGCAGCGATCCAGGGCCAGCGCAGAAATGCCGACCATCGCGACGTGGAGGAGCCAACGAAGCCCCAGAGCACGCGCCACACCAGCAGCACGAGGATGGCATAGCCGTTATAGCGGTGCCATTTCATGGTGTTGTCGGCGAATGCCTCAGCAAACTGAAAACTAGCCCAGGAGTTGACGATGAGAAGCACGAGCGACCAATGAAAAACGCGCGTGGGAATATCCCACGCGCGCACTTTGGATGTCGCAGTTGCAATTGCTCCGGCCGTAGAGTCAGGCATTCGGCGGTTGATGCTTAGGTCTTCGGTGGCTGGCGGAACTTCTTGTGGCAGGTGCCGCAATTGGCGCCAATCTTTGGCCACTCGGTCTTGAATGACGCCTCGTCCGTGATGGCGACGGCAGCTGCCTTCGCATCAGCTTCGAGCTTGGCGTAAATGGCGGTGAACTCCGCCTTGTTTTCCCAAATGACTGGCAAAGCCTGCGTCTCGCCGCCGGTCTTGCTGTCGTCGGGGAAAAGTGCCGGAAGTTTCGGTGCACCATCAGCGATGGTTTTCAGCGACGCCTGAACCTTTGCAAGGTCGAACGCCGCCTCGCCCTTCATCATCTGGCCGGGCTCTTTGAAGGCGCCGCCGAAGGTCTTCAGGATCTCCTTGCGCTGGCCAATGGCCGCACTTTGCGCATATACGGCGGTTGCACCGACCGCGATGGCGGCGAGAACAGAGAGGACGCGCATCATTAACAGGTCTCCTTGATGACGGTTGTGGTGGGAGGTTTAAAATTGGCAGGATATAAACGGAGCAAACGGTCGCATCACGGCCAGATCAAGTCAATCTGCACCAAGCGTAAGATGGACACGCAATCGTGAAAGACGCGAGATCAACGCCGAGTTTATGGGCTATTGATCTTGAAAGTGAACAGTCTGTCTCGCGAATCTGGACGACTCGCAGCGGCGCTGTGCACGCATGAAAAAAGGCGCAGATTGCCGTTGGTGCCTGATCCACCGGTCGGCATTTATCGTCATTGCGCTGATGTTGTTTCTGTCGTGGTTGTTGGGCTAGCGCGCAATAAAACACCTGCGATGCCAGAGCCGTCGCAGGTGTTGGTCGTGTCCGGCTATACCTAGCGCGAGTAGAACTCGACCACCAGGTTCGGTTCCATCTGCACCGGGAACGGCACATCGGAAAGAGCTGGAATACGAAGCACCTTTGCCGTCATCTTGTTGTGATCGACTTCGAGATAATCAGGTGTATCGCGCTCCGAGCTTTTGATCGCCTCGAGCACGATCGTCAGCTGGCGGGATGGCTCCTTAACTTCGATCAGATCGCCGACTTTGCAGCGGAAACTGCAAATGTCGACCTTGCGGCCGTTAACGCTGACGTGGCCGTGGCTGACGAACTGGCGCGAGGCGAAAACGGTGGCAACGAACTTGGCGCGATAGACAACCGCATCGAGGCGACGCTCGAGCAAGCCGATCAGCTGCTCCGACGTCGAGCCCCGCAGACGGGATGCTTCTTCGTAAATCTTGCGGAACTGCCGTTCGGTTATGTTGCCGTAATAACCCTTCAGCTTCTGCTTGGCGCGCAGCTGCTGGCCAAAGTCCGACAGCTTGTTGACGCGGCGTTCGCCGTGTTGGCCGGGACGGCTCTCTCGCTTGTTCAGCGGGCTCTTAGGGCGGCCCCAAATGTTTTCGCCAAGCCGGCGATCGATTTTATGCTTAGCGGTGACGCGTTTCGTCATATCTAGCACTCCAAATTTGGGCGCAACGCAGCTTATGGGCGCGACCCGGTTCAGGTTGGAGCGCCCCTTCCTCTGCCCCCGATGAGAGGCCGACAGACAGCCGGAACAAGTCCCGGTCATCACAGGCGCGCAAATAAAACGCGGGCCGTTAAGCCCGCGCTCCAGAGGTGTATTACTGAGCCAACATCGCGGCGTCAACAGATAACGCACCGCAACCGGTGGTGCGCGCTCACGGCTTCTTAGGGGCAGTCGCTGCAGTAGGCGTTGCCGCGGCGGGCGGTGCTGCAACCGGCGCCGATGCTGTTGCCGGTGGAGCGCTGTCGAGGGTAACGGCTGGACCCGTCTTCAGGTACGCAGTGATCAGCTCGCTGACCTTTTTGCGTTGCTCGTCGCTGCACGACTTGGCGTCGGCCGCCCGCGTGTCTTCGACGACCGGGCGTTTTTCGCCGCCATCGCCTTCGACGATTTCCTTGATTTTGCCGGTGAGCAACATCACCGTCGTGAGATGCAGCTGATTGATGTAGATCATCTGCTGCTCAGACCACTTTTTCTTTTCGTTCTCGCGCTTCATCAGCGAGCGATAGTTCAGCACCTGCAGCTCGCCCAAATCGCAAAGTTGCGCGTGGGCCGTCATACGTCCCGCGCGAATGATCTCGCGTGCAACGTCGACCGCAACCTCGATCTTTTCGCGCTGTTTTTTGTCGATCTCAACGACCTTGCCATCCGGCTTGGTGAATTTGGCCGGCGTCATCGACCAGGCGTAGTTCATGAACGCCTTGACTGTATTTTCGCTGATGTCCTGAGCCGCAGCCGAGACTGCGAGCCCCGCTAGCAGTGCGCTGGCAATGCCGCCGCGCACCAAGTGTTTTCGCATGAATGTACCCATCGGCATTTCGTTCCTGCCCCCGCCTTTTCAATGATGGTGTGCGCGTCGCCTGCTGTCAAAATCTTTCCAGGCTGCGTCTGAAGTAGCCCGGCCTCGCGCAGTGTTGGCCGTACGATCTCGCGCTCAAGGCACGGGGTCGTCTCCAAAGTAGGCGTAATAATGGCAGCTTACTCAGTCGGTTTGCGCGCGGGTCCTTTGCCCTTCGAGAGCGTGGCGACAATGCCACGCAAGGTGCGCACTTCCTGCTCTGTCGCGCCCATCCGGCTGAACATACTGTGGATATTCCGCATGACCGCTTGACGCTTATGTCCTGCGTTGAAAAATCCGAGCCGCTCGAGTTCGCCCTTGAGCTGCGAGATAAAACCCAGCAATTCTTCCTTCGTCGCCGGTGCCGAACCGCGCAAACGCAAACCCGTCTCCAACGGCTGCTCGAAGTTGGTCACCCGGCCGAGTGTGCCACGCTGCGTGACTTTCATCCACTCATAGGCGAACAGCAAGGCTGCCTGCGCGAGGTTGAGCGAGGCGAACCGTGGATTGACAGGCGCCATGACGATGGCATCGGCAACTGCGATCTCGTCAGATTCGAGGCCGGTGCGCTCAGGCCCGAACATCACCCCGCAGCGTTGTCCTGCGCCGATGCGTCGGGTGATTTCGGCCACCGCTTGTTCTGGCGTCAGCACCGGCTTGGTCAAGTCGCGTTGACGAGCAGTAGTCGCGACCACGTAGTTGAGGTCGGTCATCGAGCCAGCGAGGGTTTCCGAGGCTTTTGCGGCATCGATGATGAAATCGGCGCCGGCAGCTGCAATCAGCGCTTTCTCGTTGGGCCAGCCGTCGCGCGGCGCCACCAGCCGCAGATCCGCGAGGCCGAAGTTCGCCATCGCGCGGGCCACCATGCCGATGTTGTCGGCCAACTGCGGGCGCACCAGGATCATTGCTGGCGCCGGGCCTGCATCGAGATTGCCGGCCATCTTCTTAGGGCGCGGTTCCAGCTCTTGCTTCTGCCGGCGAATGACCCGGCGAGCGAGATAGAAGATTGCTTCACCCCGCCAGTTCCGCACCAGATCGTCGAGCGTTGGAGGCGATGCAGGGGCCGGCTCGGCGCCAGGTCCGCGCACCTCAAGTCCGGACGCGTCGAAGCGTGTAAACGCGTACTGCTGCAGATAGTCGTCGATCGAGTTCAGCCCGTCCTGCTCGGTGCGTAACCGGCAGCCCCGGCAGTAGATGGCGGCCGCGTCGCAATTGCGTTTCGCGCAATACTGGATGGCGGTTTCGATCGCCTCGAGCGAAAGTGGTGGCGCTGCAATCTCGCGTGCGGCCTCGATACCCTCCGCATAGGCGCGCGTTACAATGGAGCCAACGGTTGCGGTGGTGCCGGCGATCGTCGGCTCTGCGCCGTTGACGTTAGGATCGTTGATGATCTGCGTGCCGGCCAAAGTCTCGCTCACACGAATTCCATGATGACGGCGTCGACGGCCAGGCTCTCGCCGGCTTTGGCGCGCACCACCTTCACGCGTCCGTCGCGCTCGGCTTTGAGAATGTTCTCCATTTTCATCGCTTCGACCACGGCAAGATTATCGCCGGCCTTGATGTCTTGGCCATCCGATACGTGGATCGCCTTGACTAGGCCCGGCATGGGACACAGTAGGAAGCGGCTCATATCGGCTGCAACCTTTTCCGGCATCAGGGCGGCCATTGCAGCTTCCCGTTCGGTGAACACGTACGCTGCGACCTGGATGCCGCGATAACTTAGATCATAACCGTTGAGAACGGGGCGCACTTGAACGGCGGCTGTCGTACCGTCGATCGTGCCGGTCCACACCGGTTCGCCCGGCCACCAGGCCGAGACAATTTCCAGCGTACGGTTTACTTTCTCCGACTTATCCATGAACGACACGTACGTCGGATAACCGTTGCCACCGGTGACTTCGAGATGCTGGGCCGCGGTCCCCATGTGGACGACGCGCCGGGAGGCGAAACGAACATTGGTGCCGCCCATTTGGCCGGTGATGTCGCGACGGCGATTGTTATGCAGATGATCGATCGATGCTGCAACGCCCGCCAGAAGTTCGAGTTCGGCGCCAACAGCGACCCTGGCCTTGAAGCCGCTGGGGAATTCTTCGGCGATGAAGCCGGTCGACAGGTTTCCTGAGCGCCAGCGCGGATGCTGCATCAAGGACGTGAGGAACGGGATATTGTGCTGGATGCCATCGATGCAGAACGCATCGAGTGCGTCGGCCTGGGCCTCGATCGCGGCAGCGCGCGTGGACGCGTGGGTGACGAGCTTGGCGATCATCGGATCGTAGAACATCGAGATCTCGCCGCCTTCGGCAACGCCGGTGTCGTTGCGTACCGTGATGCCGTTGTTGGTGCCTTCGCGCGGCGGCCGATATTTCACCAGACGCCCGATCGATGGCAAGAAGCCACGATACGGGTCCTCGGCGTAGATGCGGCTTTCGACCGCCCAGCCTTTCAGTTTAACGTCCGGCTGCTTGATCGAAAGTTTCTCGCCCGCAGCCACCCGGATCATCTGCTCGACGAGATCGATACCGGTGATCAGTTCGGTCACGGGATGCTCGACCTGCAGGCGCGTGTTCATTTCCAGGAAGAAGAACGAGCGATCTTGTGCGGCCACGAACTCAACCGTGCCGGCGCTGTCGTAGCCGACCGCCTTGGCCAGCGCGACGGCCTGCTCCCCCATTTTGCGGCGGGTAGCATCGTCGAGTAACGGCGACGGGGCCTCCTCGATGACCTTCTGATTACGGCGCTGGATCGAGCACTCGCGCTCGCCGAGATGGATGACGTTGCCGTGCTTGTCGCCGAGCACCTGGATTTCGATGTGCCGCGGGTTGACGATGAACTTCTCGATGAAGACGCGGTCATCGCCGAACGACGATTTTGCTTCGCTGCGGGAGGAGTTGAAACCTTCGGCCACTTCGGATCGCGAGTGTGCGATGCGCATGCCTTTGCCGCCACCGCCGGCCGACGCCTTGATCATCACCGGATAGCCAATCTCGTCGGCGATCTTGGTCGCAAGGGCGACGTCGGCAATCTCACCGAGATAGCCGGGCACGGTGGAAACCTTGGCCTTTGCAGCCGCCTTCTTGCTCTCGATCTTGTCGCCCATGGCGGCGATCGCGCCGGGGTTAGGGCCGATAAATATGATGCCCGCCTTGGCCAATGCCACCGCAAATGTTTCGCGCTCCGACAGGAAACCGTAGCCTGGATGCACCGCCTCGGCGCCGGTCTTTTTTGCGGCATCGATGATCTTCTCGATGACGAGATAGGATTCGGACGCCACCGCCGGGCCGATGTGCACGGCCTCATCCGCCCTTTCGACGTGCATCGCCTCGCGATCGGCATCGGAATAGACGGCGACCGTCTTGATCCCCATCAGTTTTGCCGTCTTGATGATGCGGCAGGCAATTTCGCCGCGGTTGGCGATCAAAATCTTCTTGAACATCGAAACATCCCTGGCGGAGCCACATCGGTGGCGAAAACCTGTCGTAACCGACTAGGCCCCGGCGTTCTAGCCCGCGCCGCGCGAAATCGTGAACGAGAGACAACAGTGGGCAGCCGTAATCATGCCAGTTTGGGGGATTGCGCAATCGTCAGCTCACGAAAGGTGTCCTTCTTGCCAATAACCCTTGCCCGGGCGCTGACCTATTTGTCTGGAATCGGGGCTCGACTTGCTTGAAGCTTTAAAAGGCTTCGTATAGCAATTGACCGGATTTTCACGAAAGGGACGAGGAAACACGATGAGCGAGCATCACGCCGGTGGTCACCCGGACATGGATTATTCAGAGCACACGCGCACTTACGAAGGTTTTTTGACGGCAACCAAGGTGCTGATCGGATTGGTTGTCTTGATTCTCGTTGGAATGTTTATCTTCCTCGTATGATCGCGCTATTCTGATATCATCGATAGGGTTACTACCAATCAATTGCTTTGTTGCCTTCGAAAAGACCTTCCACGCAGCATGCCGGCCTGAATCCAGTGGGCATGCAAATCGGATACAGATCCATGGTCACGATTGCCGTTACAGCTGAAGACGCTGGCGAAAACCGCGTCGCGCTCTCGCCTGAAACCACCAAGAAGCTGGTCGCTATGGGCTGCACCGTCCGGGTGCAATCAGGGTCGGGGCAGAAGTCGCGATTTGCCGATGCGCTCTATCAGGCGGCGGGTGCAACGGTTGCTGCGACAGCGGCCGACGCCACCAATGGCGCGGACATATTGCTGAAAGTTCGCCGCCCCTCGGTTGACGAGGTCAAAACCTTGAAGCCCGGTGCGATCGTTGCAGCCATCCTCTCGCCGTTCGATGACAGGGCAGGCCTCGACGCGCTCGCGGCAACCGGCGCAAGTTTGTTCGCGATGGAGTTCATGCCGCGCATCACGCGCGCGCAGTCGATGGACGTATTGTCGAGCCAGGCTAACCTCGCCGGCTACAAGGCGGTGGTCGATGCCGCCTCGATGTTCGAGCAAGCAGTACCGATGATGATGACGGCGGCCGGTACCGTGCCCGCCGCGCGCATGTTCATCATGGGTGTCGGCGTTGCCGGCTTGCAGGCGATCACGACCGCGCGGCGTTTGGGCGCTGTGGTGACGGCGACCGACGTGCGGCCGGCCACAAAAGAGCAGGTAGCGTCGCTCGGCGCCAAGTTCATCGCGGTCGAGGATGACGAGTTCAAGCAAGCGCAGACGGCCGCCGGTTACGCCAAGCCGATGAGCGCCGCGTATCAGGCCAAGCAAGCCGAGTTGGTGGCGAACCACATCAAGACACAGGACGTCGTCATCACCACCGCGCTGATCCCCGGCCGCCCCGCCCCCAAGTTGCTCACCCGCGCCATGGTCGAGAGCATGAAACCGGGCGCCGTCGTGATGGACCTTGCAGCCGAGCGCGGCGGCAACTGCGAACTGACCGAGCCGGGCAAGGTCGTCGATCACAACGGGGTGCGCATTTCCGGGCCGCTCAATCTCGCCGGCACGGTGCCGGTCAACGCCTCGAGCCTTTATGCCAAGAACCTGCTGACCTTCCTCGAGACCATGTTCGACAAGAAGGAAAAGGTTCTCGCCATCAATTGGGACGATGAGCTGATCAAGGGCACGCTCGTCGCCAAGGACGGCAAGGTCGCCCATCCAAATCTGACGCCGAAGGAAGGTGCATGATGCGTATGCTTTCGAAATCGGGTCTCGCGCTGATGGCTTCTGCCGGTAGTGCCTACGCCGCTGGCGGCGCCGATGTTTCACCGGCGATCTACCAGCTGATGGTGTTCGTGATCGCAATTTTCGTCGGCTATTTCGTGGTCTGGAGCGTGACCCCCGCCCTGCACACGCCGCTGATGGCGGTCACCAACGCGATCTCCTCGGTAATCGTCGTCGGCGCCTTGTTGGCGGTTGGCGTGCAGCTGATCGGCTCGGGCTCGGGGGTATCGAAGTTCTTCGGGTTCCTGGCGCTGGTGATGGCCTCCGTAAATATCTTCGGCGGCTTCCTCGTCACCCAACGCATGCTCGCGATGTACAAGAAAAAAGACGCGAAGAAGTGAAGGTGAAGTGGTGAACGGTGAACCGTGAGGAATGTGCTGGCAACGACATGACGGATATCCGTTCGCACAAAGACCTCGACGTGTGGCAGACCGCGATGAAGCTGGCCGAAGGCTACTATGTTGCAACGAGGTCGTTCCCACGGGAGGAGATGTTCGGAATGTCCGCCCAGATCAGGCGCGCGTCGACGTCGATCGCCGCGAACATCGCGGAGGGCTACGGTCGCGAGAGCACAGCGTCCTTCATCCACTTTCTCCGCATTGCGCAGGGTTCCCAGAAGGAGCTCGAAACACACTTGCTGCTCGCATCACGAGTGGGACTGACCGAAACGACGGTGGTCGACCCCCTTCTCAAAGACACGGAAAGTGTCGGGCGCATGCTGAGGAACCTCATTCGCTCGCTTCAGGCCAAGCTCGATACCAGCAGATGACTCCACGCTGACCGTTCACGAATTCACCAATTCACTGTTCACGGTGCACCAATGACCGCCAACCTGACCGCCATCCTTTACCTCGTCTCGGGCGTGTTGTTCATCATGTCGTTGCGCGGACTGTCGAGCCCTGAAAGCTCGCGGGCCGGCAACATGTACGGCATGATCGGCATGACGATCGCGGTGGTGACAACGCTCGGCAACCTTGCAGCCGGTGATAGCGTCCTAACGTGGCTCTTGATCATCGCAGGAATGGGAGCGGGCGGCGGCGTCGGCGCCTATGCTGCCCGCAACATCCCGATGACGATGATGCCGGAGATGGTCGCAGCGTTTCACTCGCTGGTCGGCTTGGCGGCCGTGTTCGTTGCAGCGGCCGCACTCAACGCACCCGAAGCGTTCGGCATTCTGGACGGCGGCACGATCAAGGTCGCGAGCCTAGTCGAAATGGCGCTTGGCGCTGCCATCGGCGCCATCACGTTCACTGGATCGGTGATCGCCTTCGGCAAGCTCTCGGGCCGCATATCCGGCAAGCCGATCATGCTGCCGATGCGGCACGTCATCAACCTCGGCTTGGGCGCCTTGCTCGTACTTCTGACCTACTGGTTCTGCCAATCTGGATCGCAACCCGTATTCTGGCTCATCGTGATCTTCGCGCTCGTATTTGGCGGACTTCTGATCATCCCGATCGGTGGCGCCGACATGCCGGTCGTGGTTTCGATGTTGAACTCCTACTCGGGATGGGCGGCAGCCGGCATCGGCTTCACCCTCGGCAACGTCGCGTTGATCATCACCGGCGCGCTCGTCGGCTCGTCGGGCGCGATCCTGTCGTACATCATGTGCAAGGCGATGAACCGCTCTTTCATCTCGGTGATCGCGGGCGGCTTCGGCGGTGAGGTCGCAGCGGTGGGCGGTGAGGCTGGCGAGCAGAAGCCGGTCAAGCTCGGTTCGGCCGAGGATGCGGGCTACCTGCTGAAGAACGCACAGAAGGTAATCATCGTGCCCGGTTACGGCATGGCCGTCGCACAGGCGCAGCACGCGTTACGCGAAATGGGCGAAGTCCTCAAAAAGGCCGGCGTCGAAGTAAAGTACGCGATCCACCCCGTTGCCGGCCGCATGCCCGGCCATATGAACGTGCTGCTCGCCGAGGCCAATGTGCCCTACGACGAGGTGTTCGAACTCGAAGACATCAACAGCGAGTTCCAGCAGGCCGACATCGCTTTCGTGATCGGCGCCAACGATGTGACCAATCCGGCCGCCGAAGAGGACAAGACCTCGCCGATCTACGGCATGCCGGTGCTGCAGGTATGGAAGGCCGGCACCGTGATGTTCAACAAGCGATCGCTCGCCTCGGGCTATGCCGGCGTCGACAATCCGTTGTTCTACAAGGACAACACTATGATGCTGCTCGGCGACGCAAAAAAGATGACCGAGTCCATCGTCAAGGCCCTGGCGCACTGAGGGGAAGGCAGGTCACGCCCCTCAAACTTTCTTCACGAATTCGGTCTTTAGCACCAAACCTTTGATTTTGTCCGAGCGGCACTCGATCTCTTCCTCATTACCGGTGAGGTGAACGCCTTTGAACAGCGTGTCGCGCTTCAGCGTCACGGACGAGCCCTTCACTTTCAGGTCCTTGATCAGTGTCACCGAGCAGGCTTCGGTGAGCTTCGCGCCGTTGCAGTCTCTAGCTTCCACGATGTCCATCGTGTTGTTCAGCCGTGATGGGTAGGTGTAGCGGCCAAGTGCTGCGGTCGCCATCCCTCTCATACCATTCTCGCAGATAGGCGCGCGCGGCCTGGCCCGCTGCCAAATCCCAGGCATTGACGAGGGCGACACGAAAGCCACCGGGAGGCATAGCATGTGCCTCGGGTGGCCGGTCCTCATGGAAGGTTATCTGCATGCTGGATATGCCGGGCAGTGCACGCACTGCGGCGACCACCTCGGCCGGTGGATGCCGGTATTGGCGGCCGTGCGGCAGAAACAGTGCCAAAGAGTAGCCATCACGGCGATCGGTTTCGCCGAAGGTCCATGCTCGATCGCGATATAGTCCAACGAGCGCTGCGACCCAACCGGCGCCATACAAATCAGGCCACTGATCGGTAAAACGCAGGTGGGCGTCTATAACCGTGGCGCCGATGGTCTCTGCGTTGAGCATGCCGGTATAGCCGGGAAGTTTGCTTGAAACCCATGCTCGCAGCTGAGCTTCAAGGCTTGGCATACCGGCTGCATGCACAGTCCAATAATCGAACATGCCCTCGCCAGTTGGCCGTCCGGTCGCGTGGCGAATCCAAGCGACACTGCCGTCGGCGACGGCCATGTCGGTCGAGATGTGCGGGCCCTCGAGAAGCGGCATCCACATGTGACCGGGGGTCATGTGTTCTCGATACGCGGCGGCACAGGAAAGGATGCGGCTGCCGGCACCCAAGCCGCCGAAATTGAAGATCGGTTTGGAGAAAACTGGAAAACGCCTCGGTATCAAACCGTGTGGACCGGCATCGAGATTTTGGCTCAACGCCAGCTGCAGCTTGTCGAATACCCAGCGGTGCGCTGGATTCCAGTCCCAGGCCTCCGGATCATCGGCCGGCACGAACACGTCGTCGGGGCACTGCACGTGCTCGAAATACTGGTGTCGCCAAGGCGCCGGTTCGACGATCGGCATGTGCTAACCCACCATTCCTTTGACCATCGTCACGATCTTGCCGGTCGTCACACGCACTTGGGTTTCCAGGGGAGGCGAGAAGGGGATCGGTAGCCGTGGTGCGCCAAGACGCTTGGCACTCTTGATATTGGACGGCCCAAGTCGGTCTACAATACGCGCGACGATCTCCGCCCCGAAGCCGCTCACCTCGACTGCCTCGTGCACGACCAGCAATCTGCCGGTCCGCTCGACCGATGCTGCGACGGCGTCCTCGTCCCACGGCCACAACGTCCGCAGATCGTAAGCGTCGACCGCGATTCCCGCCGTGGCGAGCAGCTCAACCGCCTCGACGACCTTCGGCACGATTGCCGACCAGGTGACGATCGTCACAGCATCGCCCTTCGACAACTGACGGGCCTTGCCAAACGGTATCGGCGCTATGTTGTCGTCGACCATGCCGGTCGCCTGCCACAGGTCCTTCGGATCGAAGAACAGGACCGGATCGTCGGAGCGAATGGCCGTGACCAGCAGGCCGGCCTCGTCCTCCGCACACGATGGCGCGACCACGACAACGCCCGGCAGGTGCGTGAACCAGGCTTCCAGCATCTGGCTGTGCTGGGCGGCGGAATTGCGCCACATACCGTGCGGCATCCGCACGACCACGGCGGGTTTCGCCTGGCCGCCGAACATGTAGCGCACTTTGGCGATCTGGTTGACCAACTCATCCATCGCGCACATCACAAAATCGAAGATCCGCATCTCGATGATCGGCCGCGTTCCAACGAGCGCCGCGCCGAGGCCGGCCCCCATGATCGTCGATTCAGAAATCGGCGTGGAGACGACGCGCTCGGCGCCGAACTCTTCCAAGAAGCCTTTGTACTGTCCCCACAAGCCGCCGCGCGCGACATCTTCGCCCAGTACCCAGACGGTCGAATCACGGCGCATTTCCTGTAGGGCCGCCAATCGCCCGGCTTCGATCAAAGTTACTTCGGGCATGCGACGGCTCCCACGTCTTGAACATCCGCGTACGCGGTTTCCGGCTTCGGCCAGGCGGCTGCCATCGAAGCCGCGCGTGCCTCCTCCATCTCGGATTGCGCTTGCGTGGCGATGATCGCGAAGCCGGGAGATTCGACGCTGCGATCCCCGAGCAGTTGTTCGAGACGAGCGATCGGGCACCGCGCCTTGCCGGCCTCGACCTCCTTGGGGTCGCGCCAGGCGGCGGCATCGGTCGACGTGTGACCTGTCCATCGATAGGTCTTGGCATGAAGAATTTGCGGTCCCGAACCGGCGCGGATTTTGGCCACGAGCTTTCCCGTCGCATCGTCGACGGCTATGACATCGTTACCATCGACCGCCAGGCCAGGCACACCGAGCGCATCGGCGCGTGCAATCACGCCCGGACCGGCGGTGACGCTGGCGGTGGCAGTGAAAGCTGCAACGCCATTGTCCTCGCACACGAACAAAACGGGGAGCTTGTACAGCGCGGCCCAGTTCAGCCCTTCGAGAAACGGTCCGCGGTTGATCGCGCCGTCACCGAACATGCAGACGGCGAGGGCGTCCGATTTCAACATCTTGAGGCCTTGCGCGGCGCCAACCGCGATCGGGATGCCGCCGGATACGACGCCATTGGCGCCGAGCATGCCGACCGAGAAATCGGCGATGTGCATCGAGCCGCCTTTGCCGCCGCAATAACCGCCTTCGCGCCCGTACAGCTCAAGCATCATGCGCGCGGGGTTGGCACCCTTCGCGATCGCGTGGCCGTGCCCGCGGTGATTGGAGGTCAGGCGATCGTCCTTACGAAGGTTGGCGCAAACTCCTGCCGCCACGCCTTCTTGACCGATCGAAACATGCAGCGGTCCTGGAATTTCGCCGGCCTTATGACCGGCAAGGGCTGCCTCCTCGAAGGCGCGAATGCGCACCATGGTTCGATAAAGCTCGATGACGCGCTTCAAATTATCGCCGGCTCCCGAAGGCTTGGACTTTGGTGCCATGAGATCTCCTGATGGAAGTTGGCTGAGACTTTCGAGGGCATCGGATCGAAAATCAAGGGACGATGCCCTCGCCAGTGTGGTGGCTGCCCCATTCGCCAAGCAGTTGACAAGTCTCAGGGTGCGGCGTTTGTCTTGGCGGACCGAGCTGGCGACGCAGGATGGAGCGTATGCGTCATGCTTCATCGCATTGTGCTTCTTGCATGGGGTTTTGTTGCTTTGACGATTGCAGTCATGAATCCGCCATTCCTGCAGGCAGCTGGCGCGCAGCCCTGCCATGCACACTGCACGAATGTCTGCGGCACGAAATCAGGGGGAACAGCGCGCAGGTTCGCCGTGTGCATGGAACGCTGTCCGCCCATGTGTGCTGCGAAGCGTGCCGCCAAGCGGCGTGGTGGCATGTCTGTCGCCGGAAAGAGGCGCGGCCCGTGAGCAACAAGCCCTTTATTCTCGACAGCGTCACGCACCTGCAGGCAGAGCACGCGGGCGCAGCCGTTGTCGCGGCATCGCACGGCGGGCGCTACGCCGGATGGTATGCAGCAACCAAGGGAGCTGGCGCGGTGATCCTCAACGACGCCGGTGTAGGTCGCGACTTCGCTGGCGTGGCGGGGCTGGGCCTGTTAGCGTGCTACGGTATTCCAGCTGCGTGCCTATCGCATCGCTCGGCACGAATTGGTCAAGGCCAGCACAGTTACGAGCAGGGCCGCTTGTCATTCGTGAACGAGCCTGCTCGCAGCCTCGGTCTGATGGCGGGTATGGCCTGTGCCGAAGCGCTGGCGATCATGTCAAAGGCTGCGAAATCGCCCATCTCGAAACCCGCACCGGAATTGGAGGCGCGCGTCGAGATGCCGGAGCTTGGCCATGATGGAGTGCGGGTAATCGTGCTTGATTCGATCTCGCTGGTGACGCCTGACGATATCGGGCACATCGCGGTAACCGCATCGCACGGCGGATTGCTGGGCGGAGATCCGGACACGCCGGTCAAGTACCCGGTGTTCGCAGTGGTCGTGAACGATGCCGATCGCGGTATCGACGAGGCTGGAATTTCCAGATTGCCGGCACTCGATGCTAAGGGGATCGCCGGCGCATGCGTGTCAGCGTTTTCCGCTCGTATCGGCGATGGGCGATCGACGCTTGCTGATGGCTATATCTCAGCTGTCAACGCGGTCGCGGCACAGCACGGCGGTGCAATCGGCCAAAGCTGCAAAGCTTGGGTTTCCGCAATGGTGGATGCGCGCGCGAAGATCAAGATCTAGCCGATACTCCGTTCGGGATGGCATCCCGATATCGAATGCGAAATCTTCAGTCTTTGAGTTCGATCCAGGCGGGTGCGTGATCGCTCGCGTTGGGCAGGCCGCGAACCCAGCGGTCGACGCCCGCCGATAACAGACGGCGCTTGATCTTCGCAGACAATAGCAGGTGATCGAGCCGCAAGCCCGCGTCCCGCGGCCAGCGATTCCGCTTGTAGTCCCAGTAGGTGTAAATCGTCGACGAAGGATGGATCGCCCGAATTCCATCCGTCCAGCCTTGACCGAGAAGCCGACGGAACGCCGCCCGGCTTTGGGGCTGCAGGAGCGCATCATTGTCCCATGATCGCGTCGGGTATATATCAGCATCCGTCGGTACAACGTTGAAGTCGCCGGCGAGCACCACCGGAATGTTCGCCTTTCGCAGTTCGGCGGCCCGGCTTATCAGACGTTCGAACCACTTCAGCTTGTAATCGAATTTAGGACCCGGCTGGGGATTGCCATTCGGCAGATAAATGCAGGCGATGAGTATGCCATTGACCGCTGCTTCCAAATAGCGGCTCTGCAAATCGGAAGCATCGCCTGGCAGATGATCCATCGTCTGTAACGGCGGCGCGCCTCGGCTAAGTATCGCGACCCCGTTCCAGGTCTTCTGGCCGTTCCAGAGCGCCTGGTAATCCAGCTCGCGCAATTGCTCGTGGGGGAACTGGTCTTGCGAGGCTTTCAATTCCTGCAGGCAAACGATATCGGGCTGCGCCTCGCCGAGCCAAGTCGCGAGGCAGGTAAAGCGCTTGTTGATATTGTTGATGTTGAAGGTCGCTATCTTCAGCCTTGAACTCCAACGCTAACGCGCTCGGCGGCCGGCTCCCCGCAGGGGAGTCGCCGTGCGCCACCTAAAACGCGCGAAACCGAATTTCGGCTCGCTTTTTTTAGCGTGAAATGCGGCTGATCTTGGTGCCCTCGAGCGTCAGGTTATACATCAGGCCCTTGCCGTCGAAGATGAAGCCGACCACCGGATTGGCGATCCGGTCGCTGTCGACGGAGCCGCCGGCTCCGACCGTGATCAGTGCCACCGATCCATCGACGCCGACCTTCCAGCCATCGGTGCGCTCGAACCTACCAAGGGCCTCCGGTGTCACGAATACAATGACGACGGAGCGGGCTTGCGCACCAAGCTGAAAGCCAATCGACCCAGATACGCAATTGTAATAGCCGGCGGGCCGTCCCTGCACGAGTAACGTGCCTTCGCCGTACTCGGCACCAATGCCGAAGCCCGCCTTGATGATGGTTGGGAATACCAATACGCCGGCCGCTCTTTCAATCAAACGGCGAGATCCGCGAACGCGCCAAAACAGTGACTCTAGCGTGCGGCCGACCTTATCGTTGCCGTATCCGCCGGGGCGGGCAGAAGCATCGTTGGGTAGGCCGGTGGCCGCAATCGTTGAGATTGCCAATGTCAGGGCTGAACGCCGATCGATCGAATGCATGATTATCCCCCCAAGGAATACGTCGCGTGAATCACGTCATCGTGCGAATCTCCCGCCCGCGACGAATAATCCCGTAAGTGCGCCGTATGGCGCAAATCGGGCAAGAACTAGGTTCCGCGCGGCTTGGCACGTGCTGTCGGCTGGGCGGACGCCGGATCATCGGGCCAGGGGTGCCGGGGATATCGCCCGCGCATATCGGCTTTGACGGCCGCCCAACTGCCAACCCAGAAGCCCGGAAGATCGCGCGTGATCTGGATCGGCCGCTGCGCCGGCGACAATAAATGGAGCGTCAGCGGCAATCGACCGTTGGCGATGGCGGGGTGCGTTTGCAGCCCGAACAGTTCCTGCACGCGGATGTGGAGCGCGGGTTTTCCTGGCCCCTCGTAGTCGATTGCGTGAGCGTTGCCGGTCGGCGCGGTAAAGTGCGTCGGCGCCTCGCGGTCGAGACGCTGGCGCAGATCCCACGGGAGCAGTGTATCGAGCGCGGTCGCTAGATCGTCGGCGCCAATTTCAGCAAGTTTCGTCTTGTTCGACAGGTGTGGCGCGAGCCATTCTCGCACCGTGATGGCAAGGGCGGCGTCGGATAAGTCCGGCCAATCCTGCGGTGCGGTCGGCGTCAGAAATCCGACGCGGTCGCGCATTTGCATTTGCGCTTTCGACCAAGGTAGACGATCGATCCCAAGCCCGGCGATGCCGTCGGCCAGCAGCGGTGCCGTCGCGTGGTCGGGAGCAACCGCTTGCGGCACGGATGCCAGCGTGATCGCGCCGAGCCGGCTCGTTCGACGGCCACGTAGCGCTGCTGCAGCCTTGTCGAATGCGACATCGTCCGTGTGCTTGATGCGGTCCGCCGCAATGTCGCGCACTTCGGCTTCGTCGATGGGAGCTGCGAGAAGTATGCGGGTCGATGCCGCCGCACCTGCCATCTCGGCAACGACAATGTAGGCTGATCGCGCGAGCGCATCGGCCGCGTCGACATTGGCGCCGCGCCCATTCGCCAGCAGGAACTGCCCATCGCGCCCGCGTGCTTTGGCGATGCGATGCGGAAAGGCAAGGGCGAGCAGCGCTGCAGGCGAGAGTGGCGCGCCGATGTCTTTCTTCGGCGTGTCGGCCTCGGCCAGTTTGCTCCACCCCTGCGCCAAGCCGCGCATCGCTTGCGCCCGCTCTCCGCGATCACGCCGGAAGTTCGTCAGACGATGCCCAAGATCGACGTCATTGCCACCAAGTCCACGCTCGACGATCAAGGCCGCGATCTCGGCAGCTTCGCGCGTTGCTCCGAGGGACGCTGCCGCGGTCACCATGGCGGCAAGGCGCGGTGGCAATGGCAGCGATCGCAGTCGACGCCCGTGATTGGTGATGCGGCCTTCCGCATCTAGGCTTGCAAGTGTTTGCAACTCGGACTTCGCCGACAGGAGGGCTGCGCGCGGCGGCGGATCAAGCCACGACAAGCGTAGCGGATCCGCCTCGCCCCAGGCGGCGCAATCGAGCAGCAAACTTGCCAGATCGGCGTTGAGAATTTCCGGCGCAGCGAACGGCAGCAACGCTTGCGTTTGCGGCTCGTCCCACAGGCGATAGCACACTCCCGGCTCGGTTCGCCCAGCACGGCCTCGCCGTTGATCGGCACTGGCCCGGCTGATCCGGACCGTTTCCAATCGTGTCACGCCAGCATCGGGCTCGAAACGCGGCACGCGCGCAAGCCCGCAATCGATCACCACTCGTACCCCCTCGATGGTGATCGAGCTTTCGGCAATCGACGTCGCCAGTACGATCTTGCGGCGACCCGCGCGCGCAGGTTTCACCGCGAGATCCTGGGCACCCCGGTCCATGGCTCCGTACAACGGCGCGATCTCGATCGTGGCATCGTCGATGCGTTCGGCCAATCGTTCGGCAACGCGGCGGATTTCGCCCTGGCCAGGCAGGAACGCCAAGATGGATCCCGGCTCGGCGCGGACCGCTTTCACGATCGCCTCGACGACCTGATCGTCGATGCGGCCGCGCGGGTCACGGCCGAGATATTTCGTTTCGACCGGGTAACTGCGACCATGCGATTCGATCACGCGTGCACCGCCGAGCAGCCCCGCCACGCGTGCGCCATCGAGCGTCGCCGACATGACGAGGATGCGCAGATCTTCGCGCAATCCCGCTTGCGCATCGAGCGCGAGGGCCAACCCCAGATCGGCATCTAGCGAGCGCTCGTGATATTCATCGAACAGGACCACACCGATGCCGTCGAGCGATGGATCATCGATGATCATGCGCGCGAACACGCCCTCCGTTATCACCTCGATGCGGGTCTTCGGGCCGACCCGGCTGTCGAGACGGGCGCGAATGCCAACGGTCTCGCCGACCTTCTCGCCGAGGGTCGACGCCATGCGCTCGGCAGCCGCGCGCGCTGCCAACCGGCGCGGCTCGAGAATGAGGATTTTCCTGAAGCGCTGCCAAGGCTCGTCGAGCAGCGCCAACGGTACCCGCGTCGTCTTGCCGGCTCCGGGCGGCGCGACCAGAACGGCGTTCGGCGACGCAGCCAGCGTCGTGCGGATCTCGTCCAGCACATCGTCGATCGGCAGTTTCATAACGGCGACTGTATAGAGGACCCAAGAGGGCGCCGTTACCGATTTCGGGGGAAATACCGAGATGCGCCCAAGGGCAGCCGAGATTGGCGCAGTCGCCGTCGGCTTTCTTGGATGCTTGAGACAAACCGTTCGTTTTTTGTTCTATCACCTCTTTCCTGATCGGCGATCCACCATCCACTGCGCATCCGCGCGAACACGGTTGTCAAAGGGGCGCGATGGCGACACTCTAGGTTTTGCATATCGCCGATCACGAAAACATCCCGAGGGACCAACCGCCCCATGAAGCTTACCGGCACGCGTCAGTTGTCGGCTCAGCCGGCCAAGGTGTGGGATAAGCTCAACGACGTCGAGGTGCTGCGCCGCTGCATCCCGGGATGCGAGAGCTTGGAAAAGCTCGGCGATGACAAGATGAAGGCGGTGGCCAGCCTGAAGATCGGGCCAATGTCGGTGCGCTTTACCGGCGATGTTGAATTGTCGGATCTCGATCCGCCGAGGAGCTACCGGATCAGCGGCAAGGGCTTAGGCGGCGCGGCCGGCATGGCTTCCGGTGGAGCAGCGGTCAAGCTCGAGCCGTCACAAGGCGGGACACTGTTGTCATATGATGTCGACGCCAACGTCGGCGGCAAAATTGCCCAACTCGGCCAACGGTTGATCGATGCGACGGCTGCTCAGTTGGCGGAAAAATTCTTCACTTCATTTGCTACCGAGGTTGAGGGGCCGCCAGCGCCCGGCGAAACGGCCGTTACAACTCCTTCGGCCGGCAGATCAACCGTTCTGCCCACGGCCGTTTGGTGGGTGATGGGCGCTTTGGCACTTGCCATCGGCGTGTATCTGTTGGCACGTTGATGTCAGCGCGCGGACGTAGAAGCCGCTCTGCATTATGATCAGTCAGCGAATATGGAGGACGTGCCCGTGGCGCAAATCAGTATCGAAGTGAATGGCAAAACCGTGAATGCGGACGTTGCGCCGAACACTTTGCTGGTCGACGTATTGCGTACCAATCTGGCGCTGACCGGCACCCATGTCGGCTGCGATACCAGTCAATGCGGCGCCTGCGTCGTGCACGTCAACGGCGCCTCGGTGAAGAGCTGCACGATGCTCGCGGTGCAAGCGACTGGCGCCAAGGTCGTGACAATCGAGGGGCTGTCGCAGGGTACTCACATGCATCCTGTGCAGGCAGCGTTCAAGGAAGCCCACGGCCTGCAATGCGGCTTCTGCACGCCGGGTATGGTGATGTCGGTGACGGACCTATTGTCGCGCAACGCCGATCCGAGCGAGACCGAAATCCGTAGCTGGCTGAAGGGCAATATCTGCCGCTGCACCGGCTATCACAACATCGTCAAGGCTGTGCAGATCGCCGCCAAGTCGATGGCCGTCAAAGTCGCCGCCGAATAATCCGCGCTGATTCAAGTCGTGGCCGGCACCTCGAGTGCAGCCAAAATGGAGATATTCATGACCGTCATGGAAAATGGTATTGGCGCCGCCGTGAAGCGCCGCGAAGATTTCCGCTTTCTCAAGGGCCTGGGCCGGTACACCGACGATATGGTGATGCCGCGACAGACCCATTGCGTGTTCGTGCGCTCGCCGGTCGCCCACGCCAGGCTCGGCAAGATTGATCTGACCGCTGCGATGAAGTCGCCCGGCGTCGTCGCGATCTATACCGCAGCCGACCTCGAAGCCGACAACGTCGGCGGTGTGCCCTGCGGCTGGCTCGTCACGGGCCGCGAGAACAAACCGATGGTCGAGCCCAAGCACTCGATCCTGGCGTCGGCCAAGGTGCGGCACGTCGGCGATCCGGTGGTCGCGGTGATCGCCGAGACGATCGAGCAGGCGAAGGATGCGGCCGAGAAAGTCGCGATCGACTATCAGGAATTGCCAGCCGTCGTCGATATGACCAAGGCGCTCAAAGGCGGTGGCGCACCGGTCCACGACGAAGCTGCCAACAACATGTGCTTCGATTGGGAACTCGGCGACAAGGCTGCGACCGATGCCGCGTTCGCCAAGGCCGCGCACATCTGCAAGATCGATCTGATCAACCAGCGCCTTGTTGCCAACGCGATGGAGCCGCGCGCCGCGATCGGCTCGTATGACATCTCTACCGACGAGCATTTGCTTGTCACCACCAGCCAGAACCCGCACGTCATTCGGCTGCTGATGGGCGCGTTCGTGCTCAACATTCCCGAGCATAAGTTGCGCGTGTTGTCGCCCGACGTCGGTGGCGGCTTCGGCTCGAAAATTTTTCATTATGCCGAGGAAGCGTTCGTCACCTGGGCTTCGAAAAAGGTCAACCGACCGGTCAAGTGGGTCGCCGAACGCTCGGAGAGTTTTGTGTCGGATGCGCACGGCCGCGATCACGTCACACATGCCGAAATGGCGTTCGACAAGGACGGCAAAGCGCTCGGCCTCAAGGTCGATACGCTCGCCAACATGGGCGCCTACCTATCGACCTTCGCGCCGAGCGTGCCGACTTGGCTGCACGGCACGTTGCTGGCCGGCCAGTACACGACACCTGCGATCTACGTAAACGTGAAGGCGATGTTCACCAACACCGTGCCGGTCGACGCCTATCGCGGCGCAGGGCGGCCCGAGGCGACCTTCGTCGTCGAACGGTTGATGTCGAAAGCCGCCGCGGAATTGGGCATGGATCAGACCGAACTGCGCCGCAAGAACTTCATCCGCACGTTCCCCTACCAGACGCCCGTCGCCGTCGTGTACGACATCGGGGACTACGACGCATCGATGGACAAGGCGATCGAACTCGCCGACTACAAAGGCTTCGAAGCGCGTCGTGCGGCCGCCAAGGCCAAGGGCAAGCTGCGCGGCATCGGCGTCGCGAGTTACATCGAGGCGTGCGGCATAGCGCCATCGAGCCTGGTCGGCGCACTCGGCGCCCGAGCGGGCTTATATGAAGCGGCAACCGTGCGCGTGAACCCAACCGGATCGGTCTCGATCCTGACCGGCTCACACAGTCACGGCCAGGGCCACGACACCACTTTCGCGCAGGTCGTCGCCGATAAGCTCGGCATCGGCATCGAAAGTGTGGACATCATCCATGGTGATACCGCGCGCGTGCCATTCGGCATGGGCACATACGGCTCGCGCTCGCTCGCGGTCGGCGGCACGGCGATCGTCAATGCGCTGCAGAAGGTGATCGATAAGGGCCGCAAGATCGCAGCCCACTTGCTGGAAGCATCAGAGGCCGACGTCGTGTTTGAAGACGGCGCATTCCAGGTGAAAGGTACCGACAAGAAGAAGACGTTCGGCGAAATTGCGTTGACGGCTTACGTCCCGCATAAATACCCGATTGACCATATCGAGCCGGGCTTGGAGGAAACCGCGTTCTACGATCCGAAGAACTTCACGTTCCCGGCCGGTACCTACATTTGCGAAATCGAGATCGATCCGGCGACCGGGCAGACCGAGATCATCAAGTTCACCGCAGCCGACGACTTCGGCAACATCGTCAATCCGATGATCGTCGAAGGCCAGGTGCATGGCGGGTTGGTGCAAGGCATCGGCCAGGCGCTGCTGGAGAACACTGTCTACGATGAAAACGGGCAGCTCAAGACCGGCTCGTACATGGACTATTGTATGCCGCGCGCCGACGACGTGCCCTCGTTCCAGGTCGCAACGACGGTGACTGCGTGTACGCACAATCCGCTCGGCGTGAAGGGCTGTGGCGAGGCTGGTGCCATCGGCTCGCCGCCTGCCGTCATTAACGCGGTGTGCGACGCGCTGCGCGACTACCGCGTCGGCCACATCGATATGCCGGCAACGCCGGAAAAGATCTGGCGCATCATCCACGAAGCCCCGGTCGCCAAGGCCGCCGAATAATCATCAGGGGAGCCAAGACCATGTACTCGTTCGACTATAGCCGCCCTGGTTCTGTCGCCGATGCCGCGAAGGCCGCTATTGCAAACCCCGAAGCCAAGATTTTGGCGGGCGGGCAAACACTGGTGCCGACGTTGAAGCAGCGGTTGGCCTCGCCCTCCGCCGTGATTGATCTGGGCGGCATTGCCGATCTGAAAACGATCAAACGCGATGGCAACACGCTCGTCATCGGCGCAACGGTGACGCACGATGCCGTTGCCCGCAGTGCCGAGGTGAAGGCTGCTATTCCGGCACTTGCGGCGTTGGCCGACGGCATCGGCGACCCGGCGGTGCGCAATGCGGGAACCATCGGCGGCTCGATCGCCAATAACGATCCGGCAGCGGATTATCCATCCGCCGTGCTGGCGCTGGGCGGGACGATCGTCACCGACAAGCGGCAGATCGCGGCAGACCAGTACTTCACCGGCATGTTCTCGACCGCGCTCGATGCTGGCGAAATCATCACGGCGATCCGCTTTCCGATCCCGAAGAAGGCCGGCTACGCCAAGATGGAGCAGCGGGCATCACGCTACGCGCTGGTCGGCGCATTCGTTGCCGATACGAGCGCCGGAATTCGCTGCGCCGTGACCGGGTGCGGCGGCGGTGGCGTGTTTCGATCGCCTGAAATCGAAGCGGCACTGTCGGCAAACTTCTCACCCGAGGCTTTGAAGAGCGTGAAGGTTTCTGCCGCCAACCTGATGGGCGACATCCACGGCAGCGCCGAATACCGCGCCGCCATGGTGCCGGTGATGGCCGGCCGGGCGGTTGTGTTGGCGGGGTGACCGGCTCTGACGCTGGCGACCAGCAGTTTTGAATGCCTTGGCAAATCGTGGTAGCCTTCCAGTATGACCAAAACCGTTGAACGCCTTGAACATTTGATGGCCAAGCTGCGTAGGCTGCCAGAAGTCGAGCAGGAAAGAGCTGCCGATCTGTTGGCCGATCTGACAGACGAGGTTTACCTCTTGTCAGATGCTGAAGATGCGGCGATCGATGAGGCGATGGACCAGGCGCGCCAGGGTGGATTCATTTCGCCCCAAGCGGTCGATGCCATTCTGCGTAAAGCATGGCGCTAGTGCTTGGGATTACTCCACGGGCGGAGGAAGACCTCGCTAGATTACGAGATTACATCCTTGATCGAAACGAGTTAGCTGCCGAACGCGTGCGTGTACGAATAGAACGTTCCGTCAATATCCTTCTAGACCACCCCCATATCGCGCAAAGGACTTCCAGGCCCGGCGTGTTTCGTTCGACTGTCCCGGGCTATGGATACAAGTTGTTCTTCATGATCGAGCATGGGGCACTTGTGCTGCTCCATGTTCGGCACGGAGCGCGCGACGAACCAGATCTTGCCGATTTGTAGACAGCGACAAGGTACATCTGCACCCCATGACCCTCCCGGCCACTGTTCCTGAAACGAAAGCGCTGCTCCAATCGGGCGGATACATTGCCGACGAGGGGCTATCGACGGCGGTGTTCCTGGCGCTGAAATTGCAGCGGCCCCTGTTTCTCGAAGGCGAGGCTGGCGTCGGAAAAACCGAGATCGCGAAGGTGCTCGCGTCTCAGCTGGGCCGGCCGCTCGTGCGACTGCAGTGCTACGAGGGCCTCGACATCTCATCGGCTGTTTACGAGTGGAATTACAGTCGCCAACTGCTGCACATTCGCGCGACGGAGGCCGCGGGCGGGGCGACATCGGCCGAAGCACTGGAACGTGATCTTTATACCGAAGCCTACCTCCTGAAGCGGCCCTTGCTGCAAGCGCTCGAGCTGTCGAAGTCCGGCCGATCGCCCGTGCTCCTGATCGACGAGCTCGATCGCGCTGACGAACCATTCGAAGCATTCCTGCTGGAGCTGCTCGCCGATTATCAGGTGACGATCCCGGAGCTTGGCACGATCAAAGCCACGACGCCGCCGATCACGATTCTTACCTCCAATCGCACGCGTGAAGTGCACGATGCCGTGCGCCGCCGCTGCTTCTATCACTGGGTCGACTATCCGTCCGTCGATCGCGAGCGCGCTATTTTGGCTCTCAAGGCACCGAACGCCGGCCGTGAACTGACCGATCAGATCGTCGCCTTCGTCAACGCGCTCCGGCAGATGGATTTGTACAAGAACCCTGGCGTATCGGAGACACTCGAATGGGCGCAGGCGTTGACGCAACTCAACTGCGTCGCCCTCGACCCGGAACAGGTTGATCGCACGCTCGGCACGCTGCTGAAGTATCAAGACGACATCGGCCGCATCCAGGGCAGCGAGGCCGCCCGCATTCTGGAGCAGGTAAAGTCCGAGGCTCGTCGCGCAGAATTCGAGGCGGAAGGGCGGTGAGCGCTATCGATCGAGCCGCCAACGATAACGATCATCCACCGCCGGCGAACCGTCCTGTTCGGCTTGATCCGAACTTGATCGCGGCCGACGTAGATGGCGGTCGCATCGCCGAGAACATTCTGTTCTTTGCAAGGTTGCTGCGTGCGTCGGGCTTGGCGGTCGGCCCGGACAAGATTTTGCTTGCCACCGAGGCTGTTATCGCCGCTGGCATTCGCGATCAGCGAACGCTCTATTGGACATTGCACGCGGTGTTCGTGAACCGCCGGTCGGAGCGCGATATTTTCAACCAGGCGTTCGTGATGTTCTGGCGCGACCCGGGTTTCATCAACCAAATGCTATCGCTGATGGTACCGGGTTTGCGCGCAGAGCAGGCGCCCGACGACAAGGCGCTATCACGGCGATTGTCGGAGACGCTATTCAAGCACGCCGATCGGCCCGCCGCGCAAGTTGACGATCAGCTGGAGATCGATGCCGAGGGGACGTTTTCAACTCGCGAACTTATGCAGAGCAAGGATTTCGAGCAAATGAGCGCGCCGGAGTTGTTCCTTGCACGTGCCGCCATCCGCCGCATGACGCTACCGTTCGAGGAAATTCGCACGCGCCGTTTCGTGGCCGCCCGCGGTGGGGAGCGCATCGACCTGCGGCGCATTCTGCGCGCGAGCGCATCGAAAGGTGCGGACTATTTGCAGCTGCAGCACAAGATGCGCGTGCTGCGCCGTCCGCCACTTGTCGTGCTGTGCGACATTTCCGGCAGCATGGATGCCTACGCCCGCATCCTCCTGCACTTCCTGCACGCGCTGACCAACGATCGTGACCGCGTGTTTTCGTTCCTGTTCGGAACCCACCTCACGCATGTGACGCGCAGCTTGAAGTCGCGCGATCCCGACGTTGCGATTGCCAAGGTCGGCGGCGATGTCACCGACTGGTCTGGCGGCACGCGGATAGGCGCCAGCGTCGAGGAGTTCAACCGGCGTTGGGCCCGGCGTGTGCTTGGCCAGAACGCGACGGTATTGCTGATCACCGACGGTCTCGACCGCGACGGGGGCCAAGGATTGGAACTGGCGGTGCGCCGTCTGAAGGCGAGTTGCCGCCGCTTGATTTGGCTCAACCCGCTAATGCGTTATGATCGCTATCAGCCGCTTGCAGCGGGGGCCAAGGCATTGAGCCAGCACGTGACGGAAATGCGATCCTGCCATAATCTGAAGAGCCTGGAGGATTTGGCTGCGGCATTGCGCGGTCCTCCGATGGAGATCGTGGGACGTCGCGCGTGAAGTTCGCAACCTTTAGATCGAGCGAAGCCGAAGGCGCCGTGCTGGCGCACACGGTGCATTTATCGTCCGGGGTGCTGAAAAAAGGCCGCGTGCTGACAGATGCGGACGTCGTGGCACTTACCGACGATGGGATCACTGCCGTCATGGCGGCGCGCCTCGGACCTGAGGATGTGTCCGAGGATGAGGCGGCGCGAATTATCGCCGATGCGATTTGCGGTGCAAATGTAGCCTCGACGAAGCCGTTCACCGGCCGGGCGAACCTTCAGGCAGTGCCGGCGGGTGTGGCTGTGATCGATCGCGAACGGTTGATCGAACTCAATAGTCTCGACGAGGGGTTGACGGTTGCAACCGTTCCGCCGTTCCAAACGGTGCGCGCTGGCCAGCTTGTCGCCACCGTCAAGATCATTCCGTTCGCACTGAGCCGCTCCGTGGTCCAGACCGCTGAAGACTTGTTGCGGAAGTCCTCGCGACTCGTATCGGTTGCACCTTTCGCCGCGCGGACGGCCGGCCTCATTATCACCCGCGTACCTGGCATGAAGGAGAGCTTGCTCGCGAAGCGCGCGAAGGTCATCCGTGAACGCTTGGAGGGCATGGGGAGCAATCTCGGCCTGCACGAAGTGGTGACCCACGAAACCTCAGAGGTGTGCGAGGCGATGAAACGTCATGCCGCGGCCGGCCACGATCCGATCCTGGTTTTTGGTGCTTCAGCCATCGTCGATCGTGGCGACGTGGTTCCGCAGGCCGTCATCAATGCCGGTGGCGAAGTCGTCCACCTTGGTATGCCGGTCGATCCGGGCAATCTTCTGCTCGTCGCAAGGCTAGGTGATGCCGATGTGATCGGCGTGCCGAGCTGCGCGTCATCACCTAAACTCAACGGCTTCGATTGGGTGCTCGCACGCCGTCTGGCCGGGTTGCCGGTTGGCCGAGCCGAGATCGTGGCGATGGCACCCGGGGGCCTGCTGATGGAAATTCCAACGCGGCCGCAACCTCGCGGCGGGTAGGCAAGATCAACGTTTCAAAAAGGGACCCAAGAAAATGGCTGACAAAAAATTGGCAGTGGTGACTGGCGGCTCAAGTGGTCTCGGCGCGGCAACGGCGCGGCGATTGTTGGCCGACGGCTACGATATCGCATTGCTCGATGTGAACGCCAAACAGGGCGAAGCGTTAGCGGCTAGTTTGTCGTCGGACGGAAAGACGGCGCGGTTTTTTCGTTGCGATGTCGCCGCCCAGGGCACGGTCGACGCGGTGGCGGCCGAAGTCGAGTCGGCAATGGGAGCACCGGAGATACTGGTTACCTGCGCTGGCCTGATTCCAAATACCGAGTCGGTGATGGACATGGATATGGCGGCACACGACCGGATGTGGCAGGTGAATTATCACGGTACTGTGCATGCGTGCCGCTCGTTCGGCCGGCAAATGATCCCGCTGAAACGCGGCTCGATCGTCACCATCGGCTCGATCAACAGCGTGCTGCCATTGCCGCTGCCAGCGTACAATCCAGGTAAGGCCGCTGTCGAACGCTTGACGCAATTGTTGTGCGTCGAGCTCGGCCGTCACAACATTCGGGTCAACAGTATCGCACCTACCTATGTGATGACGCCGCCGCTCAAGGCCAAGGTCGCGGCGGGTGAGCGCGACATGAACAAGATCATGGGCGTGCACGCGCTGTTGTCGTTGCCTGAACCATCCGACATTGCCAACGCGATCGCGTTCCTGTGCTCCGAGCAAGCGCGCTGCATCACTGGAATTTTGTTGCCGGTGGACTCCGGTTGGTTGTCGGCGGTCAGCTACCGCAGTTACGCCGGCGGCGTGCCGTGGAAAGAGTGAGGTTGGGTTCCCGGCGTTCATTGCCGGGACCCATCTTGCCGCGACGCAGGTCTAAACCAGCTTCACATTCTTCAGCGGCAGACTGCGTGCGGGCTTGCCGGTGGCAGCTGCGATCGCGTTGAGCACGCTCGGCGCCACAACGCAGATCGTGGGTTCGCCGACGCCGCCCCAGAAACCGCCTGATGGCACCAGCACCGTCTCCACTTTGGGGAATTCCGCCAACCGCAGGATCTCGTAGGTGTCGAAGTTCCGCTCGACCATCGCGCCATCCTTGACCGTGACCTCGCCGTACATCGTCGCAGCCAAGCCATAGGCAACGCCGCCCTCGATTTGGGCGGCGACTTGGTCGGGATTGACAACGTGGCCACTGTCGGTTGCCAGCACCAAGCGATGGACCTTGAGCTTGCCCTTGTCCGACACCGAGACTTCGGCGACGGCGGCAGAATAGCTGCCGTATCCCATGAACTGCGCAATGCCGCGATGCACGCCAGGCGGCAGTGGCTTGCCCCAGCCGGCTTTGTCGGCGGCCGCATTCAACACTGCCAAATGCTTCGGGTGCGGCGCCATCAGCGCCCGGCGGAACTCGAGTGGATCCTTACCGGCGGCCTTCGCCACCTCATCCATGAAGCACTCGAGATAGACTGCGTTCTGGTTGGTGTTGACGCCGCGCCAGGGTCCGACGGGCACATGCGTGTTGCGCATCGCGTATTCGATCAGCAGGTTCGGCAGCGTATAGCCGAGCAGGCTGTCCGGCGTCGTGTACAGCATGCCCTGGAGCTGGCGATCGTCCTTGCCATCCTTGATTGCAGATGGGTTCGACCATGCGTTGATCGATTGTCCCGATACGCGCAGATGCAGCGCGATGAGGTTGCCGGCCGTATCGAGTCCAGCTTCCATCCGGCACTGCGAGATCGGGCGATAGAAGTCGTGCATCATGTCTTCTTCGCGCGACCAAATCAGCTTGACCGGCGTGCCGGGCATCTCTTTGGCGATTGCGGTCGCCTGGCGCACATAATCCTGCGCGCCCCCGCGCCGGCCAAAGCCGCCGCCCAGGTCCATTTTGTAGACTTCGCATTTGTCGAGCGGTAGGCCGGACGCTTCGGAAAGGGCTGCATGCGAGGCTTCGCCGTTCTGGGTGGGCACCCAGATTTCAGCACGTTCGGCCGTGTAGCGCGCTGTGCAGTTCATCGGCTCCATGGTGGCGTGAGCGAGGAACGGCGTGCTGTAGACGGCCTCTACTCTCTGCGCCGCGCCTTCGAAGGCTTTGGCCACGTCGCCTACTTTTACGCCGGCGTGAACGTTGGCGGCGCCGGGCGCCAAACCTTCCTTCAGGTGCTCGGCGATGGTGGCACTGGAAACTTTCGAGTTTGGTGTGTCCTCGTAGACGATCGGCAGCGCGTCTAGGGCCTTCTTTGCATGCCACCAAGTGTCGGCGACAACAGCGATTGTGACGGCGTCGACCTTAACGACCTTGCGCACCCCAGGCATGCCTGCGATTTTGGTTTCGTCGTAACTCTTAATGTTGGTGCCGTGCACTGGAGCGGCCTTGATCGCGGCGTTCAGCATGCCAGGCAACTTTACATCGCTTGCGTATTTCTTGGTGCCATCGAGCTTGTCACGCGAGTCAAGCCGCTTCATCGACTTGCCGGCAATCTTCCAATTCTTAGGGTCTTTGAGCGTGATGGACTTTTGATCGGGCGGCGTCAGTTTAGCTGCGGCTGCGGCAACCTTGCCATATGAAACCGTGCGTTTTGAAGTTGCGTGCGTGATGATGCCGTCCGATACGGTCAGCTCCGCGACCGGCACTTTCCATTGTTGGGCGGCAGCTTCCATCAACATCATGCGGGCGGCCGCACCGCCGCGCCGGACATAGTCTTGCGAGGTACGAATACCGCGGCTGCCACCGGTGCCCATCTCGCCCCAGACGCGCTTGCGAGCGTGGCTCTCGCCTGGCGTGGGGTACTCGTAGCGGACTTTCTTCCAGTCGCATTCGAGTTCTTCTGCGACGAGTTGGGCGAGCCCGGTGATGGTGCCTTGTCCCATCTCGGAACGCACCACCCTGACAACGCATGTATCGTCGGGCTTGATGACGACCCAGGCGTTGACTTCGGAACCAGTTGAAGCTGCTTTTTGAGCGAGTGCGTCCGGCAAATCGAAGCCCAAAGCGAGCCCTCCGGCAGCACTCGACACAATGACGAAATCCCGCCGCGATATCTGGTTCTTATCGGTTTTTGACATCGTCATGTCGTCCTCCAGAATGACGCGCCGCCAGGCTAACGCCAGTGGCAATAACAAGATGGCACAACCACCGTCGAGCGAAGCATAGTCTAGTCGCGGAAGAAACAGCAATGCATCTCCCCGCAAGCCGGATCGGCAGGGACGAACGGCAATTTCCAGCCAACTTCACCATGGCTTCAAAGGGGCCTGCGGGCGTCGGCTGGTCGATCGTCTGTCCCGCTCTATCTTAGCTTCAGTGTCGCGAGCCCGATCAAGGCCAAGCAGACCGAGATGATCCAGAAGCGCACGACGACGGTCGCCTCCGCCCAGCCCTTCTGCTCGAAATGGTGATGCAAAGGCGCCATTCGAAAGACACGCTTTCCGGTCATCTTGAATGATGCGACCTGGATGATCACCGATAGTGCTTCGAGCACGAAGAGACCGCCGACGACGACCAGCACGATCTCATGCTTGGTCGCGACCGCAATCGTTCCCAATGCGCCGCCGAGCGCTAACGAACCTGTGTCGCCCATGAAGATCATCGCAGGTGGTGCGTTGAACCACAAAAATCCTAGTCCCGCACCGATCAGCGCGCCGCAGATGATGGCGAGCTCCCCGGTGCCAGCGATGTAGTGCAGTTGCAGGTAGCGCGCCCAATCGAAACGGCCAGCGACATAGGCGAAGATGCCAAAGGTGGCGGCCGCGATCATGACTGGGACGATCGCGAGCCCATCTAGGCCGTCCGTGAGGTTGACCGCGTTGCCGGTGCCGGCGATCACGAGCACGCCGAACAGCACGAAGAACGGCCCGAAATCGAGCAGCGTGTTCTTGAGAAACGGCACCGCCAGTTTTCCGGAAAACTGCGGCACGGAAAGTTTCATGATTGCATATGTCGCGAGCGCAGCCACCAACAACTCCAGCCCCAATCGAATTTTAGTGGAGAAACCGTCGGTCGTGCGTTTGGTGATCTTCAAATAGTCATCGTAAAAGCCGATCGCGCCAAAGGCGAGCGTCACGCCGAGCACGACCCAGACATAGGCATTCGAAAGATTAGCCCACAATAGCGTCGAAACGGTCACGCCGCCAATAATCATCAGACCACCCATCGTCGGTGTTCCACGCTTCGACAAGTGCGATTTTGGTCCATCTTCGCGAATCGGTTGTCCCTTGCCTTGCCGGACGCGCAAAAGATCGATGATGGCCGGGCCGAACAGGAATACGAAAAGTCCCGCTGTCATCATCGCGCTCGCGGTTCGAAACGTGATGTAGCGAAACACGTTCAGCGCGCTGATTTGATCGCTGAAGTTTATCAGCTCGTACAGCATTCAATGACCCTTCCCGCTGGTTGAGGGCACGCGCCAGCCCAACCGGTGTCCTCCCGACGCAATAAACAACAGCGCCTCTACGCTTCCCCGGCGAACCGCTGTTTAACAGATTTTACGAGTGGCGCCATGCGTGAGCCAAGGGACCCCTTGATCATCACCGCGTCCCCAGGTTGCAGCGCTTGTAAGAGGTCTGCGGCGAGCGCCGTTGCGGTCGCAGCCCAGTTGCCTTTTTGGCGCGGCTCGAGCGCGTCGAACAGATGCCGCATAAGCGGTCCACATGCAAACACGAGATTTATTTCTCCATTCTCGATCGCAGCGTGCAACTCGCGATGCAGTTGAGCGCCCGCCGTACCCAGCTCCAGCATGTCGCCCAAAACTGCGATGCGGCGACGATATTTGTTGCTCGGTACTGCTGCCAGGGCAGCGATCGCCGCCCGCATGGAGGCGGGATTGGCGTTGTAGCTCTCGTCGATCAGAAGGATACTTTCGCCATTGCATTGTAGTATTGTCCGCGCCCCCCGCCCCTCAGGCGCCCCAGCGTGACGCAGGGCTAGAAGCGCTTCGTGGAAGCCGGTCGATTTGGCGCCGAGCACTTCGGCGAGCAATGCAACAACGGCCGCCGAGTTCTGCGCGAGATGCGCGCCGGGCGCACCCAGGCGATAGGTAACCGGTCCATCGGCCAATCGAATAGTTATCGTGCTGCCGTCATCGCCAAGGTCGGCAGTTTCAATCCAGGGATCGGCGGATGGCTGACGACCGAATGATGTGATGCGTGCACCGGCGCGTTCCGCGGCTGTGCGAAGTCTCGAATAATGCGGATTGTCTCGATTGATTATCGCCGTGCCGCCGGGAACCAGGCCGCTGAAAATCTCGGCTTTGGCGTCCGCGATGCTCTCGACCGAATCGAAGTTCGCCAGGTGCACCGGCTCGACCGCAGTTACGATGGCGATGTGCGGTTTGACGAAGGCGACCAGCGGCTCGATTTCGCCCGGATTGCTCATGCCAATTTCATAGACCGCGAACTGGGTGCCGGCTGGCGTGCGGGCAAGGGTCAATGGCACGCCCCAGTGATTGTTGAAGGACTTGACCGCAGCATGCGTTTTGCCAACACGCTCGAAGCATTGGCGCAACATCTCTTTGGTGCCGGTTTTGCCAACGCTGCCGGTTACAGCGATAACATACGCTGATGGAGCGAGCCGGGCGCGGGCGGCGATGCCAATACGTTCCAGCGCGCGTAAGGGATCGTCCACGCGGATCAATGCGCCATCGCCCTCCTGCCGCGTGTAGGAGGCAGCGACAAGGGCCGCGGCGGCACCAGCGTGGAATGCCTCGGTGACGAACTCGTGCCCATCGCGAACATCTTTCAGGGCGACAAAAACGTCACCCCTCTCCAGCGATCGCGTATCGATCGAGAAGCCATTGATGACTTGAGTGATAGTGCCGTCGAGGGCGCCGTTCGATGCAACCAGAAGCGCATTCGCTGTCCAAAGAGGGGTCGCCATTGCTGCGCGCAAGACTTCATGATCAGAAAAAGGAAGCGTCGTACCGCCAACGATCTGACCGGTCTCGTGGCCTTTGCCGGCAACCAGCAAAACGTCACCTCGTTGCATCGATTGCACCGCGGTTGCGATGGCCTCGGCCCGGTCGCCGATCTCGCGCGCGCCTGGCGCCGTCACCAGTATTTGGCGACGAATGACTTCGGGCGCCTCCGTGCGAGGATTGTCGTCGGTGACGATCACCACGTCGGCGCTGCGCGCCGCGATCGCACCCATGATCGGGCGTTTGCCTTTGTCACGATCGCCCCCGCAGCCGAACACGCAAATGAGTTTGCCGGTTGCAAATGGCCTCACCGCTGCGAGTGCTGCCTCCAGCGCTTCGGGCTTGTGTGCGTAGTCAACGACGGCGAGGCCGCCATTGTGTTCGCCGACGATGTCCAATCGGCCATTGACGCCATGCAGGCTTGCGATGGCTGCAATCGCGCTTTCAGCATCCTCACCCGATGCAATAGCGAGGCCGGCCGCCAGAAGCGCGTTGGTTGCTTGATAATCGCCGATCAGTTTCAGCCGCACGTCATAAAGCCGGCCGCCATGTTCAATGGAGAGGCGCTGGGCGAATCCATCGGGCGTAACGCTGATCAGTTTAAGGTCCCGGCCGGCACGCCCGGTCGTGAAGATGCGGATGCCGCGCCCTGCGGCGACACGGCAAACCTCGGCGGAGCGCTCGTCATCCGCGTGCACGATCGCGATCCCATCGGCGGGCAACAGCGTGCCGAACAGACGCAGCTTAGCCTCGAAGTAGTCGTCGACCGTTGGATGATAATCGAGATGGTCGCGCCCAAGGTTAGTGAACGCACCAGCCTTCAACCGCACCCCGTCGAGCCGCCGCTGATCGAGCCCGTGCGAGGAAGCCTCCAACGCGACATGCGTCACGCCCTCAGTCGCAAGGTCGGCCAACGTGCGATGGAGGGTCACTGGATCGGGCGTCGTGAGTGAGCCATAGACGCTGCCATCTGGTTTGACGACGCCGATGGTACCGAGCGACGCAGCCTGCCGGCCAAGCTGCGCGAAGATCTGCCGCGTGAATTCAGCGACCGACGTCTTGCCATTGGTGCCGGTGACTGCCACCGCGACCGGCGGCTGCAAGTGGTAGAATCGGGCCGCCATCAGCGCGAGTGCGCGACGTGGATCGTCAGCCCGCAAAATCGGAATGCTTAGCGGCGGCAACGCAGCATCATTACCAGCCATAATCGCGACGGCACCCTTGGCGATCGCCTGAGCGACGTACTGAGCACCGTCAACCTTCGTGCCCGGTAAAGCTGCAAAGAGAAAACCAGGCTGAACCGCGCGACTGTCGGCGGTAATGCCCCTGATCTCGATCGCCGCCGTCTCGGATGGGACGGTAGCGGCCTGGTCTGCGAGCGAAGAAAGCAGCATGCGCCGTGGCCCCGTTGAGTTGCTCGTTCGTCTCTTATTTTGCGTCGGGCATGGCGTCAAACATTGTCAGTTCTTCGGCAACGTTAGTGCGCAAAAGTGGCCCAATACGTGCGATGATACGGCCGGCGGTGGGCGCTGCATTCGTACCAGCCGTGATCTGGGCGCCGGAGTCGGGCGAGGGTTGCGGGCGATCGAGCAGTACCAGCAGGATGTAGCGCGGCTGGCTTGCAGGAAACGTCGCGAGGAATGACGAAATTACCAAATCGGCGCGATACTTACCCTCGATCGCGATCTCGGCCGTACCGGTCTTGCCACCGACCTCGTAACCAGCGACCTCCGCGCGTCGCCCGGTGCCTGCTGGCAACGTAACGTTGCGCCGCATCAGGGCCGCGAGTGTTGCACTGGTTTCGGGCGTGATAATGCGATCACCTTGCGGGCGCGGCGCAATGCTTGCCCGCAGTACAGTAGGCTCGACCTCGGTACCACCATTGAGCAAAGAGGCAGCTGCGGCTGTGAAACGGATCGGCGAAATTGCCAGTCCATGGCCAAAGGCGATCGTGGCAGTCTCGACCTCACCCCACACTTTCGGCTGGCTAGGTCCCGCGATCGGGCCGGCCTCCGTCGCACCCTTCTTGAGAATGCCTGAGCGGTTGAGAAACGCGCGTTGGCGATCAGCTCCAGCTTCCAAGGCGAGTCGCGCCGCGCCGACGTTCGACGACTGCACGAAAATATCGCGCAGCGACAGCGGCCTGCCAGCCGCATGCAGATCGCGGATCTGGTGGCGGCCGATCCGCAACGGTGCGCGTACATCGATCACGGTGTCGAGTGACGCTGCCTTGCTGTCAAGCGCTTGCGCCACTGTTAGCAGTTTAAAAATCGACCCCAGTTCGAACGTGCTCGACTGGTTCTTGTCGAGCCGGTTAGGTTCGAGCGCTTGAGCCGGGTGTGCCGGATCGAAGTCGGGAAGCGACGCCGCTGCGATGATCTCGCCGTTAGAAGCATCCATGACGATGCCGGCCGCACCCTCAGCAGCGTAGCGCTGCACTGCGGCCGAAAGCTCGTCTTCCAATCCGTATTGCGCGCCGATGTCGAGGGACAGCTGTATCGGCACCTTTGCCGACGGCTTGACGCCGAGCACTGCTTCGATCCCGACGGTTTCGTCGATGAATTTTTCAACGCCCGATAAACCGCGATTGTCAACGTTGACCGCGCCTAATATGTGACCAGCCAAGCGTCCCAGCGGATAGCTGCGCTTCTGCTCGCGGCGAAATCCCAGCCCGGGCAGCCCCAAGTCGTGTACGCGCTGGGCCATCCGCGGCGACAGTCCACGCCGCAACCAGACGAATCGACGGCTCTTGTCGGCAAGCTGCAGGCGCAACTGCAACTGATCGATGTCTGGGAAAAGTGAACCCAGCTTCTCTGCCACCTCGTCAACGTCGAGGATGACGGCCGGATCGGCGTATAGCGATGGTGCTTCAAGATCGGTCGCGATCAACCGGCCGTTGCGATCGACGATATCTGGTCTTGCGAACGTGCGTGTAATCGGCTCGTTCAACGACAACCGGGTCGTACTTTGGCCCTTGAACGCGAGCCATACGAGCTGCCCGGTCAATACCGCAAACCCAAGCATCATGCACAAGAGAACGGCGATGGTGCGGCTTTCCGGCACCGGGGCAATCGCTGAGGCGCCGCGATCCGTCATTGCTGGCCGGCCGTCCGTCTGGGCAGGCGGCTTTCATCGACAAACTGCTTCGGTGATGGTGGCATTAAGCCCATGGCACGCGCGAGCGGCTCGATGCGGCCGGGGCGCGAAAGATGTGAAAGTTCTGCTTTCGCAGCGGCGATATCGGCTTCGGCATGCTCGGCTGTTTTTTCCAAGGCGTGCACGCGCGCTGCAAGGCGCCGGGTGTCGTAGCCGATCGCGTACAGGGCCACGGCTGCTGCAACCGCCATAAGAACTGATGCTGCTGTAACCGCTCGCCGCACGCTTGCCCTCCCGGTCTTCAAAACTCCACGAGCGACATGCCGGTTGAGGCACCTTGCGACCATGGTGGCGCGGGTGTTCGGAGTGCTGCCCTCAGCTTCGACGAGCGCGCACGCGGGTTGGCGGCGCATTCCTCGTCACTGGGGGATACCGGGCGTTGGTTAATGATTTGGAAACTCGGCGGCGCGACAGCAACGATTTCAGGCAGATAGCGCGATCCGGCGGACTGTTTGCCAGCGCGCTCGATCAGAAAACGTTTGACCAGTCGATCTTCCAGCGAATGGAAGGTGACGATAACGAGCCGCCCGCCCGGTTTGAGCAAACGCTCGGCGGCAACAAGCGCGTGGGCAAGCTCACCCAGTTCGTCGTTCACCGCGATCCTGAGCGCTTGAAATGAGCGCGTCGCCTGATGCCGGCCGTCGGCTTTGCGGGGGCCGAGTACGCGGGCGACGACGCTTGCCAGATCGAGTGTGCGAGTGAACGGCTCGACCGCTCGCCGGCGCACGATAGCCCGCGCAATCGATCGCGATTTTCGCTCGTCGCCATAGTTGAAGAGGATGCTAGCGATCTTTTCCTCGTCCAGCGTGTTGACGAGATCCGCGGCGCTGCGACCGGCGTGATCGCCCTCTTGTGACATGCGCATGTCGAGCGGGCCGTCGTTCTGGAATGAGAAGCCGCGCTCCGGCTGGTCGATCTGCATCGACGACACACCAAGGTCGAGCACCACGCCGTCGACGCGTGGGCCTTCGACCAATGCTGCGTCACCGGTGACTTCTGCAAACCGCGCGTATCGCTCCATTTCGCTGAATGGCGCGTTAATGATGCGCAGCCGGTTGGTGAAGCGCTCGCATAGACCCGATGCCGATTGCACCGCCGTGAAATCGCGATCGAATGCCAGCACGCGCACGTCCGCCGCTTCGAGAATGGCGGAGCTATAGCCGCCCGCCCCGAACGTACCATCAATGAACAGTTCGCCGTCCCGCGGGGCCAGATGTTCGATCACCGGATCCAGTAGAACCGGTATGTGCGGAGCGCTCATGCACCTCCTCCTCTTTCTTCATCGGAGGGGGTAACGGATCTGCCGCCTGAGCCAAACAGTTTTCTGTGTTCCTGGACTTTTTCGCGCGCAGACTTGCGGCGGGCCCCGAAAGCTCCGGGCTCCCACATTTGGAATTTGTCGCCAAGCCCGACGAATGTGACGAGACCGGTGAGACCCGCGTGCGCGCGCAAGCCTTCAGGAAGGACGATGCGGCCGTCTCCGTCGATGTTGAGGATCTGGACGTCGCCGTAAAGAGCGACCGACAGCTCATCTCGCTCGTCCGAGTAATCCGCGAGGCCACGGAGAAGGCCATCGATTTTCTGTGCAAGCCTTTCGCCGCCGCCATCGATCGCGGCAGCGTCGAGCGAGGGGTAGCAGTAGATGCCGCCCCCACCTGCGGACGCGGAGGGTGGCCCGCCAAGGCCTTGAGTATAGCCGTCGCGCTCGAGCACCGCCCGGAACGGGGCTGGGATCGAGACGCGGCCTTTCGCGTCGATCTTGTTCGTGAATGTTGAGACAAAGCGATCCATCCCCGCCTGCAATCCTAACGCGTGAACGAACCAACACCCAACCGCCTCCGCTGCGCATGAGCTCCCCATGCGGAGTGCGGGCCGCGAACCGTGGCGGTCGCGTCAAGCTCGGGCCCTCTACCGACCTCAAGCGCCCAGCCACGGCATCACAGCCCGATGCGGGTCGGGCAACAATGGAATAGCATGGGTTTTTATGGGTGTAAATGGATGAATATGGTTATGCACAGGAGACTGGGTCGGGGGAAATGGGTTCAAATCCCGGGTGCGAAGCCGCGGCTTTGCGGTTAGGTTTTGGTCGATCCACCGCAGAGTGGGTGCCGAACGAGGAAACGAACATGAAATTCCGTAACAGTGCGCTGTTTGCAGCGCTGATGCTCGTCCCGAGCCTGTTCTCGATAGTGGCGGCAGCAGCCGACTACCCGGCTCCGAAAGAAGATGTGTTCGTCGCCAAAGACTTCCGCTTCAGCACTGGTGAAGTCATGCCGGAGCTGCGGCTGCACTACACGACGATTGGTGAGCCGACGGGCGAGCCCGTGCTCATTCTGCATGGCACGGCCGGTTCAGGCACCGGACTTCTGACGCCGGCGTTCGCGGGCGAAATTTTTGGAGAAGGCCAGGCGCTGGACGCGAAAAAGTACTTCGTCATCCTGCCGGACGCGCTTGGCGCCGGCAAATCATCGAAACCCTCCGACGGGCTGCGCGGAAAGTTTCCCAGATATAACTATGACGACATGGTGCAGGCGCACCATCGGTTGGTGACGGAAGGCCTGGGCATTAGACATCTGCGTCTCGTGCTCGGCAATTCGATGGGCGGGATGCACACCTGGGTTTGGGGCGTGAAGTACCCTCAGTTTATGGACGCACTGGTGCCGATGGCCTCGCAGCCGACCGAAATGTCGGCCCGCAATTGGATGATGCGCCGCATGCTCATCGACGCGGTGCGCAAGGATCCCGATTACAACGATGGTAATTACACCGCGCAACCGAAGGGCCTGAAGACTGCCAACGTGTTCTACGGCATAGCGACGAACGGCGGCTCGTTGGCCTATCAGGCGGCGGCACCGACGCGGGCTGCCGCAGACAAAATCGTCGACGAGCGGTTGGCAGGCTCTTTCGTGGCCGACGCTAACAACTTCGTCTATCAGTGGGACGCCTCACGCGACTACAATCCGCAACCGATGTTGGATGTAATCAACGCCCATGTCCTCGTGATCAATTCAGCCGATGATGAGCGTAACCCGCCGGAGTTCGGTTTGGTCGAACGCGAACTCAAGCGCATCAAGAGCGGTCGCCTGTTCCTGATCGCCGCCAGCGCCGAAACGCGCGGACATGGGACAACAGGTATGGCCAAGTTCTGGAGCAAGCAAGTGGGCGAGTTTTTGGCCATGGTTCCGAAACGAGGGATGTGAGAACGTCCAGCCGTTCGTTTTTGGTGTCTGACCCTCCGGGTCTGACACCCGTCATGAACCTTCAATCACTGGCAACCCATGCCTTGCTCCTTGGCCGACAGTGCATCGACCTCGGCGAGGTCGGACGCGGACATCGCGGCGCGCGCAGCCGCTTGGTCGCGGGAGCAGCCGGCATTGCCGAGCGCCTGCTTCGCCTTGGCGCTCGCGAAGCAGTAACCGTTGCGCTTCCAGATCGTATTGCGCCGCAGCCACAGGCTGTCGCAGGTGTCCCCAGGTGCCTTCGCGGTGATAACGGGTTGTGCGGTTTTGCCCGTAGTCGCAGCGCTGGTACCGGCACTGGGAGCACCGGCTATCGTGCGGCAGCAGGCAATCCAGTTGCTGTGCGCCCAGCCCGTTGCGCCGTCGGGCAGCACGACGCGGCGCCACACACCACGGCTCTCGGCGACCTTCAGCAAGGTGTTCGGGCCCATCGTCGCGATGCGAACAGCGTCCGGCTCGGAGCCCGATCGCAGCGCCAGAAAGTTGTCGCCCTTGGGATCGAGCCCGGTAACGTAACTGTAGGTCTCTGTTGTCGCCGGGACCCGGCCAGGCTGGTTCGGTCGCGACGCCGGTGGTGCGGGTGAGGGCTGAACTGGCGGGTTCGGAGCTGCCGCTACCGCGCTGCCACCGGCAAACACAACCTCGTCGACCAGGGAAGAATTCTCCCAAGGGACCTGTTGTTCGGCGGTCGCACGCTGCACGTCGCCGCGCACCCGGCGCATCACCGCGTGGACATCGGCGTTAGGAACTGAGATGTGCCGCAGCAACGCATCTGTAAACGGACTGTTGCGACCCGTTCCGTCGAGCGCCACATTGCCGGGCTGGGTCGAGTAGATGATGAATGATCCAACGCCGGCGTAAACGCGAGCAAGGCCGCGGGCAACGCCGGCCGAACGGGTCGCTTGCGCCTTTGCGATCTCGTCGGCGAATGGATTGTTGCGGCAAGCATCGAGGATCAGAATTCGGCTTCGCGTGATCCGCGATAGATCGGCCAGCAAGGCATTGAGCGGTACGAGATATTGACGAGCGTCATCCTCTTTTTCGACACGCGCATCGACCGGGAACAGATAATTCTCGCCGCCGATCTGCATGCCGTGGCCGGCAAAATAGAGTAGCGCCAAGTCGTCCGCCGCAAGCGACCCGGAAAATTTCTGAAAGCTGCGCAGGAATTGCGCACGTCCGACGTCGAGTTCGAGCGTGACGTCGTAGTTCAGCGCCTTGAGTTTTGCGGCCAGATCGGCTGCGTCATTGGCCGGATTGGGCAGACTGCTGACGTGGGCATAGTTCGAGTTGCCAACGATAAAAGCCTTGCGAGCGGCTTCGGACTGATCAGGCGAAAACAGGAGCGCGGCGAGAAAGCTCAAGACCCCGGCGGCTGCCACATCCCTCAAATTACGCACATCGAAGTGCCTAACAAGATCCCCCACGATATCCCTCCAGAAATCTTCTTTCCTCTTGACTGCAGCACATCTTATGGATGCTGCCCACGACAGTACAGTGTCCGAGCCTCGTGCGAGGCTATGTCGGGATGAGCGAAATTTCGGCACTTTACTCTTGAAACCGCCAAGAAGCCGAATCACCTAGCTGGGCAGCAGAAGTTCAAGTCGCTGCCCTTGCAACCCGGGCCGCCGTCGAAGAGGGCATCGTACCGGGCGGTGGAGTTGCCTTGCTACGAGCCGTGAAATCGCTCGACGCGGTCAAACCCGCCGATGACGACCAGAGGGTCGGCATCGGGATCGTGCGTAGAGCTGTGCAAGCCCCTGCCCGTCAAATTGCACAAAGTGCCGGCACCGACGGCTCGGTCATCGTTGGCAAGATTCTCGAGAGCAATGTTTATGGCTGGGGCTACAACGCTCGAAAGGACGAGTATTGCGACATGATGGCGGCTGGCATCATTGATCCCGCGAAGGTCGTGCGGGCAGCCCTTCAGGACGCTGCCTCGGTTGCGGGTTTGTTGATCACCACCGAGGCAATGGTCGCAGAGCTGCCCAAGAAGGCAGCGGCTTCGCCGCCGATGCCGGGCGGCGGCGGTATGGATTACTGAGAGAAAGGGCGAGCGCTGAAATACAGCGCTCGCCCTTGGCTGCTATGCAGTCCCCGGCATAAACACGCACCGCACACGAAAGCCGCTTTGCGTGCGCATGACGCAAATATGTGCGTCAGTGTCTTCCGATGGTCGTTTTTCCATTGTATCAGGCACAAACACTCGCATTTGTCCGGCGGTCATGTACATGCCGTCACTCACGTATTCGATGCGATCGACCTTCACGCAATCCTGGTCGCTGCAGCAATAGTGCGGGTACCACGAATGCGCCTGACTAGGCTGTATGGCACCTAGTTTCAGGAAATAAGCGATGAGTATCGCGCAAGCTGCTCGCGAGAACAAACGTGAATTCGGGGATACCATACGCATCACCTTTCTCCGTTCGGCTTAGCCCGCCGATTGCCCAACGCACGCAAGCGGCACGTCGTTCCTCAAGTCCGGTGCGACGCTGAGGCTCAAATGAGGCGATGCGTGGACGCAGATGGGCGCACCCTCGCCTTGACATCACGCCTCACGGCCTATCCTTTGCGTCGGCTGATACGAAGATGCGAGGGCGACTTAATGCCAGAAAGACTTGACCTTGACGGCAGCCTCGCCGTGTTACCTCTGGCAGGCGTGCGCGTTGCCGAATTCAGCCAGATGGTGATGGGGCCATCCTGCGGAATGATCCTCGCCGATCTCGGCGCCGACGTGATCAAGGTCGAACCACTGAAGGGTGATCGCACGCGGCACTTCAAGGGTGTCGCCGCGGGCTTCTTCGGCACCTACAGCCGCAACAAGCGCTCGCTCGCCGTCGATACGACGACATCGGCTGGGCAGGCCGTAGCGCGTAGACTGGTGGGAAGCAGCGACATCCTGATCGAAAACTTTCGTCCAGGACTGTTGGGTCGCTTCGGTCTCGACTATGCGGCTTTGAAGAAGGACATGCCGCGGCTGATTTATTGTTCGCTGAAAGGTTATCTTCCGGGGCCGTACGAAAATCGTCTCGCACTCGACGAAGTCGTGCAGATGATGGGCGGGCTTGCCTACATGACCGGGCCGCCTGGCAAACCGATGCGGGCTGGCGCCTCCGTCAACGACATCATGGGCGGCATGTTCGGTGTCATCGCAATTCAGGCAGCATTAGCCGAGCGCGAACGAACCGGGCGGGGCAAGTACATTCAAAGTGCGCTCTTTGAAAACAACGTGTTCTTGATGGCGCAGGCGATGATGTTCGAGAGTGTCACCGGCGAGAAGTCGCAACCGTGGTCGGTGAAAAGTGCACCGTGGCCAGTGTATGATCTTTTCGATACCCGGGATGGCACCAAAATTTTTGTGTCGATCGTCGGTGAGGAACACTGGCAGGGCTTTTGTAGAATCTTCGGTCGAGACGCTTGGTTGACCGATCCAAGGCTCGCAACGAGCCAAGGCCGGGTCGATCAGCGGGGTTGGGTTATCCCCGAGATTGCGGCGATTTTCAGGGCGTGGGAACTCACGGCGCTGTCGAAGCAACTCGAAGAGCTCGACTTACCCTTTGCTCCTGTCAACACGCCGAGTGACTTGTTCGATGATCCGCATTTGCTGGCATCGGGAGGGCTGCTGGATGTGACCCTCCCCGATGGCCGGCACGCTCGCACACCGGCGCTGCCGGTCTCGATCGATGGCCAGCGCCTGCAAAAGCGGCTGGATCCGCCAAAGATTGGCGAGCAAACGGGAGAGGTCTTGGAGAACCTCGGTTACAGTGCCGATGAAATTTCAACATTGAGCCGAGACGGCACGATCGGTCCAGCGGTATAACGTGGCGACGGTCTTGGGCCCGGCTGTTTGTTAGCGGGTGCCGTCCACAAAAAATGGGAGGAAGAATAATGAGAATCAATCGTCGCGATGCACTTCTGGGCAGCTCAGCGATCGCGGCCGCCGGCATGCTGCCTGGCACTGCGACCGCCGCAGGCAGCCCGGCGACGCTTGCCTTCGGGCCTTCAAGCGCGATCTACTCTCTCGGCAAGATTGCACTCGAGAAGGGCTTCTTTGAGAAAGAAGGCGTCGATCTCAAGCTCGTCATCGGCAACGCTGGCACGCACGGTCGCCAGGCATTGGCGGCCGGACAAGCCTTGTACGCTCACGGTGACGCCAGCCATTCGCTTCAGCTCAGCAATCGCGGTAAGAAGTGCAAGATCATCATGGCGAGCCAGATGATCGCATCGATCTCGAACATCGTGGTGCGCAAAGACTTGTTCGATGCTGGCATCAAGACGGTCGAGGATCTCGGCGCCTACAAGCGGCCGGACGGTTCGAAGCCGATCGTTGCTGCCACCGCGATCGGTGCCGGCACCTGGATGTACGGCACCTACGTCTTCGAATCGAAGAAGCTGAGCGACAAGATCAACTGGGTCGCGGGCGGCGGTCCGAAGACGCTATTTCCAGGCCTTGAGACCAAACAGTTCGATGCCATTATGGCGGTCCCGAGCTGGGTGATCGAGGCGGAGGAGAAGAATTTCGGACGCGTTATCTACGACACCTCGAAGAAAGGTATGTTTACGGACGTGTTCGGTGGCACGGTGCCGGTGCTCGTGCTGTATACGCTCGAAGAGACCACGAAGGATGAGAAGGCCAAGACGCAGAGCTTCGTCAACGCGATGTATCAGGCGATGCAATGGATGAAGACCGCGCCGATCAACGACGTGTACGCGCTGGTCGGCAAGAAGTATTACGACGGCTACGATGAGAAAGCGACCAAGGTCGAACTCGCTTTCGATCGCGAGACTTGGGGCTATACCGGACGCATCGAAAAGGCCGATTTCGAACGCGGGGGCAAGGTCTGGTATCGCGCCGGCACCGACATTCCGCCAACCAACTTCGAAGACATCGTCGATATGAGCTTCCTCGACGCTGCTCAAGCCAAGTTCAAGTAAGGCGCGGCGGCAATGGAACAGTCAGCGGTTGTCGAGGCACGCGGCTCCACGCGTATCTCGGTGACGAACCTCGTCAAGCGCTACAACACCGACAATGGCGAGTTGCTCACCGTCGATGATGTCTCCTTCGACGTCAACCAGGGCGAGTTCGTCGCTCTCCTGGGTCCATCCGGCTGCGGCAAAAGCACGATCCTCAACATGGTCGCCGGCCTGCTCCCGAAGTCGGCTGGCAGCATCCGGATCGACGCCCAGGAAGTCGCGCACGGCGACGTCAACCGCAAGGTCGGCTACGTGTTCCAGCGCGACACCGTGTTTCCGTGGCGCACCGTCGAGGCCAACATCGGCTATGGGTTGGAGATTGCCGGTGCGTCGCGGGCAGATCGCGCAGCCAAGGTCGAACGTGCGATTGAAACGTCTGGGCTGGCAGGTTTCGGCAAAAGCTTTCCGCGCATGCTGTCCGGTGGCATGCGCCAGCGCGTCGCGCTCATGCGAACGCTGATCATGGAACCAGAGATTTTATTGATGGACGAGCCGTTCGGAGCGCTCGATACGCACACCAAACTCGAGATGCACAAAACACTTCTGGAGATTTGGGAGCGTGAGCGGCAGACTGTTCTGTTCGTGACGCACGATCTCGGCGAGGCGTTGACGCTGGCCAGCCGCATCATCCTGCTGTCTGCCAGGCCCGGCCGCCTGAAGGAGGACTTCGAAGTGCCGTTCGCCAGGCCGCGCGATGCGGTATCCTTACGCGAGACGCCCGAGTTCGGGCGGCTTTACTCCCACGTCTGGCACTCGCTCGGCGAGGAATTCCGGCGCACCAAGGCTGAATGAGATGAAATATTCGAGCCTCAAAGTTCTGTTCTGGCAAATTGCGATCCTGGTGGTGACGTTCGTCATCTGGGAGTGGGGTTTCGATCTGCGCAAGATATCGGCCCTAAGGCCGGTCGTGCCGACTTTGCTCGATCCATATTTCATCTCCAAGCCGTCAGCGATTTGGACGAGCTTCTTGAAGCTTGGCTGCTTTGCCGACAAGGCGGGCTTTGCCGCGTGTTTCGACGCCAACAGCAACAACCTTTGGCTGGCGACCATCGTCACCTTGAAGAACATGTTTTGGGGTTTCATCGGTGGCACGATTTCAGGCGTCGTGATGGGCCTGCTCCTTGGCCGCTCTGACTATCTCGCGCGCATTTTTGGACCCTACGTGGTCGCTGCCAACTCCATCCCGCGCATCGCCCTGGTGCCGCTCATCATCTTGATGTTCGGGCTCGGCGACATGTCGAAGATCGTCACCGCGTGGATCGTGGTGTTCTTCGTGGTGTTCTTCAATACGTTCGAAGGTACACGCTCAGTCGATCGGGATCAGATCGCAGCCGCGCGGCTATTGGGCGCAAACGAGCTGACGGTTCTGCGCACGGTAGTCATTCCCTCGGCGCTGGCTTGGGTGTTCGCCTCGCTGACACCGGCCGTGTCGTTCGCGTTGATCGGCGTCATCGTTGGCGAGTTCATCGGCGCCGAACGCGGCTTGGGCAAACTCATCATCGAGGCGGAGGCACGCGCCAATGCAGCCGAGATGATGGTCGCGATCTTCGTGATGATGGTCGTCGGCATCATCCTCGCGTTTTTCGTGCGCCGGGTGCAGTCGTACCTGCTGCGTTGGCAACCGCAATTCGAGAAGAGCGCATAGTCAGGCAAGATGGCACATGGCGTAACCGCCCGCGCGCGGCACTTGCGGCGGTGGCGTTGACCGGCAGACGTCCATCACTTGAGGGCAGCGGTCGGCGAACGGGCAGCCGGGCGCCACCGCAAATGGATCTGGTGAGGCCGCGCCCAACAACGCCTCGGGTAGGCCCAAGCCAGGTTCAGGCGTCAGCACAGATGCCAGCAGCGCCTTCGTGTAGGGATGCTTAGGTGCCTTGAACAAGTCCGCCACCGGCGCCAATTCGGCGATGCGACCGAGGTACATCACCGCTACCCGCGTCGCCAAGTGCTCGACCACGCCGAGGTTGTGGCTGATGAATACGTATGTCAGGCCGAGCTCGCGGCGAAGGTCCATCAGCAGGTTAAGGATTTGGCTCTGCACCGAAACGTCGAGCGCCGAAGTCGGCTCGTCACAGATGACAATCTCAGGATTGGTCACCAAAGCGCGCGCGATCGCAACGCGCTGGCGTTGTCCGCCCGACAACTGGTTCGGATAGTTATCGGCGAAGCGGGCGGGTAGGCCGACCTTGTCCATGACCGCCAGCGCGCGGGCACGACGTTCGCCGGCGCTACCAGTTCCCTGTACATCGAGCGGAAGTGCGACGATGGACGCGACGCGCCGGCGCGGGTTCAGCGACGAGTACGGATCCTGAAACACCGGTTGCATACGGCGCGCAAGTTCGCGGCGAGACATTTCCGAAATATCTTGGCCATCGAGGCGCATTGTGCCCAACGTCGGTGGCAGAATACCGAGCATCATGCGTGCAAGCGTCGATTTTCCGCAGCCGGACTCGCCGACGATGCCGAGCACCTCGCCCTTCATCACATCAAGGTCGATGCCGGCGACCGCGTGCAGCGTCTGCGGCCGCTGGAACACACCGCGGCTCACTCGAAACGAACGGGCTAGCCCGCGCATCTGCAACAGGACATCGCTCATGCCGCCACCGGTGCGGCAATTTCATGCACGCATTCGAAGCGATGCGAGGGGTTAGCTTCTCGTTGTGGAACGGTGTGACTGCACGGCGGCACTGCCACCGGGCAGCGCGAGCGAAACGCACAGCCGGTTACACCGCCGACCAACGAGGGCACGACGCCGGAGATGGTGCCGAGACGTTCGCCAGCGGTAATGCCGGGGCGAGGCAGGCATTCCAGAAGCCCGCGCGTGTAGGGATGCATCGGTCGTGCAAAGAGTTCCGGCGCTGAAGCAGCTTCAACGATGCGGCCCGCATACATGACGTTGACACGATCGGCGATGCGAGCCACCACGCCGAGGTCGTGTGTGATGAGCAATAGTGCGACACCCAGATCCTTTTGCAGCTCCGCTAGCAGCCGCAAAATCTGCGCCTGGATGGTGACGTCGAGCGCGGTCGTCGGCTCGTCGGCGATGAGCAGATCGGGAGAGCACATCAACGCCATCGCGATCAACACGCGTTGGCGACGGCCGCCCGACAATTGGTGCGGGTAGGCTCCCAGACGTTCGGCGGCCCGGGCAATGCCAACGCGCCCAAGAAGATCAACTGCGCGAGCCCGTGCTTCGTCCGCCGGCGAACCCTTGTGGCGCCGATGTACTTCAATCAATTGCGTGCCAACGGTCCAGGCTGGGTTCAACGCCGTCATCGGTTCTTGAAAGATCATCGCCATCCGGTCGCCGCGCAAAGCGTTGAGTTCCGACCGCTTGGCGGTGGTCAAATCCTGTCCGGATAGGGCGATCCGTGTTGCCCGCGTCTTGGCGGTCTTCGGCAGCAGACCCATGAGCGCCAGCGCCGTCATCGACTTGCCGCACCCGGATTCGCCGACGATGCACACCGTCTCGCCCGCCCCCACATCGAACGAGATGCCGCGCACCGCCTGCAATGTCCCGCGTGGCGTCGCGATATCGACGTGCAGGCCGGCGACTTCAAGGACGGGATTGTTCATGCTCGCCCGTCCGGTGCCAGCACGTCGCGCAAGCCGTCGCCCGCGAGGTTGATGCCGAGCACGAGAAGGGCCAGTGCGCTGCCAGGAATGGCGATGAGCCAGAACGAGAAGAACATGAAATTTTTGGCTTCCGCGATCATCAGTCCCCACGACGGGAGCGGCGGTTGCACGCCGAGCCCGAGAAAAGACAACGCCGCTTCAAGAAGTATCGCGCTGCCGGCCTCAACCGTCGCGACGACGATCAGGTGCGGCAACACGTTGGGTAAGATTTCGCCGAGCAGTACGCGGCTGCGCGAAGCACCAGCCGCTTCCGCAGCCGTCACATAGTCAAGTGAGCGGACCTGCTGCGTTGCACTTCGCATCACCACCGCAAAGCGGTCCCACTTGAGCAGCCCGAGCGTCAGGATCACCACGGTGAGCGATCCACCGATCATCGCCACCACGGCGAGTGCAACGAGCACTACGGGCATTGCGAGCCGCGCTGTAATGATGAAATTTACCACCATGTCGATCTTGCCGCCGAAGTAACCCGCGAGCAGCCCGAGCGTCGTGCCGATCAGCCCTGAGATAATCATCACTGACACGCCGATCAGGAGTGATATGCGCGCGCCGTAAATGACACGCGAGAGATAGTCGCGTCCCAGGTTGTCCGTGCCGAGCGGATGCGTCCAGCTGCCCTTTGCGTGCCAGGACGGCGGGATGAGGCGCGCGGTAAGATCTTGCGCATACGGGTCATACGGGCTGATCAATGGGGCGAGTGCCGCCATCGCCACCACCACGCCGACGAGGGCGAGCCCGATCACGAGCGCCGGGTTTGCCAGCATCCGCCGCGCGAGCGAGGGCAACGGTCTGATCGGTTCGACCGTGATCCGACCAGCTGCCGTGTCCATGGTCATGCGAACACACGCGAAGGTATTCCAACGCGCGCGTTTGCGTACATGGCGTTGGTGCGAACGACTGAGTACGGGTTCATCATGCCACCCGCATGCGAGGATCGAGGAAGGCGTTAAGCAGGTCGGCGGCCAGTGTCAGCAGCACATATATCAGTGACAGGAGCAACAGGACGGCTTGCGTCACCGGGTAGTCCTTGTGCGTGATCGACTGGTAGGCGAGGTAGCCCAGGCCATCCAAGGCAAAGATCGTTTCTATCACGATCGAGCCGCCGAGCAGAAGCCCGAGCTGGACCGCGGCCAGTGCCACCACCGGCACCAGAGCGTTGCGCAGGCCGTGCTTGAAGATAACGCTCATCGACGACAGCCCCTTGGCGCGTGCCGTTCGAATGTAATCGGCATCCAGCACCTCGATCATGCCGGCACGTACAAGGCGCATCAGCGGCGGCGTCACATAGTAACCGAGCGCAATCACCGGCATCACATAGTGTGCCCAGGTGTCGGAACCTGATACCGGCAGCCATCGAAGCTGGATCGAAAAGATCATCATCAGCACGAGCGCGAAAAAGAAATTCGGCAACGCCTGCCCCGCCACTGCGACGCCGAGAGCCAAGCGATCGATAATGCTGCCCTGGTAGACCGCGGCCAGCACGCCGAGCGGAACCGAAACGGCAAGCGCGAACAGGATCGATAAGGCGCCGACGATGAAGGTCACCGGAAGCTTGTCGGCGATCAGGCTCGTGACACGGGTCTTGAAGTACAGCGACTCGCCGAAGTCGCCCTGCGCGACAGTCTTCAGCCACTCGAAGTATTGCACGGCGAGCGGTCGATCGAGACCATAGGTCTTGCGCACCAACTCGATGTCGGCAACCTTCGCCCCCTCGCCAGCGATCGCAATCGCAGGGTCGCCTGACATGCGCAGTGCGGTAAACGCCACGGCCGAAACGAATAGCGCCACCAACACCGCAACGCAGAGCCGTTTTAAGGCGTAGACAAGCATTGGACACGGACTTTCCGCTAGGTGAAACCGCAATCTCGCGCACTCGGCGACGATGTGCCAGATTTAATATGATGGGAGGGCAAAGTTTGGCCATCAATGCTTGCCCTTGACGGCCGTGGCCTTGCATTGGAGGTTGCGCCATAACGAATGAGACGGGAGTGCACCTGCCTTGGCCACGACTTCGACTGCCGCGACAGCGGGCCCCGTCATTGTGCGGACGCTTGTCCAATTGCGCAGACTGACAGCCAGCTGGCGCAAGGCAGGCGAGACGAGCGCGCTCATCCCAACCATGGGCGCGCTGCACACAGGGCATTTAGAACTTATCAAACGCGGGCAGACCAAGGCGCGCCGCACGGTCGCCTCGATCTTCGTCAACCCGACGCAGTTCGCGCCGCACGAGGATTTTACGCGTTATCCTCGGGATGAGGCGGGCGATGTCGCCAAACTCGCAGACGTGGGTTGCGACGCGGTATGGGCACCAGGCGTCGAGGAAATGTACCGGCCGGGAGCCGCCACGTGGATTGTGCCGAAGGGGGCCGCGCTCGGGCTCGAAACCGATTTCCGGCCGCACTTCTTCGAAGGCGTGGCGACGGTATGCTGCAAGTTGTTCACGCAATCGCAGGCCGATTTCGCGATCTTCGGCGAGAAAGATTATCAGCAACTCTGTGTCGTTCGCCAAATGGTGCGCGATTTGGATTTGCCAATCGAAATCGTTGGCGTGCCGACGGTGCGAGAGCCGGATGGCGTGGCCATGAGTTCGCGCAATCGCTATCTATCGCCGCAGGACCGCGCCGCGGCACCGATCATCCATCGCTTGATTGTCGATGTCGCAAACCATTTGAAGGCCGGCACCGAGATCGACAGAGCAACCAGCGAAGCGAGCGCAGTCCTAGAAAATGCAGGTTTCAAGGTCGACTACGTGGCGGTCCGTGATGCCGAAACGCTAGCCGCGTGGGATCCAAGATCGCAGCGGCCACCCCGCGTGCTGGTTGCTGTATGGCTTGGCAAGACACGTTTGATCGACAACCTATAACCGTGGCCGAGCCCCTACTTACCGTTCGAGGTCTCAAGGTCGATTTTCGCACCGGATCGGGAGCTTTGGCAGCGGTTCGCGGCATCGATCTTGATGTCTCGCCGGGGCAGACGGTCGCGATCGTCGGCGAATCCGGTTCGGGTAAAAGCCAATCGATGTTGGCGCTGTTAGGGCTGCTTGCCAGCAACGGTGAGGCCGTTGGTTCAGCCAAATACAACGGCGTTGAGTTGATCGGCGCATCGGCTGTCACGCTCGATCGTTATCGCGGCTCGAAGCTAACAATGATCTTCCAGGAGCCGATGACCTCGCTCGATCCGCTGTATCGGATTGGCCAGCAGATGGTAGCGCCCTTGCAGCGGCATGCGGGATTGTCGCGCGCAGCAGCGCGAGCGCGATCTCTGGAACTTCTCGATATGGTGCGCATTCAGGATCCCGCCTCCAAGATCGATGCCTATCCGCATGAGCTGTCCGGTGGGCAGCGGCAGCGCGTCATGATTGCCATGGCGATCGCCATGAACCCCGATCTGCTGATCGCCGACGAGCCGACCACCGCGCTCGACGTCACGGTGCAGGCCGAAATACTCTCGTTACTGAAAGACATTCAGACGCGGCTAGGTCTCGCGATCATTTTCGTCACACACGATTTGGAGCTGGTTCGGCGGATTGCCGACCGGGTGCTCGTTATGCATCAGGGCATTTGCGTCGAGCAGGGGGCAACTAGCGCCCTTTTTGCTCACCCGAAACACCCCTACACCAAGCGGCTGATCGATGCGGCGCCACGGGGGCACAAACAGCGTATCAAGCCCGATGCACCGATGATCCTCGAAGCACGCGACATCCGCGTGATCTTTCCGAGCCGCCGCCGGCTGGTCGATGCTCTGAACGGCATTCCACGGAAATCCTTGACGGCTGTCGATGGCATCAATCTTTGCGTGCGTGGGGGAGAAACGGTCGGCGTCGTCGGCGAATCCGGCTCCGGAAAATCGACGCTCGGTCGCGCGATTCTCAAGCTGTTGCCGTCGGCCGGGGCGATCAGGTTCGAAGATCGCGAACTCGGGAGGCTGGACCGAGCCGCAATGCGGCCCTTGCGGCGCCGAATGCAAGTGGTGTTTCAAGATCCGTTTGGATCATTGTCGCCGCGCCTCACTGCGGGGGAAATCGTCAGCGAGGGACTGCTGGTGCACGAGCCGGCGTTATCGAAATCCGAGCGCGATGCCAGGGCGGTCGCGGCATTCGACGAAGTGCAACTCGATCCCGCAACCCGCAACCGATTTCCGCACGAGTTTTCAGGCGGCCAGCGCCAGCGCCTTGCGATCGCGCGTGCCATGATCCTCAAACCGAAACTCGTCGTGCTCGACGAGCCGACCTCGGCGCTTGATCGCAGCGTGCAGCGCGACATTGTCGATCTGCTCCGCGATCTGCAGCAGCGGCACGGCCTCGCCTACGTATTCATCAGTCACGATTTGGCAGTTGTGCGGGCGATGTCGGATCGCGTGCTGGTGATGAAGGACGGCCGCGTTGTCGAGGAGGGGCCGACGGGGCAGATCATGTCCGCGCCTCAGCATGCTTATACGCGTGCATTAGTTGCTGCCGCGTTTCTACAGCCTGCGCCAGAAAAACCTGAGATCGGCTAGCCGTCAATTGCCTCAGCGCCCGACAGTCGCGCCCGATGCTCGGCAGTGAAAGCAACATACCGGTCCTCGGCAATTGCCTTCCGGATGGCCGCCATCAAGTCTTGATAAAACGCAACGTTCGCCCACGATAGCAACATCGAACCCAAGTGCTCGCCGGACTTCATCAGGTGGTGCAGATAAGCGCGGGAGTAATCACGCGCGGCCGGGCAGCTGCTATTCGCATCGAGAGGTCGCGGGTCCTCAGCATGACGCGCGTTCTTGAGGTTAATCTTGCCGCCCCACGTGAAGGCCTGCCCGTGGCGGCCCGATCGCGTCGGCATCACGCAATCGAACATGTCGATGCCGCGCGCGACCGCCTCCATGATATCGACGGGGGTGCCCACGCCCATCAGATAGCGCGGCTTATCGGCGGGCAGAAATGGTGTCGTCCCGGCAAGTGTCGCGACCATCAAATCGTGCCCTTCGCCGACCGCCAGCCCACCGACTGCGTAGCCGGAAAAATCCATTGCGGCGAGTGCGTCGGCCGAGCGTTGGCGCAACTGGAGGTCCGTGCCACCCTGCACGATGCCGAACAGGGCCTGCCCCGCCTTGCTCATATCGTCAAAGGCGCGCTTACTCCGTTCTGCCCAGCGGAGCGACAACTCCATTGCTTCGATCGCGCGGTCTTGCGGGGCCGGCAATTCTATACATTCGTCGAGCTGCATCTGGATGTCCGCACCGAGCAGGCACTGGATCTCGATCGAGCGTTCCGGGCTCATATGATGCGTCGAGCCGTCGATGTGCGATTGAAACGTGACGCCTTTCTCTGACATCTTGCGCAAGCCCGAAAGGCTCATCACCTGGAAGCCGCCGCTGTCGGTCAGGATCGGACCTTCCCACCGCATAAAAGTGTGCAGACCGCCAAGCCGTGCGATGCGTTCGGCACCGGGCCTCAGCATCAAGTGATAGGTATTGCCCAGTAAAATATCTGCACCGGCAGATTTTACCTGATCCGGGTAGAGCGCCTTCACGGTGCCAGCCGTGCCCACGGGCATGAAAGCTGGTGTTCGAATGATGCCGCGCGGCGTCGAAATCTCGCCCTGGCGAGCTGCTCCGCTGGTCGACAAAATTCGAAAGGCGAACGCAGCCGGTGGGGCGTGCATGAGCTTTTGATCCAGGAACCGAGACGGGGTTGTTCAGCAACGCTGACGAAAATCGCATCTAGCCGGTCAGCGTGCTTCGGCGATCTTGTCGAGCGCTGCAGTTGCCAAGAACGCTGATCGGGTAACACCGCGCCGCTTGGCTTCGGTATCGATCTGATCGAGAAGGCCGGCATCGAGCGAAATGTTGGCGCGCACAAGACGGCCGCGATCGAGTAAAAGAGGGATATAGACTGCCGCCCCAGCGGCTGCGCCATCGGCCTTCAAAATAGCGCGGATCTCGTCGAGATCGCGAGGCTCCGGCAAAGGTTCGCCGTCTGCGACGATGTCGGCCGCAAAGGCCCGCAACGCTCGAGTGGCATCGGCGATTGCATCCTTGGGTGTTTCGCCGCCGCCATGGCACCCGGGAAAATCTGGGATGCGAACGCCCCAGACCTCGCCCTCACCATCGACAATTCCCACATAATAAGTCATTTTCTGTCCTCATCGAGCCAACCGGCAATCTTTGCGATCGAGCGCGCGACCCCAATCGAAACTTCGCGGTGCCGCGGAACTTGGATGCGGCCCTGCTTGCCAGAGTGCTTGAAAACGTCATGCTCGCCGTCGCCCTTCGTGATCCAGCCTTCCTTCAAAAGTCGCCGAAGGACCTTCCGGGTGTTAGTTTCGAGCACGCATGTGACCCTTTATTTGCGCAAATAAATACGCACCTAGGCTTGGGTGGTCAATAGACCGCTCGAACTTTTGATACTCGCGAATGCCGCTAATGCGGCAGCACGAGCTTGCTGATGATCGACAATCGGTCGAGGATAGGTGGTGCCGAGCGCAATGCCCGCGTGCGCCAGAACTTCAGGTGGCGCGTCCCACGGCGAATGCAGATATTTGTCCGGCAACTTGGCAATTCCGGGCACCCATCGGCGCACGTAGACGCCTTCCGGATCGAAAGTTTCGCCCTGCTTTTGCGGATTGAAAATCCGGAAGTAAGGCGCTGCATCTGCGCCCGAGCCGGCTACCCACTGCCAACTTGCGGAGTTGGATGCCAAGTCGGCATCGACGAGGCAGTCCCGAAACCAGGCGGCACCTTCGCGCCACGAGATCAACAGATGCTTGATCAAGAACGACGCCGTGATCATCCGTACACGATTGTGCATCCATCCCGTCGCCCAGAGTTCGCGCATACCGGCATCGACGATCGGATATCCTGTTTGACCACGTTGCCAGGCTTTCAACTGAGTGTCCGTGCCGGACCAGGGGAATTTTTCAAACTCTGGACGGAACGGTGCTTCAGGTAGGGTCGGCCAGTGAAATAGCAGATGGTAGGAAAACTCGCGCCAAACGAGTTCCTTCAAGAATGTTTCGAGGCCCCCCGCGAGCTTTGGATTGTTCTTCGCGATCGCGCGCGCGCGATGCCAGCACGTGGCTGGACTGATCTCACCGAAATGTAAATGCGGAGATAAACGCGACGTGCCCAAAACATCCGGCCGGTTTCGTTGGTCCGAGTAGGCGCCAATTGCGTTGGCCAGAAACGCCTCGAGACGATTCTGGGCTTGTGATGAACCCGGTTGCCATGTTTCACGAAGGCCTCCCGCCCAATCCGGCTCGGTTGGCAACAAACCCCAATCCTCCAAACGCTCACTTCGAGGCAGGACCGCCGGCTGACGTATGAGGTCAGGTGCGGCAATCGGTGCGCGCACGTCAGTGACCGACACCGATCGCCAAAACGGAGTGAACACCTTGAATGCGGTGTCGGTCTTCGTTTTGATCACGTCGGGCTCGAACAGCACAGAGCCCACGAACCGCCTAAGGGTGACGCCAGCTGCCTGTAGATCGTCGTGCACTTTGGTTTCGAGCGCTTGTGCCCAGGGCTCGTAACAACGGCTGGTGACGACAAGTGTGGCCCCGACTTCCGCAGCTACACTCTTGAGTATATCTTGCGTTGCCCCACGTCGCAGGGTCAGGGTCGCACCCCGCTGAGCGAGGTCCTTGGCGAGCGCCGTCAGACTGTGATGCAGCCACCATCGACTTGCGCCGCCCATGGACCACTGGCCGGCGCTTTCTTCATCGAAAATGTAGAGTGCGACAAACTCAGCGCCGGCCGCGCAGGCGTGGGAAAGGGCTGGATTGTCCGTTACGCGCAAGTCTTGGCGAAACCACATGACTGTCGGCGCAGCGGGCATGTTTCTTCCACCAGTATCGAGAGTTCGCTTGTCACGTAACGGCCGCGACGTTGGTTCGGATCAGTTTCCGAGCAGAATATCGAACAGGGTCTTGGGTTTGCCCCCTTGCCGTTGTTGGCGCTGAGGTTGTTGAGACCCGCCGCCGCCCCAGCCGGATTGAGCCCACGGCGCCCAGGAAGGTGTGCCCCTGCCACTCCCATCGTTTGAGCTCGAGACACGTCGGGACTGGGCTGCCGCTACGGGAACTTCCTTCTCCTTAGGTTTAGCGGTGCGCAGAGTGAATTCATCGGTGACGCCGTCTATGCTGGCGATGGTCACGCGGCCGTCATCCCAGGTCCATTGCGAAATGCGATCGCCAACACGGTGTGGCTGAACACCAATGACACTTGCCGACTGCGTATCGACGATCGCCACTTGCTCGATCTCCAGTGTGCCCGAGCGACCAGCACCGAATTTCAACGTGCCGATACCTTGGTGTGGGGGCTTGCGTAACTCCCATTCGATAAGGCGCGGGGTGCCTTCACCCATCATCTCCAACGGCACCCGAACGCGTCGAAACTCATCCGATACCGCGTAGAAGCGGCCGGATCGTGCGACCACGCGCCAGCGTGCAACACCGGCGTCCGCCACTTCGGTATCGCCGGTGGTATCGTGCGGCGCACCGAGGCGATCCAGCCCATCGGCTGCATCCTTGAGCCCAGGCTTTAAGATAAGTGCGCGCCGTAGGCTCGCGATGGCTTCGTCGGTACGACCGAGGGCTTCTTCGATTTCGCCCTTGGCCCAATAGGCTTCGGCGCGATTTGGATCGATCTTCAGCGCCTTTTCGATCTCCTTCAGTCCGAGTTCGGGTTGCGCCGTCAGCTTGTAGACATATGCCCGATAAGCGAATGCAATTGCAGCTCTCGGATCGAGTTCGATGGCACGCGCGAGATCAGCCTCGGCCTCCTCGAAGGCCTCGGCTTTGGCATGCGCAAGTCCACGGCCTTGATGGGCTGCTACCGACTTTCCGTCGAGTTCGATGGCGCGCGTGAAATCCTTGATTGCCGAGGCAGCATTGCGGTTTCCCAAATAGGCGTGGGCGCGCAATACGAACACCTCGGCATTGCCTGGCTCGAACGCGATTGCGCGGCTTAGATCCTCGACGGCGTCCTCGAAACGATCGACGTCGATCTTTGCCTCTGCGCGGGATCGATAGGCGGCGCTGAAACGGGCGTCACTCAGGATCGCTCGAGAGAAATCGCGCATTGCTGCATAAGGACGTCCTTCGGCGAGGAAGGCGCGACCACGACCTGAAAGCGGTGGTGCGCTCGCCGGCATCAATTCGATTGCCTTCGAATAGTCGCGGATCGCTTCCGGCGTTTGACCCATTCGCATATGGGCGCCGGCGCGATTGTTGAATGCAACGGCATAGCCTGGGGTCAGCATGATTGCGCGGTCGAAGTCCTTGAGTGCTTCACGCACCTGGCCCATCGCCAACAGCGTATTCCCGCGATTGTTGTAAACTGCGGCGTATTCCGGAAATAGCTGCACCGCACGATTGAAGTCTTCTACCGCAAGCCGGGTTTGACCGAGACGGCCATAGGCGACGGCGCGATCATTCAGGATCGTCGCTTTGCGATCGTTAGTAAGATTTGGTTCCTTCAACGCTTCGGTGAATGCCGTGATCGCCGTGGACGCGCTGCCCCTGACCAAAGCAGCCGAGCCCTCTTGGGACCGAGCTTTGGCATCAGATTGCGCTTGCGCCATAGCGCCGGTGCCCGCCGTTGACGACAGGACGATCAGCATTGCTAGGCGGGCGGCGATCGGCATTTGCTGGTGCATCATCCAAGGGTCGGATCGAACCTAGATGGGTCCAATCTACCGGCTGGGTCAATAGATGGGTTTTATGGCATGGCGGCGTTCCTGCACCTTGCAATTTTCCATAGGCATGATACTTTAGAACGAACAGCGAACGAAGCGACACAGCAAACGAAGTTCTACACGGATTTCGTCAGACAAAGACGTGGACAAGCCAATGTTCAGGTGCCGACAGCGGAAGACCAGGTTTAGGCTGGTGCAACTAGAATCATCTGCGCGCCCCAAGGTCGGGTGCTGTAACGTCAACAGGAGTTCCAAATGGCTGGTTCCGTCAACAAAGTGATCCTGATCGGTAATGTAGGCAAGGATCCGGAGATCCGCCGCACCCAGGATGGCCGGCCAATCGCCAACCTGTCGATTGCGACTAGCGAAACGTGGCGCGACAAGAATTCGGGCGAGCGCAAGGAAAAGACCGAGTGGCATCGCGTCGTCGTGTTCAGCGAGCCATTATGCAAAGTCATTGAGAGCTATGTGAAAAAAGGGGCGAAGCTCTATATCGAAGGCGCTTTGCAAACACGCAAATGGACCGATCAAGCGGGCGTCGAGAAGTATTCGACCGAGGTTGTCTTGCAAGGTTTTAACAGCGTCCTGACCATGCTCGACGGTCGTGCTGGTGCGGGGGCGGGCGCCGGGGCGGGAATGCAGGAAGATGGTCAGGCGGGGTATGGCGCGCCCGATGGCGGCTATGGCGGCAGCGGCTCTGCTTCTTCCGGTGGTGGCGCCGGCTACAGTGAGCCGAAACGTGCGGCCAAGGGCGCCGCGAAGAGCTTCGACAAGCCCCTTGATGATGAGATTCCGTTCTGAAGATGATGCGGCGAGCGGCGGCATGAGCATCAGCGTCGCCGTTTGCCGCCTTTGCCTTTGCGAGCCGATGCCGGCCGTGCGGCGATCGTCGGTTTAGTGGCGCGCGCTTGTGTGTCGGTAACGATACCGGCTGTCGCTGCCTCCTGGCTGGTTGCCTGCTCCTGCTTCAAGTCGGCGGTCGGCGAATGCACCCGCGCCGTCGCGACGGCAGATGCCGCATTCATCGAACGGATGGCCGCGTTGTGTCCAATCTGCATAGTTTGGATTCCATCGGCACGTGCCGGCCCTGAATTAGGATCCCCAGCATCAAAAACAGGACGCACGTTTTCCCGCCGATCTTCGGACGCTGCCTCCCCCAGCAATAGGCTTTTGATCTCGACAGAGAGAAATGCGGCAACGGTCGCCAGGATCAAGCCAATCACAACAGATGCCGCTCCGTCCGCCCATGCAAGGCCCAGCAGATGCGTCGCAGCAATGCCCACCAACGCAACCGTCAATCCGGCTAGACCTGCGAGATTTTCGAGCACCACGGTAAAATGCGCAGGGTCCGTCGACCGCCGCAGTTTGACGAGAGCGCCCGCTCCGCGCACCTTGTTGAACGCCCTCAACGCCTGCCATGTCGATACGCCGATGAGCAACATTGCGGTACCAAGTACAGCGTAGTTGACTTCGGGATTGCCGTTTGGGTGGGGGTGGGTAAGTCTGTCGATACCCTCGTATATCGACACACCGGCGCCGAGCGAGAACAGCACGATGGCAACGACGAAGCTCCAAAAGTATAACTCCCGTCCGTAGCCGAATGGATGCCGCGCGTCGGGCGGGCGGGCGGCTCGCGCGATGCCATGCAACATCAGGCCTTGATTGGATGCATCGACGAGCGAATGGATCGTCTCCGACAGCATCGCCGACGAGCCGGTGAACACGGCTGCAGAAAATTTCGCGATCGCAATGCCAAGGTTGCATGCAAGTGCGATCAGCACCACCTTCGTCGATCCTTCGGCGGCCATGCAGTGCTCCTTTGCGGTTCATTGCGTGCCTTCCTATCTCAACGACTGCCGGTGTCTCAACAAACCATTGCCAGCATTGTCGTTATTTGTTTTCTGTCGCGGCAAGTACCGCAGCGTTTGGAGACGTTTGATGGTGGAACAGGAAATCTCGCGCGATACGATCGCCGCGACCTACAACCGATTGCGGCCGTATGTCCGCCGCACACCGGTGATCGAGGCTGCCGGAGCGGATTTCGGCATCGATGCGGGTCAAATCACATTCAAGCTCGAGCATTTGCAGCATGCCGGCTCGTTCAAAACGCGAGGCGCCTTCGCCAATATGTTGATGCGCGATGTGCCCAAATCGGGTGTTGCTGCGGCATCGGGTGGCAATCACGGCGCGGCAGTTGCATACGCCGCCTCTAAACTGGCGCGAAAGGCAAAGATCTTCGTGCCGAAGATTTCGTCGCCGGCAAAAATTCAGCGCATTCGCGATTTCGGTGCGGATCTCGCTATCGGCGGCGAGACTTATGCGGATGCGTTCGCGGCATGCAATTCGCACATCGAAAAAACCCGTGCGCTCGGCATTCATGCGTATAACCAAGTCGAGACATTGCTAGGCCAGGGCACCGTTGGCCTTGAACTCGAAGCGCAGGCGCCGGGGCTAGACACGCTGCTGGTCGCCGCCGGAGGCGGCGGGTTGATCGGTGGGATCGCCGCTTGGTACGAAAGCCGCATTCGGATCGTCGGCGTCGAACCCTTCGCGTGCAAAGCATTGTTTGCAGCGTTCGCCGCCCAGACACCCATCGATGTCGAGGTATCTGGTCTGGCGGCTGATAGCCTTGGTGCGCGACGCGTCGGCGATCTCATGTTTCCAATTGCGCGCAATTTCGTCGAGCAGGTGGTCCTCGTCAGCGATGCGGCGATCCGCGAGTCGCAAGTCCAACTTTGGCAAGCTTTACGACTTGTGCTAGAGCCCGGTGGTGCAGCGGCATTCGCAGCCCTTCTGTCCGGCGCCTACAAGCCTTCGAAAGGCGAGAGAGTAGGCGTGCTTCTATGCGGTGCCAACACGACGGCGGTCGACTTCACTTCGTGATGCTTTTCTCGGCGAACTGAAGAACCGCAGTATGATCGGCGTCTTTGCCGAGGGCAGCGAGTGCCTTAGTCAGATAGCCGCTGACAAAGGTCAATTCGCCGGCGTCAATCCCGAGTGCTTCGGCGAGACGCCGCGCCATGCCAACGTCTTTTTCCATTAGTGCGAGTGCGAATCCAGAGTCGAATTTGCGCGATAGCATGTAGCGCTCGGCCTTGTTCTCGGTCGTGTTGTTGCGGCCTGTGGAAGCGTTCAGCACCTTGGTCATGACGGAACCGTCGAGGCCGAATATGCGACCCACGATGAGCGCTTCCGCAGTCGCAACCAAGCCGGCCGCCGATACGTAGTTGTTGAGCGCTTTCATGGCGTGACCTGAACCGAGGGCTCCGGTGCGGTGGATTGTGCCCATCGCTGTCAGCACCGGCTGGACGCGATCGATCACTGCACTATCGCCGCCTGTCATGATGGCAAGTGTGCCGGTCACTGCTTTGCCGACGCCACCTGAAACAGGTGCATCGACGAGCTCGATTCCTTTTGGGGTCAACGCTTCGCCGAGTGAACGGGTGTCGAGAGGAAATGACGAACTCATGTCGATCACGACCGAGCCTGCCGGGAAGCCATGTCCGACGATGCCGTTTTCGCCCATGATAGCTTCGCGTACGTGCCGGCTTTCGGGCAGCATCGTGATTACGATCTCGCAACGCTTGGCGAAATCGCTGGGGTTGTTCGCCGCCTCGATTCCACGACCGGCATCGGCAACTGCTGTCATCGTCTCGGGGCGCATATCATAAATCAGAACTTGATGACCGGCCTTGGCTAGGCAGCGCACCATTGGCGCGCCCATGTTGCCGATGCCGATAAAGCCGATTGGGCGAATGGATTTCATAAGTCTATTTCCCGCGTGTCTCGGAGCAGACGAGCGCAAGCCTAGCGGCCTTCCCGCCACCAAGCGAGCGCAATCAGGAAAAGCAGAGCTGCTAGCGCCAGAAGCCCAGTGAACATCGGCGTGAGTTTGACGCCACGGGTGACATAGGCTTCACGATCCTTGAGGCCGAGCCAACCCGAGCCGGCGAGGACCTTGGCCGACGACATCATTGTGACCCGCGGAACGTCGACGGACGTCGGGTCCGAACTTGCAAACACGCCGGAGCCCTTCGTCCAGAAAACACCGCCGCCTGTGGCATCGATAAGTGCTTGCAGTTTTTCGTCGGTGGCCGTCACTTCCGACATTTCGCGGACGTCTTCGACGCCAACGTGCGCAACTGCCGTCAGCGGACCGGACGGACCCGGTGTCTGGACCTTGTAAAGGCCGGGCTCGATAACATCGATCACCGACCGCCACAGACCAGGGCCACTCGTTTCTGGCCGGACCTCCGAGGTAGCACCGCCTGGCGCCATCAATGTCACGGGTGGTACCGTCTCTTCCATGGAACGGCGGTCAATGGTGAGCTTCAGACCTTTGGAGGTTGCGATGAGCCTTTCCTCCTCGAGGTCGGGCTCTTTCATCAGCCAGTGCGACAGCCGCCGCAACAAATCTGTGTGTGGTCCCCCGCCCTCGTAGCCGCGAGCCCACAGCCAAGCGTGGTCGGAGGTGAGAAGTGCGACTCGGCCCTTGCCCTTGCGGTCCAAGATCAACAGCGGTTTTTCCTCGGCGCCGCTCATGACGATGCGGCCACGGTCGGGGCGAACATCCACCTGCCGGAACCAACGCCCCCATGTCGGTGTAGCGCCCTCGCCGCCGGGCAATCCGCGGGTCACCGGATGCTTCGAGCCCATATCGGTGATCTTGGCCTTGAATGGCTGCTCCATCACCCGTCCCGTCGGCAATGCCGGCAGCACCGGTGATAAGGGCGTACGCACGAGGCTTTGGGCACCGGCATAATCGTCACCGGCCGCGATCAGCAGCGCCCCTCCGTGCTCGCTGACATAGCGGGAGATGTTGTCGTAGTAGAGCAGCTGCAAAATGCCGCGATGCTGGTAGCGGTCGAAAATGATGAGATCGAACTCGTTGATCTTTTGCGAGAACAGCTCTCGCGTCGGAAACGCGATCAACGACAGTTGATTGATCGGCGTGCCATCTTGTTTTTCCGGCGGCCGCAAAATCGTGAAGTGAACCAGGTCGATGGCCGCGTCGGACTTGAGTAGGTTGCGCCACGTGCGCTCGCCAGCATGCGGTTCGCCCGATACCAGCAGCACGCGCAGGTTTTCGCGAACGCCTTCGGCTGCGACGACGACGCGGTTATTCGCAAGCGTCAGCTCGCCCGGCACACCTGCGAGTTCGATCTCGACAATATTTTGCCCCGAATGCGGGAACGGCATCGGAACGCGAACCGTACGGCCGATCTCGCTACGGATGGTATCGTCAGGCCGGCCCTCGCGGCGCACTTTCAGCGACACCTCGTTGCTCGCCTGACCGGACCGGCCAGCCTCGCGAACGATCAACTCGATGTCTCGATTTTGACCGACGATGCCGAATTTCGGTGCCGTCACGATCTCGATGCGGCGATCGAACTCGTTCGGCCGGCCGGTCAGCAATGCGTGTACCGGGGCGTCGAAGCCAAGAGCTGCGGCCGACTTCGGCACGTCGTGCACCTGCCCGTCCGTGACCATGATGACGCCAGCGAGACGATCGGGCGGCACGGTTGCCAACGCCTTATTGAGGTCGTTGAACAGCGTCGTTCCGGACGTCGTCTCGCCGTCCGGCTTCGATGACGAAATGAACTTGATTTGCAGTCCCGGTATTTTGCCGAGCTTTGCTTCGATGTCGGCGCGGATGGCGGCGGCCTGTGCTGGACGGCCGGCGAGCAACTGGCTCGTGCTGTCGTCCATGACCACGATCGCGATGTTGCCCAGGTTCTCGCGCTCTTCCTCGCGCAGCGTCGGGTTGGCGAGCGCCAACAGCAAGGCGGCGAGCGCGAGTGTGCGAAACAAGGCACCCCGCGTTCGACGGAAGAACAGCAGTGCTACCAGAACGACGGCGACAACCGCTGCTGCCCAAAGATAGGCAACAGGTAACATGGGTGCAAAATCGATCGACCAGTTCGTCATTGGCCGAGCCTTTGCAGCAAGTCGGGAATGTGCACCTGGTCAGCCTTGTAGTTGCCGGTCAGTGCGTACATCACGATGTTGATCCCGGTGCGGAATGCTTGCTCGCGCTGGCCCTCGCCGCCCGGCACCACCGGATAAATCGGGCGGTTTGCATCGTCGAGCGCCCAGGCCGAGGCGAGATCGTTGGACGTGATGATGACCGAGCTCACACCGTCGGCACGCTTGGCGCGCTTGCCCTGGGCGGAGGTTTCGGGTGCCTCGGCCTCGACCCACATCTGTCCGCCGTCCCATCGGCCGGGAAACGTCCGCATCAGATAGAACGATTTGGTGAGCACGTGCGTATCGGGCACCGGTTCGAGCCGTGGTAAATCAAGCCGGCCGAGCAGCCGTTGCAGCGAGGTGCCATCGCGGCCATTGCCCTGCACGTTGAAGCCCGATGGCATTCCCTGGCCGAAATCGCGGGTATCGAACACGATGAGGCCGCCCTGCTTCATGTAGGCGTCGATCTTGGCCAGCACCGGGTCCGGCAGCCCGCGCGCGTTGGCAAGTACCGGCCAGTACAGTATTGGGAAAAATGCGATTTCGTCGGCAGCGATGTTGATGCCAACCGGTTCTCCCGGGTCGACGGCGGTTCTGCCCACGAGAATCTTGTTGAGCCCCTGCAGGCCCTGGCGGCTGGTCTGATCTGTTGCCGGATCGCCGGACAACACGTAGCCGAAGGAAACTTTTCCAGTGGCGCCGAGTGCCTGCAGCTCCAAGGGCGCTAGACCCGGCGGGCGGACGGTCTGCACCTGCGGTGCTGGCGGGCCGAACTGCTGCAGGAGATCGGGTATCGTCTGCGGCAAGGGCGAACGCCAGCCTGGTGGGTTCGATTGCGCGGATGCATCTCCCGGCGCGAGCATCACCAGGGAAGTTGCAAGCAACGCTGTAATCCTCGCGGTCGCACGCCCTGCGGGCCGAAGCATTCCCCAAGCGCGCGATCCCATTTGCAGCAGCAAAACGGCGATCACGTCGATGAGCAGCAGCGCCAAAGCCAGACCCAGCAACGTCGGCTTCAATGGCGTCGCCGTTTGGCTCGTGTAGGCGCGCCGTTCAGCCGAGGCAGGCAAGCTTGGCAAAGGGGTGAGCACGGTTTTCGGACCGATCACATTGAGGGCGCGTGGTGTCGCCTGTGAACCATAATAGCCAGGTGGATTATCGGCTGACGTCTCAGCGGTCAAAAGTTTTGCCGCCTGAACCGCGCGCGCAGTAGGCGGCGGGCTGCGCAGTGTTCCGAAGCCGTCGAGAGTTTGAATTGGCGGCAGAACATTTGCCTGATCGGGTGCTGCCGCTGCTGGGTTCGCCGCCGTTCCGGTTTCCATAGCATCGCCAACCGGCGCGCCGGACTTCGCCAGTGTCGACATGCGCCGCAGCATATCGACGAAGAGACCCGACAGCGGCAGGTTAGACCAGTCGGAATTAGCGGTCACGTGGAACAGGACGAGCTGGCCGGCGCCACGTGCTGCCGCGGTGACCAGAGGTGTTCCATCCTTCAACCGTGCCCAAACCTTCACGTTGCCATCAAGGCGCGCGGGGTCGGTCAACACCTGCCTCGTCACTTGCACGTCGGCTGGAATGTTCAAACCGGTGAATAAGCTGTCATCCGCGAAAGCACCGAGCGGTTGCGGTGTCGACCAGGATAATGCGCCGCCGAGCGTGCGCCCACCGACGCGCAACGGCGCGGGAAGTAAATCGTCGCCGCCTTTTTCAAGCCGGGGACCGGCGAAGCGGACCAGCACGCCACCTTTGCGCACCCACTCCTCGACTCTGGTTTTCAGGTCCCCCTCGATCGTGCCGATGTCCGCCAGAATCACCACCGTCGCGTTTTGTTTGATGACCGTATCGATGCCCTGCGCAAGGTTCGAGTCGCGCGGCTGCACGATCTCGGCGAACGGACTGAGCGCTTTTTGGATGTAGTAGAGCGGCGCCAGCAGCGGTTGCGCCTGCTCGCGGCTTTCGCCCGATAGCAAGCCGATGCGGTTCCATTGCGAAGAAGCATCGAGCAACTGCACGGCGCCAGCCGATCGCTCCGTCGCGATTTCCACGCGGGTTACCTGATTGCGCAGCTCCAGCGGCAATTCGAACGCCGCCAGCGCCGTCGTCGATCCTGGCGATATCTTGAACGAAGCTTCCCCCAACCGTTGGCTGCGAACGGAGAAGGCGTGAAGAATGCCATCGCGTGCGGCACCGTTGGTGCGCATCACGGTCGCTTCCAGCTTGCCGCCTTTACCGACGCCGGCGGTTACCGCCAATGGCTCTTCGCCACTGCCTGCCTCGATGACCGAGAAGCCGCTTGCTGCGACCTTGGCGAGCCGGTCGGCAAACCCACGAGCGTCGTTCGAGTGATCGAGGCCATCCGTCAACCAGACTGCGGAAGCGCCCGCAGCACTACCCAATGCCGTTTCTATTGCCGTCGCCGCATCGTTGCGCTGGGGTGCAAAGGGTTGCGGCTGGAGGGCGGCTGCGGTCGATCGCGCTTGGGCAGGAGGTTCGATGCGCAGCTGAAAGGTTTTCGACGGGCTAGCGGTTGCCGCGATGATGACGGCGCGGTTCTGACCTTCGGCCTCCGAGATCAGGCGGTCCAGCATTCGCGAGCGCTCGGTCCAACGTGCGGCCGACGCCCAGCTGTTGTCGACGGCGATGATGACGGGACCAGTGCCCTTCAGAGCCGTTTCGCGATTTGGATTGAGCACCGGATCGGCCAGCGCAAAAATCACGAGCGCAGCAGCCAACATGCGGATGAGCATCAGCCACCAAGGTGTCTTGGCGGGGGTTTTTTCCTTATTCTCCAGACCAACGAGTATGCGCGTCGCCGGGAATGCGACCTGTCTAGGGCGCGGCGGCACGGTGCGCAGCAGCCAATATATGATCGGCAGGCTCAAGAGGCCGGCAAGCAGCCACGGGCTGAGAAATGCAAGGGCGCCGATACTCATGCCGAACCTCCCGCGCCCGACCACCGGTAGTCTTTGCCGCCCGCCTGCATCCGCATGATCAGCGCGAGCAATGGTTCGGCGGCGGGCCTATCCGTCCGATGGGTCAACAGCGACCAGCCGAGCTTCTTGGCGATTTCTTCCAGCCCGGCACGGTGGAGCGCAAGCTTCTCGATATACTGCGGCCGCAAACTTTCGACCCGGTCTGCAACCCACCGGTCATTGCCTTCGAGGCCCGTGAACTCGGTGCGCCCATCATAGGGAAGCGTCTCCTCCGCCGGATCGAGCACTTGGATCAGGTGGCCGAACACATTGCTGGCGGCGAGCACCTTCAAGCGCTTCTCAATCATTGGCAACGGGTCGAGAAAGTCGCTGGTCAAAATGACGCCTGACAGTCGTTGCAATCGCTCGGGCGGCGGAAGACTTTCAGTCAATTGAGGATTGGATATACTGCCGGCAAGCGCTTCGGCGAGTTTGCGGGCTGCCTTGCGAACTGCACTCGGCCTCGTCAAGCCGAGTAGACCAACGCGCTCGCCACCGCGAACCAGCAACTCGGCGGCGGCGAGGATCAGCACCAGCGCGCGATCGCGTTTGGTGACACTCGATAAGTGACTTTTGAAAGCCATCGACGGTGACAGATCCGGCCATAGCCAGATCGTATGGGCCGCCTCCCATTCGCGCTCGCGAACGAACAAGTGATCGGAGCTGGCCGAGCGGCGCCAATCGACCAGCGTCGCCGCGTCGTTGGCCTGATATTGGCGGAATTGCCAAAACGTTTCGCCGGGACCGGCGCGGCGGCGACCGTGGATGCCATGCGAAACGTTGAGCGAAATTCGCATTGCCTCCGCTACAAGATCCGGAAGGCTCTCGGCAAGTTCGTGCGCGCCTGTCTCTAACCCGAGAATTTGTGCCGCGGCCTTGCCGTCGTCCAATTGCTTAGAAGGCCGCCTGATATCCGCCACTCGGGGCTACTCCAATCGGTTCGCGAGACGAGCGACGATGCTGCTGATGTCTTGGCCCTCGGTGCGCGCCGCAAACGTCAGTGCCATGCGGTGTTTCAAGATCGGCTCGGCAAGTGCCAGCACATCGTCGATCGACGGCGCGAGACGACCATCGAGCAATGCCTTGGCGCGAACCGCGAGCATCAGCGCTTGACTGGCACGCGGACCCGGTCCCCAAGCAATATAACGGTCGCTCTCTTCGCCGGCACCGGGACGCGCCGAGCGCACAAGTTTCAAAATTGCCTCGACGACTTTGTCCGGCACAGGAATTTGGCGCACCAGGCGCTGTGTCGCCATTAGTTCCTGAGGCGTGATGATTGCTTCAAGCTTCCGGTCTTCCGTTCCAGTCGTTGCAAACAGCATCCGGCGTTCGGCTGTCAGGTCGGGATAGGTGACGTCGATCTGCAGCAAGAACCGGTCGAGCTGCGCTTCAGGCAGTGGATAGGTGCCTTCCTGTTCAAGCGGGTTTTGGGTTGCGAGCACGTGAAACGGCATCGGCGTGTCGTGCCGTTGACCGGCAACGGTAACATGATGCTCCTGCATCGCCTGGAGCAGTGCCGATTGCGTCTTTGGCGACGCACGATTGATCTCGTCGGCCATCAGAAGCTGCGTAAAGATCGGCCCCTTGATGAAGCGAAAAGAGCGCCGTTGGCCCGCCGCCGCAGCTGCGTTGTCCTCAAGCACTTCGGCACCGATGATGTCGGAGGGCATCAAGTCGGGCGTGAACTGGATACGTTTCGCGTCGAGACCCAACACCTTGCCCAGCGTCTCGACGAGCAACGTTTTCGCCAAACCAGGGACACCAATCAAAAGTGCGTGTCCACCCGCCAAAATGGTCACCAGCGTTCGCTCAATGACGACGTCCTGGCCAAATATTACCAACCCCGCCGCTTTATGGACCCGCTGCATACGCTCCGCGGCGGCTTCGATACGGGCAACGATATCGCTGCTGCCAGGGGTTATCGTGGACGTGACTGTCTGTGTGCTCATGGCCTCACTATATGCTGGCTGTCGGGTGTGCGAAACAGTGTTGCTTTGAAAGTGGTCACAATATGAAGGTGGTCACGGTCGCAAGTTCAAGGAGGTGATCCAGATTGACCGAGGAAGTCGCTAACAGCAACCCCGCCCGGATCAGCGGGCTCGACGCCTTGCTCAAAGCAGCCGAGGGCGACAGATTGCCGCCCGTCGAGCTTTGGGATCCGCCGTACTGCGGCGACATCGGCATGGCGATCCGCGCAGATGGAGTTTGGATGTACCAAGGCAGCCCGATTGGGCGAAAACCATTGGTGCGTCTGTTTTCGCGCATCTTGCGACGGGACGCCGATGGCAAACACTATCTAGTGACCCCAGTTGAGAAAGTCGACGTTGCAGTCGCCGACGCCCCCTTCCTCGCCGTTGAAATGGACGTAAACGGTCGCGGGCGCGATCAACTTCTGACGTTTCGAACCAACGTCGACGACATCGTGATGTGCGGTGCAGATAACCCCATGCGTTTCGTCGAAGAGACTGGTAGTGGCGGCTTGAAGCCATACGTGCGTGTTCGTAGCCGTCTTGATGCACTGCTCACGCGCGCGCTGTACTACGATCTCGTGGAGCTGGCGGTCGAGGCGCCGGAGGGGCTCGGGGTGTGGAGCGGGAGTAGATTTTTTCCGCTACGCGCTTGATCGGACTAGCGCACCAGCCAGGGTGGCACAGGCGTGTACCAATCGACCGCAAAGTCCAAGAACGCGCGTACCTTGGCTGAGAGGTGGTGCCTGTGCGGGTACAGCAGATAGACGCCGAACGATGCCTCGATCATGGTTTCGAACAACGAAATCAAACGGCCGGTCTTTAGTTCCGGTGCGATCGCAAACTCCGGGCAAAATCCGATGCCGATGTCGGCCAGCAAGGCCTCGCGAACGGCGCTCGCGCTGTTGACGCTGAATGCTGGTCGTACTTTCACGATCTGCGTGCGGCCGTCGCGTTGAAATCGCCAATTCTCGCGCCAGCGGATGTTCGTATCTATGATGCAGTTATGCTGCGCGAGATCCTCCGGACACTTCGGTGGTCCGTATTTTTTGAGATAGCCTGGCGAAGCGCACAGAAACAACTGCATGTCGCATAATTTGCGTGCGATCAATGAGGTATCGGACATCGCCGTCACCCGCAGTGCGACATCGAAGCCCTCGGCCACGAGATCAACCATCCGATCGGCAAGCAGAATGTCGAGTTCGACTGCTGGATATTTGGCGCGAAAAGCAGTCGCCATCGTCATGATGGACATTTCGCCAAGCGTTTGCGGCGCCGTCAGCTTCAACAGTCCGCGCGGCGTGCCGGACTCCGACCGGATCGCCTCTTCCAAATCGTCAAAATCTGCTAGAATTTGTAGCGCCCGCTCATAATAGGCACGGCCGGTTTCAGTGACGCCGATGCTGCGCGTGGTACGGTTGAGCAGCCGCGCGCCAAGACGGCCTTCGAGTTCCGCGACATGTTTGGATACAAGGGCTTTCGATTTGCCGATCTTGTGGCCAGCGCTGGTAAAACTGTCGGTGTCGATCACCGCCAGATACGTGCGCATCAAATCAAGTGTATCCATCTGTCAATGCCGTGTTGACGGTGAGTGGCCCGCATAAGCTATTGTTTTTGACCGTTCCGATGTCAAGTACCTGCAAACAGGAATAGCGCGGGAACATCGTATGACTCGAATGCCAGCACTTTTCGTTTCCCATGGCTCGCCGGAGTTGGCGGTCCGGGACTCGGCCGCACACCGCTTTCTATCGAGTTACGCTGCAGATTTGCCCAGGCCGAAGGCAATACTTGTCGTGTCCGCCCATTGGGAAACTGCGGAGCCTGCGGTCGCGACGGGAGTTGCGCCGTCGACGGTGTTCGATTTTGGTGGTTTTGATCCGCGATTGCGCACCATTCGGTATGACGCGCCGGGTGCACCCGAGGTGGCCTTGCAGGCCAAATCAGTTCTGGAGAAGGCTGGCTTCAAAGTTGCGGAGGACGCTGATCACGGCTGGGATCACGGGGTGTGGGTTCCGCTTCACCTACTCTATCCGGCCGGGGATATTCCAGTTGCGCAACTGTCGATCCAACCTGACGCTGGTCCGGCACATCATTTTCGATTGGGACAAGCCTTGGCCCCGCTGCGTGATGATGGCGTGATGATCCTCGCATCAGGTGCGATGACGCATAACCTGCGCGCCTTTCGCGGCCAACCCGTGGATGCCCCGGTGCCGCGATGGGTAGCCGACTTTACCGGTTGGATGCACAAGTCGCTGACGTCGGACCATCCCCGGGCTGCACTCGCGTATCGTGAACAGGCGCCGTTTGCTGTTGAGAACCATCCGGAGGCCGAACATATCTTGCCGCTATTCGTAAGCCTCGGAACGTCAAGCCCAGGCGAACGGATCGAGCGTGTGCACGACAGTGTCGAGCATGCGGTCCTTGCAATGGATGTGTACCGAATTGGATAGCGGGCAATTGCCGGAGCCCGCTACGGTCGAGCCCAACTCAGACCGCAGGCTGGTGACATGGTTCCGCTACTCCAAGGCTACCGCATTATCGACGTCACCGCTGTTATCCTGGGCCCCTACGCAACGCAGATATTGGGCGACCTGGGAGCGGACGTCATCAAGGTCGAACCGCTGGACGGCGATAGCATGCGGGTTGTCGAGCCTGTAGGTGAACCCGGCATCACGGCACTTTATGCCAACAACAATCGCAACAAGCGTTCGATCACCCTCGACCTTAAGCACCCCGATGGCAAGGCGGTGTTGCGTCGCCTAATCGGCACTGCCGACGCGCTCGTCCACAACATGCGCCAGGACGCATTCGATCGGCTGGGGTTCAGTGTCGAGGCGGTCTGCGCGTTAAATCCGGGCCTCGTTTATTGCGCAGCCGTCGGGTTCGGCAGCGATGGTCCTTATGCCGGGCGTCCTGCCTATGACGATGTCATTCAGGCGATGTCGGGATTTGCCGGACTATGTGCGATGCGCGATGGAGCGCCAGCGCTCGCACCATCGATCATCGCCGACAAGATCGTCGGGCTTCATTTGGTTTATGCGGTGTTGGCGGCGTTGTTGCATCGCGAGCGAAATGGCGGCCGCGGGACGGCAATCGAAGTTCCGATGTTTGAATCGATGGTGGCGTTCAACATGAATGAGCATCTCGATCGCGCGACGTTCGAGGTGGATGGGACAATGGGCTATGCGCGTGCTCTTGCACCGCAACGCAAACCCTATCGTACTGCCGACGGATGGATGGCGGCTCTGCCCTACACATTGGCGCATTGGCAGCGAACGCTAGCAGTGATTGGGAGGCACGACTTGGTCGACGCCGATTGGTTGAAAGACGGCGGTCAACGCAATCTGCGTGCACCGGAGCTATACGAGATTTTGGAAGCCGCGCTCATCGGGCGAACGACGCCCGAATGGCTCGCCGTGTTCGAAGCGATCGACGTACCGTGCGGCCGTGTAAATAGTCCTAACGATCTTCTCACGGATCCTCATTTGGCGGCGGTCGGCATGTTCGATGCCACTTTCAATGCCGAAACCGTGGTGCAGCGAACCCTGCGGCAATCTGTTAACTTTGCCACGCTCGAAGCAGCCAAAGATCGTCCACCGCCGCCCTTAGGCGCGGATACGAGCGAGGTGTTGCGCGGTGCGGGTTTCACCGACGCCGAGATCGAGGAGTTGGATCAAAATGGTGTCACTCGGTCGCGCTTAACGACAGCAATTGTTCGATAGATCCAAGTGTCGATCTCCTGGTCGCCGTCAAATTTTGGGCATAGACTACTCTCAAATGCCAGCGCGGCCGTACTCACATGCTGGCGGCCGTTTGCTTACGATGACGACGTGTATCGAACCGAATCCTGGAGGCAGCCGCCGATGGCCAAGCTAAATGTGAATGGTAAATCCGTCGACGTGACAGTCGAGGACGACACCCCGCTGCTATGGGTTCTGCGCGAGCAAGTCGGCTTGACCGGGACGAAGTATGGATGTGGCGTCGCGCAATGCGGCGCGTGTTCGGTTCATATCAATGGCGAGGTGCAGCGTTCCTGCGCGGTAGCTGTGAGCTCGCTCAAGCCCGCCGACAAAATCACAACCATCGAAGCCCTGTCTCCGAACGGAACCCATCCGGTTCAAAAGGCGTGGCTAGCGCTTGAAGTCGCCCAGTGCGGATATTGCCAGTCGGGCCAGATCATGGCGGCAGCAGCACTTCTCAAAAAAAACCCGAGCCCGACCGATGCACAAATCGACGAGGCGATGACCAACATCTGCCGCTGCGGCACCTACCAGCGCATTCGCGCCGGCATCAAGATGGCCGCTGCCGAAATGGCTGGCGGAACGAAGTCGCAGGTCAAGATTTGAGGACGCAATCATGATGCCGACCATGCAAAAGAAATCGAAACTTTCCCGGCGGCAGTTCTTCATCGGCAGCGCTGCTACGGGTGGTGGTCTTGCCATCGGCTTTAACGTTCCGGGCGTCTGCGATGCGCTAGCGCAGAAATTGATCAACACGAACGGTGACGAAGTCGGAGCTTGGGTGTTTATCAAGCCGAATGACGACGTCATCATTCGCATTGCTCGCTCCGAGATGGGACAGGGCACGCTCACTGGTTTGGCCCAACTCGTCGCCGAAGAGCTCGAGTGCGACTGGAATAAGGTAAAATGGGAATACCCGACGCCCGGCCAGAACCTCGCGCGCAATCGCGTCTGGGGCGACATGTCGACCGGTGGCAGCCGGGGAATTCGCGGGTCTCACGAATACGTACGAAAGGGTGGCGCTACCGCCCGTGAGATGCTGTTGCAGGCCGCTGCGAACCAGTGGAAGGTGCCGATCGGTGAGTGTAAAGCGGAGGCGAGCGTGATCACCCACGCGCCGTCAAAGCGTAAAACAACATACGGTAAAGTTGCTTCGGCCGCGGCCAAACTCGAACCTCCCAGGAATGTAAATCTGAAGGATCCGAAAGACTGGAAGATCGCTGGCAAAGCCCTCAAGCGGCTCGACACCATTGATAAGTTGAACGGAAAACAAGTCTACGGTGTCGATATCAAGCTGCCGGGTATGCTGGTTGCCTCGATCAAAGACACGCCGATCCACGGTGGTAAGATCAAGAGCTTCGATGGCGCGAAGGCTAAGGCGATGCCAGGCGTCACGCATGTGTTGCAGGTCGGGCCAGCCGCCGTGGCGGTCGTTGCCGACACTTGGTGGCACGCCAACAAGGCGCTCGCAGCCGTCGAGATCTCATACGAGGACGATCCCAACTCGAAGGTGTCGAGCGCGACGATCAATGAAGCGCTAAAGGCGGGGCTTCAAGCCAAGGACGATGTCTCCGTCTATAACAAAGTCGGCGACGTCGGTCAGGCGATGGCTGGCGCGGCAAAGAAGATCGATGCGGTCTACACCGCGCCGTACTGGCATCACGTCACCATGGAGCCGATGAATTGCACGGCGAAGTGGACCCCTGAAAAGTGCGAAGTTTGGGTGCCGACACAGAACGGCCACGCCGCGCTCGCGGCCTGCGCCGAAGCGAGTGGACTGCCACCGGGAAAGTGCGAGGTCTATAAGGTTCACCTCGGCGGTGGCTTTGGCCGTCGCGGTTTCCAAGATCCGACGACAAAGGCGGTGTTACTCGCCAAGCAGATCCCTGGCGTTCCGGTCAAACTGCTGTGGAGCCGGGAAGAGGATATGAAGCAGGGCCGGTATCGCCCGATCAGTCAGTGCAAAATGCAGGCGGGTCTGGACGAGAAGGGCAACCTGGTCGGCTTGCAGATGCGAATATCCGGTCAGTCAATCCTGGCCTCGGTAGCGCCAGCGCGCATGGAAAACGGCGTCGACTTCATCGCTTTCCAGGGGCTTAACCCCCTCGACGGCAAATATTCGAAGGAAGGCTCCATCGGCTACTCGATCCCTAATATCCAGGTCGACTATGCAATGCGCAACACGCACGTGACGCCGGGTTTCTGGCGTGGCGTCAATAACAACCAAAATGCGGTCTATCTCGAGTGTTTCATGGATGAGGTGGCAAAAGCTGCAGGACGCGACCCGCTCGAATTCCGTCGCGCCTTGATGACCAAGGATCCGCGGACCGCGAAGCACTTGGCCGTGCTGAACGCGGTTGCGAACAAGATCGGGTGGGAGTCATCAAAACCACCAGCCGGTCAGTTTCGTGGAATAGCGCAGCATATGGGCTACGGTAGCTATATCGCCGCTGCGGCCGAAGTCTCCCTCGCCGACAACGGCAAGGTGACCGTTCACCGGCTCGTGATGGGTACCGATCCTGGCCACGTGGTCAACCCGGATCAGGTCGAGGCGCAGGTAATCGGTTCGGTGGCCTACGGGCTATCGGCCTCGTTCTTCGAGGAGATCACGATTAAGAACGGTGCGGTCGAACAGGAAAATCTCGACACCTACGAGATCATGCGGATGGTCGACTTTCCAAAGCTTGTCGAGACGGTCACGGTACCATCTGGTGGATTCTGGGGTGGCGTCGGCGAGCCCACGATCGCCGTCGCAGCGCCGGCGGTGTTGAACGCGATCTACGCTGCGACTGGCAATCCGGTGCGTTCGTTGCCATTGAAGAACGTAAAACTGCGGGCGTGAAAACGCTTGTGCGAGCGTGCAGAATGGGGTTGGCGGCCGGGTTCGCAGCCTTTCCCCAATTCTTGCCCTTGGTGGCGCGTGCGGCGGAAGCTGGGATTGCAGAATATCGGGTGGCCGGTGATGCCATTCCGCAAGCGCTCGACGGTTTAATCGGCGATCCAGGGCGGGGTCGTCGTCTAGTGTTGGACCGGGAGACCGGCAACTGCCTGATTTGCCATCAAGTGCCGATTGCAAGCGAGCCGTCGCAAGGCGATTTGGGTCCGTCACTTTCGGGCGCAGGAACCAGACTGACCGCCGGTCAGCTGCGATTTCGATTGGTTGATCAAGGCAAGCTCAATCCCGCGACGATCATGCCGCCCTATCATCGCGTGGATGGTTTGACGCGAGTTGCCGGTAGATACCGATCCAAGCCGGTGTTTAATGCGCAAGAGATTGAGGATGTCGTGGCCTGGCTTGCCACGTTGAAGGATTGATAAGGAAGCGAATCGTGATTGACCGGATCTTCGATATGGATCGCCGCGAACTTTTGATAGGTGCCGGAGCCATCGCAGCCGCAGGGCTGGTTCCCGCGCCGGTGCACGCAACACCGGAAATGATGACATCTGCGATCGAGAAAGCTTTGGCTGGCCGGGTCGCCAAGCCCGGGCGCATCAAGCTCGAAGTCTCGCCGCTCGCTGAAAATGGTAACTCGGTGCCCGTGACGATCAACGTCGAGAGCCCGATGACGGCTGGCGACCATGTCAAGACGATCTACATGTTTGCTCCTGAGAACCCGCAACCGGACATGGTGCGCTTCCATTTGGGGCCGAGAGCGGGGCGTGCGCGCCTGCAAACTTCGGTGCGCCTGGCGACCACTCAACGCCTTCAGGCGATCGCGATAATGAATGACGGCAGTGCCTGGATGGACAGTGCCGAAGTGATCGTGACAATGTCTGCCTGCCTCGATGCAGGCTGAGTTCGGAGACAAGTTCATGCGAACCGCTCGTATTGTCATGCCGAAGACCGCCCGCAAGGGCGAGATCATTGAAATCAAGACACTCGTCACCCACCCGATGGAGACCGGCTATCGCCGTGACGACATGGGAAAAGCGATTCCGCGCGATATCATCAAATTGCTGACGGTGACCTATGGTGGCGAAGAAATTTTCCGAATGGATATGTTTCCGGGTACTGCGGCAAACCCTTTTGCCGCGTTCTCTACCATCGCGACCGAAACCGGCGAGCTTGTCTTCACGTGGACCGACGAGAAGAATGAGTCGACAGTCGAGAAAGCCAAATTGACGGTGACCTGATGCTTCGCGCCGGTTTATTCGGTCTATCGATGCTTGCTTCCTTGGGCGGGCCGGTGTCGGCTGAGCAACCTATCTCGGCGCGCGAGTTCCTACCACCAGAGTTGCAAGCCCAGCAAGCCGACGACGGTGCCAATCCGGGCATGCTTTGGGTGGCGGGTGGCGAAAAACTCTGGTCGCAGCCTGGAGGCAGTTCGGCCAAGTCGTGCATCGAGTGCCACGGCGAAGCTGCAGTCTCAATGCGCGGGGTTGCCGCGCGCTATCCATCGATCGATGCTCGCACCGGTTGGCTGTTTAACATCGAGGCGCGTCTCAATAACTGCCGGACCGTACACATGGACGTCCCGGCCCTTAAATATGAAAGTGACGATCTTCTTGGCCTGACTGCCTACGTTGCTTTTCAATCGCGGGGACTATCGTTCACCCCGACAATCGAGGGGCAAGCGGCCGCGCACTATGAAGCGGGAAAGCGATTTTTCTTCGAACGGCAGGGGCAGCTCAACGTTGCCTGCAATCAGTGTCACGACGACAATGTCGGCAAGCGTCTGCGTGGTGACAAAATCTCATCCGGGTTGTCGACAGGTTATCCGGTTTATCGGCTCGATTGGCAGAAGATGGGCTCACTGCATCGCCGGCTGCGCGCGTGCTCGCTCGGCGTGCGTGCCGACCAGCTCGATTACGGTAGCCCGGAGTACGTGAATCTCGAACTCTATCTAGCGAGCCGCAATGGCGACGTGGCGGTCGAGACCCCGGGCGTGCGCAAATAGTCAAAGCTCCGACGTCCGCGGCATGGCGAGCGCCGTACCTTGCCGGGTGACACTGATGCTTGCCGCATAGTTCGCGAATGTTGCTGCCGCCATCAGAGTTTCGCCGCGCAGAAGTGCTGCCGCTAATGCGCCAACGAAGCAGTCGCCAGCACCGGCTGTGTCGACCGGTTTCACGACCAGACCCGGCAGGTAGGTCGCGGCCCCTTCCGACGCGATCACAGCTCCTTCGGCGCCCAGCGTTGCGACGACGCTTCGGTCGTCATTCGAAAGCGCAAGGGTGATGGCCGTGACAGCGTCGACATCGACGGTGTCTGGGGGACTGCCGGCACACGCGGCGAGCTCGGTCTCGTTGACGACTAAAATATCGATCAGCGGTAACAACTGGGCTGGCATTTTGCGCGCTGGGGCTGCATTGAGAATTGTGCGCGCGCCGAGGGCCCGAGCACGCATGAACGCCTCGATGATGATCACATCGGAAATTTCAAACTGGGAGACGACGATATCGCCCGCCGCCAGCTTCAACTGATCGAGTGCACGTTCCGGCCAGCTCATGTTTGCCCCAGAGATGACGACGATCGCGTTCTCGGAATTGCTATCGACGAGAATGATCGCGGCGCCCGTTTGTACGGTGTCCGATCGGGCTATGCCGCTGATATCGATGCCTTCCGATTGCAGAAAAGCAGATAACTCGTTGCCTGGTTGATCGGTGCCGAGGCATCCAACGAAAGCCACCTGGGCGCCGAGCCGCCGGGCCGCGACGGCCTGGTTCAACCCTTTGCCGCCGGGTGACGATACAAAGCTTGTTCCGAATACTGTTTCGCCCGGTCGCGGCAGGACGGCGCTGTAAGCAGCGATGTCCATATTCATGCTGCCGACGCAAACGATACGGCTCATTGTGCAGGCCCTTCCGAAATCAAGCTCTCCAGCAGGCGACCGAATGCGAGGAACCACCTTCGAGCGGAGGACGCTCTGCGCGGCACTTATCGACGACGATCGGGCAGCGTGAACTGAACGGGCAGCCAGGCGGCGGACTGAAGGGTGACGGTAGTTCACCTTGCAGGATGATACGTTCTTTCTTGGCGCCAGGATCGGCCACCGGCGTCGCCGACAACAGCGCGCGCGTGTACGGGTGCTTTGGATCTGAAAAGATAACCTCGCGCGTGCCTATCTCGACGGCGTGACCGAGATACATGACGAGAACATGGTCGGCGATGTGACGCACAACGGATAGATCGTGCGAGATGAACAGGTAAGCGACGTTCATTTCCTCCTGCAGCTCCGCAAGCAGGTTCAGCACCTGCGCACGGATCGACACGTCGAGGGCAGACACCGGTTCGTCGAGCACGAGAATTTTCGGTTTCATGATCAAGGCGCGCGCAATCGCAATGCGCTGGCGCTGGCCTCCCGAGAACATGTGCGGGTAGCGATCGTAGTGCTCGGGCCGCAACCCGACCTTCGCCATCATCGCCCTGGCGGTCGCCGTGCGATCCGACGGGTTCATGTCCGTATTGACGAGCAGCGGCTCCTCGATCGCTGCCCCAACGCGTTGACGGGGATTTAGAGATCCATAGGGGTTCTGAAATACGATCTGGATGTCGCGCCGCAGCTGCGCCTGTTCGGATGCGTTCGCCAGTGTGACATCGCGGCCGTTAATCGACAGTGATCCGGCGGTCGGCGTTTCGATCAACGTGACCAAGCGAGCTAGCGTCGACTTACCTGAGCCAGATTCGCCGACAACCGCGAGCGTTCGCCCGGCTGCCAGTGAAAACGACACGCCTGCAAGTGCTTTCACGACTGCGGGCTCTTTGAAGGCGCCACGTCTGACGTGGTAATCGCGCGTCAGCTTCTGTGCTTCGAGGACGACTGTCATTGCGCCGCCTCTAGCGCAATCGGACGCCCGTCCACCAGCGGCGTCCAGCAAAGCGCCGCTCCTAAATCGATCGGCGCTCTCGGTGGCGGTTCCGCTACGCAGTGTGCGGTTGCAAATGCGCAGCGCGGCGAAAACAGGCATCCGGCAGGCCGGTCGAACTGACCCGGTACCATGCCGGCAATCGCAGGCAGGCGGCGGCCGGTGGCGCGCTCCGGCAGTGCCGCGAGGAGCGCATGCGTATATGGGTGATGCGGGCTGCGAAACAGATCGACCGTTTTTGCCTGCTCTACTTGCCGTCCCGAATATTGCACGATGACGCGGTCGGCGGTTTCAGCGACGACACCCATGTCGTGCGTGATCAGCACCAGCCCTAGCCCGGTTTCATTCTTGAGCTTCAATAACAGATCGAGAATTTGCGCCTGGATCGTGACGTCGAGCGCGGTTGAGGGTTCATCGGCGATGAGAAGTTTGGGCCGGCACGCGAGTGCGATCGCAATCATCACCCGTTGGCTCATGCCGCCGGACAACTGATGCGGGAAAGCCGATAGACGTTGCTCGGGCTCGGTAATGCCGACGAGTTCGAGCAGTTCGATCGAACGTTGCCTGCGCGCCTTCTTGTCGAGCCCGAGATGGGTCTTGAGCGTCTCGCCGATTTGGAAACCGACAGTGAAGCATGGGTTGAGCGAGGACATCGGCTCCTGAAAGATCATTGTGATATCGCGGCCGATGATCTTTCGCTTGTCCTTCGGCGAGAGCGCGCGCAGATCGGTACCAGCGAAATTCATCTTGTCGGCGGTGACGGTCGCGGTCCACGGCAACAACCCCATGACCGCGAGCATGGCAACTGATTTGCCGGACCCCGACTCGCCGACGATCGCCAGCACTTCATTTTCATCGACGATGATGTCGCAACCCTCGACGGCGCGAAAAGGGCCACGTCGCGTGGCGAAGGAAACGGACAGGTTGCGGATTTCAAGGAGCGGCATTTGGGAGTTCACGACCTCTGCAATTTGGGGTCGAGAGCGTCGCGCAAGCCGTCACCCATCAGATTGATCGAGACGACGGTGATCAGGATCGCCAAACCGGGCAGCGTCACGATCCAGGGGTTGGAGCGGATGAACTCGCGGGCGTCAGCCAGCATCGCGCCCCACTCTGGCGTTGGCGGTTGCGCGCCGAGCCCGAGGAAGCCCAACGCCGCCGCTTCGAGTATCGCTTCCGATACGCCGAGCGCCGATTGAACGATAAGAGGGGCGAGGCAGTTCGGCAGCACGGTGACGAACATCAGGCGCAACTTGCCAACGCCAGTGACACGTGCGGCGGTGACGTACTCCTTGCCGAGTTCAGCGAGTGCCGAGGCGCGCACCAGCCGGACGTAGCGCGGCAGGAACACGACGGTGACGGCGACAATGGTGTTGGCGAGGCTCGGCCCAAGCACGGCAACGATCAATATCGCCAAGACCAATCCCGGCACCGCCATGATCAAATCCATCACGCGGGTGATGACGAGGTCGAGTGCGCCGCCCTGGAACGCCGCGATCAGGCCGAGAAGGACACCCAGCACAAACGAAACGCCCATGACGGCAAGACCGATGAACAGTGATACCCGCGCGCCGTAGATGATGCGGGTAAGCATGTCACGGCCGAGACCATCTGTGCCGAGAATGAAACGCCATGAGCCGCCTTCGTCCCAGACTGGCGGCGCCTTCACGGCATCGCGAAATTGTTCGAGCGGAGGATGCGGTGTAATGAAATCGGCCAGCAGCGCCAATAGAACGATAAAGCTCAACACGACGAGCCCGCCAACTGCGCCTTTGTTTTCGCAGAACGCGGCCCAGAATGCGGCCAGTGGCGACTGATCGCCGGTCGTACTCGCAACAGGAGCTACGATTGTCGTGTCAGTGGCCATGGCGGATCCTGGGATTGATGACGCCGTAAAGGAAATCGACGAACACGTTGACGAGAATGACGATCGCCGACACCAGCATGACGCCACCTTGCAGGGCCGGGTAATCTCGCCGGCCGATTGCCTCGATCAACCACTTGCCGACGCCTGGCCACGAGAAGATCGTCTCTGTGAGCACAGCGCCGGCCATCAACGAGCCGATGGAAAGTCCGATCACGGTAACGACGGGGATCAATGCATTGCGAAGTGCATGCAACCCGATGACGCGGAACGGCGACAAGCCCTTGGCGCGCGCGGTGCGGACATAATCCTCGCTCAAGACTTCCAGCATCGAGGATCGCGTCATGCGTGCTATGACAGCAAGGGGAACCGTGCCGAGCACGATCATCGGCAGTATTAGATGATGCAAAGCATCCTTGAACGCGCCTTTCTGACCCGACAGAATACTGTCGATCAGCATGAAGCCGGTAACCGGCTCGAAGTAGTATTTGATCAGATCGATACGGCCAGAAACGGGGGTCCAGTGAAGCCGTTCGGCGACCAGCATGATCAACAGCAAACCCCACCAAAAAATCGGCATCGAAAAGCCGGCGACGGAAATCCCCATCAACGTTTGGTCATACCAGCTGCCGCGTTTCACGGCCGCTGTCGCGCCAGCTGGAACGCCGATCAGCACCGCCAACAACATGGCGGCAAGCGACAGTTCAACTGTTGCCGGAAACAGAGTAAAGAACTCGGTGAGAACTTTTTCATTGGTGACGACGGAGGTGCCAAAGTCGCCGTGCAGAAGGGCCCAGACATAGTCGAGGAATTGTTTCCAAACGGGTTGATCCAGTCCGAGATCCTTGCGGAATTCGGCAAGCCTCTCCGGGCTGATCCCACGCTCCCCTACCCGCACCTCGACCGGATCGCCCGGCACCAGGCGGATCGCGACAAAGGTGATGAACATCAGTGCGACGAACGTCGGCACGGTCAGGGCTAGGCGGGTGAGGAGGTATTTGATCATGAGTTTCGCTAGATTTCGAGCCGGCGCGAGATTGTCCCGGCCGGCCCGCAGGTCCTGTTAAGCAAGCTGCAAGAACGTCACTTCACATCGACGCCCTTGAAGTGATGGGCGCCGAGGGGGCCCTGCTTGTAGCCCTCGACTTCCTTGCGCATTGCCTCATAGACAACAGAGTGGGCGAGCGTCAGGTCGGGTGCTTCTTCCTTCATGATCACCTGCATCTGCTCGTAGAGCTTGGTGCGCTCGGCAATGTTCGATAGGCCGCGCGCCTTGACGAGAAGTTCATCGAATTCTTTGTTGCACCACTTCGTGATGTTCTGTCCGCCGGCGCGCGCGCCAGAGCAACCGCGCAGGAAGAAGAAGTTATCAGGATCGCCGTTGTCGCCGGTCCACCCCAATTGGGCGGTCATGTGCTCGCCTTGCTGGGCACGTTTGCGATACTCGCCCCATTCGTATGTGACGAGCTTGGCATTGACGCCGATCTTGGCCAAGTCCGACTGCATCATTTCAGCGATGCGCTTGGCGTTCGGATTATACGGCCGCTGCACCGGCATGTACCAAAGGTCGATTTCGAGCGGTGTCGTTATGCCGGCCTTCGCCAGCAGCTCCTTCGCCTTGGCGGGATCATAGGGGTAATCCTTCACCGCGTCGTTGTAGCCCCACAGCGTCGGCGGGATCATGTTCTTCGCGGCTTGTCCGGCACCAAGGTAGACGTCGCGAATAATCGTCGCCTTATCGATCGCCATGTTCATCGCCTGGCGAACTTCCTTCTTGTCGAAGGGAGGCTTTTGCACGTTGAAGGCCCAATACGCGATATTGAGTCCGGCCAGACTTGAGGTCTTCAGGGTCGTATCTTTGGCGATTTCAGGCAGATCGGCCGGACGCGGCGCAATAATGAAGTGGCACTCGCCAGCCTTCAACTTCGAGTAGCGAGCGGTCGGGTCGGGCGTGATGGCGTAAACCAGATCGTCGACGAGAGCCTTCTCGCCCCAATAGTCCGGGTTCTTCTTATAACGGATCACAGCATCCTTCTGATATGCGACGAACGAAAAAGGCCCGGTGCCAACGGGTAGCTGGTCGAGTTGCTCCTTCTTCCCGGCCTTGTCGAGCATGTCGGCATACTCGGCGGAGTGTATTGTCGCAAAGTCCATGGCGAGGTTCGCCAGCATCGGCGCATTCGGCTCCTTCAACTTCATCACCAAGGTGTAGTCGTCGGTCTTGGTAAGACTATCGAGGAGCTTGGCCATGTCCATGTCGGCGAAGTAGTCATATTTGCCGCCGGAAACCTTGGCGTAGGGGTGGTCCGCCTTCCACATCCGGTTGAAGGTCCAGATCACGTCATCGGCGTTGAAGTCGCGCGTCGGCTTGAAGTTGTTGACGCCCGAATGAAATTTGACACCCTTTCGAAGCTTAAAGGTGATCGTGAGCGCATCCGGACTGACTTCCCAGCTTTCGGCGAGACCGGGCGACACTTTCGTCGTTCCACGTTCGAAGATCACGAGTTGATCGTAAACCGGCCGGGCGGCATCGAAGCTCGTGCCGGTGGTGTTGATGGCCGGCGTGAAGTTTTCCGGCGAGCCTTCAGTGCAGTAGACAAGCGTCTTGGCGGCAACTGGTGTCACCGTGCCGACGAGCACGGCGAGGCCGGCGCCAAGCAGGCGTTTCGCAGTTCCTTGCATGCAACCCTCCAGGTTTTTGGTCGGGGCGGTAGCGTTGCGACCGCCATGGCCCATCAAAGCCGGAGCCGAGCCAACTTGCAATGGTGGTGTTGCGCGCGCGCGTGTGGGTTTTTGCGAAACGCCTATCGTCGCCGAGCGGTACACCAGGAGAGGCGCGGAAAGGTGAATAACTGTTTGCGTGCTTGCCGAAGGTCGCGAAAACCGTCTAGTAATACTGCATCGGCGGGCGTAGCATAGTGGTAATGCGGCAGCTTCCCAAGCTGTTGATGAGGGTTCGATTCCCTTCGCCCGCTCCAAGAATATTCGGTTAACGCCGAACTCTGGAGGTCGACGGGCGATCCCAGATCTTGCGCCGTGCGGCGTGTTCGGTCTTTTCCCAGAAATGCGGTGCGATGGCCAACTGTACCATGGCCCGCCAGGCGGCATACGATATCAGTAGCCAATATACTGGCATGAGCAGGACATAGGGCGATAACGCCCGCCTGCCGCTACGCATGGTGGCGACGGCGGCAAGCGCCATCGCACTTACGTAGCCCGCGATCATGTTGAACCCGGCCAGCAGCAGAAAACCCTGGTCGAGGATGGCGCTGCTGGAAGCCAAGAATTCGCCAGTCCAGAGCTCCCAGGCGAGCAACAGATAAAACAGCGGATGAAACAAACTCGATAGGAGCACGCCGCCCATCAAGGCCTGAAACGCTGCAAAATCGACAAAACCGAGCTCGCGCAACAGCCGGCCAGGGCTGCGCATATGCACGAGGTAGGTTTGCATCCAGCCCTTAAGCCAGCGCGTGCGTTGTCCGATCCATGGTCGCAGCCGCGCCGGTGCTTCTTCCCACGTGGTCGATCGGATCATGACGATTTGACCGTGTGCACGTGCGATCCGCATGCCCAGGTCAGCGTCCTCTGTGACGTTATAGGGATCCCAACCACCGATCCGTTCAAGAAAATCGCGGCGAAAGTGGTTCGATGTGCCGCCGAGCGGTACCGGCAACCGATATCGCGTCAGCGCCGGCAGGAGTCCATCGAACAAAGCTGCGTATTCAAGTGCGAACTGCCGTGTCAGCCAGCTGGCTCGCGCGTTATGTATGGCGAGGCTCGCCTGCACGCACACGACCTTTTCGCCGCCGGCGTCGAAGGCTGCAATTGCCTTTCGCAGTTGAAGCGGATCTGGCATGTCCTCGGCATCGTAGACCGCGATGTATTCGCCATGCGCCAACTGCATCGCATAGTTGAGAGCCTTTGGCTTGGTCCGGGGTGCACAATCGGGCACCACAACCACCCGCATGTAAGCAGGCAACGCGAGCTTCCGCGCAAGCGCGATAGTTTGGCGATCGCTGGCTTCCAAGATCAGCATGCAGTCAAGCTTTGCCGCCGGATAGTCAAGGCGCGACAATGCCGCGATCAGATCTGGGAGAACTTCAAACTCTCGAAACAGCGGAACCATTACGGAATACACGGGTAATTCGCTGTCTGTTCGTAGGCGAGATGCACCTGAGTTCGATGGTCCTGCGCCTTGGATCGCCATGCCCAGGGCGATGACGCGAAACAGCACCACGAGAAAAAACGGCACTGTTATGCAGACCAGCAACGCAGTTCGCGTTGCTCCTGGCGCAACGACGCTACCGCCGATCACGAGTCCTATCCCGATTAACAACGCGACGAGCTGCCAAAGTTTGATCGGACCGGCGGCCGAGAGCCTCGGGTCGAGATGCCGCAAGCCGCGCACCGCTCGGTTCAGGCGGCGCTCTCGGATCTGAGGGGACTCGAGGCTATCCAACGCGTCGGGTGTGGCAAACGCGATCTCCTGTTCATGAGCGCGATAGTCGATCGCAATCTCTGCCAGTACGTCGGGATCGAAGTTGGTACCATCGATCAGTATGGTCGCGCCAAGCGGCACCTGACCCGGCCGGAGAAAGGCGATGCGCAGGTGCATTGCGAGGAATTCGACATAGGCATCCCGCGTGATGACCCCTTCCGACAGCAAGATATCGTGCGGGCGCACGCTTTGCCTTAGCGCCCGGCTCGTCGCTTGGAATAATTCGGCTTCACTGCACAGCGGCCCGACCAGAAAGCTGTACTGGCGCGCTGCTGCACGCACGTAATCGAAATCGCTGCTCTCTAAAGCGTCGCGAGGCGCCGCAAAATCAGCACGCTCGCTTGCACTCATTGACCGCACCAAGAGACACACTTTACTGGAACGACGCCGAGGCCCACATGCAATGCACGTAGCAATCATTCAAACGAGATATTAGTTGTTGTTTCTAATTGTGGGATACCGGGGTATCAGCCCAGGTGTGGGCGGCAAATGCTTGGTTCGGAAAAAACAATGCTCGGCTCGAACTTCACGTCCGCTATATTGATAGCGGTCGTCACACTATCGCGCGTGGCGCTGGCCGCCTTTTGCCTCGCGCTTCTGCTTTGCTCCGCTCCCGCATCGACCTTCTCGCAAGAAGTCAAACCGCCGGAGATTGCTGCGCCACCCCAGTCCGCGCGTCGCGTCGTCCTGCGCGTCTTAACCGAGGCAGACTTCCCACCTTTCAATTATTACGACGATGAAGGAGTGCTCACCGGCTTCAATGTCGACTTGGCGCGCGCGTTATGTTTGGAGCTGACTGTCACGTGCGACATTCAAGTGCGCAACTGGGACGAGCTGCTTCCCGCTGCGGCCAAGGGCGAAGGCGATGCGGTAATTGCCGGCCACGTCGTGACCGCCAAAGCGCTCAAGACCGTCGACTTCACGGATCGCTATTTTCATACTGCCGCGAGGTTTGCCGGCCGCCGCGACGCAGCCAAGCTCGAAATCACGCCGGACGGCATCGAGGGTAAGCGGATCGGCGTCACCAAAGGCACGACACACGAGGCCTATCTGACGGAATTCTTCCGCCTCGGCCGTGTCACGCCTTTTGACACCGCCGAAGCAACTCTCGACGCATTGATGCAGGGCAAAATCGACCTGGTTTTCGACGATGGCATCGCGCTCGCCCTTTGGATCAATGGCACCGCGTCGAAAGAGTGCTGTGAGTTGCGCGGTGGACCGTTCTTGGAGCCGCGCTATTTCGGCGAGGGCATCGCTATCGCCATTCCCAAGGGCGATTCCGAACTCAAAGTGCAGATCAACGGGGCATTGAAACGCGTGCGCTCGAGTGGCCGGTTTGACGAGCTGGTCCTGCAGTATTTCCGCACCCGCTTGTACTGATCAGGTCCGCTTTTTCAACTCGATCTCGATGAAGACGAATTCAAAAGCGTTGGCGTTGACGACGTTGTGCTCGACGCCTTCCGATTTGAAATAGGGTTTGCCTGCGGTAAGCGGAGCCTCGCGGGTGCCGCCACCGGGTTCTTCAAGCAGCAACGTGCCCGTCGTCATCGGCACCACAACGTAGTCCATCCCATGACGATGCCAGCCGGTTTCCGCGCCAGGCGCGAAGCGCCATTCTGTCGTCACCGTCTGATCGTTCGTTATCTGCGTGGTGGGCACTGCTTTCGGGCGAGGCGAGGTCATCGTGGCAAACCTTTCGTGGCAAGATGCGGGGCCTTTCATCAGCTTTGCGCGGCGAGCCCCGCTTGTCGACCGGCTGATTCGCGATTGCAGTAATGCTTACCTAGGCCGTGCACGCACAAACCGCTTGATGTGACATCAGCGTAGCGATGCGACGCTTTGACATCGCACTAGGATCAATCAGTGGTCGGCGCTTATTTGCCCGTATTTGGCCGGTCTCAGGCGACTCGAAACAACAGCGTTAACTACTTGTGAACACAGGCGCAGAAATAATTTCGTAGCAGCGGATTTTTTTCTTGCGCGGGGGGGGCGTTAGCCTCATATGCAGCTCGTCCGTTCGTTCGACTGCCCTTAAGGTCAAGGTCTTCCGGAAACCCCAAAGGTAAGGATCGAGCGGGTCACATCTATCTACTGGTTGGGGAGGGTCCTATGGCTTACGCCGATACTCTCTTCCAATTGGGGATGGACTTGACTCGTTCAAGCACCGCCCAAGAGGAAGATTTTGCCGCCGATGCGCACGTCGCGCACGACACTGGTTCCGTGCAGTCGCATGAAGACAGGAAAGACTTTTTTATCGAACGCGATGGCGTTCGGTTTGCCGGGAACCATTTGATCATAGATCTATTTGGTGCTCGTCGGCTTGATGACCTCAAGCACATCGAACGGACGTTGAAGCGCTGCGTGGAAGTCGCAGGTGCAACGTTGCTTCATATCCATCTCCACCATTTCACACCGAATGGTGGCGTGTCTGGCGTGGCCGTCTTGTCGGAAAGCCACATCAGCATTCACAGCTGGCCGGAGGCTGATTACGCTGCACTCGATATCTTCATGTGCGGCGAAGCAAAGCCAGAGCTGGCGATCGAAGTGTTGCGGGAAGCATTCGAGGCCCGCGACGTCGTAGTGAAGGCCCATAAGCGCGGCGAAGAGCTCGACCAGTTGAACTGGAAAGCTGCAGCCGAGCGCAAGGCGCCCGTTCGCATTGCCGCGGTCGCAAAGGCCAGGGCCCGCAAGGCTGCCTGACACGACTCCCGACCGTCACTTCGATGCCGGAGGCGCGATAACTGAACTCAACAAGCGCGCTCCGTCGAAACACGGTGCGCGCTTGTGCTATCGGAGTGATCGGCATGGGCAAGGAACGCTGGGTCGAAGAGACGTTTCATCCTCATTGGCGCGTGAAGCTGAAGGCCGACAAGGTTCTTCACGAGGTCAAGACCGAGCATCAGCATCTGGTCATTTTCGCGAACGCGACGTGGGGCACGGTTCTCATGCTCGACGGCGTTTGTCAGCTCACAACCTCCGACGAGTTTGTTTATCACGAGATGATGGCACACGTACCGTTGATGGCGCTCGACAAGCCGAAGCGCGTGCTGGTCGTGGGCGGCGGCGACGGCGGCGTGCTGCGCGAAGTTCTAAAGCATCCATCGGTGACCAAGGCGACGCTATGTGAGATCGATCGCACCGTCGTCGACACCGCGATCCAGCATTATCCCGAAATAGCAAATGGTTGTTTCGAAGATCCCCGTTCCGATATCGTCATCGCCGATGGGCTCAAGTACGTGGCGGACACAGACGAACGCTTCGATGCCATCATCGTAGACTCGTCCGAACCGATTGGACCAAGTGCGGTTCTGCACACCCGCCATTTTTTCTCTGATTGCAAGCGCGCGTTGAAGGATGGCGGCGTGCTGGTGACGCAAAACGGTCTTCCATTCCTGTTTCCGGAGCATCTGTTCGGGACGACCGAGATTTTCGCGTCCTTGTTCGAGCGCGCCGCACCCTACATGTGCACACAGCCCTGCTATTTCGGCGGTCCGTTCGCGCTCAATTGGGCGTCGGACGATGAGAGTTTGCTGGAGCTCTCAGTAAAGAAGCTCACCAAGCGGGCAGACAAACGCGGTATCAGCGGGCTCAAATATTGGACGCCTGCGGGCCATAAAGCGGCTTTCGCGTTGCCAGCCTACGCGCAGACCGTCACCGATCAGGCAATCGCGTCTGCGCATAAGGCCGACGGCAAAAAGGACAAGCATAAGGCTTGAGCAGTGAAGCAATGCGCTGTCGCTCGCATCGGCTTTGCTGTTCAGCCTCGATCCAAGCCTTTTCGCTCGAGCTCGCGCAGGTATTCAGCCCACCGCTTGTCTTTCTCGAGACCGAGAAGCCGCAGGTAGGTCCACGCGAATAGCCCGGTGGAATGGCCATCATCGAACTTAATTCGAACGGCGTAGTTACCGACGGGATCGAGATCCGAAATCTTGACGTTGCGTTTGCGTCCCACGGTAACGCGCTGATCGGGCGAGTGGCCTTGCACCTCGGCGGATGGGCTCATGACGCGCAGCATCTCAGCCGATAGGTCGTATGCCTCGCCAGCGCCGAACTTTACGTTGAGTGCGTCCTTGGCCGTGCTGAGAGTGAGCGCCGGCGGCTCTATGCGGTTGCCGCGCGCAGCAAGCATCTCTGCCCAGGCCTTGGCGGCTATGTCGCGATAGATACCGGCGTGCACGCCGTCCGGCGCGCTTGCCGTGATTGGGTTGCCGCTGTCGGATGTCGAGCGAATATCCATGTGCAAGGGCACACCGCCCAGGAACGGTACGCCAAGCTTTGTCGCCTCGTCCCGTGCGCCGCCATGACCGAACACGTCCGAGCGCTCACCGCACTTGGGGCACAGGAAGAAGCTCATGTTTTCGACGATGCCGAGAATCGGTACGTTGACTTGGCGGAACATTGCCAAGCCTTTGCGCGCGTCGATCAATGCCAGGTCCTGTGGAGTCGACACGATAATCGCGCCGGACAGCGGAACTTGCTGACCAATGCTCAACTGAATGTCGCCGGTGCCGGGCGGCATGTCGATGACCAGCACGTCCAGCTCGTCGCCCGCTGATCCCCACGCCACTTCCCGTAACATCTGATTTAATGCCGATACGACCATCGGCCCGCGCCAGACAACGGGCGTCCCTTCGTCGACCAAAAAACCCATCGACATGACTTTGAGGCCGAAGCCTTGCATTGGTTTCAGCGTTTTTCCCGCCGCCATTTCCGGACGACCCGAAATCCCGAGCAGGCGCGGCTGCGAGGGACCGTAGATGTCGGCATCGAGAATGCCGACTTTCAGGCCGATCGCCTTGAAGCCAAGTGCGAGGTTGACGGCCGTCGTGGACTTGCCGACGCCGCCTTTGCCAGAAGCGACGGCGATCAGATGTTTGACGCCCGGAACATCCGTACCCCGCTTTTGGGCAGCGGGGACAGCGGCAGCGGGTCTTGCGCCATCGCCCGCTTTGCCTTGGGCGCGCGCTTGCGCAACGCGTGCGTGCTCGGCTGGAGGAGCGCTGCGCTGGCCCGATGTTTGGGCCGTCAAAACCGCCGTTACGCTCGTGATCCCGGCCACCTGCGCGACAACGGTCTCAGCGGCTTTGCGAAGCGGTTCCAGTTCTTCCGCGCGCGCCGGATCGATGGTGATCGAGAAATAGGCACGGCCGTCTTTGATCAGCACGTCGGAGATCAGGCCCAAATCGACAACGTTGCTCGTCAGATCGGGGCCCTTGATACGGCGCAGCGCGTCAATGACTTCAGCTGATGTAGCAGCCATACGTACGTTCTCCACGGGAATAGCTGTGTCTTTCGCGCTTCATATGGCGACGATCGTGATATCTGTGAACCATTTTTGCAGGTTACGGCTGTCGCGCGCCAAATCTTCGTCACATAGTTGGTAATCAGGCGCTAGCAGTGAATGGGTCCCTCGGTCTATACCTGAGGCGTCAATCAATGACTGCGGGCCAACCGTAGATTGCATAGCGGAGGGAACATGAACGCCAATGCGTGGCTGTTGCAGAATTTGACCGGCGGTGCCGGTATGTCGGCGTTCGTGGCGTCCTGGTTGCTGATCGCGACCGGCCTGTTTGCACTTGCGATGTTTTTCAAGCCAAATCTCGCCCTGAGTCAGTCGATCGATCGAGTGAATACGTGGATCGGCCGCAACGTCGCCTGGATGATCCTGCTCGCGGTGCTGATTTCCGCTGCCAACGCCGTCGTGCGCAAGGTGTTCAACACGTCGTCCAACTCCTGGCTGGAGATTCAATGGATCCTGTTCGGAGCGGTGTTTCTGCTCTGCGCGCCGTGGACGTTGCTGGTCAACGAACACATCCGCATCGACATTATCAATTCGTTGCTCTCGAAGCGCGTGCGCAACTGGATCGACGTGATCGGGCATTGGTTCTTCATCGTACCGATTTGCCTGGTGATGCTCTACACCGGCGTGCCCTTCATTTATCGTTCGCTGATGCAGAACGAGCAGTCGACGAACGCCGGCGGATTGCCTGTGTATCCCGCCAAATTCCTAATTCCACTCGCCTTTCTCCTGCTTCTTGCGCAGGGGATCTCCGAGCTGATCAAGCGGCGCGCCATTATGAAGGGCATGCTTGAAGACACCTCCACGGGCGGTGGTCACCTGGCGGCAGCCGAAGCGGAGGCGGAACGTCTCGTCGCCGCGCTAGCGGAGGCGGCGGACAGGCACGCTGCTGCGACCAAGGCGGCTGCCTCGGCTGCCGCTAGAACCTAGAACCTTTATGATTTCCGAATCTCGTTGGAGCTAAGCCCTCATGGCCGAATTCATTGCGCAGAACATGGCGCCGATTATGTTCGCTTCGCTTGTTCTGTTCTTACTGCTCGGTTACCCGGTTGCTTTCTCGCTCGGGGCTTGCGGGCTCTTGTACTTCATAATCGGTGTCGAGTTGGCGCCCCTGTCCAAGGGGGCGATCAATCTTTCCTGGCCGCTTCTGCAGTCGCTCCCCGAACGCATTTACGGCGTGATGAGCAATGATACGCTGCTTGCCATCCCGTTTTTTACGCTGATGGGACTGGTGCTTGAACGTTCAGGCATGGCAGAGGATCTGCTCGACACGATCGGCCAGCTTTTTGGCACCATCAAGGGTGGTCTTGCCTATGCCGTGATCTTCGTCGGTGCATTGCTGGCGGCGACAACGGGCGTGGTGGCCGCCTCGGTGATCTCCATGGGCTTGATCTCGCTGCCGATCATGTTGCGCTACGGTTACGATCGCCGGGTCGCTTCCGGTGTCATTGCGGCATCCGGCACGCTGGCGCAGATCATCCCGCCTTCGCTCGTTCTGATCGTCATGGCCGACCAGCTCGGCAAGTCCGTCGGCGACATGTATGAGGGCGCCTTCGTGCCCGGTATCGTGCTCGCCGGCCTATATGCTGCCTACATTTGGCTGGTTACGACGTTTTACCCGGCGTCCGGCCCAGGCTTACCCGAAGAAGCGCTACTCTTCCAAGAACCAACGCCGAGGATGCGTGACCTGCTTTCGCGCGGCAGCAGCCTGTTGTTGATCCCGTTGGCAGCGCTTGGTGCTTTCTTCGTCGGCCAAGACCTTTACTGGTCGACGTTTGGTGGCGGTTTCAAGTTTGAGGTCCTTGCCCTCATCCTACTGTTGGTCAAGGTCCTGGCATTCGTAGTTCTTGTGATGGGCGTCATTCGCCTGCCTCAAGCGCTGATGAAGGGTGGCGATGAGCGTGGCTTGCTTTCATTGCTGCTGCTGACCGTAATCTCGACGATTATTGGAGTCACGGTGATGCGCCGCACCACGTATACCGGTGCCGAGTTCGTCATTCTGACCATGGGCGTCGGTATTGTCTTTGCTTTCGCTGCAGCGGTGGTGAATTGGGTCCTCGCCAAATTGACCGGCTTGCGGTTCCTGTCGCTGATGGCACAGCAAGTCACCTTCGTGATGGTGCCGCCGCTGTTCCTGATCTTCCTGGTATTGGGCACGATCTTTATCGGTGTCGCGACGCCAACGGAAGGTGGCGCGATGGGAGCCACCGGCTCGATCCTGCTGGCGATGTTCAAGCGCTGGCTCGACAACGACCCCAAGCGTTTCAACATCGCCCTTTTGCGTTCGGCCGTGGAAGCAACGGCCAAGCTCTCGGCGTTCGTGGTCTTCATTCTCATCGGCGCTCGTATCTTCTCGCTGTCGTTTTACGGCGTAAACGGTCACATCTGGGTCGAGCATCTGTTGACGTCGCTGCCGGGTGGCCAGGTTGGCTTCCTGATCTTCGTCAACGTCATGGTCTTCCTGTTGGCCTTCTTCCTCGATTTTTTCGAGTTGGCCTTCATCATCGTGCCCCTGCTCGGGCCCGCCGCCGAGAAGCTCGGCATCGACTTGATCTGGTTCGGCGTCATCCTCGGCGTCAACATGCAGACGAGTTTCATGCATCCGCCGTTCGGTTTCGCGCTGTTCTACTTGCGATCGGTGGCGCCGAAAGAGCCGTACAACGACAAAGTCACTGGCATCAAGATGGAGCCCGTGACGACCGGACAAATCTATTGGGGGGCGGTGCCCTTCGTGATCATCCAGTGCATCATGGTCGGGCTTGTGATCGGGTTCCCGCAAATGGTGATGCATTACAAGTCGACAGCGCCCGAGGTTGATACGTCGAAGATAGAAATCAAGATCCCGACCTTTGGCGGAGGCAGCGGTGTTCCAGGAATGCCGGGTGGCCTCGGTTCACCTTTTGGCCCGCCACCTTCATTTGGTTCCCCGCCTCCCGGCTTGTCGGGACCGCCGAGCATTCCGGCGACGCCGGCGCCGGTTGTTGTAGCGCCCCCGGCCGCTGCGATCCCCGCCCCGCCTGCTGCGGCAACGCCGCTGCCGCCGGCGGCAGCCACGCCTCCTCCAGCGCTGGAGCCGGCGGCAGCGACGCCTCCTGCTGCCGGTGCTGCACCTTCCGTGCCGAGTGCTGCACCAGCTGTAACGCCGGCGGAACCAACTGCCGCGCCCGCGCAACCTTCTGTGCCCTCAGTTGGCGAAATGATCGATGTGACGAAACCACCGCCATCGCTGCAGGAGTTTGCGCCGAAAGCGAACTGAAAATAGCACGCACAACGAAGGGGATCTCAGCCGAGCTGGGATCCCCTTTTGCGTTCGAGCATGGTCGAGATAAAACGGCTTCGCTGCGTCGGAACGGACAACTACCGCAAATTGTGCCTGGTCAGTTGAAGCCCAAAAGAACCTCGAGCGGTCCCTTTGGTAACGGCACGAGGAACCAACGCTCGAACATGAAGAATAGCGCGAGCGGCACGCCGACACCGACCCCGACGGTCCTCAGAATTCCCTCGCGGCCGAGTACCACCATGAAGCACATGATGAATAGCGCCGACGCAACGTAGATGCCAACATACTTGATCAATCCGACGTAGACAATCGTTGGGATCAGAACCTGCAGAACCCGCCCGAAGGATTGTTTGGAAACGAAGGACTCGGTCGCATCGTCACCGCTCGTCCTGATCGCCCGAACGAGGTTTACTAAGCTCGCGCCCGCCATTGCGACCGCAATGTAGAACGGGAAGTAGCCCGGCGCCGGCCCCTCTCCATCACGCCAGCCAACGCCAAGCCGATTGCTGTCGAAGATGACGATGGCGCTCAAGCTTAGGAAGATTAGCGCCACCGCAATATCCACGGGGCGATTGGTGACGAGCGCCGCGCTTTCTTGTGTCTCCTTACTATCGCTCATCGTTTCGTCCTCGCTGGAACCAGTTCGATGTGATCACGTCTTACTTGCCGGGAGCTAGAAAGCCCGCTTCCTTCATCAGGTCGTAATGCGTCTTTTCGTTCGCCTCGACCCAGCTCTTGAACTCGTCGCCCGCCATCGACGTCTGATTGAACGCTCCATCCTCCATGAACTTTTTCCAGTCGTCGGTGGCCATCACCTTCTTGAACAGGTCAACGTAATAGGCGATGTGCTCCGGCTTGACACCGGGTGACATGAAAATGCCGCGCAGCATCTGGTACTGAACGTCGACACCAGATTCCTTGCAGGTCGGGATGTCGGACCAGGCCTGATCTTTCGTTACCTTGGCCGTGTAAATGCTGCGTTTTGCGTCGAACAGGCAAAGCGGACGCAAGGCTCCGGCTTTCCATTGCGAGGCGGCTTCAATCGGATTGTTGACGGTCGAGTCGACATGCTTGCCGACAAGCTGTGTTGCAACGGCTCCACCACCGGCATACGGAACGTAAGTCAGCTTCTTGGGAGCGGTGACCTTTTCCAACGCTACAGTGATGATCTGATCTTCCTGCTTTGAGCCGGTCCCGCCCATTTTGAATTGCTTTTCGTCACCCGTTTTCACTGCATCGGTAAACTCTTTTGCGGTCTTGTACGGAGCTTCAGAGTTTACCCACAACACGAATTGATCGAGGGCAAGCATGGCGACGGGTGTGAGATCTCTCCACCCGAATGGAACGCCGGTGGCGAGTGGGGTCGTGAACAGGTTGGAAAGCGTGATGATGATGGTGTGCGGGTCGCCGCTGCTCTTCTTGACCTCAAGGAAGCCTTCGGCGCCAGCACCGCCGCCCTTATTGAGCACGATCATTGGCTGTTTCATCAGGTTATGCTTGGTGACGACGCCTTGGATAAAGCGCGACATCTGATCGGCTCCGCCACCGGTGCCAGCGGGAACAACGAAGGTGACAGGCTTCGTTGGCTCCCAGGTCTGGGCCCAGGTCGTCGCCGTACTAGCGGCCATGCCGCAGCCGGCCATGGCAAACATTGTCAGTGCCTTGACTGCGGTACGATTGGATTTGCGATGCATCACTTACGTCTCCTTGGTTTCCATTCAGCTGCGAATTATTGTTTATGACACCATGGCAACAGGGCCCGCCCTAGCCTGTGGGATGCGGCTCTGCCGCTAAATGCGCCAGGACCAACTGGCCACCGGGATTGCGTGCGCCATCAGTTCTGATGCACCGGCTTCTGCCCGCTCAGCCGCTCTTTGGCCCACGTGAACAGCGGCCAAAGCAACAAGATCATGCCGAGCCCCATTATAGTGGCGACCAGCGGGTTGGACCAGAAAATCGCGAGGCTGCCCTGACTACCCAGAAGCGCCTGCCTAAAACCTTCCTCGGCTTTATCGCCAAGTACGATAGCCAGCACCAGTGGCGGCAAGGGGTAGTCCAACTTCTGAAAGACGTATCCGACGACGCCGAAGACCAGCATCAACCAAACATCGAACATCGAGTTGTGCACGGTGTACGCACCAATCGCGCAGATGACGAGGATGACCGGCGCAATAATCGAAAACGGTACCCGCAGGATGGCCGCAAAGAAGGGGACGCATGTCAGCACGACGATCAGACCGACGACATTGCCTAGGTACATCGAAGCGATGAGGCCCCAGACGAATTCCTTTTGTTCGATGAACAGCATCGGACCTGGTTGCAGGCCCCAGATCATCAGTCCGCCGAGGAGGACGGCTGCGGTCGGGGAGCCCGGAATGCCCAGCGTCAGCATCGGCAACAGTGCGCTGGTACCTGCGGCGTGAGCTGCCGTCTCCGGTGCGATGACGCCCTCGATTTCACCCTTGCCGAAGTTGTGGCCACGCTTGGAGAACTTCTTCGCCAGCCCGTAACTCATAAACGAGGCAGGGGTAGCGCCACCGGGTGTGATCCCCATCCAGCATCCGATGATGCAGCTGCGCGCGGACGTTGCCCAATAGCCTAAGAGTTTTTTCCAGGTGATCATGACCGCGTTGAAGCGAATGGTGGCATGTTTGCCGTTAAACTTCAGGCCGCTTTCCATCGAGGTCAGGATTTCGGCAATGCCGAACAATCCGATGACGGCAATGAGGAAGTCGAAGCCGCTCAGCAACTCTTCGTGACCGAAGGTCATGCGCAACGTGCCGGTCATCTTATCGAGCCCGACGGCGCCCAACGCGAAGCCCAGGCACATGGATGCGATGACTTTGAATGGCGAGCCCTTGCCCATGCCGATAAAGCTGGCAAACGTCAGGAAGAAGACAGCGAAAAACTCCGCCGGCCCGAACTTGAGGGCGAATTTCGCGACCAACGGCGCAAGGAATGTGATCAAAATGACGGCCACAAGCGCGCCGACAAACGAAGATGTGAACGCTGCAGTCAGCGCTTCGTCGGCGCGCCCTTGTTGCGCCATTGGATGGCCATCGAAGGTAGTGGCGACTGACCAAGGTTCGCCTGGAATATTGAATAGAATCGAAGTTATGGCTCCGCCAAACAACGCTCCCCAATAGATGCACGACAACATGATGATTGCCGACGTCGGTGGCATCGTGAAGGTTAGCGGCAACAGGATTGCCACGCCATTGGCGCCGCCCAGTCCCGGCAGTACGCCGATAATTACCCCGAGCAAAATACCAATCAGCATCAGCATCAAATTGTAGGGCGTCAGGGCGATAGCAAAGCCCTGCATCAGCGAGCTGATTTCTTCCACTGGCATCCCCTCCTTGAGCGTGGCCCGCTATGCTGCAGGCTTACGCTCGCGTGTTGTTGGCATACCGTATGCCTGAAGAAGTCAAACACGCAATAGCTGGCGTTAGAAATTAATGCGCGAGCGCAAGCTATCAAACCGCTCGCTTTTTGCAAAAGATTGCGCCCCGATTACCGTCGGCTGCGCGAATTTCTCTCGCCTGCTTCTGTGACCAGAAAGTCGATTTCAAGCCTAGCCAAGTCCACCTAGCTTGGCATATGGTATACCAAGATTCGAAGATACTCGACTTACTGATTCCGCTTTTCTCTGGATATTCCGCGCGCAGATAACGGGCCGCAGGCGACAATGGGCACGCAACTCAATATAGCGCCGATCGGCGAGGCGCAAAGCCTGAAAGTGCGGGCCTACGAAGCGCTGCGCGCCGCCATCATGCAACTCAACATATACGCCCCGGATGCCGAGCTCAAGTTGGACGAGCGCGCGCTGTCGGCACGCTTCGGTGTAAGCCGCACGCCGTTGCGCGAAGCACTGGCGCAGCTCGACCAGGAAGGTCTAGTTCGCATCGTCGCGCGCCGCGGAATTTTCATCGTGCGCAAGACCAAAGCCGAAGTCCTGGAAATGATTACGGTGTGGGCAGCCCTTGAGAGTATGGCCGCCCGTCTCGCCACGAAAGAGGCTTCCGACGAGGAAATAAGCCGGCTGCACGATTTGGTCGACACCTTTTCCACCGATGCAGTGGCGCAGCACATGGGCGAATACTCGGACGCCAACATTCGTTTTCATCAAGCGATCATTGGTCTGTCGAAATGTAAGCTGTTGGCCGAGATGACGGAGAAGTTGTTCTTTCATGTACGAGCGATCCGTCAACGTACGATCGTTGAAAATAATCGCGCCAAGCGTTCGATCGTCGATCACAAAGAAATCGTTGCAGCACTTGAGGCGCGCGATACCGAGCGCGCGGAGCGGCTGGTGCGTGAGCACACCTTGAAACTTCGCGATCACGTCGAGCGCTTCGTCGATATCGCCTGATAACAACACAGCCAGAATAATTGGCGCATTATCAACGGAGGATTGAATATGCCGGCCCACGCAGCGCCCAACAGCCCATCGACGAACTCAGATGCACCTCTCACCGACGGTTTTCACCTGATCATCGATGCCCTCAAGATGAACGGCCTCACCACGATTTACGGCGTACCTGGCATACCGATCACGGATTTTGGCCGTCTAGCGCAAGCCGCGGGCATTAGGGTCATTTCGTTCCGGCACGAGCAGCACGCAGGAAATGCTGCCGCGATTGCCGGCTACCTGACGCAGAAGCCCGGCATCTGCCTCACGGTTTCGGCGCCAGGCTTTCTCAATGGGTTGACGGCTCTGGCCAATGCGACGACGAACTGCTTCCCGATGATTTTGATCAGTGGTTCGTCCGAGCGCGAGATCGTGGATCTGCAGCAGGGCGACTATGAGGAGATGGATCAGCTCGCGGTTGCCAGGCCGCACTGCAAGGCTGCCTACCGCGTGCTGCACGCCGAAGACATCGGCATCGGTATCGCGCGCGCCATTCGCTCAGCGGTATCGGGCCGGCCCGGTGGCGTTTACCTTGATCTCCCGGCTAAGCTGTTCGGCCAGACGATGGACGCGTCAGCCGGTGCAAAAACACTGGTGAAGGTTGTCGATCCGGCGCCGCGCCAGCTGCCGGCGCCCGAATCGGTAGCACGGGCCATGGAGTTGCTGAAAGGCGCGAAGCGTCCGCTGATCATCCTCGGAAAAGGCGCTGCCTATGCGCAGGTCGACGCTGATATCCGCGCACTGGTCGAGAAGACCGGCATTCCTTATCTGCCGATGAGCATGGCGAAAGGCCTGCTGCCCGATACGCACGCGCAGTGTGCGAGCGCCGCGCGATCGACCGTTCTCAAGGAAGCCGACGTCGTCTTGCTGATCGGCGCAAGGCTGAACTGGCTGCTATCGCACGGCAAGGGCAAGACCTGGGGCGAGCGGGGAACCCAGAAGTTCATTCAAGTCGACATCGCGCCGACCGAAATGGATAGCAATGTCGCGATCAGCGCGCCGGTGGTTGGCGATATCGCATCGTGCGTCTCGGCGATGCTGTCGAGCGTCGGCAATCAATGGGTCGCTCCGCCTGCGACGTGGACCGGTGCAGTCAACGAACGCAAAGAGAAGAACCTTGCGAAGATGGCGAGCCAGCTCTTGAGTAACTCGTTGCCGATGAATTTCCACAACGCCCTCGGCGCACTCAAGACGATCATCAAGGAGCGGCCGGATGCAATCCTCGTCAACGAAGGTGCAAACACGCTCGATTTCGCCCGCAGCATCATCGACATGTACCAGCCGCGCAAACGCCTGGACGTTGGCACTTGGGGGGTGATGGGCATCGGCATGGGGTATGCGATCGCCGCGGCCATCGAGACCGGCAAGCCGGTGCTCGCGGTCGAAGGTGACAGTGCGTTCGGCTTTTCCGGCATGGAAGTCGAGACGATCTGCCGGTACAACTTGCCGATATGCGTGGTGGTGTTCAACAATAACGGCATCTATCGGGGCACCGACACCAACCCGTCAGGCGGCCCTGATGTCGCAACCACCGTATTCGTCAAGAACGCGCGTTACGACAAGATGATGGAAGCGTTCGGCGGCGTCGGCGTCAATGTAACGAGCCCGGACGAACTCAGCCGTGCCGTCAACGTGGCGATGGATTCTGGTAAGCCGACACTCATCAACGCCGTTATCGATGAAAAGTCCGGCACCGAAAGCGGCCGCATCGGCAATCTGAACCCGCAAAGCGTGGTCTCCAAGCCCAAAGCCGCCGAATAAGCACAACCCCACGCAGGAGCAGCACGCCATGAAAGCCCTGGAAGGCATTCGAATTCTCGACTTCACGCACGTGCAGTCGGGCCCCACTTGTACACAGCTGTTGGCTTGGTTCGGCGCCGACGTGATCAAGGTCGAGCGCCCAGGGGTCGGCGACATCACACGCGGCCAGCTGATGGACGTGCCGGATGCTGACGCACTCTATTTTACCATGTTGAACCACAACAAGCGCTCGATCACGCTCGACACTAAGAACAAGACCGGTAAGCAGGTGCTCCAGCGCTTGATCGAAAGCTGCGACGTGCTGGTGGAGAATTTCGGACCAGGCGTGCTCGACCGCATGGGTTTTACGTGGGAGCGCATCCAGGAAATCAACCCGAAGATGATCGTCGCCTCGATCAAGGGCTTCGGTCCGGGGCCATACGAAGACTGTAAGGTGTATGAGAACGTCGCCCAGTGTACCGGCGGCTCAGCGTCGACGACGGGTTTCCGGGACGGCTTGCCGCTCGTCACTGGCTCACAAGTCGGAGATAGCGGCACCGGTTTGCATTTGGCCCTCGGCATCGTCACCGCGCTGTTCCAGCGGACACAAACCGGCAAGGGTCAAAAGGTTACCTGCGCGATGCAGGACGGCGTGCTGAATTTATGCCGCGTCAAGCTGCGCGATCAGCAACGCTTGGCACACGGGCCGCTCAGAGAATACAGCCAATTCGGTGAAGGCGTCCCCTTCGGTGAGGCGGTGCCGCGTGCTGGCAATGACTCGGGCGGTGGGCAGCCCGGTCGCATCCTGAAGTGCAAGGGCTGGGAGACCGACCCCAACGCCTACATCTATTTCATCACCCAGGCGCCGGTCTGGGAAAAGATCTGCGATGTCATCGGCGAGCCGGGTTGGAAGACCCATCCGAATTACGCCAAGCCTGCTGCCCGTCTGCCGCGTCTCAACGAGATTTTCGGGCGCATCGAGCAATGGACATCGTCGATGACCAAGTTCGAGGCGATGGAGATCCTCAACAAGGACGACATCCCGTGCGGCCCGATCCTTTCGATGAAGGAAATCTCCGAGGACAAGTCGCTATGGGCGACGGGGACCATCGTCGAGGTCGATCATCCAAAACGCGGCAAATACTTGTCGGTCGGCAATCCGATCAAGCTTTCCGACAGCCCAACCGAGGTCATGCGGTCGCCTTTGCTGGGCGAGCACACGGATGAAGTGTTGTCGGCGGTCCTTGGCTACTCTGCCGATGAAATCGCAAGCATCAAGGCGTCCGGTGCAACCGAGCCTCCGCCAAAGAAAGCTGCCGGCTGAATAAGGCCAAGCTTAAAAATCCATCTCGATCACAATAGAAGTTTACCCGAAGTGCTCCGGGTCGAGCGCGAAGGGATAGGGGAGTGCAAATCATGCGGATCGTGGTTCACGGACAAGAGGCCTTCGGCAAAGCCGTCTTGGAAAAATTGCTGGATCGCGGCGAGAACGTCGTCGCGGTGTTTTGTGCGCCCGACAAAGACGGGCGTCCACTCGACCCGTGCGCAGTATTCGCCCGCGAAAAGGGCTTGCCGGTGCATCAGCCGAAGAGCTGGAAGACCCCCGAAGCGTTGACCCTTATGCAGTCGTTCAAGCCGGATCTGTGCGTGATGGCTTACGTGACGCTATTTGTTCCCCAGCCTGTGATCGATGCTCCGGCCAAGGGCACGATCCAGTATCACCCCTCGCTTCTGCCGTTGCACCGCGGACCGTCGTCGATCAACTGGCCGATCGCCTGGGGCTCGAAGCAGACCGGACTTACCATTTTCTGGCCCGACGAAGGCCTCGACGAAGGACCCGTGCTCATGCAGAAGACCGTCGACATCGGTCCGGACGAAACGCTGGGCGATGTGTACTTCAAGAAGCTGTTCCCACTTGGCGTCGATGCGATGATGGAGTCGGTCGATCTGGTTCGCGCCGGCAAGGCCCCGAGCGTCCCTCAGAACCACGCGAAGAAGACTTACGAGAGCTGGTTCAAGCGCGAGAATGCCCAGCTCGACTTCACCAAACCGATCGGTGAAGTCTACAACACGATTCGCGCCGCCAACCCGGCTCCCGGCGCTTGGGCTGTCGTCAACGGTCTCGAGTTGCAGCTCTTCGATAGCGCCAAGATCGCCGGCGACGGCAAGCCTGGCGAGATCTTGAAGATCGACGCTGACGGCATGGTGATTGCCGCGAAAGGCGGGGCCATTCTCGCCAAGCGCGTCAAGGCAGCCGATACGAAGAAGATCCCAGCTGCCGAATACGCGACCTATGCCAAACTCAAGGCCGGCGACGTCTTCGCCGCCTACAAACCCGCGCCCCCGCCCGCACCAAAAAAGCCAAAAACTGGAGACGCGACTGTGTCAGCCAAGTCAACCAAGCCGGTCGGCAGCGATATCGAGATCGCACGCGAAGCCAAGATGAAGCCGATCGCCGAGGTGGGCAAGAAGATCGACATACCGGCTGATGCTCTGCTCAACTACGGCCCGACCAAAGCGAAGATTTCCTTCGAGTTCATCGACAGCTTGAAGGATCGCAAGGACGGCAAGCTGATCCTCGTTACCGCGATCAACCCGACGCCAGCCGGCGAAGGCAAGACCACGACGACGGTCGGTCTTGGTGACGGACTGAACCGCATTGGCAAGCGCGCGATGAGCTGTCTGCGAGAGCCCTCGCTCGGTCCGTGCTTCGGCGTCAAGGGCGGCGCCGCCGGCGGTGGCTATGCGCAGGTCGTGCCGATGGAGGACATCAACCTCCACTTCACCGGCGACTTCCACGCCATCACCAGCGCTCACAACCTGCTGTCGGCGCTGATCGACAACCACATCTACTGGGGCAACAGCTTGGGGCTAGATCAGCGCCGTATCGCCTGGCGCCGGGTCATGGACATGAATGACCGGGCGCTGCGTTCGATCGTCAATTCGCTCGGCGGTGTCGCCAACGGCTTCCCCCGCGAAGATGGCTTCGACATCACAGTCGCTTCCGAGATCATGGCGATCTTCTGCCTAGCGACAGATCTCAAGGATCTGGAGAAGCGGATCGGCAATATTGTCGTTGCCTACACCCGTGAGAAAAAGCCGGTTTACGCGCGCGATCTGAAGGGTGACGGTGCCATGACCGTCTTACTCAAGGACGCGCTGATGCCGAATCTGGTGCAGACGCTGGAGAACAATCCAGTGTTCATCCACGGCGGTCCGTTCGCCAACATCGCGCACGGCTGCAATTCGGTGCTTGCCACTAAAACCGCGCTTAAGCTGTGCGATTATGTCGTCACCGAAGCTGGCTTCGGCGCCGATCTTGGTGCCGAAAAGTTCTTCGACATCAAGTGCCGCAAGGCGGGCCTGACGCCATCGGCGGCAGTTATCGTCGCCACGATCCGGGCGCTAAAGATGCACGGTGGCGTCGCCAAAGATGGCCTCAAGACTGAAAACGTCGAGGCAGTTTCCAAGGGTTGCGCCAATATGGAGAGACACATCGAGAACGTGCGTAAGTTCGGTGTGCAGCCGATCATCGCGATCAATAAGTTTATCACCGATACCGACGCCGAGATTGCAGCAGTCAAGGCATCAGCCGAGAAGATGGGCGCCAAGGCATTCCTTTGCACCCACTGGGGCAATGGAGGTGCTGGCATCGAAGAGCTTGCGCGTCACGTCGTCGACGTCTGCGAGAAGGGTGAAGCCAAGTTCAAGCCGCTGTACCCAGACGAGATGCCGCTGCGGGACAAGGTGAAGACCATCGTCACCGAGATCTATCGCGGTGCTGATATTGCCTGCGACCCTTCGGTCGAGGCTCGCTTCAAGGAACTCGAGGCAGCTGGCTACGGTCATCTGCCGGTGTGCATGGCCAAGACGCAGTACTCGTTCTCGACCGATCCGAGCAAGCGTGGCGCACCGACCGGGCACATCGTTCCCGTACGTGAGCTTCGTTTGTCGGCTGGCGCCGAGTTCGTAGTGGTGGTCACCGGCGACATCATGACGATGCCGGGCCTGCCACGGGTCCCCTCGGCGGACGTCATCCGGCTCAACGACGGTGGCCAGATCGAAGGACTGTTCTGATCCGGTTTGCGCTCCCGGCAAGCCTGCGATGACGACCGTCATTCAACTGTCGCCGGCTGATGCAACTAATGTTCCGCTTGCGCTCGGTCCGTCCGCTTGGCATGGGTCGGGGGCAAGCCGTTACGGCGGATGGTGGCAGCAATGCCCCGTCCGCTATTGTTATGGGCTGGCCATCAGTCAATCGGGAGAAACGTACGATGAGTGGACACGCAGCACACGAACACGGCGATGCAAACAAGACCGTGGCGCTCGTCATATCAATTCTGGCGTTGATGCTGGCAGTGTCGGAGATATTTGGACAGAAGGCGCAGACACAAACGTTGCAGTCCAATATCGAGGCGTCGAACCTGTGGGCATTCTACCAGGCGAAGACGATCCGCAAGACGGTGATCGAAAGCTTTGCCGACGAGGTCGACCTGCTTCAGTTGGCATCAGCTGATCCAACGCAAAAGAAGGCGATGCTGGAACGCGTCACCAAGTGGCGGGCTGCAGCCGATCGTTACGAGACCGAGCAAGGCAAGCCAATCAAGGACGCGAAGGGCAAGGAGACCGGTAAGTTCGAGCCCGGTGAAGGCCGCAAGGAGTTGCGCGAACGTGCGAGCGAGGCCGAAAAAGAGCGCGACAAATATGGCCGCAAGCACGTGCGGTTCGAGTTCGCGACCGGCGCTTTTCAAATCGCGATTGTGCTGGCGTCGGCCTCCATCATCACAGGTATTGCGGCTTTGCTTTGGGCGGCCGGGGGACTTGGCGGCGTCGGTCTGTTGCTTTTGATAGCGGGTATGATCGCCTGATTTGACGCTGACGGTTGCCCCTTTTCAAGCTGCGCATGCCATGCCAAGCTTGGCCGCATGCGTGCGTCATTCTCAGGAAGAGCGTTCGATTTGCGCCGGCTGATTACAGTGTTCGCCGTGGCCGTCTGCGCCCTGTATGCCCTGTCTGCAGCTGTTCGAGCTCAGACACGCGTCGATTTGGAGCTGGTGCTTGCCGTCGACGTCTCATATTCGATGGATCTGGACGAGCAGCGTCTCCAGCGCGATGGTTACATCGAAGCATTGCGCGATCCAGAGATCATGCGTGCAATTCTCTCGGGACAGCACCGCCGCATCGCTATCACTTATATCGAGTGGGCGGGCTGGTCGACGCAGCAAACCGTGCTGCCGTGGACGGTCATCGATAGTCCGCAGGCGGCAGAGGCCGTTGCGGTCAAGCTCGCACAGGCACCGATATCGCGGCATCGGCGAACCTCGGTTTCAGGCGCACTCGACTATTCCGATCGCCAATTCGGCACGGGTGGCGTTATCGGCGAACGGCGCGTCATCGATGTCTCCGGCGACGGTCCGAACAACTCTGGTCCGCCGGTCGGCCCAATGCGCGATCAGATCATCGCGAAAGGCGTTGTGATAAATGGCCTGCCTATCGTATTGAAGCCGGGCGGTCTCGGCAGCATGTTCGACATTCCAAACCTCGATCAGTACTATGCGCAATGCGTCATCGGTGGCAGCGGTTCATTCATGGTCCCGATCCGCGACAAGGCGGAGTTCACGTCTGCGACGCGCCAGAAACTGTTGCTGGAAATTTCCGGGCTTGAGGCACCATCAGCACTCATTCGCGTGCAAGATCCGCCAAGAATGGATTGCATGGTCGGTGAACAGCTGTGGCGGCAATACTTCGACGATCGTTTTCGCGAGTAGCCGCGCTTTCGCCTTATCGAGACTTCATTTGCGCCTTCACCCGGTCCGCCAAGACGCCGCAAACAACGTGCATGATCGATGCGCCTTCACGCGTTGGTTAACGCGGTGTTAACTTTTTCTGGCGCATTCTCCGGTCATGTGGGTGTTCAGTCGCGTTCGCGTCGGTTTTGTCGTTGGTGCTGCAGCCCTTCTCGCGTGGGGATGCAGTACGCAGCCGAACTTTGTCGCCAAGCATGAACCATGGCGCGCCGATGAAGAGCAAGCCTGCCTGACCTCCGGGGCGATACGCGAATCCTCTTTTCTGCAGAGCCGCTCGGCTCTCGGCGGCCCAAGCGTTTGTGGCGCCCAGCGGCCTTTCGAAATGATGGCGGCGGCGAATGGCCGAGTATCGATGAAACCATCGGCGATGCTGCGTTGCCCGATGGTGCCAGCGGTCGAGCGCTGGGTGCAAAGCGTCGTTGAACCTGCGGCGCGCACGCATTTGGGTTCGCCGATCGTCGAGGTGAAAGTCGCGGGCTCCTACTCCTGCCGGCCAATGAACCACGTGTCCGGCGGACGGTTGTCCGAGCACGGCCATGCCAACGCGCTCGATGTATCGCAATTCATCCTGGCCGACGGACGCACGATCAGTGTAAAGAGCGGATGGAACGGCGACGTGCGAGAGCGTGGCTTCCTGCGCGCGGTCCATCGCGGAGCATGCAGTGAGTTCACAACGGTGCTCGGCCCCGAGGCCAACGCCATGCATCACGATCACTTCCACATGGATCTGGCCCGCCACGGACGCGATGGTTTCAATCGGATCTGCGAATAGCAGCTCATTCCGTCGCAGGTCGTGGTCACAAACGGCGGTTTCAAAGCCCGGCGATCCCGATTACACCGGCGATGACAGTTGTTGGCCGGCGGACATGATCGATACAACCAGGAGATATGACGTTCTGATCGCCGGCGGCGGCAACGCTGCGCTCTGTGCTGCAATAGCGGCGCGCAGGGCCGGCGCATCGGTGCTGGTGCTCGAGGCTGCGCCGAAGTTCTATCGTGGTGGCAACACACGGCACACGCGCAACATGCGATGCGCCCATGATAGCGCGACCGAGACCCTTTCCGGTCCCTACACCGAAGAGGAGTTTCTCGAGGATCTTATGCTGGTCACGGGCGGTGAAACCGATGAAGAGCTCGCGCGTCTTATGATCGCCGAATCAAAGGCGATGTTGCCTTGGATCGCTGATCAGGGCGTACGTTTTCAGCCATCACTTGGCGGCACCCTCAGTCTTGGCCGCACGAACTCGTTTTTCCTCGGTGGCGGCCGCGCGATGCTGAACGCGCTCTATCTTACGGCTGAAAATCTCGGCGTCGAGATTCGTTATGCGACGGAAGTCACCAGCTTGGACATCGAGGACGGCTTGTTCCTGTCCGCTACCGTCGGGCATGCCGAGTCGGCAGTTGCGATCAGAGCCGGTACGTTCGTTGCGGCGAGCGGCGGGTTCGAGGCCAATATCGAATGGTTGAAGGAAAGCTGGGGGGCTGCTGCTGACAACTTTCTGATCCGTGGAACACCATACAACCGTGGCACCATTTTGCGGATGTTGCTCGACAATGGCGTGAAGCCGATCGGAGATGCTACCCAGTGCCATGCCGTCGCCATCGATGCGCGGGCGCCGAAATTCGATGGTGGCATCATCACCAGACTCGACTGTGTTGTGTTTGGCATTGTCGTCAACAAAAATGGCGAACGCTTCTACGACGAGGGAGAAGACGTCTGGCCCAAGCGCTATGCGATCTGGGGGCGGCTCGTCGCGGCTCAACCCGACCAGATCGCCTTTATCATCTTCGACCAGCCTTCGCTGCGCATGTTCATGCCGTCGCTCTATCCGCCGATAAAAGCCGACACGATCGTAGGACTGGCGGCGCATTTCGGGCTCGATGAAACAACATTGCTAAAGACGGTCGCTGATTTTAATGACGCAGTGCGCCCGGGCACTTTCGATCACACCATCCTCGATGATTGCCGGACTGAAGGCTTGACGCCACCGAAGACGCACTGGGCGCGGCGCATCGAAACCGCGCCTTTCTACGCCTATCCGGTTCGGCCCGGCATAACGTTCACGTATCTGGGAGCGCGGGTGAATCGGCAGTCACGCGTGCTGATGAAGGACGGGCGGCCGTCGGCCAACATATTCGCGGCCGGAGAAATCATGGCGGGCAACGTTCTGGGACGCGGTTACGCAGCTGGCATCGGCATGACGATTGGCAGCGTGTTTGGGCGCATCGCCGGGCAGGAAGCAGCAAAATATGCACGCAACTGAAGCGCTGACCGAAGCCGATCGTCTGATGACGGTGTGTAATTCGTGCCGCTACTGTGAGGGCCTGTGCGCGGTTTTTCCGGCGATGGAGATGCGCACGGCATTCAGCAGCGGCGATTTGAATTATCTCGCCAACCTATGCCATTCGTGCGGAGCCTGTTTTCACGATTGCCAATTCGCGCCGCCGCACGAATTTCTCGTCAACGTGCCAAAGACGCTCGGTATTGTGCGGGCGCAGTCGTACCGTGCCTACGCTTGGCCGCAAGCGCTGGCGCCAATGTTCGACCGCAACGGTCTCGCGATCAGTGTGGCGATGGCGCTCGGCGTCGCGCTGTTCATCGCGGGCTTTGTCGCCTGGCACAATCCGCAGGTGCTGTTTGCCACCCACACTGGTCCAGGTGCGTTCTACAAGTTGATGCCGCACAACACGATGGTTGCGATCTTCGGCGCGGCGTTCTGCTATGCCATTTTCGCCATGGCGATGGGCATGCACGCATTCTGGCGCGACATTGGCGAGGCGGCGACGACCCTGCGGGAGCCGCAATCGCTTTGGCAGGGGACGAAGGATGCCGGGTCGCTGCGTTATCTGGACGGCGGCGGCGCCGGTTGCATGAACGACGACGAACGCCCGACGGATCGCCGGCAATTCTATCACCATCTGACGTTCTACGGTTTCCTGCTGTGCTTTGCCTCGACGTCGACGGCGACGCTCTACCACTACCTGCTGAAGCTCGAGGCGCCCTATCCTTGGTACGATCTGCCAGTGGTATTGGGGACGATTGGCGGCATCGGGTTGTTGATCGGCCCCATTGGATTATTGCGCGCGAAATGGAGTCGCGATCCAGAAGTCACCGACGAGCCTCGTTTGGGCATGGATGCGGCCTTTCTCGTTTCCCTCTTTCTGACAGGGGCAACCGGCCTTGCACTACTCTTTCTTCGTGCGACGCCGGCGATGGGTGTGCTGCTCGCCGTACACCTCGGCGTGATCATCGCGTTCTTCCTCACGATGCCCTACAGCAAATTTGTCCACGGTCTATATCGCTATCTGGCGCTCGTGCGCTACGCCCGCGAAAAACGGACCCTGGCGCACTCCTGAGCGACAGAACCTCAGGCGCCTTCGGCGACAGGCGCGCCTTTCTCGTCAAGGAAGGATATCCGCACCATGTTGGTTGTACCCGGCGACCCGAGCGGCACGCCAGCGGTGATGAGGATGCCCTCGCGCGGTTTAGCGAATTCCTCCTCGAAGGCGATGCGGCAAGCCTTGCGAACCATGTCGGCGAGATTTTCCGGATCGCTGGTCAACACGCAGTGCGTGCCCCACACGAGCGATAGTCTCCGGCCTGTCGCCAACACCGGTGTCAAGCCGATGACGGGCAAGTTGGGCCGTTCGCGCGCGACACGCAATGCGGTCGAGCCGGTCGCGGTATAGCAGATGATGGCCGACAATTTCACCGTGTCGGCAATGGCGTGCGCGGCAGCGGCAATGGCATCGGCACCGGTTGCCTGCGGGATCGTCTGCGTGGTGTGCACAATGGCGTCATAGCTCGGGTCTTTTTCGACCTCGATCGCGATTCGGTTCATCATCTGGATTGCTTCGATCGGGAACTGGCCGACGGAGCTTTCGGCTGACAGCATGATGGCATCGGCGCCATCGAACACGGCGGTCGCGACGTCTGAAACCTCGGCGCGCGTAGGCACCGGCGAGGAGATCATGCTCTCCAGCATTTGCGTCGCGATGACGACCGGCTTGCCGGCCGCGCGCGATTTTCGCGTAATTTCCTTCTGCAGGCCGGGCACGCGCTCCACCGGCATTTCAACGCCGAGATCGCCACGAGCGACCATCACGCCGTCCACTGCCGCGATGATGTTGTCGAGATCGGTGATTGCCGAAGGCTTCTCGATCTTGGCCATGATGGCAGCACCCTGGCCAATCAGCTGACGGCCAAGATGGATATCTTCCGCCCGCTGCACGAACGAGAGTGCAATCCAATCGACGCCAAGGCGAAGTGCGTAGTCGAGGTCGGCGCGGTCTTTCTCGGTGATCGGCGAGATCGGCAGCAGGGTGTCCGGCATGGCGATGCCCTTGCGGCTCGCCAACGCGCCGCCAACGACGACTTCGGCCGTAATCCGCGAGGCCGACCTTTCGACGACGCGCATGCGCAACTTGCCATCGTCTAACAGCAGCGTATGGCCCGGCTCGATCGCCTCGAAAATCTGTGGATGCGGCAGAAAGATCCGATCGGTACTGCCGGCCGTCTCTTCGCGGTCGAAGTGGAACAACGCACCGTCCGTCACAAAGGCGCGTCCGCCGCCCATTTCGCCGACGCGAAACTTCGGCCCTTGAAGGTCACACAAGATGCCGATTGGACGCTTGAATTTCACTTCGGCATTGCGCACGGTCGCATGCAGCTTGCGCGCCACGTCGTGCGACGCATGGCTCATGTTGATGCGGAACACGTCGACGCCGGCCTCGAATAGCTTTTCGAGCATGTCCGGCTCGGACGACGCAGGGCCAAGTGTTGCTACGATCTTGACCCGTCTGTTACGTCTCATTTCGGCTTAGCTCCCGCTTCGTCAGGGTCTGTCAGGCGGACTGTCCAGTCCTTTGCCTCACCCGTGTCCACTTCGAAAAATCCAGAACGCTTATACCCACGTTTAGGACAATCTTTAACATCCCTGATGACGAAAGTTCGCTCGGAAGTGCACATAAAGTTGGTGCCACCCCATTCACCCGATCGGTCGTAGTCGACGGCGTGAACGTAGAGGTATCGGCTTGGCATCACCTTGAGCAGCGTTTCGCAGCTCTGCGAAGGGATGTTCCACCAGCCTTCGGTTGCCCAGCCCTTGGCATCCTGGTAGCCGATCGCGACCCCCAGGCGGCTCGATGTGGCATTGCACAGCTTGAAATCCGCCCACGCAGACGCGATCGGAAATGCCGTAATGGCCGCTGCAAGCGCGCCAAACGCGATGCGGCAGCGGAGCGGCGTTCGTGGTGGTCGATGATCCGTCGGCACGATTATCTGGGTCTCTTTTGTCTTGGACGGATATGTGATTGGCAATCAGGCGACAATTGGATCAACGAGGATGATCCGGAAATCATTCACATTTGTTTGCGTCGGACCGATCCGCAGGAGATCATTAATGGCTTCGAAATAGCTCGACGAATCGTTGTTGGCGAGGAACGTGGCTGCATTGAGGTTCTCGTCCGATGCCCTGTGCAGGGTGTCTTGAAATACGAATGCTCCGGCGGGATCGTCGGCCTTGCCGCTGCCGCCATCGATACCGTCGGTGTCTGCTGCGAGCGCGCTGATCCCTGCTGCCCCATCCAGCGCGCGGGCGAGTGCTAGAGCATATTCCTGGTTCGGGCCCCCTCTCCCATTGCCAGTGACGGTCACGGTGAATTCTCCACCGGATATAATAGCGACGCGGCGCCCGCTCGACTTGGCGGCCAGCGCGAGAGCGGCGTGCTTGCCACCAACCTCGCGCGCTTCGCCTTCGATGCTGTCACCCAGAAACTCGATTTCGTAACCGAGTGTGCGCGCTTGTCGTGCTGCAGCTTCGAGCGACGCCTTGGGAGCGGCCACGATCTCGAAAGCCGCATTCGCCAATCGCGGGTCGTCCGGCTTGATGGTTTCGTTGGCGGGGTCGGCCAAAGCCGCCGCAATCTCCGGTGACGGCGTAATGGACCATCGTTCGAGCACGGCGCGGGCATCGGCAAGCGTCGTCGGATCTGCAACTGTTGGACCCGAACCGATGCTGGTCGGCTGGTCACCTGGCACATCGGAGATCGCAAGTGTCAGCAAACGTGCCGGGAACGCCGCCGCGGCGAGCTTTCCGCCCTTGATCTGGGACAGATGCTTGCGCACGACGTTCATTTCGCCGATTGGCGCTCCGGCGCGCAGCAATTGCTTCGTCAAAGCCTGCTTGGCTGGGAAACTTACGCCATCGACTGGCTGACACCACAACGCCGACGCTCCGCCCGAAAGTAGAACCAAGACGAGATCATTCGCACTGGCTGATTTCGCCACCGCAATGGCGCGCGCCGCGCCTTCAAGGCTGTTTAGATCAGGCACCGGATGGGCCGCCTCGATGACCTCGATTCGCGATGTCGGCAGTTTGAAACCATGACGGGTCGTGACCACGCCGCCAAATCTCTCAAAACCGGCGTTTGCCGCGTAATAGGTCTCGGCCGCAACTGCCATCGCCGCGTTCGCCTTGCCGGCGCCAATGACGATGATACGGCCATTCTTCGGGTATGGCGGCAGATGACCCGGCAAGCAGACGTTCGGGTGCGCCGTCGCCACTGCCGTGCGATAGAGCGCTAGCAACCTGTCCTTCATCGAAGCGTTGTTCATCGTGTCCGCCGGCTCGCGATTGTGACGTGATGGTTTTTCCATCTGTTGGACATGGGTTGCCTACGTCAAGGTGGTCAACGGAGGGTGAGCGGGATATTCTGGTCCGATCGTTCAAACGTCCGGCCGCAGCAGGACCTCAAAGCCACAGTATGTCCGAGGATCAAATGTCCAAGCCACGAATTGCCTCGGACACGGCCGACAGCTACTCGGTGATCGGCGGTGCGGCGGAAGCCGGTCTTGTCATCTTGTGCGACCATGCGCGTAACGCGTTCCCGCCGGGCTATGACACACTCGGCCTGCCCGAAGCGCAACTGCAGCGGCACATCGCCTATGATATCGGCGCGGAAGCGCTGACGAAGTATTTGGCGGCGTCTCTCGGCGTGCCGGCGGTGACGACGCATTATTCTCGCCTGCTGATCGATCCGAATCGTGGCGAGGATGATCCCACCCTGGTCATGCGCCTTTCGGACGGCGCGATCGTTCCGGGCAATCGGCACGTCGATACGGCGGAGCGAGAGAAGCGGTTGAGGTTGTTCTACAGGCCCTATCACCGCGCGATCAGCCGCGTGCTCGATACGTGCCTTGCGACCGGTATCACGCCTGCAATCCTGTCGATCCACAGCTTTACCGAAAGCTGGAAATCGGTGCCGCGTCCCTGGCATGCGGGCGTACTCTGGGATCGGGACCCGCGTCTTGCGGTGCCATTGCTAGAGGCGTTGTACGCGGAAGGCGACTTGATCGTGGGGGACAACCAGCCCTATCACGGCGGCCTCGAAGGTGACACGATGTGGCAGCACGCCACCCAACGGGATTTAGCGCATGCATTGATCGAAGTCCGGCAAGATCTGATACGGACCGAAAAGGATCAAGAGGCGTGGGGCAAGCGCCTCACCAGATTGATGCGGCTATTACTGGATCGACCGGATCTGCAACTCGCATTTCGTCGCGGGCGATCCCATGTAAAATAACGGAGTAACCCATCTGCCCAGGAGCGAACGACCATGCCAGCCGAAGACGCACAATCACGTCTCAAATTTGAAGCTGCCGCCTATCGGCGTCTTGTCGAGCACTTGCGCACGCGCACCGATGTTCAAAACATCGATCTGATGAACCTAGCCGGCTTCTGCCGCAACTGCTTGTCGAATTGGTATCAAGAGGCAGCCAATGCTGCCGGGGAATTGCTTACCAAAGATCAAGCACGCGAAGCCGTTTACGGCATGCCTTACAAGGAGTGGCAGGCGAAGTATCAGCGGGAGGCAACGGCCGAGCAGAAGGCAGCATTCGCGATGGCTGAGCCGCACAAGCACTAAGCGCGCCGCATGTTTTGGACGACCAAGTGCCGGTTGAAAATGCGCGGCTGATTGGCAACGCGCGGCTGCATGATCGTGCGTGATGAGGTTCCTCCCGGGGAATGTTCAGGAGAAGGGTTCATGACAGCTGCGACCGCTACGGCACCCCGCACTAATTCGAAAGTCGAAGCCGCCTTCCGCGAGCGAACATGCAAATCCGCGGCGTTATATGAGCGAGCGCGCAAGGTCATCCCCGCCGGTCTCACGCACGACAGCCGAACACTACTGCCGTATCCAATATACGCGGCCCGTGCATCGGGCCCTCTGAAGTGGGATGTCGACGGCAATACGTATGTCGACTACTTTGGCGGGCACGGCGCGTTGCTGCTCGGACACTGCCAACCCGATGTCGTCGCCGCGGTGGATAGTCAAGCGAAGATCGGCACGCATTGGGGCTCCGCGCACGAACTCGAAGTGATTTGGGCGGAACTGATCAACCGCATGGTACCATCGGCCGAGCGTGTGAGGTTTACGGCGTCGGGCACCGAGGCATCGCATCTTGCATTGCGGCTCGCGCGCGGATTTTCCGGACGCACGAAAATCATCCGGTTCGTCGGCCATTTTCACGGCTGGCATGACGCGGTTGCTTCCGGCGCGATGTCGCATTTCGATGGCGGTGTTCCGGTAGGAATTCCGCCGAGCCTGGCGGCCGAGACAATTCTGTTGCCAACGGACGATGTCGAGCGGGTCGAAGCGACGCTGAGCCAGCGCGACGACGTGGCGGCCGTCATTCTAGAACCTTCGGGCGCATCGTGGGGACAGGTTCCGTTACCCAGCGGGTTCTTGCCGCGTCTGCGCGAGATCACGCGTCAACACGACACGCTGCTGATATTCGATGAGGTGATCACGGGTTTTCGCTGGTCGCCGGGCGGTGCGCAAAGGAGATTCGGTGTCGTGCCCGATTTGACGGTGCTGGCGAAGATCGTCGCGGGCGGCCTGCCTGGTGGAGCCGTTGCAGGACGCGCGGCCGTTCTGGATCAGCTTGACGCCCAGACGATGAAACAAGCTGGCCGTGAGAAAATCGGTCATCAAGGCACCTTCAACGCTAATCCGCTGAGCGCGGCTGCAGCAGTGACGACGCTGTCGATTATCGAGGGCCAAGATGTCTGTGACCGCGCGGAGAAGACAGCGGAGCAAATCCGTGCCGGCTTGCGGCAGATCCTGGTCGACGAGGATGTGGCCTGGGGCGTTTACGGCGATGCATCGGCATTCCAGATTTTTCAGAACCCGGGGCGGTTGCCGCTCGATCCAGCAACTTTCGATGCGAGCACCCTCGGCTTCGAAGGATTGAAGCGCGTACGTAACCCGGAACTCGCGTATCGGCTGCGCATCGCGCTCATCGCCAACGGCGTCGATATCATGGGCTCACCCGGCGGGCTCGTCTCGGCAGTGCACGGACCCGAGGAGGTGGCGCAGACCTTGGAGGCTTTTCGCACCGCAATCCGTTGGCTCAAGGCCGACGGGGACGTATAGTGGTCCGAGCGTTTCCCGCGCGTTATCGCACACCGAGCTTCAGGAGCCGTTCGGCTGCCTGCGGCGAACCAAGTTGGCGTGCTCTTTCATACCACTTTTGAGCGGTCGCCCGATCCGGATCGACACCGCCGACCACCTTCAAACGCGCTAGCTCCGCTGGATCATAAGTCCCGGCAAGTGCCAAAGCCCCTTGCGCCAACCCGACTTCGGCGGCCTTCTGATAAAACAGACGCGCCATTGTAATATTGCCCGCGGCCAAGCTCTCGTCGCCACGCTGAACATACTTGATGGCACGGTCCCGATCCTCGCTTTTCAACTGCGGCACGGCTTGCTGGCCTGACAATGCAGGTGGTGGCGCCTCCCGTTCTGGCGCGAGCTTCAGTGGCGGTGAAGCGAGGGGAGACGCTTGCGGCGGCGGTGACGGCAACGCAGGGCCCGCACCCAAGGATGCCGAGTTCACCGGGGCCTGCGACGCTCGCTGGTTCGAGGCCGCCGTCAACATGACGGCAAGCGTGACCTCGGTCTCGCGGACGACGGTGCCGTCCACCAGGACCAACGCGACCAGCACTTGAAATTTGCCCTCCGACCCGGCGGCCACCGTCACCATGAGATTTGCGAGACCGGTCAATGGAACAGCCCAGGTGCCGGCTTTGATCGCGTGCCCCTCACTCAGGACGGCCGCTGGGGGCAGTCCACGGATCCGGACGAAGGCTTGCTTCGGTACTTGCGAGCTGCTGTTCAGCTGGATCGAGAAGGGTGTTTCGACTGCGGGTTCGACCAAAAGAATCGGCTGCGAGATGATTTGAACGGGCTGCGTCTGGCTCCATGCATGTGGAATAGTTTCGCAGGCCATGGTCAGCAGTATCGCCGCCGCCGCCTTTGCGATGTCCCGTCGCCGGCCCATACCCGTGGCTTCCGTCTGAAGTCCGTTCGAATGCCACATGCCAAACTCCCCCCGGGTTGGTACTTTTTCCGCGCCCGGAATAGCTACACGGCGTGTCTATTGTTTTTTCTCGCGCTTGGCCCAATCGAGAAACCGGCGAAACAGCCGCTCTTGCTCTTCCTTGTTGTTGGGTGCCGCCTGTGCCGCCTGCGCGCGGGCCAGATTCGCATCGATTGCGGACGCGGCGACTGCACCAGTAGACGCCTTATTCACGTCAGGAGGTGTCGTCGATGAGGTTTGGTTCAGCAATTCATCTGCAACCCAGTAACGGTTCCAACCGGGAACCTTGGCAGCGAGATTGATCTCTTTCCATTTCGGATGATAAGGCGGTTGCTTCAGCCGCTCAAAGCGCGAAAAATAATACTGGATGAACCGCTCCACCCGGCGAAAGCGATCGTGTTCTCTCGGCCAGTTATAGACTGCCAACACCACCGGAATGCCAAGAGTTTCGACTTTCTCGCCAGGTTCGAACAGGTTTGGATAATCCTCGTGGCCGAGTGTCGAGGGAACGTAGTAATCCGAGAATTTATCCGTGTATTCGACCGGTAGAAAGTGGAATCCCGGCTCCCGTTTCAGTTTCGAAAATAGGTCATTCGGCTTGCCGACCGTATGCAGGATCGCAGCAAGTTCGCCCTCTTTCATTTTTTCTAGAGCAAGCGCGTTGTTGATAAAGACGGGTTCCACCTTTATCCCAAGGCGCTCGAACAGAATTGGACCGGTCACCGTCGGCCCGGCTCCCTTTGTATGGAAGCCGACCTTTTTGCCGTTCAAATCCTGTAGCGTCTTTATCTCGGGACGGGCATAAACATGCAGCTCGCCGATATACATCTGTGAAATGTAATTGACGCGGCGATCGACGTTCAATGCCTTGCCGGTTTTCTTGTATTCATCGAAGACGTCGGCATGTGTAATCGAGACGTCGATGCCTTTGAGATAAAGCAGGTCGCCGACATTCTCCGCCGCCCCGAATGTCACGACTGGTAAAACGCGAAGGTTGTCGCCATCGTCGAGAGCTTTGGCGAGCTCCGCTGCAAAACGAATGAAGGTTCCTTCGAGCAGTCCGCCGGCGAGGCCAACCGTCCAATTGTTCACACGCGTTACAGCGCCGACCTCACCTGAGGCTGCCGCCGACGGCACATTGCGGGCCCTGTTCGACCGGTCAACTGTCTGGGCTACTACGAGAGGATTGTCAGTACCTTGACCAATAGCTGTGACAGTCGGCGCCAACAATGCGATGAGCGCGATGACACCATACAGATACTTACGCATACAGCCTCCCCATCCCCACACGATGTCGCCAAAGTAGCGACGAAACACGATTTGAGCTGACTAACGGGTACGTAAAATCTCGTGGTGTGTAAGGAACTGAGGGTTCAAATACGATCTGGTCACGGAAAATGTTGGTCAAACCCAACCGAAACTCATACTGAACGACATTCGACAACAAAAGTGGAGACATTGTGGCTAGGTTAATTGCTCCGCCCAGATGGCGATGCAACATTTGCGGTCACGTCAGCGGGTCGAGCGCACGGACCGCTTCGCCCGCCACATTCGTCACCCGGTCGCGGCGCATCAAAAGCGGACATCGGGAGTGATTACGGTTGCGATCTTGGGATATCCGCCAGCGGTCTGATCGACCAGCATGATGATCGGCTGACCCGCTCCCGGGATCTGGACAGGTGAACCACGACTGGCTCCAAAGTGTCATCGCGCAACCAAAACAAAGTGCCAATTACCTGACGGGCAAAGCTCCCGGGTGAATGGAACAAAAAATCAGCCACGTGCGTTCCCCACCGCTACTAGATTCAAGCAGTTATGGAGGCTTTCGATGGACGGGATCATTTATATCGTCGGACTGATTGTCGTGGTGATGGCGGTCTTGAGCCTGTTGGGTCTCAGATAGGAGTTAATGAGATGGCACAGGCAACTTCGGTAAATATCGGATCCCACTCTGCGGGCTCGGCTTTTGAGTCAGCTTCGTACGTGGAATGGCCATGCATAATTGCGGGTGCGATGGCCGCGTTGGCGGTTTCCTTCGTACTGCTGACATTTGGCTCGGCAATAGGATTGGCATCGGTTTCGCCCTGGACTTCGACCAGCGGATCCGTCACCGCCGTGACAATTGGAGCTGGGTTTTGGTTGCTCCTCGTCCACGTCTGGGCGTTTGCTCTGGGTGGCTATATTTCGGCAAGAATGCGGCATCGCAGGGCGGGCGCCAGCGAGAACGAAGTCGCGTTTCGTGACGGCGCTCATGGCTTGCTTGTGTGGAGTACGGCAGTCGTCCTGGGTGCCATCGTCGCTGTGTCGGCCGCTGCTTCGGCTGGCCGGGGTGTTGCCAGTGCTGCTTCGAGCCTTACAAGCGTCGCCACCGACGCGCTGTTGCGCAGCGGGAAAGGTGCGCCGGACGGACGATCAGACGAGGTGCGCGCTGAACTTGGCAGACTACTCGCGACCATGTCAGGTCGCGGTAACGTCGTTGCTACAGACCGCACCTATCTTGCCGAGGTCGTTGCAGCGCGAACGGGTTTGCCCCAGGCCGAGGCTGAAAAGCGCGTAGAGACCGTTATCACTCAGCTCAAGGACGGCGCCAATAAGGCGCGTAAGGCGGCTGTGGTCGTTGGCTTCCTCGCCGCGGCGACATTGTTGCTCGCAGGCGCCGCCGCATGGTGGGGAGCCACCGTCGGTGGCCGTCATCGGGATGAAGGCGAAGTGTGGGCAGGGTTCGCTCGTGCCAACCGCACCTGAAGGGTCGCGCCGTAAGACCCGCAAATTATGAAAGATGGATCGTGGAATAGGAGATAGATATGGGCAATGTCTTGCTTTGGATGGCTGGCGTGCCTCTGGTCGTGCTTATAGCGCTAAATCTGTTTGGACTGATGTAATCTCGAGCTGAAGAGATTTAATAAGTGATCGCCGAGGTCAATCGGCGGTCATTTACTCACTCTCTAAACGTGCGGTTCATCTGGTCGGTAAATGGCTTCAGAAGATAAGAGAGCGCCGTGCGATCGCCGGTCGCCATGAATACTTCGACTGGCATCCCCGGCACGAGTTTCAAGTCATCGATGAGCCGCCGCTCTTTCTGCTCCATCTCGAGACGCACGATATAATAGTTCTGCCCCGTTTTGGGATCGACAGTCACGTCTGCCGAAACATTAGTGACATGTGCCGCAATCTCCGGCGTTGTTTTCTGGTTAAACGCCGACAACCGAAGGCGCGCCGGACGGCCTGTAACCACATGATCGACGTCATTTGGCGCGATCCTGGCTTGCACGGTCAGGCTGTCGTCTTCAGGCACGATGAGCATGATTTGCTCGGCACCCGTCACGACACCACCGACTGTGTGGACGCTTAATTCGTGGACGATGCCTTTCTGAGGAGCGCGGACGTTGATCCTGCGCAGTTTATCGCTGGTCGCGATGTCACGCTCTTGCAGCTCCGAGAGTTTCGCCTCGATCGCGCGCATCTCGCGTTGCGCCTGGGCACGAACGTTTTCGTCGACGGCGAGAATTTGAACGTTGATCTCGCTGATCTGGCCAC
>JANMNO010000189.1:0-2362 GCA_031374115.1 Hyphomicrobiaceae bacterium | reverse complement strand
CTGTCGAACAGTTCCAGCAGTGCCGACCGCCGGACGGCACCTTCGACGTCCCGATGCGCGGCACTGGCGCTCATTTCCAAGACCGTGCCGCGCGGCTCGCCAAGTTCAAGGTGCCCGACGCCTTGATCGTCCGGGACACGTTGCCGCGCAATCCTTCGGGTAAGGTTCTAAAGCATGTTTTGCGCCGTGAGCTGGCCAAGCAATGACTAGCAAAAAGGCCGAACCACACAGCGCGTTCACGACAGCCGGCCCTGCTATTTCGGTTCGGACATCATGGTCTTCCTGGCCTCCCGGATCGCCGGAATTGGATCCCATTCGAGCACCTCTGCGAGACGCAGGAACTCGACCACGTCGAGACGGCGCTCCAGGCCCTCCATCTTCGCGACATAGGATTGCGGTTTGCCCAGCCGGTCGGCAACCTCCTGCTGCGTCAGGCCCGCATCGGTCCGGGCGGCGACGAGCCGGTCGATCAACTCCTTGTAAACTGTAGTGTGGACTGAGCTTGGCAAGGGTGCGCTATCTGCTTTGAAATCGAGCGCTCCCAGGTAGGCGCATGCTGCGAGTCGCATTCGCCGGGCCGCGTTTCGGCGTGGTTTTCAACGGCCAGGCGCTGCCATCGTTCGCTTCATGTCGAGTTCCTTATAGACTTTGGCGACGGCGTCCGCCCTCCTCAGGGCCCCCATGCCTTCCGCCCCCGTCATCAATGGCGTTGTCTTGCTCGCTATGATGGCGCCGCCTGCGGCTACTGCCAACGCGATAGCCACCATACTCTCATTGTCCGGCACATCAGCGATGAGAACGAGATCATAATCGCCGAAGCACAACCACGCGCCCACATATTTGCCCCCGACGGCCTCGCACATCTGACGGCCCACGATTTCAACTCGGTTCTGGGGATTCTTGACCTGGGCGGCCCAAGACTCTGGGGTATAGGTTGCTTGGTACATATAGTGCGGCATATCCGACCTCCCTAGTTGAGTCACTCTATTCTGACACCAGTTCTGACCTGCCTACTCCAACGACAGGTTCATTCTACCTACCCGCCCCTGGGCCTTACAGCAATGTCGATTGGGCCAGAGACTTGTCTGCAGATCAGATCGACCGCGCGCCGACAGAGGTGGCCCGGAGCTGTGATGTTTAGGGCAATTGGATCGAGACGCCGCCGACCGCTGTCGCCGACCGCTGTCGCCGACCGCTGTCGCCGACCGCTTGCGGGCTGACGACGTAACTGCTTAGCTTGAAGTCAAGGACGAGCCCCCAGGGCGCGAACCCGGCCGCCCTCGCGCTTGAATGCGAACCTCTTATCTGGCCATGCGGTGAGCCTCGAACGAGCGTCGAGCGGTCAAACATCGAGGACAGGGGTGGACGACATGCCGGCTCAAACGACGGACGCCACGAAGCTCGACGCCATTATCGTAGGGGCAGGCGTCGGTGGCCTCTATGCCATCTATCGCCTGCGCAAGCTCGGCCTGAAGGTCCGCGCCTTCGAGGCCGGCAGCGATATTGGCGGCACGTGGTTCTGGAACCGCTATCCGGGCTGCCGTTGCGACGTCGAAAGCATGGAGTACTCGTACTCGTTCTCCAACGACCTGCAGCAGGAATGGCAATGGCCCGAGCGCTACGGCACACAGCCGGAAATCTTGCGCTACATCAATCATGTCGCGGACCGCTTCGATCTCAGGCGCGATGTGCAGCTCAGCACACGCATCAGATCAGCCACCTTCAATAGCAAAACCACCATGTGGACGGTCAGGACGGACAAGGGCGATGCCGTCACGGCGCCGTTTTGCATAATGGCGACGGGTAATCTTTCGACACCCAGGACACCGAGTTATCCCGGTTTGGAGAGCTTCACAGGGAAATGGTACCATACGGGTCTGTGGCCCCACGAGGGCGTCGATTTTACCGGCCTTCGTGTCGGCGTCATTGGAACTGGCTCGTCGGGAGTTCAGTTGATCCCGCTTGTCGCCAAACAGGCTAAGCACCTCTACGTATTCCAGCGCACCGCGAACTTCAGCCTGCCTGCCCGCAACTCACCGCTCGATCCCGAGAAGGAGCGCCAGCACAAAGCGGAATATCCCGAGCGCCGCCGCGCAGCGTTCGACACACCGTTCGGCATCGCGGGTCATCCACCGCCTGTGAAATCCGCGCTCGAGGCGACGGAGGAGGAGCGCAAGCGTACCTACGAGGCCAAATGGGCCGAGGGCGGCAGCATCAGCTTCCTCTATGCCTACACCGACCTGCTGGTGAACAAGCAATCCAACGACACCGCGGCCGAATTCGTGCGCCAGAAGATCCGCGCCACGGTCAAGGATCCCAGGACCGCGGAGTTGCTCTGCCCCAAAAATCATCCGATCGGCAC
>JANMNO010000177.1:0-10120 GCA_031374115.1 Hyphomicrobiaceae bacterium | reverse complement strand
GTTGCTTCGCTGATTTTGCCGGCGCGGATGTCGGCGGCGAGCTGGGCGGGGGTGCCGTCGCCATCGTCGTAGGCGGTGTCGAGGATCGCCCATAACGGGCCCTCGTCGGCGGTGGTGATCTCGCGCCGGGCAATGTCGAGCGCGTTGGCGATCATCGCGGCGGCGTAGCGCTTTTCCGCCGACAATCCTGGCACGATCTCGGCCTTCAGCGTCTCGGCTGCGAGCGCAATCATTGTTTCTGCCGAGAGCTTTTTTGCCTTTGGCGGCTTGGCTGCTTTTGCCATCAGGATTTCGCCTTTGCTTCGATCGCGGCAATACCGTCGAGGGCGTCGAATTCCATCTCCGGCGCCATCAGGCCGGTGAGGGCGAGCTCGATTGCGGTTTCGCCGCCGGTGAGAAAGCGGTCGCCCTGGAGGACCGCGATGACGGCCCACTTTGCTGCAGCCATGACTTCCCAGTAGGCAATCGTGGCTGCGCCGATCTTGCGGCCTGAAGCTGCCGCGTAGGCATCGTAGAGCGCGCGACGGCTGCCGATGCCGCCGGCTTCCTGATTGTCCGTGTCGTTGCCGAAACGCCAGCAGCGCGCGCACAGCCAGCCGATGTCTTCATCGGGGTCGCCCCAGTGAGCAAATTCCCAATCGAGGATGGCGGCAAGCTTGGTGCCATCGAGTATGTAGTTGCCGGTGCGGAAGTCGCCGTGCACCAAGGTGATGCGCGGCGTCGCCGGCACGTGCGCGTCGAGCCAGGTCAGCACGTATTCGAGAGCGGGGCGCGTTTGCGAGGCGCTCGCGAGCGCCGCCTTGAGCGAAGCTACGAGAACCTTTGCCGGTGGCTGCATCGGGATCGGTAAAGCAGATAGTTCGCGCGCGGTGGGCGTAATGGCGTGGATCGCAGCCAGCGTGCGCCCGAGATCAGCTGCCAACCGATCGCCGAAGTTTGCCAATTCAGGATGCCGAACGATTTGCCGCGCCTGCGCCTGGCCCTCTACGAATGCCTGGATCAGAAATGGCCGGCCGATCACATCGGCGTCGGTGCAGCGCACGATCGGCTCGGCCACAGGCACGCCGCTCGCATGCGCCGCTTTCAGCACCGCAAATTCGGCCTCGCGATCGAGGCTGAGGCTCAGCCGTTGCGCGGCATCGGTGCGCATCACCCAGGTGTGTGAGCCGGCGCGCGGACCGCCGTCGACCTGCACGTCGATGCGCCAGTTCTCCTGCACGGCGCCACCGCCAAGCAAAGCGGCAGCGGTGACCGCGACGCTGCCTGCGAGCGCCTGCGATAACCATGCGCTCAAGGCATCTGTCTTCGAGGCATCGAACGTGCGCGGGCGAACCTGTTTCGGATCGAGAGCATCGGCCATGATCTAGCGGCCCAGCGACAGTCCGAGGAAATCGCCCTTGCCGAGATCGACACCGTTGTGACGCAGGATCGCGTAGGCTGTCGTCAGGTGAAAATAGTAATTCGGGATGGCAAAGTTGACCAGATAGAACTGGCCCTTGAACGTGACTGCATTGCCGGCGATCTTGAGCGTGATGTCGCGCTCCTCGGAGCCGTCGATTTTAGCGGCGTCGATGGTCGTTACGAAGGCGATGGTCTTGGTGATGCGCGCCTTCAGCTCGTCGATCGTCGTCTCATTGTCGTCAAAGGCTGGGACGTCGATGCCAGCCAGCCGGGCGCTTGCACCCTTGGCAAAATCGCAGGCAATCTGCACTTGGCGGGCAAGCGCAAACATGTTCGGAGCAAGCCGTGAATTGACCAGCACCGCCGGCTCGATCTTTTTCGCTGCGCAGAAAGCCTCGGCCTTGTCCAGAACGTTCGAAAGTCCTTCGAGCGTCTGCAGAAACGGCGGGACGCACGCCTGATACATGGAGATGGTCATGATGGTGGCCTAACTGTCGCTGGAGGGATCTGCTGTTCGCTACCTATTTGATTAGCTGCTGCTTGACCATCCAATCCTGGATCATCTGGGCGATGACATCTGAATTGGTATCCATCATCAGCATATGCGTATTGCCAGCGATCCCGGCTTTCGGCAGATCTAGCCAGTCTGACACGCCGCCCTGTTTGACGAGCGCCTCGTGATAGGCGGCCGGGCCCTTCACGATGTTCTTCGACCAAACATCGTATTTGTCGAGATAGTCGCCCCACACGAACAGGTGCGGAATGCCCTTGAGTTTGGCTAAATCAGGGTTGTCGGCCTTGGGTGCTCCCGACGGTTCGATGCCAATGATGGCCTTGATCCTATCAGGATTGGCCAGCGCCGCGTTGAAACCGAAGTTACCGCCCTGGCTGTGCATCATGATCACGCACGGGCAAATGCGAGCGACGAGAGCGTTGTAGGACGCCTGGGTTGCGGCATCATTCGTCGTCCAGCGCGGCACTCCCTGCAGGGCGAACTGGTCGAAGGCTTCGACCGGGAAGCGCTGGCCAGGGTTGGCGACGCGCTTGGCGGGATCTGTTGTGTAGGATCCATTCAGGCCGATACGGAACAGCTCCCAGGCCTCCTTTTTGGTGCGAAACATTGGCTCGCCTTTGAAGATCTCGGGGAACTTCGACCAAGAGGCGCGCCCGCGTTCGACGGCATCTGAAACGTACACATCGTGGCCGGCGTTGAGGAAGAACATCTGCCAGCCAGGTTTGCCATCGGGCTTGGTTTCCCAAGTGACGCCGGTCAGTCCGCCGCCGTGCCACATCAAGATAGGATACTTCGCCTTCGGACTGGTGAGTTTGGTGTACTGCACGTACATCTGTTCGGCGTGAAAATCGCCATTCGGATCGACCTTGATCGGCGCCATGCCGGCCGAAAACACGACTTCTTTGGTCGGCAAGCCTTCCAGTGTCACCTGTTTCCCACCGATATGGAAACTGCCGATCTCGGCAACGTCGGCTGCTTGACAGGAGAGTGTTCCGGCCATCAGCATACCGGCCGCCAGTAGGCGCACGCATTTCATGTTGGTCTCCCTAGGCGTTCGTTTGTGCTTGATGACAGCTTATTGCGCGTCAGGCCGTTAGCAAGGGCTGTCGAGGCACTGTGAAGCAGAGCTGCCCATGCTATTCCTGGCCCATGAACCGTAATCCGATTCGCATCATTGGTATTGATCCAGGCCTTCGCCGTACCGGCTGGGGTGTCATCGAGAGCGATGGCGTGCGGTTGGTGTATATTGCGTCCGGCATGGTCACATCGGATGCGGACGAACGACTGGCCTACCGCCTGCGTGAGATCTACCAGGGGCTGGTCTCGGTGATTGCGACCTTCCACCCGCACGAAGCTTCAGTCGAAGAGACGTTCGTCAATAAGGATGCGCGCGCGACCTTGAAGCTCGGTCAGGCACGCGGCATGGCAATGCTGGCGCCCGCCATGAAGGGGTTGCCGGTCGCCGAGTACGCGGCGAACGTCATCAAGAAAACAGTGGTCGGCGCCGGCCACGCCGAGAAAAAGCAGATCCAGGCGATGATCGGTTTCCTGCTGCCAAAGGCAAAATTCGAAAGCGCCGATGAGGCTGATGCCTTGGCGATCGCGATCTGTCATGCCAACCATCGCACCAGTCCACAGGCGCGCGCGCTGCGTGCATTGAGGGAAGCGGTTTGATCGGAGAGATTGCAGCATGATTGGCAAGCTGCGTGGCATCGTCGACGCGATCGGTGAAGCCCACGCCATCATCGACGTCAATGGCGTTGGCTACGATGTCTCGTGCTCGTCGCGAACCTTGCGGCAGATGGAGCTCGGCCAGGAAGTGCGCATTGTCATCGATACGCACGTGCGCGAGGACTACATCCGGCTGTTCGGCTTCACCAGCGAGGTGGAACGCAGCTGGTTCCGCACGCTGCAGGGCATCCAAGGGGTCGGTTCCAAGGTCGCGCTGGCGTTGCTCGGCACGCTGTCGACACAGGACTTGGCGAACGCAATTGCGTTGCAGAACTGGGCCGCGGTCGAAGAGACGCCTGGTATTGGTAAGAAGCTCGCGCAGCGCATCGTGATGGAGCTCAAAGACAAGGCACCGGCGTTGAGCGTCGCGGGTCTCAACGTGCCTGTCGCGTCCGCCGGCAAGAGTAAATCAGCCGGCACGCCGCGTCCTGAGGACAATGCCGCAGCCGAGGCGATCTCGGCGCTGACCAACCTCGGGTATCAACCTTCGCAAGCAGCGCAAGCCGTCGCCGTCGCGATGGGCGAGCTGGGTGACGGCGCCGACACCGCAAAGCTCATCCGCCGTGGCCTGAAGGAGCTCGGGTCGAGGTGATGACATCTGCAGCCGGAACCGACAGCAATCCCGATGTTCGCAGCGCGGCCCCATTCTCACCGCTGCATTCCCGGGCGAGCGTCGGAGCGCGAGACCCGGGATCGCGTCCCATCGGATAGAAAGCGATCCCGGATACGCCCACTGTCGTGGCCGTTCCGGGAGAGCAAGACGGGGGAGAGGGGAAAAGGTAGCGCCTATTGCGGGGATGTGCCGATCAGGTCGCGATAGATATCGGCCAGCGGCATCTCGAAGTTGATCGCCGGAAGTTGCAGCATTTCGCCGAAGCCGGTAAGCGGCTCCTTGGTGAGGAAGCCATTGCCGGCGCGCTCGAATACCTCGACGAATGGTTTGTCGCGGGTTACCAGCACATAGGTTTTCAGGCTTTGAAGCTGCTGGTAGGCGACACGCTTTTCCAGCCGATCGCGCGCCTCGCTGCCGGGTGACACGACTTCGACCAGGATCAGCGGATCGTCGAATGACGTCATACCCGCTTTCGGTGTGCCGCAATGGATCATCAGGTCGGGGAGTGCTGCGAGATCGGTCTTACGCTGCTTTAAGTAGAACGACTCTCTGTACACGCGGCAGGGGAGCGCCTCCTTCCGCAGATGAGCGGTAATGGCAAAACCCATATTGTCGATGATGACGTGGTGTTCCCAGCGGGCGCCGACCATGCCGCGGATGACGCGGCCGTTGATCAGCTCCCACTTCTCGTGCTCGGGCTTATCGGGCAGCATTTCCTCGAAGTCGTCGAGCGACATCCATTCGAAGCCGTCCTTTTTCGTCGCATAGATGTTCATCGTAACCTCTGGCCGCACGCTGTGGAGCCTGCGATAAGGTAGCACAACTATCGAAATGCTTGAAGTGCGCAACCGCAACCGTCCTTAAGCGCTAGAAGCCTGAATCCATGGCAATATATGTCGATGCCGACGCATGTCCGGTGAAGGAAGAGGTGCTGCGCGTGGCGCAGCGTCACGGCATCCCAGTGCACATGGTGTCGAACAGTTGGATGCGGTTGCCGGAGCATTTGCTGATCTCGCGTGTGATCGTCGCCGAAGGGCCCGATGCCGCCGACGATTGGATCGCCGGGCGCGTCGGCAAGTCCGATATTGCGATCACGGCCGACATTCCGCTGGCCCATCGCTGCATCACGGCGGGCGCGCGAGTGATCCGCAACGATGGCAAAGTGCTCGACGCCAACAACATCGGCATGACGCTTGCCATGCGCGATCTGATGAAGGACCTGCGCGACGCCGGCACCATGCAGACCTACAATGCATCGTACGCGAAATCGAACCGCTCGGATTTTCTGCAGGCGCTGGAAGCGGCCGTGCAGGCGATCAAGCGGGCGTGATAACGGGAAGCTCAAATGAAGAAGCAAAAAATCACCAACGGTCAGCGGGCGCTGTGGACGTTCTTGATCTCGACCCTGACAGGGCCCTTTTTTGCGGCGGCCACCGTGGCGCTTCTGACGCTTGCGTCGGGCGCTCTACAGATGGGGCCGCCGAGTTTGAAGGGCCAACCGATGGCGGCGGTCGGCGCACAGGCTGGAGCTTGGGCGGTGCAAACGTATGTGTGGGCGGCGATGCCGGCCGGGCTTGCCGGCGCAGCCTTGGCCGCGTACGTGTCGCTCAAGGGGACGGTGCCATGGCTGGCGGTAATCGTAGCTGGCGTCGCGGCATTCGGATTGGCGAGCGTCGTCATTCCCGGGCTGCTGCCTAACCATGGCACGGCGCTCGCCTTTATCGCCGCGCTGTCGAGCCTGGGCGTCTGGGGCGTGCTGAGCAGATCGGGCATCGTAAAGGGCGCGTGAGGACCCCGTCGCGCTAACTGCTTATTCGCTCGTAGCTCGCAAGTACTGCTCGGTTTTGCTATATAAAGACAGACGTTATTGCCGCTTCTGCATCTGGATCGCACCCCATGGCATTCGCTCCCGCGCCCACCTTCCAACGCCTCGGCGTCAATATCGATCACGTCGCCACCATCCGTAATGCACGCGGTGGCCGCCATCCCGATCCGCTACGGGCGGCGCACCTTGCCATCGAGGCCGGTGCCGACGGGATCACCGCACATCTGCGGGAAGATCGGCGGCACATTTCGGACGCTGACATCGCGCGATTGAAAGCCGAACTGACGCGGCCGCTCAATTTCGAGATGGCGGCTACCAGCGAGATGCTCGCGATCGCGCTGCGCCACGTCCCGAACGCGTGCTGCCTGGTGCCGGAGAAACGCGAGGAACGCACCACCGAGGGCGGCCTCGACATCGTTAGCGGCTATGCAACTCTGCAGCCGTTTGTGGCGCGCATCAAAGATGCCGGCATACGGGTTTCGCTGTTCATCGAAGCATCGCCGGAGCAGATCGATGCGTCGGCAAGGATTGGCGCGGATATCGTCGAACTGCACACCGGTGCCTATTGCGAGCGTGCCCTGGAGGACGATGCGGCAGGCGTTGCCTCCGAAATCGCGCGATTGGCGAAGGGCGCCAAGCTCGCAGCTGAAGCTGGCCTCGAAGTTCATGCCGGGCATGGCTTGACCTTCAACACGGTGGCTGCGGTCGCCCGCATGCCGGAAATCGTCGAGCTGAACATCGGTCACTTCCTGATTGGCGAGGCGATCTTTGGCGGGCTGCACGCAGCGGTCAGGCGGATGCGGTCCTTGATGGAGGAAGCGCGAATGCACGGGGCCGGCCGCCGGACCGCGTGAGACATCGCAGATGATCCTCGGCATCGGTAACGACATGATCGACGTGCGCCGGATCGAGCAGTCGATCGAGCGTTTTGGCGAGCGGTTTCTCAATCGGGTGTTCACACCGGTGGAACGAGCGAAATCGGATCGCCGCGTCGACCCCGCCGCCTCTTACGCCAAGCGGTTCGCGGCCAAGGAAGCCTGCTCCAAAGCACTGGGCACGGGTTTGCGGCGCGGCGTGTTCTGGCGCGACATGGGCGTCATCAACTTAACAAGCGGACGTCCGACATTGCGCTTGACCGGAGGGGCTGCTGAACAATTGAAGCTGTTGACGCCGCCTGGGCACGAAGCCCGCATCGACCTCACCCTGACCGACGATCACCCCTGGGCCCAGGCGATCGTCATCATCTCGGCAGTCCCGACAAAATTCGACCCGAGATAAAGTCGCTTCTTAATGAACCGTAAACGCCGACCCCCGTCTTTATCGCTCAGACTTCATTCCCCATAAATCATCATTCAACCTATTGCGACTACGCTTCCCCCAAAGATTGTTCTTATCCGGGTGGAGTTTGGGTTCATGAGTACGGTTGCATTGCGCGCGACGATTTCGCGGGGCCTCTTGGGGTTGCGCGACAACGCATCGGTGCTGGCAATATTCGCGATGGCGCTGTTTGTGTCCGCGCTGCTGCTGTTCTCGGTACAACCGATCTTCGCCAAGATGGTGTTGCCGAAGCTTGGCGGTTCCCCCTCGGTTTGGGCGGTATCTATGGTGTTCTTCCAGACCGTGCTGCTCGGCGGTTATTGCTACGCGCATCTGCTCAACCGCTATTGCCCAGCCAGGCAGGCGCCCCTCGTTCACTTGACTTTGATGGCGATCGCGGCGCTGGGCTTGCCTTTCGGCCTGCCCGCGTTCGGAGCCGAACCCCCGGCCGGCGATGCCTATCTGTGGCTGATCTGCGTATTGGCAGCGGGCGTTGGACTGCCGTTCTTTGCGGTGTCGGCGAACGCGCCGCTCCTGCAATCCTGGTTCGCGCGCTCTGGTCACCCGCAAGCCAACGATCCTTATTTCCTCTATGGTGCGTCGAACCTCGGTTCGCTGATCGCGCTGCTGGCTTATCCCTTGGTCGTCGAACCGGTGCTCGGCTTGTCGCGTCAGGCCGGTGTATGGACCAGCGGCTTCATCGTGTTGAGCGTGATCATCGCCTGGTGCGGCTTTCTCGCTGCGACCTCGAAAGAGGCGCATGCAAGTGCTGTCGAAGCGCAAGCCGATACCGGCGGCACCGGCGTTTCCTGGTCACGCTGCCTCGTGTGGGTGTGGCTCGCGGCGATCCCGTCGGGCTTGCTCGTCTCGTTCACCAGCTACGTTACCACCGATATCGCCTCCGCCCCATTGCTGTGGGTGATCCCGCTCGCGGTTTTCCTTGGCACCTTCATTCTTGTATTCCGGGATAAGCCGATCCTGCCGCACGGCGCACTGCTGTGGAGCCAGCCGATCCTGGTCGGCTTGACCCTGCTCGGCCTGTCGATCTCCGGCAGCCGTGGCTGGATGCTAGGCGCGATTGCAGGATTCGCTGCTTTCTTCGTCACGACGATGGTGTGCCACAAGGAGCTTTATGATCAGCGTCCGGAAAGCCGGCATCTGACTGCGTTCTACATGTGGATGTCGTTCGGCGGCGTGCTCGGCGGTATCTTCGCTGCCCTGATTGCGCCGCAGGTCTTCAACGCGATCTACGAGTTCCCGTTGTTGCTGCTTGCGGGCCTCGCTGCACGGGCTGGCTTCGTCAAGGCTTGGGGCGATCTGCGTGAGCGCAATACCGCGCTTGCCCTAATGGCCGTTGGCGTCGGGCTCGTTGCGATGGCGGCGGTGGGGCAGTGGACCAATCTGGTACCGCTCAACACGGCCGCGACGACGGGTGCCTTGGTTCTCCTCGGGTGCGCGACCTATTCGGTCCTGACCCGGCAGCGGCCATTGCGTCAAGCGGCGATGGCAACCGTGATGGGCGCCGTCGTGCTCGGCTTGCCGTCGGCAATGAATTTCGGCTTTTCCGAACGCTCGTTCTTCGGCGTCCATCGGGTGACGATGACCGACGATGACAACATCAGGATGCTGCTGCACGGTACCACGTTGCACGGCGCGGTGCGGGTCAAGGATGCCGACGGGAAACCGGTCGATGCGCCATCGCCGGCAACCTACTACTATCCCGGTAGCCCGATGGCGCGCGGCGTCGAAGTCGCCCGGTCGGTCACCGGCAAGACTGCTGGCGGTCTCGTGGTCGGCTCGGTCGGTGTGGGCGCTGGTTCGATGTCCTGCTACGCCAGAGCCAACGAAGACTGGCGGTTCTTCGAGATCGATCCTCTTGTCGTCAAGTTGGCGCGCGATCCGAAGTTGTTCTCGTACTTCTCAAGGTGCCAGCCGAGTGCCCAGTTCGTGATGGGTGATGCTCGTCTAACGCTTGGTCACACGCAACCTGGCAGTTTCGACTACCTGATCATTGACGCGTTCTCCTCGGACAGCATTCCAGTGCACTTGCTTACCAAGGAAGCCGTCGCACTTTACCTGTCGCGCCTGTCGCCGAACGGGCTGCTGGCTATGCACATCTCCAATCAGCATATGGACTTGCATGACGTGGCCTCTACGCTGGCCCGTTCGATCCCCGGCGTTCATGCGGTCATGGTCGTCGATACACCGGAACAGCGCAGTCTCGACAGCCTGACTTCGCACGTGATGTTCTTCTCGAAATCGCCTGAAGTGTTGGCGACCGTGAAGGGCTGGAAGGGCGCGACGCAGGTCGCGGCCGCCGAGGCTTCGAATGCCGGACGCGCGCCGTGGACCGACGATTACTCGAACGTGCTCGGCGCGATCCTGCGCAAGCGCGGGTTCTAGGTAGATCGAAGGTGTCCGACCCTCTGGGTCTGACACCAACAAATGGTCGTCGCGGAGACCTGCGAAGCGGCGCGCGATGGTGTCCGACCCTCCGGGTCTGACACCAAAAATCGGTCTTCAAGACCTGCGCCGCGGTGTCAGACCCGGAGGGTCAGACACCGATCCGGCAATTCAGTACATCTTTGACTTTTCGCTGGCAGCCATGCCCTTGGTTTCTTTGACCATGGCGTTGACGGCGTTGGCCATCACGCGGATGTCGTTCAGCAGCGTGCAGAACTGATAGCCTTCGGCATAGCGCTTGGCCGCGGTCGCCGGT
>JANMNO010000173.1:0-10977 GCA_031374115.1 Hyphomicrobiaceae bacterium | reverse complement strand
ATTCTCAGCCACCAACGACAAGGCATCACCCTCCAAAAAGGGTGACGCAAACCCATTCGAAGCGATTGATCTTTGCCAGCTGGCAATCCAACTCGGCGCGGGCTTTGTCGCGCGCTCATTTTCCGGCGACAAGAACCAGCTTATCCCGTTGATCAAGGCTGCGATCAGCTACAAGGGTTTCGCCTTCCTCGACGTTATCTCGCCGTGCGTGACGTTCAACAATCATGCCGCTTCGACCAAGAGCTACGATTACGTGCGGGCGCACAACATGGCATCCGAGAACCATCTCGATTTCGTCGAGGGCAAAGAAGAAATCACGGTCGACTACGCCGAGGGCGCATCAGCCACGATCGACATGCACGATGGTTCGAAGCTGCTGCTGCACAAGCTTGATGGCGCGCATGATCCACAAGACGCCGATGCAGCTCTCATGACCGTCCGTAAAAGCGCATCCAAGGGTGAAGTCGCAACCGGCCTGCTCTACATCAACAAGGATCAGCAGGATCTGCACGATGTGCTCGGCACCGAGGAGCGCCCGCTCAATGCAATTCCCGTTAGCGAACTCTGCCCCGGCTCGAAAGCACTCGAAGCGATCAACGCCCGCCTGCAGTAAACACGCAGTCGCCGATCGCTACGACGGAGGATCGGCCATTGCATGACTGCACGTCCGAAGCGAGACTGCTGCGGGCGTACGATATGTGCTGCATATTCGACGGACAATCTCCGAACGCGCCCGAGGCAATCGAATGACCGGCAAGAAAAAACCCGAAGATTTGCGCAGTGCCCGCTGGTTCGGGCCAGATGATTTCCGCTCGTTCGGTCATCGCAGCCGCATGAATCAGATGGGTTACGCGACGGCCGAGTACACCGGCCGCCCGATCATCGCGATCATAAACACGTGGTCCGACTTCGCCCAATGCCATGCGCACTTCAAGACGCGGGTCGAGGACGTGAAGCGTGGCATCCTGCAAGCGGGCGGCTTTCCAGTCGAGTTGCCCGCGATTTCCCTGTCCGAAAGCACTGTCAAACCAACGACGATGCTTTACCGGAACTTCCTCGCCATGGAGACCGAGGAACTGATCCGCTCGCAGCCGGTCGATGGTGTCGTGCTGATGGGTGGTTGTGACAAAACCACGCCTGGATTGATCTTGGGCGCGACCAGTGCCGGCGTTCCGGCGATCTTCGTGCCAGCCGGCCCGATGCTGCGCGGCAATTGGCATGGCAAGGTGCTCGGCTCCGGCTCCGATGCGTTCAAGTACTGGGACGAGCGCCGTGCCGGCAATATTTCGACCAAGGACTGGGGCGAAATGGAAGTCGGTATCGCGCGGTCGTACGGCGTGTGCATGACGATGGGGACAGCCTCGACAATGACGGCGCTGGCCGACGTCATGGGCATGTGCCTGCCTGGCACTTCGTCGATCCCGGCGGCCGATGCCAATCATATCCGCATGTGCGCGGCGGCTGGCGCGCGCGTCGTCGATATGGTGTGGGAAGATCTGACGCCACAGAAAATACTCACCGAGGCGGCGTTCAAGAACGCGATCATCGTCGCGATGGCCATGGGCTGCTCGACCAACGCGGTGATCCACGTGCTGGCGATGGCGCGCCGCGCCGGTCGCAACATCGGGCTCGAGGATTTCGATGCCGCCAGCCGCAAGGTTCCGGTGATCGCCAACATCCGCCCGAGCGGCGATAAATACCTGATGGAAGATTTCTACTATGCCGGCGGACTGCTCGGTCTGATGTCGCGCCTCACCGGACACCTCGATCTCAGCCAGATCAACGCGTCGGGTAGAAATTGGGCGGCGAGCCTCGAAGGTGCTGAAGTCTACAACGACGACGTTATCCGGCCTCTCGATAACGCAATCTACAACGAGGGCGCGTTGGCGGTGTTGAAGGGTAATCTCGCCCCAGATGGCTGCGTCATCAAGCCATCGGCATGCGAGCAGCGTCTGTTGAAGCACACCGGCCGAGCCCTCGTGTTCGACGACTATCCGGCGTTGAAGGCTGCGACCAACGATGCCGATCTCGATGTGACGGCCGACTCAGTTCTGGTGTTGCGCAATGCTGGACCACAGGGCGGACCTGGGATGCCCGAGTGGGGCATGCTGCCGATCCCGACCAAGCTCGTCAAACAAGGCGTGCGCGATATGATCCGGATCTCCGATGCGCGCATGTCGGGCACGAGCTACGGTGCCTGCATACTGCATGTGTCACCGGAGTCGTATGTTGGCGGGCCATTGGCGCTTGTCAAAACCGGCGACATGATCACGGTCGACGTGCTCGCGCGCAGCATCAATCTCGAGGTATCCGAAGCGGAGTTGGCGCAGCGGCGCGCGGCCCTTAAGCCCCCCGTGCCTCGGTTTGAGCGCGGCTACGGCTGGATGTTCTCGCGTCACATCAAGCAGGCAAGCGATGGTTGCGACTTCGATTTTCTCGAGACCGAGTTCGGCGCGCCCGTTCCGGAACCGGCGATCAACTAGTCCCAAGCGCTAAGGTAGCCCACAATCATGCTCTCTCCCGAAATCTGCGATAAACTCAAGACCGTTAGCACGGCGACGATTTGCACCGCGCTTTACAAGCGTGGATTTCGCAATCAGATGATCCAGGGCGTGCTGCCACTGGATGCACAAAAGCCGACAATGGTCGGTGAAGCTTTCACGCTGCGCTACATCCCCGCGCGAGAGGACCTGAACCCGATCACCGTGTTCCAAAATCGCGAGCATCCGCAGCGCAAGGCGGTTGAGGATTGTCCGCCAGGCGCCGTATTCGTGATCGACAGCCGCAAGGATGCACGGGCGGCGTCAGCCGGCTCGATCCTGGTCACGCGCTTGATGAAACGCGGCGTGGCGGGCGTCGTGACCGACGGCGGATTTCGAGATGCTGCCGAGATCGCGAAACTCGCAATCCCATCATTTCATTGCCGGCCGTCGGCACCCACCAACCTCACGGTCCACCAAGCGCTCGATATCAACGTACCGATCGGATGCGGTGATGCTCCGGTGTGGCCTGGAGACGTCATCGTCGGCGATAGCGACGGCGTCGTCGTGATCCCAGCGCACATCGCTGCCGAAATTGCCGACGAAGCGGTCGAAATGACCGCGTTCGAAGATTTCGTAACCGCGAAGGTCAACGAGGGTCGCACGATCATTGGCCTTTATCCGCCGACCGATGAAGCGGTTAAACCCGAGTTCGCGGCATGGCGGGCGGCGAACAAAAAGTAGTGCGTCAGGCGAACCGCACCGCGTAAACCGGTGGTAGGGTATGAGAAACGCAGACCCAGCTGTCGCCTTGGTTTTCGCTCACCCACAAACCGCCCGTAGTCGAGCCGAAAGCCAGCCGGTTGCCGGTGCCGTCGATCGCGAGCGCATGGCGATAGACGACATCATAGGCGTGCGATTGCGGCAGACCCTCGGTTAGCGTCTCGAAGCTTTTGGCCCCGTCGCGCGTGCGCGTCACAACCAGTTTTCCACCGGCCGGTATGCGCTTCTCGTCCTTGATCTCGGGCACGAACCACGCCGTGTCCGGATCTCGCGGATGCACGGCTACGGGGAAACCGAATACCGACGGTTTGACATCCACGATCTCGGTGAAGTTGCGACCCTCGTCCGAGGAAACAAAAATACCGTTGTGGTGCTGCACCCACATGCGGTTGGGAGCGGCTGGACATTGCACGAGGCAATGAACGTCCTGCGCGATCGGATCATGGGTGAGCTCCGGGGGCACGTGGTCCGCTCGCATGCCCTCGCCGCGCTGCACCCACCTCGCGCCGGCATCCTCGGTGAGCCAGATACCGCCTGTCGACACTGCGATCCACACGCGCTTGGAATTGCGTTTGTCGACAATGATCGAGTGCAGCCCGGGCAGATCGGCACCACCACCCATCCACTGTTTGCGTTTCGGATGATCCCACAGCGACCGAACGATCTCCCAGCTCTGCCCGTGATCGGTCGAGCGAAACAGACCGCCTGGCAACGTTCCGCACCACAGCACTCCGGGCTCGTCGGTACCGCCTGCTTCGAGCGCCCAAATCCGCGCAGTACTCCAGGCCAGCGGCCGGCCCCACATGTCGTTTTCCTCGAGGCCCTCCGGCTTTGGCGGATATGTGGGCGTGGCGATCTCCTCCCAACCGGTCGCCGTTGACCGGTGCACCTTCACTCCGAAGTGGCCGTGGTCGAGTGCTGCATAATGGTGGCCGTCGCGCGGATCGGTCAGTGTAAGCGTGACATTGTCGCCGAGGAAATCGGCGTTGGTGATCGCCCATTGCCTCGTTCTTTTGGCGACTGTGAAGAGACCCTTGCGCGTCGAAACCAGAAGTTTATCGCTCATTATCTAACCTCCTGAAAGCGCTTGAAAGACGTAGATTGAACTCGCCTCGACAACTGCATCGGATAGACGCATGCGATCCCTGATCAGCTGCCCGTCGACGAAAATGGACATGTGCCGGCGCAGCGCGCCCTGGTCGTCGAGCACGTAACTGCGTGCCTGGGGGTTTTGCGAGAAGACGTTCGCCAATACCTGACCCACGGTATCGCCGTCGGCTTCCACCTGCGGACAGTGCACGTGGCGCTGAATGTTGGGCGTGAAGACAACTGTTGGCACGAGAGGATCCCCCTGACCTACTTTTCAGCCAGCGCTTTGAGATTGGCCAAACCGTTTTCAAATTCGCCGCCAACCATCCGATCCATGCCGATGACGACATCCATCACCTTTGCAATGTACGGGCTAGGTCCTTTCATCGCCCATGTAACGGTTGTCATTCCACCCTTCGGCTCCAGCGTGAATTGCACGGTATTATGCGCTTCCATCGGGGTCGTCATGTCGAGCTTCATCGTGACGCTGGAAGGCGCAGAAGCGTCGGTAATCTCGACCCGCCCAGATCCGACTTGGCGATTGCCCTCCCACTCATATTTCGCGCCTTTGCCCGTTTCAGGTCCGCTGTGGACAATCCTGATTGCGGGATCCTTTTTCGAAAACGGATCCCAGCTGTTGAAGCCGCGAAGGCTATTGATGAGCGGAAAGATCTTATCAGGTGGGGCGTTGATATTGACCGAGCGTTGCACACTGAATGTGCCGGGCCTGGTTGACGCGTAGATCAGTACGCCAGCGATCAATACAACAAAAATGGCCGCAACTATGCCGAGCGTCTTGAGCATCTTGGTTCTCCGTGAATTGTGCAATGACCGCGCTTAAGTAAGTCGCGCTATCGCACCAAGGACGTTCCAATTATCGATGCGCCGACACCGGCATTTGAGAATTCTTGCGATTAGCTTGCGGGCGCATCCAATTTGCGCGTCAGGTTCTCGAATTCCTTCCGCAGCTCCTCGTTCTTGAAGATCTGCTCGAAGGTCGGCGCTTCGAGCTTTTGGATTGCCTCGAAAGAGGTCGCGCTTTCCCGCATCAAGTTGCGCAACTGGAAGCTCGCTTCGACGGTCTCGAAAGTATTGTCGGCGATGCGCAAGTCGTGGGCTGCGCGCTTGCGTGCCGCCGCGATCTGCTCGCGTTGTTGCAACATGTAACGGCGATAACCCTTGGCCGCATCCTCAGCGAGCTTTTGGCTCTCGCGATTGGCCTCAAGGGCCTTCTTTTGATCGGCACGGTTCTCGGCGCGCAAGAGTTCACCGGTCTTCTTGCGGGCCGCGTCGATATCTTTGGCGATGGCATCGAGCTTGGGAAGATAGTTGGTATCGATCTTTGCAATCAACGTATCCTGGGCGTGAACGAGCATCGCGAACAGCGCCGCATGCATCGCGAAATACTTGCGCGCGGCGCTCGTGTTGTCGCCTGATACGGCCATCAACTTGCCAAGCTGACTGTCGACAAGCTTTGCCGAATTGAAAACGGCGACGAGCCGCACGAGATCGCCGGACAACACACTGTCCAGCAGCATTTCGATTTGCTCTGGCGCGAGTTGAATGCCGGACTTGCCGAGCGCGCCGGCAATTTCGCCCTTCGCCGCTTTGATTTCTTCGCGGTTGAGATCAATCTTCTTCTTCAGCTCATCGATGTCTTTACCCAAGCTATCGACGGTATCCGTCAACACCCCCGGCAACATTGCATCCTTCGGTGCGCCAAGCTGCTTCTCGCGCAGCTTGACGATGCGATCGTCCAATTCGCGGATGGCCTTGCGCCGCTCTTCGACGCGCTTTTGTACATCGACCACCGGCACATCGGTGATTATTCCGAGCGCGGCATCGAGCAGATCCCGGATCTTCTTTTCGCGATCCTCTTTCGTTTCGGTCCACAGCGGCGATACCAGGAATTCTTCCCTGGAGGGAAGCTTCCTTGCTTCGCCGCGATTGCGCGCAGCATCCTGCAGCACGGCGTCGATCGCGGCCATTAGCTTTTTGGCTTGCTCGAATGCGGCTTCGCCCTCGCGTGGGTCTTTTTCGATCGTCGTTGGAGGCGATGCGGCACCAGGCGCGGGCGACGGCTTTTGCGCTCCGGGTTGTTTGGCCGCGGGCGGAGACTGCGCCATGCGTTGTTCGTCCGAAGTACCGCGCGACAGCAGATCGCCGATCAAATCACGCGTAGCGGTCTGCGCGTTCGACGGCGGCGCGAAGCTGCCAACCAGCAGCACAGCCAACACCGTTCGACTGACGATAGACATAGTTTGAGCCTCCTCGCCCTAACCGATATTGCGCTGCAAAATCAGGCAACACGATGGTGTATTGCCAGCTTCTCCTATACCCAGCGGCGGGTCTGTCGTTTGTAGTCGCGAAAGACTTGGCCAAACTCGATTTCGAGATGATGCTCCTCCGGAATAATCGATAGCCACGTCACTAGGCCGGCAAATACGGGCACCAGGAGCGCGATCCACGGCTTAAGAAATATAAGCGCCAAACCCACCAGCAGCAAACTATCCGCTAGATAGATCGGATTGCGACTAAACCGGAATGGTCCGGTCGTCACCAACGTTGTCGCCGCAACATGCGGCATGATCGTCGTATCTGCGCGTCGCATCTCCAACGCTGCCCAACCAATGATCGCCAGAGCCACCGCCGCGAGCACAATGCCAGCGCCGCGGGCGGGCAAGTCAAACGCCTCGGGCCAGGGCACCGGCGCGTAAGTCTGTCCAATCCACCCGGCGACGAAGGTTGCCATCAGCAAGATCGGCGGCCAGGGAATTTGCGATGGTGCCGGACCACGCATCAATTTGCTCGTTTACGGGCCATAGTGATCAAAGACATAAGCTCATAATTTACTCGTCGCGCATCGTTGAGCACGATCGTGTGCGTCAGATTTGCCGGTGCTCCCGGCAATCTTAGGCGCTTGATGTCGCCGGCAAAAGGAAGTTCGCCCAGGTCGAGGGTAAGCCGAATATCCTTCGCGGTAAGGGCAAGTGCTCCATAGACACGAGGCGCACCGAGTGATGCGTGGGTTTCGTGCACCTCGACGGCGGTGCCCGGTGCCGCGTTATGGATCTGGCGCAACAACATTTCGGCGAGCGGGCGATAGCCCTTTGCCTTGGCAAGGAACGACGCCAATGCATCGGGTTTCATCGGGTTTGAAGTCTGGGCTACGACAAGGGGCGGAGGTGATGGCACCTCGGCCTTGGATGCAGACCGGGTCGAAACCGTGACAGTTGCATCATTTGGCGTACCGGCGGCCGACTTGACCTGGTGACTTTCGCGCATCTTCGCTGGAGTACGCTCCCCGTACACCGGCTTACCGCCGTTGTGGTGGATGCGCTCCAGCCAGGACGCTTTGCTGAACGTAAAATTTTGCTGACGCAGCCAATCGATCATATCGTTGCGATGACCGAAGGTCTGGGCGTCGATCGCAGCCATCCAATCGGCGAGATCGCGGCCGGTATCGGCTTTCAGCCCGGCGATGAACTCCTGCTCCATCTCGCCGTAGTCCCGGCTCATCCGCTTTTTATCCCTTGATCGGCAGCAACGTTCGTCGATTATGCGGTTATAGGCGCAACCGTTCTCACTTAGAAGAATACGCGACAGCGATTTCACACGAACGATCAGTCGAGGCTTCCATGACGATCCCGAACGCCTACCCCACGATGAACTTCGGACTTGGCGACACGGCCGACCAATTGCGCGATACGGTACGTTCGTTTTCCGCCAACGAGATCGCGCCTTTGGCGGCCGAGATCGACAAAACGAACCAATTCCCACGCCACCTTTGGCCAAAGATGGGTGCCCTTGGGCTGCATGGTATCACAGTCGAAGAAGAATGGGGCGGTTCGGGCTTGGGTTACCTCGAACATTGCGTGGCTATGGAGGAGGTGAGCCGCGCGTCGGCGTCGGTTGGTCTTTCCTACGGCGCGCACTCGAATTTGTGCGTCAATCAAATCCGGCGCAACGGGAGCGACGCGCAGAAGAAGAAGTATCTACCCAAACTGATTTCGGGTGAACACGTCGGCGCGCTGGCGATGTCGGAACCAGGGGCGGGTTCCGACGTCGTTTCGATGAAAACGCGAGCCGACAAAAAGGGTGATCGCTACATCATCAACGGTAACAAGATGTGGATCACAAATGGACCGGTCGCCGAGACGCTGGTCGTCTACGCCAAGACCGATCCGGATGCCGGCTCGCGCGGCATTACCGCCTTCATGATCGAGAAGGGCATGACGGGTTTCTCCACTCACCAGAAGCTCGACAAGCTCGGCATGCGCGGCTCGGATACCTGCGAGCTGGTGTTCCAAGACTGCGAAGTCCCCGAGGACAACGTGGTTGGCGAAGTCGGTCGCGGCGTCAACATTTTGATGTCGGGTCTCGACTACGAGCGCAGCGTGCTGGCGGCCGGCTCGCTCGGCATCATGCAGGCGTGCATGGACGTCGTCTTGCCCTACATCCACGAGCGAAAGCAGTTCGGCAAAGCGATCGGCGAGTTCCAGCTGGTGCAGGGCAAAATCGCCGACATGTACGTCACGATGAACTCGTGCAAAGCCTATGTTTATGCAGTCGCCAGGGCCTGCGATCGCGGCGAAACAACGCGCGAGGATGCTGCCGGCGCGATCCTCATCGCCGCCGAAAAAGCGACGCTGATGGCACTCGACGCGATCCAGCTGCTGGGCGGCAATGGCTACATCAACGACTACTCGACCGGCCGGCTTCTGCGCGACGCCAAGTTGTATGAGATCGGCGCCGGCACGTCGGAAATCCGGCGCATGCTCATCGGGCGCGAGTTGTTCGCCAAGACAGGTTGAGAGACGACCGTTAGACGTAATCGAGGAGAACGCGGCCCATGCCGACGCAGAAAAAGAAGGCGGAGGCCTTTGCCGCGCTGCACCAGCGGCCGGGCTGCTTCATCATCCCCAATCCGTGGGATGCTGGCACTGCCAAGATGCTCACGACACTCGGCTTCGAGGCGTTAGCGACGACGAGTGCCGGCTTGGCGTTTGCCTTGGGCAGGATCGACGGTAGCGGAACAGTAACCCGGGCAGAAACGCTCGAAAATGCCGGACAGATCGTCGAGGCAACTGAGCTACCGGTCGCGGCCGACTTGGAAAACTGCTTCGCCGACGATCCACACGAAGCTGCCAAAACGATCACCATGGCTGCCGGTGTCGGCCTGGTTGGCGGGTCGATCGAAGACGCGTCCGGCGACGCCAACAATCCGATCTACGCTTTCGACGTGGCGGTTGCTCGCGTGACGGCCGCAGTCGCCGCGGCCCGCACGTTGCCGTTTCATTTCATGCTGTGTGCACGCGCCGAGAACTTCCTACATGGCCGCCCCGATCTCACCGATACCATCAAGCGCCTGCAAGCGTTCGAAGCCGCTGGCGCCGACGTGCTCTATGCGCCCGGTCTCGATGATATCGCTCAAATTCGGCAACTTGTTCAATCGGTGAAGCGGCCGGTGAACGTTCTTGTATCGACAGGCAACGCGCATCTCACACAAAGTGAACTCGCACGCGCTGGCGTAAAGCGCATCAGCGTCGGCGGCGCATTAGCCCGCGCGGCAATGGGCGGTTTCCTGCGCGGTGCCCACGAACTGCGCGATCAAGGTGCCTTCACTTATGGACGTGACGCAGCGCCGTTCGCTACGATCAATAAACTGATCAAGGGAGAGACACCATGACCGGACGATTAGCAGGAAAAACGGCGTTCTGTACGGCATCCGGCGCCGGCATCGGCCGTGCGGTCGCCGTCGCATTCGCGCGCGAAGGCGCCAAGGTGATCGCCACCGACATCGACATGGCCAAGCTCAAAAGCTTGCGCGACGAGGGCGTGGCCGAGACCCACTTGCTCGATGTGCGCCACACTGCAAGCGTCGAGAAAACCGCGAAGGCAGTGGGGCCGATCGATATCTTGTTCAACGCGGCGGGATTCGTGCATCACGGCACGGTGTTGGACTGCACGGACGAAGAGTGGGACTTCGCCTTCGACCTCAACGTACGATCCATGCACCGGACGATCAAAGCGTTTCTGCCGGGTATGCTGGCCAAGGGCAACGGCTCGATCGTCAACATCGCGTCCGGTGCGGGCTCGGTCCGCGGCATCCCCAATCGCTATGTTTATGGTGCGACCAAAGCCGCCGTGATCGGCTTGTCCAAGGCGGTAGCGGCCGACTTCATCCGCCAAGGCGTACGTTGCAACGCCATTTGCCCCGGCACGGTGCAGTCGCCCTCGCTTGATGATCGGATCGCCGCGCAATCGAAGACACTGGGCAAGCCGCTTGAAGAGGTGCGCCAAATGTTCATCGACCGCCAGCCGATGGGCCGATTGGGTACAGCTGAGGAGATCGCGCACTTGGCAGTGTATCTGGCATCGGACGAAAGCGCCTTCACCACCGGCACCATCGTGCTGGCGGACGGCGGTTTCGCGCTTTGAGCGAGCATTCGACACTTCCGGCCGGAAAGTGGGACCTGCGGCGTGCCACGCCACAGGATCATGACCGGCTCGTCGCGTTGCAGCACGCTTCCTATGCCCGCAATCGCATTCTGCTCGGCGTCGAGCCCATCCCGTTGCAAGCCGATTACCGCGCGGTGCTGCGCGAGAAAGAGGTATGGCTCGC
>JANMNO010000161.1:0-9055 GCA_031374115.1 Hyphomicrobiaceae bacterium | reverse complement strand
ACACGGCCGCGACGTGTGCGGGTGAACTCTCCGAGGATCACCTAGGAGGTGAGGGGCCCGAGCGGCGCCGCTCCCGCTCCCGTCGCTGGCGCACTTGCATCGAGCGATTCGGGCGACGCGCATTTGCCGCGTCATTCGCGTTGCTTCGCAGCCTTGGCTGCAATTTCGGCCCTGAGGCTGTCGAACACCTCTTCCGCCGGGATCAGCTCGCCGCGATCGGCAGAGTCGATACCCTTCTGGATCTCGGCCTTGAGCCAGTCGGACTTGGCTTTGCGCGCCAACTCACGCTCGCGGACGAGCGCCAAACCCTCCAGCACGACCTCGGCGGCACTGCCATAGCGACCGCTCTCGACCAATTCGCGGATCATGTCCGCGTAAGGACCGCCTTCAGCCTCGAACGCATCGTCATCGTTGCGTTGCGCGGTTTCCTGCATGGGTCACTCCTGCGGCAAACACCTGCCTTAGCCTCAGTATAGCGCAACAGCGCCGAGTGAGCACCCGGCATCGCAGGATAAACAAAATCCCATGCCCGGTTGTCGCGAGCTCTCAGTTCTCATCCATCTTCAGGGCGGCGATGAAGGCTTCTTGCGGGATCTCGACGGACCCGAACTGGCGCATCTTCTTCTTGCCGCGCTTCTGCTTGTCGAGCAGCTTGCGCTTGCGGGAGATGTCGCCGCCGTAGCACTTGGCGAGCACGTCCTTGCGCAGCGCCTTGATCGTCTCACGCGCGATCACCTTGCCGCCGATGGCGGCCTGGATCGGAATCTGGAACAGGTGCGGCGGGATCAGCTCCTTCAGCTTCTCGCACATGGTGCGGCCACGGCTTTCGGCGCGGGTGCGATGCACGATCATCGACAGTGCATCGACCGGTTCGGAGTTGACCAGGATCGACAGCTTCACGAGCTCCTCTTGTTCGTAGCCGATGAGCGCATAGTCGAACGAGGCGTAGCCCTTGCTCACCGACTTCAGGCGATCATAGAAATCGAACACCACTTCGTTGAGCGGTAATTCGTAGATCACCATGGCGCGGGTGCCGACGTAGGTCAGCTCCTTTTGCCGGCCGCGACGGTCCTGGCAAAGCTTCAGGACGGAGCCCAGATAATCGTCGGGCACCAGGATCGTCGCTTTGATCCACGGCTCCTCCATGCGATCGATCTTGACCACGTCGGGCATGTCGGAAGGGTTATGCATCTCGATCATCGTGCCGTCGTTCATGTGCACGTGATAGATGACGCTTGGCGCCGTGGTGATCAGGTCGAGGTTGAACTCGCGCTCCAGCCGTTCGGTGATGATCTCGAGGTGCAATAGCCCGAGGAAGCCGCAACGAAAGCCAAAGCCAAGGGCGGCCGAGCTTTCGGCTTCGTAGGAGAAGCTGGCGTCGTTGAGGCGTAGTTTGCCCATCGCCTCGCGCAGGTCTTCGAAGTCGGCCGCATCGACCGGGAACAGGCCGCAGAATACCACCGGCTGCGCTGGCTTGAAGCCCGGCAGCTGCACGGCCGTCAGGTTCTTCTCGTCGATGATGGTGTCGCCGACGCGCGTATCGGCGACCTGCTTGATCGAGGCGGTGAAGAAGCCGACTTCGCCTGGGCCAAGCTCGCTCAGCATTTCCTGCTTGGGACGGAAGATACCAACGCGCTCGATCTGGTAGTTGGCATCGGCTGCCATCAGCTTGATCTTCTGGCCCTTCTTCAGCACGCCTTCCTTGACGCGCACCAGCACCACGACGCCGAGGTACGTGTCATACCAGCTGTCGATCAGCAGCGCGGTGAGCGGCTTATTGCGATCGCCGGTGGGGGGTGGCAATTTCTCGACGATGGCTTCAAGGACGGCTGCGACGTTGAGCCCGGTCTTGGCCGAGACGCCAACGGCTTCCGACGCATCGATGCCGATCACATCCTCGATCTGCTGCTTGACGCGATCGACATCGGCGGCCGGCAGATCCACCTTGTTGAGGACGGGCAGGATCTCAAGGTTGTTGTCGAGCGCCTGGTAAACGTTGGCGAGCGTCTGCGCTTCGACGCCTTGCGACGCATCGACGACCAGGATCGCGCCTTCGCAGGCGGCGAGCGAGCGCGATACTTCGTAGGCGAAATCGACGTGGCCGGGCGTGTCCATCAGGTTCAGCTGATAGGTCTTGCCATCCTTGTACTTGTAGTCGAGGCGCACGGTCTGTGCCTTGATGGTGATGCCGCGTTCCTTCTCGATGTCCATCGAGTCGAGGATTTGCTCCTGCATGTCACGCGGCGCGACGTTGCCGCACAGTTGGATCAGGCGGTCCGACAAGGTCGACTTGCCGTGATCGATATGGGCGATAATGGAAAAATTGCGGATCAGCGATGTGTCGGTCATGGGCCGGGGTGTAGCATCGTCGCCGCGGATGCAAAAGGCCTCGTTGCGCGGCCGAACACGCCATGCGTGCTGTACTTAACGCCGCAGGCGCGGATCGTGCTATGCAAGATGAAATGCAGCGGGTCTACACCACGGAGGAATTGCTGGCCCTTCTCGAATGGTATCGGGAAGCAGGGGTCACGCACGCCGTCGACGGCGTCGCGACGGACTGGCGCGCGCGCGCCGCAGATGCACCGGGCAAGGGTTTCAAGTATCCAGAACGGCAGCTGCGGCCGGCCGCTCAATTCATCGTCGAGCGAACCGAGGCGCCAGCCAAGCTACCGCCGTTGGCGTCGGCACAGTCAGCCCCACCGTGGGACGTCGAGCCGAACGACCGTCCGGCCGCCGCCCGTGCTCCGCTGTCTCAATCGCCCGCGCCCCCGCAGCCGGCTTCGCGCCCGGCCCCGCCGATTGCCCCGCGCGCCTTTCCGACGGCAACACCGGATGCGGCCGAGCTGGCCGCGCGCACTCAAGCTGCGGCCGCCAATTCGCTGGAAGATCTGCGCCGTCTGCTCGAACAGTTCGACGGCTGTGCGTTGAAGGCCACCGCCAAGAACTTGTGCTTCTTTCGCGGTGCCGCGCGTGCACGTTTGATGGTGATCGGTGAGGCGCCCGGCCGCGACGACGATAGGGCCGGCAAACCGTTCACGGGGCCGTCCGGCCAGCTTCTCGACCGCATGTTGGCTGCGATCGGTCACGACGAGGCGACCACGCACATCACCACCATCGTGTACTGGGGGCCGCCCGGCAATCGCCCGCCGACGCCCGCCGAAGCGCAGATCTGCCGCCCCTTCCTGGAGCGCCAGATCGAGCTCGTCGCACCCGACGTCGTGCTTGTGCTCGGCGGCGTTGCCGCCAAGCATATGTTGAGCGCGGCCGAGGGCATCGTGCGTTTGCGGGGAACTTGGCGCGATCTAACCGCCGGGTCGCACAAAGTGAAGGTGATGGCATCGCTCGGGCCGGATTTCCTGCTCAAGACGCCGTCGAAAAAGAGCCAAGCCTGGCAAGATCTGCTGGCTGTAAAGCTCGCGCTGGATAAGCCGGGCTGAGTGCAACCGAAGCAAAACGAACCGCGATCTCGACCACTCCCAGACCAAACTCCCCGCGCGCTCTAGCGGAGGGGGCGGGCGTTTGCTATGCACCGCGAAGCGACTCGGGCCGATCTTGGGAGAGCACATGAGCAGCGCCGGACCATTGAAGTACAAGCGCCTGCTGCTGAAGCTGTCGGGCGAGGCGCTAATGGGCAAGGGCGCCTACGGCTTCGACATGAGCATCGCTCAGCGCCTCGCGCGTGATGTGTCGGATGCCAATAAGGCCGGCTGCGTCATCAGCGTCGTCGTCGGCGGCGGCAACATCTTCCGCGGCATGGCGGGCGCGGCTGCCGGTATGGATCGCGCCACCGCAGACTACATGGGAATGCTGGCGACCGTGATGAATGCGCTGGCGTTCCAGAATGCGCTCGAACAGCACGGCACCAAGGCGCGTGTGCTGTCGGCGATCCCGATGCCGACGGTGTGCGAGAGCTACGTGCGGGCCAAGGCTTTGCACCACCTGGAACAAGGTCGGGTGGTGATTTTCGCCGCCGGTACCGGCAATCCGTTCTTTACGACTGATACCACGGCGGCATTGCGCGCCATCGAAATGGGTTGCGACGCAGTTGCCAAGGCAACCCAAGTCGATGGCGTCTACTCGGCCGATCCAAAAAAAGACCCGAATGCCATACGTTATGACACGTTGACCTACGCCGATGTGCTATCACGAGATCTGAAGGTAATGGATGGAGCGGCGATCGCCCTTGCCCGCGACAATCAACTTCCGGTAATTGTGTTCTCGATCGAGGAGCAGGGTAACCTGCTTAAGGTTCTGCGGGGCGAGGCGCGGGCGACGGTCGTGTCTGATAGGATCTGATTTTGCCGTTTCCGGCTCCGCATCCCCGCGAGGGGCGTCCTAGTGGTCGGGCGGAACCGGCGGAAGCGGTGGAAGGAAAGCTGCTATGGCGACGCCAGCGAAATTTGATATTGCCGAACTTGAAAAGCGCATGCGAACGGGGCTCGATGCTTTGAAGCGCGAGCTGCAGGGATTGCGTACCGGCCGTGCCAGCGTCAACCTGCTCGACCCGGTGATGGTCAATGTCTACGGGCAGCGCATGCCGCTCAATCAGCTGGGCACCGTGTCTACGCCGGAAGCGCGGATGATCACGGTGCAGGTTTGGGACAAGGCCACACTGCCAGCCGTCGAGAAGGCGATCCGCGAAGCCAACCTAGGCCTCAACCCGCAAATGGACGGCACCATCATCCGCTTGCCGATCCCATCGCTGACGGCAGATCGGCGCGCCGAACTCGTCAAACTCGCGCGCAAATATTCCGAGGAGCATGGCAAGGTCGCAGTCCGCAACGTCCGGCGCGACGGCATGGAGCTCGTGAAAAAACTGCAGAAGGACTCGGTCATCAGCGAAGACGATGCCCGCAAGAACTCTGAAAAGATTCAGGAGCTGACCGATCGTATGATCAAGGAGATCGATACCACGCTGGCCGCCAAGGAAACTGAAATCAACAAGGTCTGAGCGCCGATAAGCGACTGTTTTCGCTGCGCCAACCAAACCCTGAGAGTGCCGCCTCCTTGGCCGATACCGAGACACAAATTGCCCACGTAATGGATGGGCCCTGGCAGCGGCCGGACCAGGTGCTTCTCACGACGCCGCCATCGCCGCGGCACGTCGCGATCATCATGGATGGCAATGGGCGTTGGGCGAAGGCGCGCGGACTGCCACGCACGATTGGTCACGCCAAGGGCGTCGATGCGGTTCGCCGTACCGTTCGCGCGGCCATCGAATTGGGCATCGATTTCCTTACGATCTACTCGTTCTCATCAGAAAATTGGTCGAGGCCCGCTGAAGAAATCGATGATCTCATGGGGCTGATCAAGCGCTTCATCCGCCGCGACCTTGCCGAGCTGCACCGCAATGGTGTGGCGATTCGCGTTATTGGTGAGCGCAACAATCTCGAGCCCGAGATGTTGACCATGATCGAGGAAGCTGAACGGTTGACGGTGGCCAATACCGCGCTCACGCTCGTCGTCGCTTTTAATTACGGCGCGCGCGCGGAAATCACGATGGCCGCCCGCAGGCTGGCGCAGCATGTCGCCTCGGGTGAACTCGCACTGGCCGACATTACCGAGGCCCGGCTGGCTGATTGCTTGGAAACGCGCGGCATCCCCGATCCTGAATTGTTGATCCGCACCAGTGGCGAGTTGCGCCTCTCCAATTTCCTGCTGTGGCAGGCAGCGTATACGGAATTCGTGTTCGTCGAGGCTTTCTGGCCGGATTTTGGGCGCGAACTCTTGGAACACGCGATCGGCATTTATCATGGTCGCGATCGCCGCTTTGGCGGACTGTCGAAACGGTCCACCGCATGAGGTTGGACCCAGATGCAACCTGATGAGCCAGATCACGCCGCACCCAAACCTGGGCCGCCAGCTTCGCCTGCGCTTCGAAAATCCGGGGCGATGCGAGATCTGGGCCCGCGCGTTGCGTCGGCCGCGGTGATGGCATTGGTGGCGTTCAGCTTGCTGTACGCAGGGCCGATGCCGTTCACGGCCCTGGTCTTGATCGCAGCCGTCGTCATGAGCTGGGAATGGGGCACCGTGGTGCGTGGCGATGCCGGCATCGATGCAATCCTCATCGTGCATGTCGTCGTGGTGGCGGCAGCGGTGATCCTTGCCGGTGGCGGCTATGCCGCGCTCGCTCTGATCGGATTGATTGCCGGTACTTTGGTGGTCGGCGCCTTGCGTTTCGGCGAGACCGCGCGGCTATCTGCGGTCGGGGTGCTTTACACGGGGATGCCGGCCGTGGCATTGATCGAGTTGCGCACCGGCGAAGAGCCGTACGGTTTTCTCGCGGTTTTGTTTGTTCTGCTCAGTGTCATCGCAACGGATACGCTGGCGTATTTTGCGGGCCGCAGTATCGGCGGGCCAAAATTGTGGCCTAGCGTCTCGCCGAACAAGACCTGGTCGGGGTTCATTGGCGGCATTACCGGAGCGGCAGTCGTCGGCCTGGTGTTCGCGGGCAGACTAACCGGGGCCTCACCCACCCGCCTGGCGATGGTGGCGCTGCTGCTCGGCATCGTCGCGCAGGGCGGGGATTTGGCGGAGTCGGCCCTGAAGCGCGGTTTCGGCGTCAAGGATGCGAGTAACCTGCTGCCCGGTCACGGCGGTCTGATGGACCGGTTGGATGGCATCGTCGCGGCCGCAATCGCGGCCGTCCTGATCGGGCTCGCGTTCAACATTCACCAGCCGGCGCGCGCTCTGCTGTTGGGGTTTTGATGGCTGCGATGCGGGTATCGGTGCTCGGTGCGACAGGGTCGGTTGGAACATCGACGCTCGATGTCCTGATGCGCGACCCTGCGGCCTTCGAAGTCATCGCCCTGACCGCGCAAACGAATGTCGATAAACTTGCCGATGCGGCGATCGCCACTCGCGCCAAGCTTGCGGTCATTGGCGATACCGCGTGTTATCCCAAGCTCAAGGATCGGTTGTCCGCGAGCGGTATCGAAGTGGCCGCGGGCGCCGAGGCACTCGTTGCAGCGGGAGCCGAGCCTGCCGATTGCGTCTTTGCCGCGATGATGGGTGCCGCTGGTCTCGGGCCGACACTTGCAGCCGTCGCACAGGGACGGCGCGTGGCGCTGGCGAACAAGGAATGCCTCGTCATAGCCGGCGCACTTTTCATGGCGGCAGTCAAACGCAGCGGCGCGGAACTCTTGCCGGTCGACAGCGAGCATTCGGCGGTCTTCCAGGCGCTGGGCTCGGCGCGCCCGGAAGCTGTCGAGCGGATCGTTCTGACGGCATCCGGCGGGCCCTTTCGCACCTGGAGCCGGGAGCAGATCGCCAATGTCACGCCCGAGCAGGCGCTCAAGCATCCGAACTGGTCGATGGGCCGCAAGATCTCGATCGATTCAGCGACCATGATGAACAAGGGGCTGGAGCTGATCGAGGCCTTTCACTTGTTCGGCGTAAAGGCAAATCAGCTCGCTGTCGTCGTGCATCCACAGTCGATCGTCCATGCCTTGGTCGAATACTGCGATGGGTCGGTAATGGCGCATATGGGATGTCCCGATATGCGGACACCGATCGCGGTTGCGCTGGCGTGGCCAGCTCGCATGCATGTGCCAACCCAGCGTCTCGATCTTGCCGCACTTGGTTCGTTAACGTTCGAAGCGCCTGATCGCGTGCGATTCCCAGCATTGGCGCTGGCCGAATCGGCACTCGCTCGGGGAGGATTAGCGGCGGCCGTTCTAAACGCTGCCAATGAAGTCGCCGTCGAGGCGTTCCTGGAGCGCCGCATCGGCTTCCTGGATATAGCCGGCACCGTCGCCCATTGTCTGGACGCGGCCGAAAGCCGATATATGGCAGGCGAGCCGGGCGGCATTGACGTCGCCATCGAGGTCGACGGGGCCGCACGCCGGTTGGCACGAGACGTGATTGCGACGCGTAGTCAGTAGCACACTTTACAGTGGCTGGAGCGGCATCGCCCAGCTCATCGGGAGCGACGAATTATGAATTTTATCAATAGCATGACATCAAATGTAGGCGGCTTCTTCTTCGGGCTAGCGGCCTTCCTGTTCGTGCTGTCGATTGTCGTGTTCGTGCACGAAATGGGGCATTTTCTCGTCGCCCGCTGGTGCGGTGTGAAGGTTTCTACCTTCTCGCTCGGATTTGGCCGGGAGATCTACGGCTTCAACGACAAGCACGGTACACGGTGGCGCTTCGCCTGGATTCCCCTCGGTGGCTACGTCAAATTTATGGACGATGAGAACGGGGCGAGTATGCCGATGCGTGACCGCATCGAGAAAATGACGCCTGAGGAGCGCGCAGGGTCGTTCCATGCCAAGCCCCTCTGGCAGAAGGCTGCCGTGGTCGCGGCCGGACCGATCGCCAATTTTCTGCTCGCGATTGCCATATTCGCCATCTTCCTGATGACCGTCGGGACCTATACAACCGTTGCGCGAGTCGATGACCTGGTGCCCGGCGGAGTTGCTGAGCGTGCCGGCTTCAAACCGGGTGACACCGTGGTGTCGATCAATGGCCGGTCCCTCGACTCGTTCCAGCAGTTGCAGCAATTGGTGACCGACAACGTCGGCGCGAAAATGACGTTCGTCGTCAAGCGGCAAAATGCAGAAGTCGAGCTGGTGGCGACGCCTGAGCTTGCCGAGGTGGACGATGGCATTGGTGGCAAGGCCAAGGTTGGGCGCCTGGGGATCAAACAAACCCAAGGAAAGCAGGATTTGGTCCACAAGGTCTATGGGCCGATCGACTCGATCATACTGGGCACACAGAAGAGTTATGGCATCATCAAATCGACCTTTGCCTATCTCGGCAATGTCATCAAAGGACATCAAAGCGCCGATCAACTAGGCGGGCCTGCGCGCATCGCTGATGCATCCAACAAAATCGCAAAGCTCGGCCTGGATCAACTCGTCTACTTCATGGCGTTTATCTCGGTGAGCGTCGGCATGATTAATCTGTTCCCCGTTCCGGTACTGGACGGTGGTCACTTGGCTTTCTACGCGATCGAGGCATTGCGCGGTAAGCCACTGAGCGAGGCCACCCAGGAAATGGCGTTCAGGGTTGGCTTCGGTTTGATCATGGCGCTCATGCTGTTCGCCTTCTGGAA
>JANMNO010000152.1:0-8061 GCA_031374115.1 Hyphomicrobiaceae bacterium | reverse complement strand
CACCGGCGCATAGCGCTGGAACCCCTCACGCAGCTGCACGAAATCCACATCCAGCATCATCACGACAAACAGGAACAGCACCGCGACCGCACCGACATAGACGATGACCAGGATCATCGCGAGGAACTCCGCCCCCGCGATCAGGAACAGCGCCGCCGCGTTGAAGAAGGCCAGGATCAGATACAGCACCGAATAGACCGGGTTGCGTGAGGTCACGACCATCACCGCGGACGCGATCAGGATGAAGGCAAAGAGGTAAAAGGCGAGACCGGCGATCATCTGTAGGGTGCATCCAGCTCAAGGCGCTTGGCGAGCGCGCTCTCCCACCTGTCGCCATTCGCGAGCAGGCGGTCCTTGTCGTACATCAACTCCTCGCGCGTTTCCGTCGCGAATTCGGCGTTGGGGCCTTCCACGATGGCATCCACCGGGCAGGCTTCCTCGCACAACCCGCAATAGATGCACTTCGTCATGTCGATGTCGTACTTGGTCGTGCGCCGCGTGCCATCATTGCGGCGCGGACCAGCCTCGATGGTGATCGCCTGCGCCGGGCAGATCGCCTCGCACAGTTTGCAGGCGATGCAGCGCTCTTCGCCGTTCGGATAGCGGCGCAGGGCATGCTCACCCCGGAACCGCGGCGATAGCGGACCCTTCTCGAATGGATAGTTGAGCGTCTTCTTCGGCGAGAAGAAATACCTCATCGCCAGGAAAAAAGCGCTCACGAACTCGGTCAAAAACAGCGATTTGATACCGCGAACCATCGTTGCCGTCATGTCGCATACCTCACGAAATGCAGGTAGCTCGCGGTCAACACGACCATGGCGAGCGACAGCGGCAGGAACACCTTCCAACCCAGACGCATCAACTGATCGTAGCGATAGCGCGGCACGATTGCCTTGACCATCGCGAACATGAAGAACACGAGCGTTACTTTGATCAAAAACCAGATGACCCCCGGCACCAATGTGAATGGCAGCGCATCGACCGGCGGCAGCCAGCCGCCCAAGAACAGCAGCGTGGTCATCGCGCACATGGTGACGATCGCGACGTACTCGCCCAGCATGAACAGCAGGTATGGCGTCGATGAGTATTCGACCATGAACCCGGCAACGAGCTCCGATTCTGCCTCAGGCAAATCGAATGGCGGCCGGTTGGTTTCGGCCAGCGCCGAGATAAAGAAAACGACGAACATCGGGAACAGCGGCAGCCAGTACCAGTCGAGCATCGTCGACGGCAGGCCGATGCGGGTGCCGATGCCGGCCCTTTGAGAATTGACGACGTCTGTCAAATTGAGCGAGCCGACGCACAGCAAGACGCAGATGATCACGAAGCCGATCGAGACTTCGTACGACACCATTTGAGCCGCCGACCGCAGCGCGCCCATGAACGGGTACTTCGAGTTCGAGGCCCAGCCACCCATGATGATGCCGTAGACGCCGAGCGAGGAGATCGCCAGCACATAGAGGATGCCGACGTTCAGATCGGACATCACCCACTTGCCCATCCAGTTCTCGTTGACCGGAATGACGGCCCAGGCGGCGAGGGCGAACATGGCGGTCGCAAGCGGAGCCAGAAGGAACACCCCCTTGTCAGCGCCGGCCGGGATCAGCGGCTCTTTCAGAGCGAACTTCAGCAAGTCGGCGAACGACTGCAACAATCCAAACGGGCCGACGACGTTCGGACCCTTGCGCAGCTGCACTGCGGCCCAAACCTTGCGGTCGAACAACAGCAGAAAGGCGATAATGATCAGCAGGATTGTCATCAGCAGCGCGCTCAGCCCCGCAATCTTGAGCACGGGCAGCGCGTAGTCCCAGAAGAAGGCTTCGGCGGATTGCAGCATCGTTCAATTCCTATTCCGCAGCCTGCCGGGTGCCGCTGGCAACCAGATTGGCTTTCAGTGCCGAGAGCTCAGCCATGATTGCGGAAGCCCGCGAGATCGGGTTTGTAAGATAGAAATCCGTGATCGGTGAGCGCAAAGGTTCGGTACCGGCCTTCCCTCCACGTTTCGCGAGTGCTTCGATGCCATCGGCCGGCGCCGGTGTCACCATGCCGATGCGCGCTAGCGCCGGTGCCGCCCGATACATGGCGGCTCGCAGTGCCTTCAGATTGTCGTAGGGAAGGGTGTGGCCGCAAACCTCCGATAGCGCGCGCAGGATCGTCCAATCTTCCTTGGCTTGCCCGGGTGGGAACGCAGCCTTCTCGGTCAACTGCGCGCGGCCTTCCATATTGACGAACGTCGCGCTCTTTTCGGTGTAGGCCGCAGCTGGCAAAATCACGTCCGCGCGATGGGCACCACGATCGCCGTGGGTGCCCTGATAGATCACGAACGGACCCGCCGGCACGGCTACCTCATCGGCACCGAGCAGGTACACAACCTGCATGTCGGACTTCAGCATCCCGGCCACATCGCGACCGCCCGCAGCAGGCACGAACCCAAGATCGAGACCGGCAACGCGCGCGGCCGCCGTATGCAACACGCACAATCCGTTCCAACCATCCTTGACGACGCCGACCGACAATGCGGCCTGGGCGGCCATCGCCATGACGGCAGCGCCATCGGCGCGCGCATATGCACCGGGCCCGACGATGAACATCGGCCGCTCTTTTTTCACCGGCGCATGATCGACGAACTTGGCGAGGCTCTCAGGCCCGGCACCCAGATAAGCGTACGAATATCCGAGGTCGACCTTTTCGCCGACGACGCCGAGCAACAGATTGCCCTGGCGCCAGCGCTTGCGAATGCGGGTGTTAAGGACCGCCGCTTCAAGCCGTGGATTGCAGCCGATCAGCATGATCGCGTCGGCCTGCTCGATGCCCTCGATCGTGCCATTGAACAGGTAGGAAGCACGGCCCAGCGCCGGGTCGAGCTTGGCGCCATCCTGCCGGCAGTCGAGGTTTCCGACACCAAGCCGCGTCATCAAATCCTTGAGCGCGAACATCTCTTCGGCACCGGCGAGATCGCCGGCGATGGCCCCGACCTTGACCGGTGAAACCGTCTTCAGCTTGGCGGCGATCGCGGCAAACGCCTCGGCCCAGCTTGCGGGCTGCAGCTTGCCGTTGACGCGCACATAAGGCTGATCCAGCCGCTGGGTGCGCAGACCATCGGCAACGTGGCGGGTCTTATCGGAGATCCACTCCTCGTTGACGGCGTCATTGTTGCGCGGCAGGACCCGCATGACTTCGCGCCCGCGCGTGTCGACGCGAATGGCCGAGCCAACCGCATCCATCACGTCGATCGATTCGGTTTTCGTCAGCTCCCACGGCCGGATCTTGCCCGACCAGGGCCGGTGATTGAGCGCACCGACCGGGCACAGATCGACCACGTTGGCGCTCATCTCGGAGAGCATGCCCTTCTCGAGGTAGGTCGTGATCTCCATGTCTTCGCCGCGACCGATGGCGCCGAGTTCCTCCACGCCTGCGACCTCGGTCATGAAGCGGACGCAGCGGGTGCATTGGATGCAACGCGTCATCGCGGTCTTGATCAGCGGCCCGAGGTTCTTGTCCTCGACGGCGCGCTTGTTCTCGGCGAACCGCGACCCGCCGACGCCGAATGCCATCGCCTGATCCTGCAGATCGCACTCGCCGCCTTGATCACAGATCGGACAATCAAGCGGATGATTGAGGAGCAGGAACTCCATCACACCTTCGCGCGCCTTTTTCACCATCGGCGTCAACGTACTGATGATCTTGGGGCTGCCATCTTTGTTCGGCATCAGATCGTTGACGCCCATGGCACAGGATGCCACCGGCTTTGGCACGCCTTGCACTTCGATCAGGCACATGCGGCAGTTGCCCGCGATTGACAGGCGCTCGTGATAGCAGAAGCGGGGCACGTCGACGCCCGCCTGCTCGCACGCCTGGATCAGCGTCAATCCGTCTTCGACCTCGATCGGTATTCCGTCGATGATCAGTTGCTTCGGCATGTTCGCCCGCCTGCTGACTTCGTATCCGGCGTGAGTGTTTCGACAATCCCTTTCAGAATCATCCGATTTTTCAAACACCAATGCCGCAGTTGTGTCAGCCCTCGGCGCGAAACGCCAGGGGTTGCACTGCGGCATGTCTTCTCACGGCCGACACATAACGGGTTGCGGCGTAGCTGCCAAGAGGTGACGGGGCCAAGCGCAGACGGGGCCAGTTACCGATCGGCACGAATGAGAGTGCTCACACCCCGGCGGCCGAAATCGGTAACTGTCCCCGGAATGAAAAACCCTGCCCGCCAGAGCCGGAGGGCTCGGCGGACAGGGCTGGCACCAACCACGACCGAGACCGGGTCGAGGGAACTGGCCTCAAATCGTGGAGGGATCTGGAAAAAAATGGCGTGCCTAACCCGGCAACATGACGCTATCGACCACATGGATCACGCCGTTCGACTGCGTGACGTTGGCAATCGTCACCTTGGACTTGCCGCCCTTGGCATCGGTGATGACGAGGCCGTTGGCCCCGCTCTTCATCACGGTGAGGGTCGCGCCGTTGACGGTTTTCAACGTTGCCTTGCCGCCGCCGTCCTTCACGCGCTTCATCAACTCAGCCGCATCCAGACGTCCTGAAACGACATGGTAGGTGAGAACGCCGGACAGCTTCGGCTTGTTCTCCGCCTTCAAAAGCGTCGGCACAGTGCCGGCCGGGAGTTTACCGAACGCCTTGTTGGTCGGTGCGAAGACCGTGAACGGGCCGGGACCGCTCAGCGTATCGACCAGGCCCGCGGCCTTGACGGCCGCGACGAGGGTGGTGTGATCTTTGGAATTGACGGCGTTCTCTATGATGTTTTTCGTTGGATACATCGGTGCGCCACCGACCATGACGGTTTTTTGAGCGAAGCTCGGTGCTGGGTTGACCAGTGCGAGCATTATACCAAGGGTGAAGGACGCAGCGCCGAGGCCACGCGTGACTTTCTTCGTGATGTTGAGAACCATGACGTGCTCCTAGTTGGACACTCCTACGCTGGAGATGTGAGGAGCTACGAGGGACGACCGGCGAAGTTTCACCGTACCGGCCGGTTCACGCGTTCGTGTTCGACAGCTAATGACCAGAACGACAAAGGGGACAATTACCGCCGCAACGGTAACTATCCCCGTTAGTTCGTGCCCTTTTGATTACCGGCGTATCGGCTCGCCGTAGACCCTCATGACCGCCTGGCCACGGTAATTCGGGCGTGTGCGGTACACCAGTTCGATCTGCCGGATGTAACTGCGCTCGCCGCCAAGCTCGATGGCGGTGTCAGTGCCGGCGGCAACGAGCCGATCGATAGTGGCGTCTTCGACATAGCCATTGAGGTAGGAGATGCGTACCGACCGCATGTAAACGTCGTTGCGCTGAGCAATCAGATGCAGCCTGCGGAAGCGGCGCTCACGGAACCACTCTTCCGGCTGCCCGACGTTGATCACGTCACGATCGACAGTGAAGCCGACGGTCTGCTCGCCGAGCAAGACCCAACCGCGACGGGTGTAGATGTCGTCACCGGCCGGCGCTTCAGGGCCACCTGACCGGCGTAAACCGATCAGCTGCAGCTCGATACTTCCCGGCCGCCGCCGCGGTTCAAGATTGACAGTCACGGTATCGAGGAAGCGCTGCTCGCCGGCCAGGTCGATCACGCGCGTCTCGTCGCCGCCTTCAAGACGGCTATCGATTGGCACCGTTTGGATCTCGCCGTTGCGGAAGCGGATCTGAACGTCCCGAATACGAACGGGCTCATTGATGGCTTTGAGGCGGATCTGGCCAAACCGGCCGTCACCGCGGCGCGAGGAAAACACAACCCGGTTGCTGCCGGTGGCGAACCGCTTGGTGTCGATCTCGCTCCAACCGCTGCGATCGATCACGGGCGCTTCGGCCAGCGGCTCTGGCCGGCGCTGCACGCGCTCGCCGTAGACCTTCACCACGGCTTGGTCCACGCGAATGCCGCCACCACCGAACGAGATGCCAAAGTTGCCGCGATAGCGCATGTCGATCTGCTTCAGAAAGCTGCGCTCGCCGCGCAGATCGACCGCCAACTGACTGCCGCGGCGGATCAGCCTGTCGGTCGCGATGTCCTCGCTATAGCCGTTGATATAGACGATCCGGATCGACACCATATAGACGTCGTTGCGCTCGGCGACGAAGCGCAGTTGCTTGAAGGCGCGATTGCGGAACCATTCCTCGTCCTGGTTGACCACGATGCTGTCGTTGTCGACGCCAAAGGCGACCGTTTGCTCGCCGAGCAGTTCCCAGCTATCGGCGACCGCCGGGCGAGAGGGCTGCGAGCGTTGCGCACTGGCCAAATCTAGCGGCGCAATTAAGCCGATGAGCATGCTCAGGATGAGCGTTTTCAGTCGCATTTTTGCCTCTCCGTGGCCGAACTGGAATACAAGCCATGGTACATTATGCAGCACTAAGTGGAAATTTGATGTCATGCCGCTGGCATTGACGATCAGCCGGCGTTGCATTGGCGAGGTTTGTCGATGCAAGGCCCATCGGTTGAGGCGGGCCTCGACGGTCAGGCGGCCAATGCCGGATAGTCCGTGTAGCCTTTTTCGCCTGGCGTGTAGAACGTCGCATCGTCGGCTTTGGCGATGGCCAGACTTTCGCGGAAGCGGGCCACGAGATCGGGATTGGCGATGTAGGCCCTACCGAAAGCGACCGAATCGGCGCCGCCCGCCTTCACAAGTGCTGCCGCGGTTTCTCCGTCATAACCGCTCGCCGCGATGAGCTTCCCGCGATAGATTTTTCGCGCCTCCACAACCGGATCGACATTCACCGCGTTCATGAACGGACGCATGACGTGCAGGTAAGCGAGACCCAGTTTGTCGAGCGCGGCGTAATAGGCAGCATAAAGTTCCGCAGCGTCGGTTTCCTCGATGCCATTGAACGTATGACCAGGACTGACCCGAATGCCGACGCGATCCGCTCCAATCTTATCGATTATTGCTGCCAGCGCCTCTAATGGCATGCGGATGCGGTTGGCGATCGAGCCGCCATACTTGTCGGTGCGTTGATTGACATTCGTCGAAAGAAATTGCTGCGGTAGGTAACCATTGGCGGAATGAAACTCCACGCCGTCGAAGCCGGCTGTGATCGCGTTTGCAGCGGCGTTGGCGTAATCGTGCGCAATCCGCGTGATTTCGTCAGTCTCCAGGGCGCGGGGAGTGTCGTGATCGACCATCTGATCGCTATCGGTATACATCTGACCGGGCGCCTTGACGGCACTGGCTGACACCACATCTGCCGCCACCGGCCGGTTTAGCGCGCTCGCGATCCGTCCCACGTGGCCAAGCTGGAGGACGATTTTGCCGCCGGCTTTGTGCACCCCCTCGGTGATCGGCAACCAGCGCTCGACTTGCGCCGCTTGATGAATTCCCGGTGTCCGTGCGTAACCCATGCCTTCGTGAGAAATTTGCGTCATTTCGGAGACGATCAATCCAGCGGTTGCGCGCTGCGCATAGTAGGTTGCCGCGAACGGCGCCGGCACTCCCTTGGCGTCGGCCCGGGAGCGGGTCAGAGGTGACATAACGATGCGATTGGCTATCTCGATCGCGCCGAGATTGGCCGGCGTAAATAGGGGTTTCAGAGTCAAGGCACGCTCCATGATTATTCGGTTGTTCGGTAAAACCGAACTATAAGTAGGCACCCCTATGGATTGCTGCAAGAGGTGCGGGTTGGTTTCTCTACCCGGGCTTGACAGCTCATGGCCGACCGCATATTGAGCGATCGTTAGCACTCAACTTTCATGAGTGCTAACTGCAAGAATAACCCCGCAACCAGATAAGGTTTACGAGTTGCCCATGAAATTCCGTCCCCTCCACGACCGTGTGGTCGTCAAGCGTACTGACGCCGAGACCAAGTCGGCTGGCGGCATCATTATTCCCGACACCGCAGCCGAGAAGCCCATGCAGGGCGAAATCATCGCCGCTGGCCCTGGAGCCCGTGACGAAGCCGGCAAGCTCGTTCCGCTTGATGTCAAAAAGGGCGACAAAGTCCTTTTCGGCAAGTGGTCCGGCACCGAAGTCAAGATCGACGGCAAGGATCTCCTCATCATGAAGGAGAGCGACATCATGGGCGTGATCGAGAAGTAGAGCGCGAAGTGGTGAACGG
>JANMNO010000108.1:0-17522 GCA_031374115.1 Hyphomicrobiaceae bacterium | reverse complement strand
ATCCACCGCGCATCACGCAGGTGGTCGGGGCCTGCTTCGGCCGTGGGCCGCATTTTCCAGGGCCAACGGATCCAGTATTTGGACATATCCGCCATGATCGAGGTCGATCACGCCATCTGCTTTGAGCTTGCTGAAGCTGCGACTGACGGTCTCGATTGTCAGACCCAGGAAGTCGGCAATGTCGGCGCGTCGTATCGTCAGCACGAATTCAGTGGCGTCGCAGCCGCGACGCTCGTAGCGCTGAGCGACGGCACGAAGGAAGCTTGCAACACGGCTGGTCGCATCGCGATAGCCAATAGAGAGCAGATGGTTGCGCGTAGCATCGAGTTCGGTTGCGATGGCATCGTACAGTTTCATTGCCACGCTCGCGTCGCGTTGAGCCAGCTCGTGCAACTGGCCGACTGCTAGGCAGCGGACTCGTGTCGCTTCGGCGGCTTGGGCATTGAAGGTATGCGCGCCGCGTGCGCCGAGCCCTATCAGGTCGCCGGGAAACGCAATGTCGACGATCTGCCGCTTGGCATCCGGGAGGATCTTATAGACCAGCACCGTGCCGGCTTCGATCATGTAGACGTGAGTTTTGCTGTCGCCGTCGAAGTAGAGATGCTCTTTGCGGGCGCGCCGCTTGATCGGTGCCGCCGCGATTCGGTCGGTTAGCGGACACCTGCTCTCGCGTGTGCGTTGAGGGACTGGGAAGGGTACAGTTATGGCTTGGTAGCCAGTGATCGTCCGTGCACCAGCGAGCATGATCCGGTCTCCGTCGACTGATTGGCTTGTCGAACGAGGAAGATCAAAGCAGTTGATTGCCGCTGCCCCTTGCCGTTTCTGTAACCGATTGTGATAGTCTGTAACAGATACGAACATTCGAGCAGGTATCCGACAACCTGTTCACAACGCTGGAGTTTTCCGAAACCGCCATGAATTCACCAGCAACGATCCAAATTCTAGTTGTCGATGACGACGCCGAGGTGCGCTCGCTTCTGAAGCGCTGCTTCGAGTTGGAGGGCTATCAGGTCAGCGAAGCGGCCAACGGTCGGGAAATGCGGACACTCCTCGAGGCAACGCCCGTCGACCTCATTACGCTCGACCTTAATCTCGGCGGCGAGGATGGACTGGCGCTGGCGCGCGAAACTCGATCCCAACGGACTATGCCAATCATCATGGTGACGGGCAAGGACGACCCGATCGACCGGGTGGTTGGACTCGAGCTAGGCGCCGACGATTATATCGTGAAGCCATTTCATTTGCGCGAGGTGCTGGCACGCGTGCGCGCTGTGTTGCGCCGGTATGACGCATCGGAAGTTGGAATGCCGGCACACGCTACGGCGTCCGGGCGCCGCACGGCGTTTACGTTTGATGGCTTCACGCTCGACGCTGGTTCGCGAGAGCTCAAGACCTCGAGTGGGGATGTCGTCGCCCTTACAACCGCGGAATTCAACTTGCTGCACATGTTTGTCTTGCGGCCGACCAGGGTGCTGTCCAGAGATAGCATCATGGATCTACTGAAGGGCCATGATTGGTCGCCCCTCGATCGATCGATCGACACGCTCGTTGGCCGGCTGCGGAAGAAGATGGAACAGGATGTCGACAATCCGCGTCTGATAAAAACAGTTCGTGGCGTGGGCTATGTCTTCGCTGCCGAAGTGCGCTCGCCCTGAGGACGACCCCTGAGGGTCTCTCTCACAGCCGCTGCGAGTTCGGCTTGGGTATACGGCTTGCGCAACAACGGTGCGTCGACGCCTGCGCCTGCCGTCTCACTTACCAATTCGGCTGCGAATCCCGATGTCAGAAGCACCCTGACATCGGGTCGATGTTCATTCAACCATCGCATCAGATCCAAGCCAGACATACCACCCGGCATGACCACATCCGTGAATACGAGATCAACTGGCTGCCCCTTGTCCAAGTACGCGATGGCAGCAGGGCCGCTTGCGGCGGTGGCGAGCTTGTAGCCGAGCGGCCCAAGGCGCCGGACTGCCAATTCGCGCAATTGTGCGTTGTCCTCGACAACGAGAATGGTCTCATCGACCGGCCTCACAGTCTCGCCAACCAGTGCGGACGCGGACTGGATCTGGGCACCTGATTGGTCACGGGGCAGGTACAAATTTACGACGGTGCCCTTCCCCAGCTCGCTATAGATCGCCGCAAATCCTCCCGACTGCTTGACGAAGCCATAGATCGTGCTGAGGCCAAGCCCGGTGCCGCGACCGGGTTCCTTGGTCGAGAAGAATGGCTCGAAGGCGCGGGCTGCGACTTCAGGCGACATCCCTGTGCCCGTGTCCGAGATGGCGAGCTTTACGTAGTCGCCAGGCGCGGTGTCCTCGGATTGAACGATATCGCTAGCCGCCAGAGTGACATTGCTGGTCTCGATCAGAATCGTGCCGCCACTCGGCATGGCGTCCCGGGCATTAATGGCGAGGTTCAGGACGGCATTCTCGATCTCGCTGGCATCGACGCGGGTCAACCATAGTCCGAATGCCAACTGAGAGTTCACCTTGACGATTTCACCGAGGGACCGATCAAGCAGCTCCATCATATTGACGATTGTCTCGTTCAAACTGAGCACAGTGGGCTGAAGGCGGCGTTTGCGGCTGAATGTCAGCAGACGGCCAGTCAAGCGGGCGCCCATCCTCGCCGCCTCGTCGGCGCGGCGGATAAGATCACGGGAGGCGGGGTCCTCCAACTTCATGTCGAGCAATTCGAGGTTGCCGATTATGACTGTCAGAAGATTATTGAAGTCGTGCGCCAGGCCACCCGTGAGCTGACCAACTGCCTCCATTTTCTGGGACTGCACGAGGGCCTGCTGTCGTGCAAGTTCGTCGAGACGCTTACGATCCGTGATGTCGAGGGCGACTCCCAAAATCTCAGCCGGGTTGCCATCGGGGTCTGCACGCATCAAGGCGCGTTGATAGATCCAGCGAACCTTTCCGTTTGGCCGGACGATCCGTGCCTCGTGCTCGAACGTGCTGCGCCGGTTCTCGATTGCGTTCTCGAACGTGCCCCGGAATTCCGAACGGTCGTCCGGATGCACGAAGCTCAACACGGCATTGGGGGTGCCGTCGAACTCGCCCCGGTCGCGGCCAAAAATCCGGTACATCGCATCCGACCATGTCACCATGTTGGACATCAGATCGCGTTCCCACAATCCGAGTCCCGTCGCTGTCATTGCCAGCTTAATCCGTTCGTGCGCTTCCCGGAGCTCTGCGGCCTGCGCGTGCAACATCCGCGAAGCTTCCTCGCGCTGCGTGATATCCCGGAGTATGGCCGTGAAGATGGTGCCGGAGGGGCCGACGATCTTGGAGATCGATGCTTCGGCGGCAAACTCCGTACCATCCTTGCGGCGGCCGGCCACCCGGCTGCGTTCTCCCATGCGGCGCGACCTCACAGCGGAATTCGCAAACCCTTCGACATGCGCTACGTGCGCCGATCGGGATTGACTGGGCAGGAGGACGGACAACTGCTGGCCGATGATTTCCGCTGGCGTGTAGCCAAAGGTAATCTGAGCGCCGTGATTGAATATAGTGATGCGCTGGTGCTCATCGATCGAAATAATCGCATCGTCGGCGCTTTCGACAATGGCTGCCCAACGGGCTTCCGATAATGAGATACTCGCTTTCGATTGTTCCATGATCGCAATATGAGGCTGGCTTGTTGCTCCGTGCAAGGTTGGGGATGTCATGAAGCCCGGCAATATTCTTCCATCAGGCTCTGAGCACTGTTGATTCAGGTCAATGACAGCTAGCAGCGGCGGATCGGAGTATCGGCCAAACACTTGTTCAAGAAGATGACCTGAGTGAGATCTGTTCCATGATCGTTGATGACGTGCGTCTCGCCTAGGCGCCCGGCGACCGCGGGCATGGGCTGACGCTGCTCAATGCATTGCACCATTACCCTCGCGATCATTCGAATGCGCTGAACGGCTGACCTTTGGAACGCACAGCGGATCGTCAGCGTTTGTCCCAGGTCAAGGCGCATTCAATTTGGACTGCCCATAATGGGGCGGCCGATCGCAATGGTCCAACTTTGGAGCCCATGATGACGTATCGAACTATTCTCGTGCATCTGAACGACGAGCGACGGATGATGCGCTTGCTTACTCCCGCGATCGCGCTGGCCGAGCGCTGGAATTGCCACTTGATCGGTGCGTCGGCGTTGCCGCCGGTCTACGTCGTGCCGACCGGCGCGCCTGGCAGCGGTGACGCGGTGGTCATCGACGAGCATCGCAACGAATACCAGCGCGAACTGGACCGCATTAAATCGGCCTTTGCCGAGGCCACTGCGGGGCGGGCGCTGGTCACAGAGTGGCGCGAGGAGGATGCGCTGCATGACTCGGTTGCTGAGCGCATAGGTGCGCTGGCGCGATGCGCAGATCTGATTATCGCCAGTCAGACCAACGCAGATTGGGCGGGCTCCTACTATCACGACGTCGGTGATCGCCTGATCGTCGAAGGCGGACGGCCGGTCCTGCTGGTGCCTAACGCCGGACACTTCGAAACTGTCGGCAAACGCATTTTGCTTGCCTGGAACGGAACGCGGGAGGCCACGCGGGTCACGTTCGACGCGCTTCCCGTGCTGAAGCATGCCGAGCAGGTGATCGTCATGCGCGTAGATGGTGCCGATGGTCGTCCTGGTGCTCTCAGCGCATCGACTGCGGACATCTGCGCGACGTTGGCGCGCCACGGAGTGAAATGCACGGCACTCAACGCCGAGCATGGCTCGGGCGGCGTCGGCCGGACCTTGCTCGCCACCTCTGCTGACCGAAAATGCGATCTTCTAGTCATGGGTTGCTATGGCCATTCGCGTTTGCGGGAATTCGTATTCGGTGGAGCGACCCGCACGGTTCTGGAGTCGATGCAGATCCCTGTTCTGATGTCCCATTGAACCTGTCGAGGCAAAAACATGAGCTATAAGACAATCACTGTGCATCTGCATGACGAAGCTGGCACCGCGCGCGTCCTGGAACCGGCCATTGCATTGGCTCAGCGCTTCGGCGCCCGTCTCATCGGCCTGCATGTCTCGCCCGGCCTCATCTATGTGCCGACAGCGCCAGGTGCTAGCGGGGTCGTCGGCCGGATCAATCAGCAAGAGCGGCTCGTCTGCGAGCGGATCACGACGACGTTCGAGGAAATGACGAAAGGTGCGAGTTTCGTGGCCGAACTTCGGCTGTTGAAGCCCAGGGGCCGCGACGATATCGGTGCGCTCGTCCAACAGCACAGCCGCGCCGCCGACTTGATCGTTGCCAGCCAGCGAGAGCGGCAATTGGAGATCAGCAACATGCTCGGCTTCCCGGAGCGCTTGGTAATGGAAAGTGGACGCCCGGTCCTTACCGTTCCACTGGCTGGTGAGCGCAGCCTTCTCAATCGTCACGTGCTGATCGCGTGGAATGGCAAGCGCGAGGCAGCACGCGCCGTGTTCGATGCGCTTCCGCTGCTCAAGGCCGCCAGGAAGGTTACGGTTCTCTGCGCCGAGCAGACGGATGCGGAAGGAACCTCCACGCCCTTGCCCGACACCTCGATCGCGGCCGCGCTAGCGCGCCATGACGTGAGCGTGACGCTCAAAACGGTGACCGTGGACAAGTCTGCGGTCGGAGCCACGATCGCTGCCGCTATTGCGGCTGAGCATGTTGATCTGGCGGTGATGGGAGCCTACGGCCACTCACGATTGCGAGAGTTCGTATTCGGCGGTGCAACTCGCCACTTGCTGCAGCACATGACCGTGCCAGTTCTGTTTTCTCACTAATCCGAGGTCGCGCCCATGACCACCTCGTTGAACCTTAAACGTGTCCGCCTTGAATTGGCCCGTGACCAGGAGTTTCCAAACGGCAGTCGCGAGCGTGGCTACGATTTCATTGCGCCGATCGATACGAAGGGTCACATCATCACCAATGAATGGAAGGCCCTGCGCGACCGCTGCCGCGTGCGGCGCTTCTGGGCGCACGAAGCCGATGAAGTTGGCCACGTCGTACGCAAGCCGGGCGGCTCCTGGGCCTTTCACTACGACATTCACGGATTGGCCTTCGATGACGAGGCCGGCTACCGTTTCGATGCCCACGTCTTCCTGCCCGGAGAGTACGTTTCGATTCGGGAGCATGACGGGGCCATGCGCACCTTCTTCGTGCGCTCCGTCGTCGATATGGATTGATCGGTCAGGGCTTGGCTCGAAGCAGCGGAGACCTGGGTGGAGCAACGAGGGACGCGCATGACCGCAACTGAGCCGCAACATTCGCAGTCGAAGCCGAACAGCAGTTCGGGGGATGGCTTGTTCGAGATTCGTACTGTTCCATTCGACCAACCGTGGATCTGGTTGTCCGCGGGCTGGCGGGATTTGTGGAACAAGCCTGCAGTCAGTCTCGCCTATGGAGCCTCCACGTGGCTTGCGACTCTGCTTTTGGTTGCTGGGCTATGGATGCTTGGGCTCGAGGCGCTCGTTCCCGCTCTGGCTGGCGGGCTGCTGCTGGTTGGTCCGCTGCTTGCAGTGGGGCTCTATGAGAAGAGCCGCCTTCTGGCTGCCGGTGAGTCGGTCACTCTCGTTGCAACGATCCGTGCCGCACTCGGGTCAGCTGGGCGAATTGGTCCCTTTGCAGCGGTGCTACTAATCGTGTATCTCATCTGGCTGCGGATTGCCTTTCTGCTGTTCATGCTTTTCTTCGGCACCAGGGCGCTGCCGTCGGTTCACGCATTCGTACCGGAGTTACTGTTTACGGCGCATGGTCTCGCACTGCTCGTGATCGGCACTGCGGTTGGCGCGGCACTGGCGGTTGTCGTTTTCGTGCTGTCGGCGATTTCAGTGCCGCTCCTGATGGAACGTCAGGCGGACGTGATCACCGCCATGATGACCAGCGCGCGCGCGGTCGCAGCCAACCCGAAGCCGATGGCCTTGTGGGCGGTACTGATCGCCGGCTTCGTCGCGCTCGGCATTGCAACCCTCGGGGCGGGCTTGGTATTGGCGTTCCCGCTGATCGGGCACGCGACCTGGCATGCCTACCGCGACGTCGTCGACGTTGCGTCGGGGTCTGGCGTCAGCGCCCGTTGACTTTCTCCGATGGCAGGGGTTGCCTCGCCAAGCCTTCGATCGTCGAGCGCGCGCCAGCCTGCCCCTTCCAGATCATCGAACTGGCCGCTCCGCAACGACCACAGAAAGCCGGCCAGCCCCAATCCACCGAGAGCCAATGCACATGGAATGAGCCACGCGAGTGCTGTCATGGCGTGAAGCTCCTACGTGCAAGGCTCAGTCGTTTCGACGTGAGGCGGATGGCGTTGGCAGTAACGGCGATCGACGATGCCGACATCGCGGCCGCTGCAATCAAAGGGGTCACGAGGCCCGCAACCGCCAACGGTACGAAGATGACGTTGTAGCCGATGGCGATGGCGAAGTTCTGCAGCGACATGCGACGCACCTCGCGCGCAACCGACAGGATTTCGATGACCGGCGCCAGAGCCTCGCCCTGAATTATGGCGTCCGCCGCGGTTTGAGCAATGTCGATCGCCGTCGCGGGCGACAAGGAAGCATGCCCCGCAGCCAGCGCAGGTGCGTCGTTGAGACCGTCGCCGATCATCAGGACACGGTGGCCCGCCGCCTTGAGTTCATCGATCCGCGATAGCTTTTGCGCGGGCAGCAACTCACCGGCGTATTGGCTGATGCCGATCTCACCGGCGATCCGTTCAACTTCGGCCGTCCGGTCACCTGATAGCAGCTCGACCGAGAGACCGGCCGCTTTCAAGACGGCGATGACCGTCCTGGCATCCGGCCGCATTTTGTCGGTGAGATCAAACCGGACCGGCGCCTCGCCGGGTGCGCGATACCAAAGTGCCGCTGTGTCTCCTGCCACGGCTCCGCACCAGCGCGCCGAGCCAAGCCGCTCCTCGACATCTTGTGTCGTCCGTGCCAACCCGCAACCGGCGGTTTCGACAACGCCGGATGTCGTCGGGACCTCGAGCCCTCGCGACTTGGCGGCACGCACGATGGCGCGAGCGTAGGGGTGGCGACTCGCAATGGCGAGCGTCGCGGCCCGCTGCAGGGTCATATCGCTCACAGGTGTCGTCGCGGCAAGAGTCGGCTCACCGATCGTCAGCGTACCCGTCTTATCGAGGACAACCGTGTCGATCTCGGCGAGCCGCTCCAGAGCATCCGGCACCTTGAGGAGGACGCCCCGGCCAAACAGCCGACTTGTTGCGGCCACTTGCACTGCTGGTACCGCCAAGGCCAGCGCACAGGGGCACGTGATGATTAGGACGGCGATTGCAGCTGTCAGCGCCTGCTCCCAGCCGTGACCTAGTACAATCCAGCCGAGAAACGTCGCAAGTCCGAGTGCGTGTACTGCTGGTGCATACAGTCGAGCCGCGCGATCCGCAAGGCGGACATAGGACGAGCGGCCCTGCTCGGCCGCCGCCATCAATCGACCGATCTCGGCAACTAGCGTGCTGTCTTCCGTTGCCAGGGCCTCAACGATTATGGATTGGCCGAGATTGACAGTGCCCGCATAGATTGCGTCGCCCGGCACGATCGAGCGAGGACGCGTCTCGCCGGTGATCAGGCTCTCGTCGATTTCGCCATCGCCGGAGAAGATACGTCCATCGACTGGGAAGCGTTCGCCGGATGCAGTCAACACATGCATACCTGGCATGAGGCTCCTTGCGGTGATGCGCTTCGTACCGCCGTCTTCGCCAATCACGGTTGCCGTGGTGGCTCGAAGACGCAGCAGATCCGAAGCAGCACTTGCCGCTCGCGCACGCATGCGCTCGTCGAGCGCGCGCCCGATGAGGAGGAAAAACAGCAGCATGACGGCGGCGTCGAAGTAGACCTGTTCACTGCCGCGCACAGTCTGAAAGATGCTCATGCCGGTCGTCAGTGTGACGCCGAGGGAGATTGGCACATCCATGTTGACCCGCCTGGCCTTCAACACCGTAAGAGCCGAGCGGAAGAATGGTTGGCCGGCATAGGCGACCGCCGGCAACGCGATCAACGCCGAGAGCCAATGAAACAGTGTCTGCAGCGAGGCCGGCATATCGCCGCTGGCACCCGACCACACCGAGACCGACAGCAGCATGATGTTGGCCGCCGCAAAGCCGGCGACGGCTATGCGCTTCAAGTAACTGTCATCGAGGGATGGTTCACGCGCGGTGCTTTCCGCGGCCAGCTCCGCTCCCTTGAAGCCCGCTCTATCGAGCGCGCCGAGAAGCGCAAGGGCATCAGTTGCCAGAGGGCTGTGCGTCACAACGACCCGCTTGATCGAAAGATTTGCACGCGCCTTTGTAACACCCGGCACGGCGCCGAGTGCCGCCTCGACCTTCGATATGCAGCTGCCGCAGTGCATGTTCTCGATCACCAGTGTGGTGGTGGCCGGGGCGGCAGAACTGGGTTGCCCGGCACCAGCGGGTGGCACGTGGTCGAGCACTGCGGTCGACGGCATCAGGGCTTGAGCCACAGCTTCCTCCTTTGCCGGAAAACCGGATCGCCGGATGGGGTTGCCGCGCTGGAGCTTGTCCGTGCCTCGATCACGAGGAGCCAGGCGCCAGGATCAATCGTCTTGGTTACCGCCAGATAGCGTCCTGGTTCCGGCTCGGCGAAGACGACCTTCAAGTCGTGACGTTCTGTTGTTGGGCGGCCGAGACTGCCCGCAATACGCAGGCCGCTCACGGGCCGGCCGGAGCTGTCTGAAATCATCAGTGAAACCTGGCCAGTCCGGTCGAGCGCGATTTCTGCTTTCCATCCAAGTGCGGCCTGCTGCTCATCCGCCGAGATGCGGACATTGTAGGCAAGGCCCTTGCGGTAGGGCTCGTTCGCAACGATACCGCTGTGGGTCGCCAGCGCCTTGAACAGCAAAACGCCGTTGACTGCGAATACGACGGCAAAGAATGCGATAAACGCAGCGAGCACGTGCCTTCCCTGCAGTTCGAAATCACGCTTCGACGCTGGTAGTATTGTCGTGCTCATGTGACCTCCTTGTTCTCACGGCTTGTGAAATTTGGTCAGGCGCACCGTTTCCCGCGTCGCGTCGACATCGCGAACGACCAAGCTGAATGGTGTGATCGTATCGACCAGGCGGGCGGCGGCGGCGGGTGGCAGCGTGACCAGAACGCGCAACTCCCTCAGTTCGTCGGTCGGGACTTGAATGATGGGATTGCCACCATCCATGCCGATGATGCTCAGGTGCGCGCCATCCAGCCCACGCAACTTGAGTTGGAAGGACCGTGGCTCGTGCAGCTTGTTCAGGATCTTGACCGCATAGGCGTTGCGCACGCCGCCATCGGAGAGCTGAACGAACGGCGGATTCCGGTCCTGGATGACGTTGATTTCGAGCACCGGGCGCATCAGCCAGGCTGTGAGCATGACGGCGCCGACCAAGCCGATGAGGCCGGCATAAAGAAGCGTACGAGGACGCAGGAGTTGAACCAGCTCGTGCCGTCCCTCCGCCCTTGCTTCCTTGGCGGCGATCGTGTCATAGGCGATGAGGCCGCGTGGCCGGCCGACCTTGTCCATGATGTCGTTGCAGGCATCGATGCACAGTGCGCACTGGATGCACTCGAGTTGTGAGCCGTCGCGGATGTCGATGCCGGTCGGGCAGACGGCCACGCATGCGCGACAGTCGATGCAGTCGCCGCGCCCGTCCCAGGTATCGCCCTTCTTGTGCGCGCCGCGCGGCTCGCCGCGCTCGGTCCGGTAGCTGACAAGCAGCGTGTGTTGATCGACCATTGCTCCCTGGATGCGCGGCCAGGGGCACATGTAGATGCAGACCTGCTCGCGTGCGATACCGCCGAGCACATATGTCGTCAGTGTGAAGATGCCGAGAAAGACGTAGGCGATGGCGGGCGCGTTTCCCGTGAGCAATTCCCGGCCCAGGGTCGGCGCATCGCGAAAATAGAAAACGAAGGCGCCGCCCGTCATGAGCCCGATCATGAGCCACGACACATGTGTTATGCCCTTCTTGAAGATCTTCGAGGGGCCCCACGACTGCTTGTCGAGCTTGATGCGCGCGTTGCGGTCGCCCTGCCAGAAGCGCTCGACCGAGATCATCAAGTCGGTCCACACCGTCTGCGGGCATGCGTAGCCGCACCACACCCTTCCGGCTGCCGACGTCATGAGAAACAGCACCAGCGCCGCCAGCACCAGGAGGCCGGTGACGAAATAAAACTCCTGCGGCCAGATCTCCAGAAAGAAGACGAAGAACCGGTTGTTACCCATATCGAGCAGGACCGCCTGATCGGGCAGATCTGGCCCCCGGTGCCAGCGCAGCCAGGGCAGTATGTAGTAGATCCCCAGCGTGACAGCCATCACGAGCCATTTCACGTTGCGGAAGGTGCCGCGCGCACGCCTTGGATGGATTTTCTGACGAGCCGCATAGAGTTCGCGCGTCTCGCGCCGGTTGACGGCGGAGACATCGAGCCGCGCAATGCCGGGCGCTGCCGTCTGCGGCTCGGCATGGATGAAGTCACTCGGCTTTAGCGCGGTCATGACGCTTCAATCTCGCGATCAGAGATCCGGCGAATTGGCTTGCGCGCTCCATCCAGTCACGGGCGCGCCGCAAGTCCGAACATCTCGCCGTATCGTCTTGGGCATTCAACGGAGCCGGCGCGGTCACATTGGCGCCAGCAAGCGCTGCAGCCAGATGACATCCGCATCCGCACATTTCGCTGTATTCCTCATTTGCCGCCGCCGAGACTATGCACATAGACGGTGAGCGATTTGATGGTCAGCGCATCGAGACGGCTGCCCCACGCCGGCATCATGCCGCCGCGGCCAGTGCGGATGCTCTCGACCACCTGTGCCTTCTGCCCGCCATAGAGCCAGATGCCATCGACGAGGTTCGGCGCGCCCAGATCTTGTTTGCCGAGGCCTTTCTCGCCATGACAGCTTGCACATTGCTCGGCGAATATTTTTGCGCCTCGTTCGAGGCCGGCCTTGTTTTCACTCGTCCCGCCAGCCTTCATCGCCAGTGACAGCACGAAGTCGGCCGTGTCGTCGATCTCGACATCCTTCAGCAGCTTGTCGAGACCGAACTTCGGCATCGTGCTGTCGCGGGTCTTCTTATCGTCAGCAGAACGGATGCCGTGCTGAAGCGTCGTCTGGATCTCATCGAGTGTGCCACCCCAGATCCAGTCGTCATCGTTCAAGTTGGGATAACCGGCGAAACCCTGAGCACCTCGGCCATGGCATGGCGCGCAGTTGGTCTGGAATGCGGCTGCGCCGCCGGCCATCGCGAAGCGCAGGAGATCGGCATCCTCTCGGACGTCGCCAAGCGGCGTGTGCTCGAGCTTGGTGCGCATAACCGCCTGCGCCTCGCGTGCGTCGCGAATATCGGCGGCGACCGTTACGCGCTGGCTGTAGCCCCACAGCCCCTTGGTATAGCCGTTGACCGTCGGCCACGCCGGATAGACGACCCAATAGCCGATGGACCAGAGAATGCTGGCATAGAACGTATAGAGCCACCACTTCGGCAGCGGCTTGTTGAGTTCCTTTACGCCGTCCCATTCATGGCCCGTCGTCTCGACACCCGTCACCGCGTCGATCTCGCGACCGGAGGGCTTGATCATGTTCCGGCTCCCTTGTCGGTTTGGGATTGCCCGAGATCGAGGGCACACCGTTGAACGACATCGAAGCGAGGCCCGTTCCCTGGACGCAGTGCGTAGAAAAGAACCCCGGCGAACATGGCGATGAACATCAGCAACGAGGCCACCTGGCTCCACGTCGCGACGGTTTCATAGCTCAGCGAGAGCAGCATGTTGATCACCTCTGATTCGGGCCGGAGGCATCGAAGCTGGCGAAGTCGACGAGTGTGCCGAGTATCTGCAGATAGGCTACGAGCGCATCGAGTTCCGAGACAGCGGCTCCGGGGCGGCCGTCGAATTTCCCGACTTTGGCTTTCGGATAGCGTTTCAAAAGCTCTCGCGCAGGCCGGCTGTCAGGCTCTACTTGGGCCGCAATATCGGCCTTCAGGTTCTTCAGCATGTCATCTGTGTACGGCACGCCGACGGCTTTCAATGTCTTGATGCGTGCTTCGATGTCGTCCGTGCGGAGCGGCGTCGAGGCGAGCCATGGATAGCCCGGCATGATGCTCTCCGGCACGAGGCTGCGGGGATTGATCAGATGTTCTGCTTGCCATTGATCCGAGTACTTGCCGCCGACGCGGGCAAGATCGGGTCCGGTCCGCTTCGAGCCCCACTGGAAGGGATGGTCGTACATGCTCTCGGCGGCGAGCGAATAGTGGCCGTATCGCTCGACCTCGTCGCGTAACGTGCGGATCATCTGGCTGTGGCAACCGTAGCAGCCTTCGCGGATGTAGATGTCGCGCCCGGCATGTTCAAGCGGGGTGTAGGGGCGCATGCCCTTCACCTTCTCGATCGTGCTTTCGACCCAGAACAGCGGCGCGATCTGCACAATGCCGCCAATTGATACGACGATCAGGATACCGATCAGCAAGATCAACGAGTTCTTCTCGAATAGATCGTGTGTCATGAGTGCCCTTTCGATCATTCCGCCGCAACGGCTCTGAGTTCCGGTGCAGCGGCGATGCGCGGCTGGTCGGCAAGGTCGACGGCTTCGTCGCCGCGGATCGTGCGCCAGATGTTGTAGGCCATGATCAGTGAGCCAAAGACGAACAGCAGGCCGCCGACTGCGCGGATCACGTAGTAGGGCTTCATCGCTTCGACGGTTTCGATGAACGAGTACTGCAAGAAGCCGAGCCGGTCGTAGGCGCGCCACATCAGACCCTGCGTGATGCCCGACACCCACATCGCCGTGATGTAGAGCAGGATGCCGATGGTCGCGACCCAGAAATGCCACTCGACGAGCCGCATCGAATACAGACCCTTGCGGTTCCACAACCACGGCACGAGGCAGTAGATGGCTCCGAACGACACCATCGCGACCCAACCGAGCGCGCCGGAATGCACGTGGCCGATGGTCCAGTCGGTGTAGTGGGAGAGCGAATTGACGGCCTTGATGCTCATCATCGGGCCCTCGAACGTCGACATGCCGTAGAAGGCGACGGATACGACGAGCAGTCGAACGACGGCGTCGGTGCGCAGCTTGTCCCAGGCGCCCGATAGCGTCATCAGGCCGTTGATCATGCCGCCCCACGACGGCATCCACAGCATGATCGAGAACGTCATGCCAAGCGTCTGCGCCCAGTCGGGCAGTGCCGTGTAATGCAGATGATGCGGGCCGGCCCAGATGTAGAGGAAGATCAGCGTCCAGAAGTGTACGATCGAGAGGCGGTAGGAATAGACTGGCCGCTCCACGCGCTTCGGGATGAAGTAGTACATGATGCCGAGGAAGCCGGCGGTGAGGAAGAATCCGACCGCGTTGTGGCCATACCACCATTGGGTCATGGCATCCTGGACGCCCGAATAGACGATGTAGCTCTTGGAACTCGTCAGGCTCACCGGAACCGCCGCATTGTTGACCAGGTGCAGCATCGCAATGGTCAGAATGAAAGCCAGGTAGAACCAGTTCGCGACGTAGATGTGTGGCTCTTTCCGCTTCGCCAGTGTGCCGAGGAAGACCAGCAGATAGGCGACCCAGACGATCGTCAGCCAAAGATCCGCGTACCATTCGGGCTCGGCGTATTCCTTGCTCTGCGTGACGCCCAGCAGATAGCCGGTGCCTGCGATCACGATGAAGACGTTGTAGCCGAACACCACGAACCATGGCGACCAGCGGCCCGGGAGACGTGCGTGGCAGGTGCGCTGGACAACGTACAAGGATGTCGCAATCAGCACGTTGCCGCCGAAAGCGAAGATAACAGCGGACGTGTGCAGCGGACGCAGTCGGCCGAAACTCGTCCACGGCAGATCGAGGTTGAGGGCCGGCACTGCGAGCTGCCAGGCGAGGATGTCGCCCACAAGAAAGCCCGCTATGCCCCAGCCTACCGCGGCGATCGTCGCAAAGCGGATCGGACCGTCCATGTACTCGCTGGGATCGATCTTTTCATTGAGGTGAGACGCCACGTAGACGACCGCAATACAGGCGCCCGCGGCGAGCACGAGCCCGTGAAACCGCAACGCCTCGTCCTGTCCTATGGCGAGCCAGATCAATCCGATAATTCCAACGACCATACCACTGCCGATGGCCAAGGCATCGCCGAGTGCTTGCCATTCCTCGGAATTGGCAACGAGCTTGCTCTGCGACATGCTTCTCCCCCGGCAAAGTCCTGATCGACGCACGCCGCGCGACTGGCGTCAGGTACGTTTGCGAGTATTGGGGTGGACAGGCATTGATGTGGATCAAACCTTTGGTCTGGGGCAGCATTTGACACAGGTCATGCGGTTCGAGGCTTAGAAGGTAGGCTGGCGGCGGCACAGCACTCGAAAATTACCGGCGCGCGCCCAAAAGTTATTCCGGAATTTCCGGCTCGACGAGCATCGCCAGCTGCACAAGCGATTGTTGCCAGCCCAGATAGCAGGCCTCTAAGGGGATGGCTTGCGGGATTCCGTCTTGCTCGATGTTCACTTCGGTGCCGACCGAAACCTTTTTCAGGGTCACGGTCACGCGCATTTCACCCGGCAGGTTTGGATCATCGAACCGGTCCGTGTAGCGGATCCGCTCGTGCTGCACGAGTTCCAGGTACTCACCGCCGAACGAGTGGATCTTGCTGGTGGTGAAGTTCGTGAAAGACATCTTGAAGGTGCCGCCCACCGTTGCATCCAAGTGATGGACTTTTCCGGTAAACCCATTGGGGGGCAGCCATTTGGCCATGGCATCTGCGTCGAGGAAGGCCCGGTAGACCCTGTCCGGCTTTGCCGCCAGCACACGATGTAGCCGGACGGTGTTCGTTGCGCTCGATGCAGCACGAGGTTCTGACGTCTTCGCCATGTCTGTCTCCTTTTCTCACATGCTACTACAATACAGCTACTCGCTAAGGACGTGCTGGGTCACGCGTCCACGACACCTGTGAAAAGTATTCTGTGCGATCCGATCACGGCTCATGATCATTCCCGATCTTCCCAGGCGGCTCGATCGGCGGTCAGTCGGGCTCCCGCGCTCATTGGGAGAATGAGGCTGATCAGCCAGCAAAGCCCGAGCATGGCTGCCGATCCAGTCAAGCAGGCGATCATTCCGCCAACTTGGTAGAGGGCACCTGATAGCAAGATGCCGATCAGCCTGCCGACGGCGTTTGCCGCATAGTAGAAGCCGACGTCTTCCGCAGCTTTTTCCGATCCCGCGTATGCCAGTATGAGGTAGGAGTGCAGCGACGAGTTGACTGCGAACGGCAGACCGAAGAGGGCTAGTCCAATCACCACGATGAGGTCGGGTCGCCAGAGGGTGGCATCGAGAAGCAACAGCGCCAGAACGATCGGCACCGCTGTGAGGAGACCAGCCCAAAGCCGCGCCGCCGGTATTTCGCGACTGAGGCCATCGGCGCTGCGCGTGACAAGCGCTGGCGCCAACGCTTGCACGGCGCCATAGGCGATCGTCCATGCCGCCAGAAACGTGCCGACTTCGATGAAGCGCCAGCCGTTTGCGTAAAGAAAGACGGGAAGACCAACGACGAACCAGACATCGCGCGCGCCGAAGAGAAATACGCGCGCTGCCGCCAACAGATTGACGCCGCGGGATTTCGCGAAAAGCTCGCGCACGGACTTGGACGACTTCGCCATGCCGAGCTGTCGCGGCAGCATCACCAATCCCAAGGCGAAGACAACGCCAATCAGTGCCGCCATCAACCACAGTGCCGGCTTGAAGCCGACTGCGTCGAGCAATAATCCGCCAACGAAGAAGCCGAGACCCTTCATCGCGTTTTTGGAGCCGGTGAACCATGCGACCCATTTGAAAAGTTGACCCGAACCTTCCGCCGAAGTTGCCTTGATCGCCGACTTAGACGCAGTCTTGGTGAAATCCTTGGCAAGCCCTGAGACCCCTTGGGCCGCGATTACCCAGATAACGGATGCAGTTGCCGTCCATGTCGGATCGAGGCCCGAGAGCATAAGCAGTCCAGTGACCTGTAGTGCCTGACCAACGGCGAGCATGCGCGGAATGCCGAAGCGTGAGGCAAGCCAGCCACCTGCCAGATTGGCGACGATGCCGGCGAATTCGTAAAGGAGGAAAAGAAACGACAGGGTAAGCGGCGCGTAGCCGAGCTTGAAGAAGTGCAAAAGCACCAACATGCGCAGGGCGCCATCGACGAGCGTGAAACCCCAATATGACGCGGTGACGATCAGATAGTTGCGGACGGCACGCTCCATCTCATCTACCGCTTGCGATCACGATATTGGCAAGATCCACCATCCGGCAGGCGTAGCCAATCTCGTTGTCGTACCAGGCGTAGATCTTCAGTAGCGTGCCGTCGGTCACCATCGTGCTTGGCCCATCGACGATGGCGCTCCGCGTGTCGTTGCAATAATCGACCGAGACGAGGGGGCGTGTCTCATATCCGAGAATCCCGGCGAGCGTCGTCTTGGACGCGCTTGCAAACAGTTCGTTCACTTCCAGCTCTGTCGTCACGCGTTGCAGCTCGAACACGCAGTCCGTCAGGCTCGAGTTCAGTACGGGAACACGGACGGCATGACCGTTGAGCTTGCCCTTCAGAT
>JANMNO010000053.1:0-4399 GCA_031374115.1 Hyphomicrobiaceae bacterium | reverse complement strand
GAGAGCAAGGACTTCTGCCTCGACCCTCTTTGGGATGATGACGATGCCGTCAGCGTCCCCAAACACCAGATCACCGGAGCTGACCATCACGCCGCCGCACGCGACGGGCGTGTCGAGAACCATGATGCGACCGCGCCCTTTACTGTCCAGTGGTGCGATCCCTGCATGGAAAACCGGGAACTTCATCGCGCGTATCGCCTTGACGTCACGCGTGCAGCCGTCCATCAGCGCGCCTGCTGCACCGCGCGCGCGGGCCGCCGTAGACAAGAGCTCTCCCCAGGGAGCGACCCGCGCCGGATTGGAGCAGGCAAAGACCGGGATTTCGCCTCGCTTGAGGCTGTCGATGAGGGCGATCTCGAGCTCGTAGGGATTGGTGCCAGGTTCGTGGTGATAGACCTCCATGAAGGACGCCGTCCGCGCCCGTCCGACCATCACGAGTTCGTCGTCGAGCGGTCGAATCTGGCTCGGGAGTGCCTGATTGCATTGCCCGATGCTATCGAGGCAATCCGATAGCACGGACGTGAAAAGATGGGCGCTGACTTCATCCAGGTTGGTCACGGGCGTCGGCTCCAGTGCTAGCGCTTCGTCTCTTGCGTAGGGCTGCGCCCAGTGACGGTAGCTTCATCCTGCGACGTTCGGCAAGCAAGTTAGAAAGCGGTGATCAGACTCTTTGTACTCAAGGACCGACCGTTCTTATCAAACAAAGCGATTCCTCATTGTTCTGTTTCAACAATGCGTTTAGCCTTAAACCTCAGGGAAGCTATCATTTCGAATGGCTCGTGCGACGGCGGATCTCTGCGACGCACGATTAAACGTCGGATACGAACGCCATGAAGTCAGGCGCCCATGAGGCTCGAGATCGCCGCAATCCCCGCATCGAGGAGGAGGCCGTCTTCGACGCTTCCAAGCGGCAGATCGCGAAGTCGGTATGGAGGCCAGAGGCACGTCGAGGCAGAAGCTGTGGAGGCTGCCGCATCGGAGGTTTGAGCGGGAGCTTGGTGGGAAATTAAAGCAACGGATTCATCGCGTAGTTGTCAACCCTGGAGGATCGCATGCTCGGTACGTATTGGTGCAGATGGATTTTCGCTGCCGCTGTCGCGACAGTCGGCGTATCATCGGTGGCCGAGGCGCAGACGCTCGCCCAGGTCAAGCAGCGCGGCACGCTGAACTGCGGTGTTGATACCGGCGCTCCAGGATTCGCGGTCAAGGACGACAAGGGCAAGTGGGTCGGTCTCGACGTCGACTTTTGTCGCGCGATTGCGGTGGCGGTCTTGGGCGATGCGGAAAAGGTCAACTATGTTCCGTTGACAGCCAAGGTCCGATTCACCTCGTTGCAGAACGGCGAAATTGACGTTCTGATCCGAGACTCGACATTGACGTTCACCCGGGCAACTCAGCTCAAGCTCAATCCGGTCGGCGTCAACTTCTATGCCGGCCAGGGCTTCATGGTCAAAAAGAGCCTCAATGCCAAGGGCGTCAAGGATCTCAACGGCGCAACGATCTGCACCATTACGGGTGCTACCCTCGAACTTAACATCGCCGACTACAATCGCGCCAACAACGTCAAAATCGGCACGCTCCTTTTCGAGAAGCTCGACGAAGCGACCGTCGCGCTAGAGTCGGGCCGCTGCGACGGATACACCGACGATACGGGAAGTCTAGCTGGCGCCCGATCGACCATGAAGAAGGCCGATGATTGGATCGTGCTGGCCGAGGTCATTTCAAAGGAGCCGCTCGGCATCCACACGCGCCAGGGCGATGATCAATGGAGCAATGTCGCCAAGTGGATCCTCGGCGCGACGATCACGGCGGAGGAAGTCGGGATCACGCAGGCCAACGCCGACCAACTCGCCAAGACCTCCGACAACCCTGAGATCCGGCGCGTTCTCGGAGTCGAGGGCGATTTCGGCAAAATGCTTGGGCTCGACAATGACTGGGCGCTGAAAGCAATCAAGACGTCCGGAAACTACGGTGAAATTTATGAGAGGCACTTCGGTACGAAGGCGCTGCAATTGCCGCGAGGCGTCAACAATCTCTGGAGCAAGGGTGGATTGATGTATTCATACCCATTCCGCTGATCAGCTAAAGTTGGATTAACGGCCGGGTGGGCACACGGGTCGCCCGGCCGTGACCAGCAAGGAGTTTCGATGCAGCCGAGCGGTCGCCGCATCGCACAGATCTGGCAAATTTCTTTGCTAGCCATATTGGTGGTGGTGATTGTTCTGGTCGCTAGCACTGTGAGCAGCAACCTGGAACGCAGGGGGCTTTCGCTCAGCTTCGAGTTCCTGGAGCGCCCGGCGAGTTTCGACATACCCTTCAAGCTGATCGATTTTACCAGCCGAGACACCTACGCCCGCGCGGCCCTGGTGGCAGTGATCAATACGATGCTGGTTGCGTTTCTCGCGATCGTTACCGCAACCATCATTGGCGTGGCATTCGGTACGTTTCTGTTGTCGCCCAATCCGCTTCTGCGCCGTTCGTCATTCTTCTTTGTCGAGCTCATCAAGAATACGCCGCAGCTGCTGCAGGTGCTGTTCTGGTACGTTGTTGTCCTGCGCCAGCTGCCCAACGCGCGTGAGAGTTACCAGCCGTTGCCGGGTGTCTACCTCAACGTGCGAGGCCTATTCCTACCGACTATCGAAATGGCAGCATCCGAAGGCCGAACCTGGCTCGCCTGGACGGCAATTGCCGCTTTGATCGCGCTTGCGGCCTATTGGATCAGGCAGCTGTTCGTTCCGCATCGAGGGGAATTGCGGACGGTCCTAGGGTGCACTCTGGGGCTCGTGGCGGTGGCCGCCTCATGCTGGTTGGTGAGTGGTGCCGCGGCGTCGCTCAGTCGCCCTGAATTGCGCGGCTTCAATTTTCGCGGCGGCGTGCAGATCGTGCCGGAATTGTTTTCACTATGGATTGGCCTTGCGATCTACGCCTCCTCGTTCATCGCCGATCTGGTGCGCGGCGCTGTGCTGGCGGTGCCCAAGGGGCAGGAGGAAGCTGCCTATGCATTGGGCCTCAAGCATGGCCAGACGCTGCGGCTCGTGAAACTTCCGCAGGCGCTGCAGATCGTGGTCCCCCCGCTCGTCAGTCAGTACCTCAACATCACTAAGAGTTCGACGCTGGGCATCGCCATCGCATATCCCGAGATCATGACGGTGCTGGGCGGCACGACCCTCAACCAGACCGGTCAGGCGATCGAGACGATGCTGATCATCATGACCATCTTCATTCTGCTCAACCTCGTCGTGTCGGCCTTGATGAACCGGTACAACCGTCACGTTGCGCTTAGGGGGCACGCTTGATGGGGTGGTGGGCCAATGGAATGCGTTCGACCGGCGCTACGCTTCGAGACAGCGTCAAGGCAATGTTCGGCACGCCATTGAATGCAGCCATTTCGTTGGTCATGCTGGGTTTCTTTGCAACGGTGCTGCCGGCAATCTACCGCTGGGCCATCGCTGCCGGCACCCTCGGCGGCGCGGATCGCAAGGCCTGTGTCGACGGGGGCGCATGCTGGGTGTTCCTGCGCATCAGGTGGCACGACCTGATGTATGGCGACTATCCAGCGTCCGAAGTGTGGCGCGTCAAGCTCGCGGCAGTGCTGCTCATCGGTTTGATGGTTGGCGCGTTCCTGAAATTCAATCCGTGGCGCCGCCAATTCGTGTTGCTGTTGTGCCTTGTCTTCCCGATTGCGGCGGGACTGCTGATCATCGGCGGATTGCCGGGACTGCCCTATGTCGCGACGCGCTTCTGGGGCGGGCTCATGCTCAACGTCGTTCTGGCCTTCATTGCGGTAGCCGGAGCGGTGCCCTTGGGGCTGGTGCTCGCCGAGGCGCGGCGGGCCAAGGACAGAACGGTGCGTGTTCTTGCGACGGGCTTCATAGAGTTGTGGCGCGCGGCCCCCCTGGTCACCGTGCTGTTCATGGGAATCTTCATCCTGCCATTCGTCATGCCGCGAGGTTTCGAGCTCAACAAGTTCGTCAGCGTTGCAACGGCCCTGGTTTTGTTCAACTCGGCTTACATGGCCGAGGCGATCCGGGGCGGGTTGCAGGCCGTTCCAAGCGGCCAGTTTCAGGCGGCGGAGGCGCTTGGCCTCGGCTTCTGGCAGTCGCGATGGCTGGTAATCTGGCCGCAGGCGCTTCGGATGTCGGTCCCCTCGATCGTCAACACCGCGATCGATTTGTTTAAGGATACATCGCTCGTCATCATCATCGGCCTGTTCGACATGCTCGGATCGGTGCAGCAGGCGGTGCGCGACCCGCAGTGGCTCGGGCTCGCAGCCGAAGGTTACGTCTTTGTAGCAAGCATCTTTTTTGTGATCTGCATGATCCTATCGACAATGTCCAAGGCCATCGAACGCGAACTCGACCCAACCCTCCAGCGCTGAACCAACTAATGCCGAAGGGTG
>JANMNO010000043.1:0-35926 GCA_031374115.1 Hyphomicrobiaceae bacterium | reverse complement strand
TCTGGGGACCGGCGCACGGCACCGATACCCAGTATCTCCGCGTGTTCATCGGCCAGTTGCGGCAGAAGCTCGAAGACGATCCGGCAGTGCCTAAGCTCGTTGTGACCGAGCCCGGCATTGGATATCGAATGGCTGAGGCGCAGTGAGATCAGTGCTAAGAGTTGCAGCGCCTGAGTCGCTCTATTGAATCCTGCTCGACCACCAATAGCTGCCTCCACTTTCGTCATGCGCGGGTTTCTTCTTATGACCCAGGCTGTGTTAAAATGTGCACGGATTATGCTACCCGTCCGAATGAATCGGCGGGGGGCATCATGGCCGGGTTCGTGGTTCGCCAATTCTTGATGGGCGGCGCCATCAGCATTTGCAATATCACGATCCATGCTTTGTTTATGACGGCAGTGGTTCGGACGTCGCAAGCAACAGCCGCCAACGCGGCCTTGCGACCAAACATATTTTTGATTGCCGTGATGGTGGCGACGGTTTCCGTTTTGATGGCCGCCCACAGATGCGAAATCGTGGCGTGGTCGCTGGCCTACGGTCTTGTCGATGCGGCTCCCTCCGATACGGATCTCGTGTACTTCGCCTTTGTGAATTACACGACGCTTGGCTACGGCGACGTTGTTCCGGTGGTGCGCTGCCAGTTGCTTGGGCCGATGACGGCAATGAATGGAGCGCTGCTGTTCGGTTGGTCGACCGCCGTCATTTTCGAGATTCTGCGGATAGCAATGGTGGGGCAAGACCCATCTTCCCCAAACCGCCCGACATAATATGCATACTCGCACTGTGCTGACCGGAAACCGTGAGATATCCGCTGAGCGACAGAGGAGATCGCCCCATGACTACTGGCGGCTGCCACTGCGGAGCCATCCGCTACCAGGCCGATGGCGAGGCGCTGACACACGCGCTGTGTCATTGCATGGATTGCCGGCGCCACGCCGGCGCACCGATGGTCGGCTGGACGATGTACCCGCAAGACGCCGTCAAGGTGACGAAGGGCGCCCCCAAGGTTTACGCCTCCTCCGAGCACGGCCGGCGCCATTTCTGCCCCGACTGCGGCACAGGCCTCTTCTTTGGCAATGATGAAGTGCTGCCGGGGATCATCGACATCCAAAGCGCGACCATGGACGACCCGGACTCCATTCCGCCGCGGGCGCACATCCAAGTGGCCGAGAGGATCAGATGGATGGAGCGCGCGCACGAGCTACCCGTGTTCGAGCGCTATCCGCCGAAAGAGTAGTTCAAGGCTGCTCGGTTTCCGCTTTTGGCTTGATGGGTTTGTCGCGCTAGAGCCGTATCGGCATTGGTGGAGCCGGTATAGTGGCCTCGGCTGGTTACGGCTGTCCCGGAGTGCTTCCGGACAACGAAGGCCAGATCATCATAGCGCTCCAGCGGAAACGTAGTTATCAGTTTCATCCAGGCTGGGGCGCCATTAAAATCAACGGGTTAGGGTGATTGTGACGCTGCCGTTCGCGGAGCCAGCATTCACATAGCATTCACCTGATGCGGTTTTATGCTTCTCATTGGCGGTCCCTTTGGGAGAGGCTTCCGCGTGATTGCAGGGACGCCGTTCCGTCGCCGTCAGAGCGGCTCCCAAAGTCACTGACGCATCACTCAGCTGAGTGAGAGGCCCCGCTGCATTGTTGCTGTTGCTATTATTGCACTCTCAAGCGCTTGCCGCAAATACGATCGGATGCTTCCGATAGCGCCACGATCGTATCCTTGATCGTCGCGCCGGACGTCGGCTTTCGCCGGCGTGGCAGGTGAGGCGCCAGCTGACATCGGCGGTCTCGACGATGTCGCAATGGTGCGTGAGCCGGTCCAGGAGAGCAGTCGTCATCTTCGGATCGGCGAACACGCTCGGCCATTCGCCGAACGCGAGGTTGGTCGTACCGATGATCGAGGTGCTTTCGTAGAGTCGGCCGATCAAGTGAATAGCAGCTGGCCGCCTGATTGTGCGAACTGGAGCAAGTATACGGCCGGGCAAATGTGTGCCAGCTTAGCGCGCGCGACGACGACCTTTGGCCGCTGTTCCCTCCGCGGGATTAGCGGATAATTGCAATCTGACTTGATAGGAGCTACCCGCGATGAGGCACATAAGTTTGGTTTCGTATAGCGCTTTCGTCTTGCTAGCAGCGCTATATGGGCCGTCCGCAGCGCAGCAGAAATCCGGCGGCACTATGGTCATGGCGGTCCAGCCGGAGCCACCGACACTCGCCTCGTACATGAATACTTCGGGCCCGATCGGCATGGTGACGTCGAAAATCTTCGACGGCCTTCTCGAATACGACATGAAGCTGAAGCCGATCCCGAGCCTTGCCGAGAGCTGGGTGGTCGCGCCCGATGGCAAGACGGTTACCTTCAAGATACGGTCCGGTGTAACGTTCCACGATGGCAAGCCGCTGACCACAGCAGACGTCAAATTCTCGATCATGGACGCTGCCAAGAAGACCCATCCGCGTGGTCCGAACACGTTCCGCGCCGTAACCGACATCGAGACGCCTGACGCCACCACCGCTATATTCAAGCTGTCCGAGCCGGCGCCCTACATGCTCATGGGGCTGTCGAGCTACGAGACGCCAATCCTACCGAAGCACATCTACGGCGAAGGCGATCTGCGAGCGCATCCGAACGCCAACAATCCGGTCGGCAGCGGCCCGTTCAAATTCGTCGAATGGCGTAAGGGTGAGTTCATTCGCCTCGACAAGAACCCGAACTACTGGCGCAAGGGCCAGCCCTATCTCGACCGTATCGTTGCCCGTTCCATCCCGGATGCCGCAACCCGTACGGCGGCGTTCGAAAAGGGCGAGGTGCATTTCGCCGCGATGGGTGCGGTGCCGTTCAACGACGCCAAGAGGCTAGCGGTGATCCCGTCGCTCGAAGTTACGACCGCCGGCCACGAAATGATTTCGCCGGTGTCGGAGTTCCTGCTCAATACCAAGAAGGCGCCCCTGGATAATGTGAAGGTGCGCCAAGCCATCGCGCATGCCATCGACCGTCAGTTTATCGTCGACAACATTTGGTTCGGCTACGGCAAGGTCGCAACCGGCCCGATGAGTTCGAACTTTGCGCCGTCCGGCCTCTATACCGACAAGGTGAAGATCTATCAGGCGGCCAATGGGGTTGACCTGGCCAACAAGCTGCTCGACGAGGCCGGGTTTCCGCGCAAAGAGGGCGGCGTGCGCTTCGAGTTGACCCACGACGTGCTGCCGTATGGGCAAGAATGGAACCGTATCGGCGAGTACCTGCAGCAGGCGCTGGCCAAGGTCGGCATCAAGGTGTCGATGCGTCTTGAGGATGTGCCGCGCTGGCTGAAGCGTACGTTTACCGACTATGATTTCGATATCACGGCAGGCTTCCTCTACAATTTGCCGGACCCCGTCCTTGGCGTGCATAGAGTGGCGCACTCCAACCAAATCAAGCCCGGCACCGTGTTTGTGAATGGCAGCCGCTGGTCTGATCCCAAGGTCGATGCACTGCTGGACCAAGCTACCATCGAGACCGATCCAAAGAAGCGCGGCGAGCAGTATGGCGATTTCTTGCGGATTATCGCCGATGCCTCGCCGATCATCTGGGTGCACGAGATGAACTTCCCGTCGGTGATCAACCGGAAGTACAAGGACGTCATCGTCAGCCCGCTCGGCGTCTACTCGAACCAGGCCTACGCGTGGTTCGACAAGTAACCCCACAGCGACCAGCAGCCGTGGCCCACAGTGCCGCGGCTGGTTTGGCGCCAGTGATGGGCATTGTCGTCATCTCGTCGATTGGATGGTCCCTATGCAAGACATGCCCCCTTCACAGCAGTTAGGCGCGCAGCGGCGTATTTTCCGTGCCGATAGCGATTGCTTCGTGCCGTACGCGCCCTACGGCGGTGTAGCGATCGACGGCCTCTCCTGGGTCAAGATCGACTTCGATGAACACAACCGTGTCGGCACGTATCTGTTGAAGTTTGCGCCGGGTGCCGCCTCCATGATGCACGAGCATGGCGAGACCGAGCAGTTCGTGATCATGGATGGCGAGCTGATCGACTGTGATGGGTACGTCATGAATCCCGGCGATTTCGTGCGCTATGACAAGGGCAGTCAGCATTCGTCGCGGACCGTCGATGGCTGCACCATCCTGGTCGTACTCAAGGGGCCCAACAGAAAACTTGGCGCCAGCGGCGCACCGTGCTGACCCTGACGATTGAAAGTTGATGGCATGTCGGGCCCGGCGCTTCTTCGCTATATCGGATGGCGGCTACTGCAAGCGGTCCCTGTGATCCTTGGCGTCATCATTCTATGTTTCCTGCTCTTGCAACTCGCACCCGGCGATATGGCGATGGTTTTGGCTGGCGAGGCGGGGGGCGCGCCACCGGGGTTTATCGAGGAGTTGCGTGCCCGATATGGTCTCGACAAACCGATCCTCGTCCAACTTCTGCTGTACCTGAAAAACATCCTGTTGCTCGATCTCGGTTTCTCCTTCCGCCACAACGCGTCCGTTCTGAACCTTCTTCTTGGCCGGTTGGGGCCGACCTTGCTGCTGATGGTCACGACATTGATATTGTCGCTCGGGCTTGGGATGCTGGCCGGGCTGCTGGCCTCGCTCTGGGTGCGCAGCTGGAAAGATCACCTGATCTCGATCGCGGCGATCATTGCCTATGCGACGCCACTGTTCTGGGTCGGGCTGATGCTGATCCTCACCTTTTCGATCAAGCTCGACTGGTTTCCGACTTCAGGCATGGAGAATGTGGTCGCCTTCAATGAGGGCTTCGCCCGTGTGATCGATATCGCCCATCACCTGGTGCTGCCGTCGATCACGCTGGCGCTGTTCTACATGGCGCTTTACGCGCGCTTGATGCGGGCCACGATGCTCGATCAGCGCGGACTTGACTACGTAACGACGGCGCGGGCCAAGGGGCTCACCGAACGCCGGATTGCCGGGCGCCATATGCTGCGCAATGCGCTGCTTCCAGTCTTAACGATGGCGGGCGTGCAGGTCGGCGGGCTGCTCGGTGGTTCGGTTGTCGTTGAGAGTGTATTCGCCTGGCCAGGCCTTGGCCAGCTCGCCTTCGAAGCCTTGTTCAGCCGGGACTTCAACCTCCTGCTCGGCATTTTCTTCATGTCAGCGTGCCTGGTGGTCGCCGTGAACATTATCGTCGACGTGCTTTACGTCATGCTCGACCCCCGCGTCAGGATCGGTTGAGGTGGCGGTGGGATGAAGAGCTTCTGGAACCGGTTCCTGACCAATCCGCGCGTGGCACTTGGACTGGCGTGGCTGGTCTTGGTCGCCGTGGTCGCCGTGTTCGCGCCCCTGTTTGCCCCAGGCGATCCCTTTGCCATCGTCGACAAGCCTTTCATCCCACCGTTTGCCGCTTATGGACTTGGCACCGATAGCCTTGGACGCAACGTGTATGCCGGTATTGTGCATGGCGCACGGACGACGATGTTGATCGCGGTCATCGCGACGATCGCTGCGGTTGCATTCGGTACAATGCTAGGCGCGATCGCCGGGTTCTACGGCGGACTGATCGACGATGTGCTAATGCGATTGACCGAGTTCTTCCAGACCATTCCGTCGTTTCTGTTTGCGATTGTGCTGGTGGCGATCCTGGCCCCCTCGGCCTCGAGTGTGGTGATCGCGATTGCCACGGTGTCGTGGCCGCCGATCGCCCGCGTCGTGCGCGGCGAGGTTCTGTCCGTGAAAGGTCGCGAGTTCGTACTCGCGGCAATCGTCGCCGGGCAACGGGACTTGGCAATTCTGCTGCGGCAGGTTCTGCCCAACACACTGTCGCCCTTGATCGTGACTGGCTCGCTGCTGGTGGCGAGCGCCATCTTGGTCGAGAGCGCGCTGTCGTTTCTCGGGCTCGGCGCGCCCAACCTTATGAGCTGGGGCTTCATGATCGGTTCGGGACGCCAGTTTCTGCGCGATGCGTGGTGGCTGGTTACGATCCCTGGTCTCATCATCCTGCTGACCGTGCTGTCCATCAATCTGGTCGGTGAAGGGCTCAACGACGCGCTCAATCCGAGGCTGGCCGACCTATGACGCAGCCAGCCCTCGTCATCGCCGACCTGACGGTGGCGCTTCCCACCTGGTCTGACCGGTCGCGCGCCGTCGACGGCGTCTCGCTCACGGTCGCGGCGAACGAGATCTTGTGCGTGGTCGGCGAGTCGGGCTCCGGCAAGTCGGTGATGGCAAAGTCCATCTTGCGCCTGCTGCCGGCACCGCACGTGCGCGTCACCGGTGGTCGCATCGATTTTCAGGGGAGCGATCTACTCGCCCTCGACGAGGACGCCATGCGCGCTGTGCGCGGCGCGCGCATCGCGATGATTTTCCAAGAACCCATGGTGGCACTCAATCCGCTGATGACGGTAGGACGGCAGATCGACGAAGTGTTCGAGGTGCACACCGCTCTTGATGCCGCCGCCCGCCGCCGTCGCACGCTCGAGGCATTTGCCGACGTACATTTGCCGGAGCCCGAGCGGCTGATTGGCAGCTACCCGCACGAGATGTCCGGTGGCCAGCGCCAGCGCGTGATGATCGCCATGGCGTTGGCACTCCAGCCAGCGCTGATCATCGCCGATGAGCCAACCACGGCGCTCGATGTCACGACGCAGGCGCAAATCCTGCGGCTGATCAAGGAGCTGCAGCGTAAGCATGGCACCGCGGTATTGTTCATAACGCACGACTTTGGCGTCGTCTCAGAGATCGCCGATCGCGTCGCGGTGATGCGCCATGGCCGCCTGATCGAGACCGGACAAACGGCAGACGTGCTGGGGGCACCCCGCGAGGACTACACCAAGGCACTGGTTGCCGCGGTACCAAGCCTTAACCCACGCCATCGGCCGCCTGTCGACCCTGTGGCGCCGGTCCTGGTGGTGCGTGATCTGTCCAAGACCTATGGTGGGCGCGCCAGCTTTTTTGGCGGAAAGGGTCGCATCGTCAAAGCCGTCGACGCCGTCACCTTCGAGGTGCCCAAGGGCAGCTCGCTGGCGGTCGTCGGGGAGTCTGGGTCTGGCAAGTCGACGCTGGCGCGCTGCATAATCGGGCTCGAGACGACGGACCATGGTGAAATCCTGCTTGATGGCCGCAACATCGCCGGTCTTAGCCGCACCGCGATGCGACCGCTGCGGCAGGATATCCAAATGGTCTTCCAGGACCCCTTCGCCTCGTTGAACCCGCGCCAAAAGATCGGCGAGATCATCGCGCTCGGCCCGACCATCCAGGGAGTCTCGCGGGACGCGGCGTGGGAAGAAGCGCGCAGTCTGCTGCAACTCGTCGGCCTGAAGCCGGAGGCGGCGGACCGCTACCCACATGAATTCTCCGGCGGCCAGCGCCAGCGCATCGGTATCGCCCGTGCGCTTGCTGTAAAGCCGAAACTATTGATCGCCGACGAGCCGGTCTCCGCGCTCGACGTCTCGGTGCAGAAACAGGTTCTCGAATTGCTCGATGAACTGCGGCAGAAGCTCGGGCTCGCGATGCTATTCATCACGCACGATCTGCGGGTCGCAGCCCATGTCTGCGAGGCCATCATCGTGATGCGCCACGGCGCCATCGTGGAGCGCGGCGCGACGGCCGAGATTTTCGCCCGTCCGCAGCACGAGTACACGCGCGCCTTGCTCGACTCGGTGCCAGGCAAGTCGTGGCTCAGGGCACCTTCAATCTGAGGCGGCGTGCCGATAGAATGTAGAATTGACCAAGCCTTGGAGAGACAGGGTGCCAAAGTTGATGCAGGGCTTCCCGCGCCCCGACCCGAGAATTGACGGTCGCCGGTGAGGCAGGACGCGTTACTCGCACCAGCCGCTTCGCGGCGCTTTCGGCGTCAGCATCTGGCATTCGATGAGTGAACTTCGGTGTTCGGTTCTGCGCGGCTCACCGGCGCACTGCTCGATCGCCTGACCCATCACGTCCATATCTGAAATGAACGGCCAACAGCCGATCCGCAAATCTCGAATGGGGCGGACGGCGACTTGTCTTTGTGGAACTGTGTAGGACTGTACGGACTCGCGAGACATCTTTCATAATGCCAAAGTTTGGCAATGGGGTGTTTCCAATGACCGCTCAAGAACGAGACGCAGCTAACGGCCGGGATTGCCAGCATGCCAGAAAGCAGAGTTGATCACATCGGCGCGTCACCAGCGCACCTGAAAGGCACCCAGCGAGCTGCACGCTTGCCCCGAGAGCTGCACCCATGGTTGGTCTGTGCGATAGCGGCCTTGGCTGCCCTCGTGATGGCGAGCTATCTTTGGATCACCGAGGGAGGATGGGCCAACGTCCTGTTTACCGTTGCAGTGATCCTGACGTTCGGCGCGCTGATCGTACTCGCATCGCGGCGTCTGCTGCTTGCTACTGTTCTTGTTGTGGCCGTGGTTGGCCCGCTCCGCGCCATCTCGTTCCTCAAGCAGCAAACCACCGGCATCGTCTTGCATGCCTACGATGTCGTTTCTCTTGTGAGTTCCTGGTCGGTTGTGACCGGTCTCTGGCGCGATCAACGCCAGTATGCGGTCGGCCTCCTGGCTGCGCTGATCGTGGCTACAACGCTCAGCTGGATCGCCTATCACGTCGATGGTATGCGTGTACGCAGAATCCACGCATTAGCTGCCGCTGTGATCTTTGCATCCCTGGTCTGGATTGCAGCCGGTGCCAAGGACGAGATGCGGCATACGGGGTTCTATTATGAGACCCGACACATCTCATTCTTTGTCTCGTCCTGGTCGCAGACGATCGAGGCGTTGTGGCGCGGGCCTCTGATAGAGGCAGCCGCCCATGCCCCAGGGCCCAGGCTCAATCCCCTGGCGAGCTGCGATCTGGTCTCAAAACCACCACACATCATCCTGATCCATCAGGAGTCGGTCGTGCCACCGTCCTATTTCCCGTCTATCAGCTACGATCGAGGTCTGGACTCTTTTTTTCAGTCGCACGACGGGAAGATACACAAGCTGCGCGTTGAGACCTACGGCGGCGCTTCATGGCTGACCGAGTTTTCGGTGTTGACCGGCTTGTCGGCCTTTTCGCTTGGCGACCTTCGCCAATTCGCACAAACCATCATGGCGGACAAGGTACGCGAGACCCTCCCGCAGGCGCTCGCTCGCTGCGGCTACCGCAACGTTGCGTTCCATCCCATGCTGCGCATCTATCTCTCGATCGGCAAGTTCTTCGAGGCTGTTGGCTTCCACGAAACGTTCGACGCCAAGGACCAGCGAGCCAGACTAGCCAACGAGCGCGACCGCTTTTATTACGCCAACGCGCTGGCAGAGATGGAGCATCACTTCGAGACATCGAGCGAGCCTCTTTTTACTTTCATTGAGACCATGGCGACTCATGGCCCCTACCGTTACACTTACATGCCAGAGGTCGACGTGCCGGGTGGCGGCCCCGGCACTCATCCCCATATGCACGAGTACCTGAGACGGCTCACCATGGCCCGCATCGATTATGCCTTGCTGCGGTCCGAGCTCGCTCGCCGCTTTCCGGACCATCAATTCCTCATCGTGCACTATGGCGATCATCAGCCAGCAGTTACCCGCAAACTCCTTGGCTTTGCTGAGGAGTCCTCCTTCGAAGAAGTGATGCGCAGCGGCAATGCGGCGGCGCTCATCACTTACTACGCCGTCGACGCGATCCACTATCGACCACACCCGCTGCCTGACCTGGAAACTCTCGATGTTTCCTATCTGGGTACGATCATGCTCGAATCCGCGGGTATTCCGCTCTCCGACACCTATCGTGAGCGCAAACGCCTGATGACGCTGTGCAATGGCCGATACCACGGTTGCTCCGAGCGCAGTGAGATTCTGAAATTCCACCGTCGACTCATCGACTCGGGGCTTGTCGACGCACGATGAGATCGTGCTGCAGTATCCGGCTTCCCAAACTATCCACGCGCACGGACGGTAAGCGATCAGGCTCCAAGCCCGTCCCGCCGGGACCTTTTTCTCCGAAGCGAAGGCTCTTCCGCACTTCGTCTGGGCCAAAAATGGCGAGGTCATCATTCAGGTCACCGGCATGGGGCCGAGCGGGACCACCCCGATCCCGCAGAAGTAATAACCCTAAAACTCACTGCGCTGCTTGTTCCCGCTTACCGACGGGTTCTGCATGCCCGGCTCGGCTTCACCGCTGCCAGAAGTATTTCGCGACCTCAGTGTCGATCGCCTTCTGGCGTTCGGCGCGCTGATGATGGTAATCATGATCGTCCGGCCACAAGGCTGCTGCCCGAAGGCGGTGCGCAAGAAAAAGCGTGGAACCACCCACGCCCGCGGCGCCCCCAACAGCTAGCGCCCAGCCCTGAGAACGAGGTACAAATGCACACGGTGGTGCTGGGAGCAGGGGCAGTCGGCGTCGCGACAGCCTATCATCTGCGCAAGCTTGGCCATCACGTGACGGTCGTTGATCGCCAGCCCGCCGCTGCGCTCGAAACGAGTTTCGGTAACGGCGCCATCATCCATGCGAGCGAGGTCCAGCCCTGGTCGCAACCTGGCATGCCGTTGAAGATCCTGCAGTGGATCGGCCGCGAGGACGCACCGATGCTGTTGCGATCGGGCGCGCTACCCCACCTCATGAGGTGGGGCGCTGCTTTTCTCGCCAACTGCAGCGAAAGTCGATTTACCGCGAATGCGGAGGTCAATTTACGTTTGGCACTCTATAGCCTCCGAACGCTCCAGGAAATTTACGGCGAAACCGGCATCGAAAACGACCGTTCGACGAACGGCGTCATCAAGATTTACCGAGATCGAGCAGCGCTGGATACCGGACGCCGCCACTCGTCACATCTGGCTGCCCTCGGCTTGACGTTTGAGGAGCTCTCGCCTCAGGCCTGCGTCGAGCGTGAGCCCGCTCTTGGCGAAACTGCCGATAGCCTGGCTGGCGCCCTCTATTTTCCTCGCGACGAGGTCGGTGACAGCCACAAGTTCGTGCAAGGTCTTGCCGCGCGGTGCGCCACACTGGGTGTAAAGTTCAACTATGACACTACGGTCACCGGGTTGGAGAAACGAGCGAACCGGATCGCGACCGTGGCGACGTCCAACGGGCCGATTGAAGCAGACAATGTCGTGGTCGCTATGGCGAGTTTTTCGCCCGCACTCTTGCGGCAAGTCGGCGTCGACGTGCTGATCTATCCCGTCAAAGGCGTGTCGATCACGGTGTCGAAGTCGCCGTGGAACAACGCGCCGCGGCATGCGATCATCGACGACGGCCGTATGTTTGGCTTGATCCCCATCGGCGATCGGATACGGGCTGCGGGTTCTGCCGAGATCGCGCGTTACGACGCGACACCCAGCCCGGCCCGCGCACAGGCCATCATTGACAAGGTACTGCAGACGTTCCCTGGGTTTGCACGATGCTATGCGCCACAGACCGCGAAGGTGTGGGCCGGACTGCGCCCCGTATCGCCGAGCGGCGTCGGCTATATGGGACGAACACGCGTCGCCAATCTCTTCGTTAACTCAGGCCATGGCCATCTCGGCTGGACCATGTCGTGCGGCGCCGGCCGTCTTGTGGCCGACATTGTCGATGGCCGTCGTCCTGATATCGATATGGCAGGGTTTCCAACTTTGGCGTAACCGAACGCGACGATCGACGCGCAAGAAATCGAATCTGCATTGGCAATCCCGCGTCATACCTGCAAATGGACCGCTGCCAAAAGCCCAAAAATCCTCGCAACAAGACAGGGCGACCAGCGGACGTGATATGATCGAACGTTGGCAACTGGCGATAGACCGTGCATCATCGGCTTGACGGGTAGGTCCTTCTTCGACGTTGCGCTTACCTAAGACATCGGTGACAACCTCGGGCCGAACGGGTTGTCGAATGTTTGCAGCGTTTCAGTTCCAAATTGATATGTCCGACGCTAAACCTTTTGCACCGCGTAATCCGATGGCTGCTTCGGCGCGACCGCGTTGAGCAATGCAATCGATTTCATTACGCCTTCCTCGCGAGCGATGATCTCGTCCTCGTGCTCAATCGCCAGCCACCCGTCGTATCCCACCATGCGCAGGCGCAGACAGAACTGCTTCCACCAGCTCTGACTTTTCCCATACCCAAGCGTCACGTAGCTCCAGGCGCGCGTGCTAACGCCCGCAGCACTACCGTTGTCGAGCAGGCTGGTGAGTGCCCTGACTGGCTCGTTGATCAGCGTGTCCTTGGCATGCACGTGGTAGATCGCCGGTCCAAGGCAATCGATCGCCGATAAAGGGTCCGCTCCCATCCACAGGAGATGACTGGGGTCGAGGTTTGCTCCGACGAGCGGACCGATCTCTTTGCGTAAGCGAAGCAACGTGGGCACGTTGTAAACGAGCTGATTACCGTGCAGCTCGACGCACAGTGCTTCAACTCCGTGTTCACGAGCGAACGCCGCAAGATCGGTCCAATAGGGTAGAAGCCGCTCATTCCACTGCCAATCGAGGATTTGATTGGTCTCTGGCGGCCACGACGAGGTGATCCAATTTGGAGTGTTGTCGCCCGGCGCCCCGGCAGGCAAGCCGGACATCAGGCAAACCTTCTTAACGCCAAGCTCGCCTGCCAATTCAATCGTCTGGCGCACAACCAGGTTTTGGCGCGCACCGTCCGAGGGATGCAATGGGTTGCCGTTGGCATTGAGTGCGATAACTTCCAGATTACGCGCCGCAATGGCATCGAGGAAAACCCTACGTGCCTGTTTATTTTGTACGAGGTGCGGGAGATCCATATGCGGGGCCGAGGACCAGTTTCCGGTTGGAAATTCGAGACCTTCCACGCTATTGCGGCTTGAAAACTCGAGCAGATCGCTGAAGCTGAGGTGCGCCAACGAGTCTGTCACCAGTCCAATTTTCATGACGCGGTCATTCCTGCTGATGACGCGAACCGTGGTTCGCTCGACTTAAGCGGTTGAGGACCCATCGGATGCCACTCGCAATTTCGCCGACCGGCGCGGGATCATTGATTAGCCATGCAGGCTCAGCTGCGTTATGAAACTTCCGGGAGACGCGGTCTAGTATCGTAACTCAATATCCCATCTTCTGCCGGCGCAATGTTTCTTCGTAATCTTTGCGCGCTGACCGGACCTGCGCCCGCTCGCTGACCTCGGGCACTGCCACATTCCACCAATGTCCGCCCTCGGCCGTCGTGATAAGGGGGTCGGTTTCGATCACTATCACGGTGGTACGTTCGTTTGTTTTTGCACGCTCGAGTGCAGCTTCGAGATCGGCAATCGACGAAACCTTTTCCGAGATGGCGCCGAGACTTTGCGCGTGTGCGCGGAAATCTATGGCTGGTAGGACCTCATGTTTCGAGTCCTTGAGAAGATTGTTGAAGTTAGCTCCACCCGTCGCCAGCTGGAGCCGGTTGATGCAGCCAAACCCATGATTGTCGAGAAGCACGATCGTCAGCTTGGTACCCAACATGATCGACGTGGAGATTTCCGAGTTCAGCATCAGATAGGAGCCGTCGCCGAGCATGACGACAACGTCCTGGTGCGGGTTCGCCAGCTTCACGCCCAGGCCCCCGGCAATCTCATAGCCCATGGTCGAGTATCCGTACTCGGCGTGATACGATCCGGGTGCGCCCGCGCGCCACAGCTTGTGAAGCTCGCCCGGCAATCCGCCAGCCGCATGCAAGATCGTTGCGCTTGGCCCGCAGACACGCTGGACCGCACCGATCACCTGTGCATCTGACGGCAGTGTCGCATTGGTGGCGGTCGTCGCTAGGTCCGCAAGCTGCCGCCAAGCTCTCTTGCCCGAGATGGCTTTTTCGATCCACTCAGCCGATGATTTGAAGGCACCGACCGCTTCGCCAAGTTCGCGCAGCCCTTCCCGCGCGTCCGCGACAAGCAAGTGTGCCCGATGCTTGCCCGCATCGAATGCCTGGACATTGAGGCCGATGATCGACGTGCCGGGGTTCTTGAACAGGCGCCATGACCCGGTCGTGAAGTCTTGCAGGCGGGTTCCTACCGCCAGCACGACATCGGCTTCTTCAGCGAGCTTATTGGCAGCCGCGGTACCCGTCACACCGATCGCACCCATATTGAGCGCGTAAGCATCCGGCAGCGAAGACTTTCCACCCTGCGTCTCACACACTGGGATGCCATGCTTCTCGGCAAATGCGGCAAGCATCCCGCTCGCGCCCGAATAGAGCACCCCGCCACCAGCCACAATGACTGGCTTCTTCGCTGCGATAAGCACTTTTGCCGCGTTCGAAAGCTCGCTCGCGTCTGCACGCGGACGCCGCACCGACCATAACCGCTCGTCGAAGAAGCTTGTTGGAAAGTCGTAGGCTTCAGTTTGAACGTCCTGGCATAGCGCAAGGGTAACCGGACCGCAGTCTGCGGGGTCGGTCAACACGGCCATGGCGCGACCGAGCGCCGGGATGATCTGCTCAGGCCGGGAAATTCGATCGAAGTAGCGCGAGACGGGGCGGAAACAATCGTTTGCCGAAATCGTCCCGTCGCCAAAGTCCTCGACCTGTTGCAGGACGGGATCGGGAGTGCGACTGGCGAAAACGTCTCCGGGCAGCAGCAGGACAGGCAGGCGGTTCACATGCGCCAGCGCGGCAGCCGTGACGAGATTGGTGGCGCCGGGCCCGATCGAGGTCGTGACCGCCATCATTCGCCGGCGAAAGCTCGCCTTTGCAAAGGCGATTGCAGCATGCGCCATAGCTTGCTCGTTGTGGGCACGATAGGTCGGCAGCTCATTTCGCGCATGCCATAGCGCCTCGCCCATGCCTGCGACATTGCCATGACCAAAAATGGCCCAGACCCCGGCAAAGAGCGAAAGCCTCTCACCTTCAATCTCTACCTTCTGTTGGCCGAGATATCGGACCACCGCTTGCGCTGTCGTCAGTCTCAACGTGCCGGACATTAGACTTCTCCAACTCTAGAATTGGCTATGCACCGCGTAAGCAATCGCAAACTCCGACGAAGCTCGCGCAACGACCGCCGATATCGTCGGCCGGGTGGCAACGAAAGTCACGCACAAGCGCGCTGTAAGTCGCAGTGGCGGCGCGCTTGATGCTGTGGGCTCAAATTAGGGATATCGTCAGTTCTAGGCGCCGGCGAGTTGACAACAGTAGTTGCTTACGATCCAAGACAATCACAGATTTGTTTATGCGATGTGCAGTTGTCCGAATGTATAACTTCACTCGGACTATCGTCGAAGAAGTCGTGTGCTTGGTATCGACCTGACAAAAAACGCCGCAGTTTGCTCCTACATTGGTTAGTGATACGAGGACTTGCATCATGGACGATTTGGTGAAGACCGAGCTTGTCGAACTTACCGCCGAGATCGTGTCGGCGTACGTCAGCAACAATACCGTGAGCGCCAGCGATGTGTCGGCCCTGATCGGTGACGTGCACAGTGCACTTGCCCGCGCAGCGGGCGGTGTGGATCCGGTCGAGCGCGAGGAGCTGCGTCCCGCGATCACGGTAAAGAAATCGGTCACGCCAGAATTCATTATTTGTCTGGAAGACGGCAAGAAGTTCAAATCGCTCAAGCGCCACCTACGCACGCATTACAACCTGTCACCGGAAGAATATCGCGAGAAGTGGGGCTTACCGCACGACTACCCGATGGTGGCGCCGAACTACGCAGCGGCTCGTTCCGCGCTCGCCAAGAAGATGGGCCTCGGCACGCGCCGCGACGAGTGACGCGTCACGAGAGATGCGTGAAGGTTGGGGATCGCTGTCGGCCGCACTATGGATTTGGCAACGCGATCGAAAAGCCATTGGTGGCAACCGCCTTTGTCGTCCTTGGAACGAGCCGCCGCAAACTTTCACTTTCCAACCTCAACATCCGCGCCAGGTCGGCATGCCGGCTGACGTCATAGGTCCAGTGGCCAGCGATACCGCGCTGCCGTTCGCGCCGCAGTGCCGACATCAACAAGGCACATATATGACGGCGTCCCGCAATCGATAGATCAGCGATCTCTTTCGGCCAAAGTGGCACGAGGCGGCGTAGTTCAGCGTCGCGATCACGGCGGTTGTCCGAGCGCTTGCCGTGGCGGGCGAGAGGTATTGTGACGTGCATGGGGGCTCCGTGGTCAAGGTCCCCTGGAGTGTCTCACGACTTGCGCGAGCGGGGATAAGTTCGCCGCCCGCCCATGGCGCCGACAAAGTTATCCACGCCATTCATACTGTCCGTATTCTGTGCCCAGGTGGATCGCTCGTGCACACGTACAGTTCTTGCATGGGCCAAGTGACCCACCGGTTTGACTAGCTTAGAGCAAGGATACCGATGACAAACTGCGATAGTGAACGAGGTCGGCCGGCACGCCGTTGCCGAGACTACCGCAAGAGTGGCTATGCAACGGAGTTGTATCATCACTCCATGAGCGCCGCGCAATTGCGTGAACTGCTGGACACGACGGTTGCCGGCGGCTTCGACGTCGACGAGGATCTGTTGCGACAGCCAAGCCGGGGCGTTGCGCGCATTGCTCTGGCCCGGCAAGTCGCGATGTACCTGGCGCACGTCGCCTGCGGCCTCAGCAAAGCCGAAACCGGGCGCTTGTTCGGACGCGATCGGACGACCGTTCACCATGCTTGTATCGTCGTCGAGCAACGCCGCGACGACAGATCTTTCGATCACGCCATCGATCATCTGGAGCGCGTCGTAAAGATCGTCGCCGGCACGCGGAGGATGGCATGCGCCAACTGAAATTCGCCCTCGATGGCGATGGATGTCCACTAGATCAGAATGCCCGTTCCTGCCTGCGCGGCTTGGCGCAGCGCGGGGCGCGGCTGACGACCGGCAGCACGGGCTCGACAGTGCATGCCCAGCGTCAAGGCAAATCGACTGCGGTGCTCAAGTTCGATTTCGACTTGATCCCGGCGCTCGATGCAGCCGGCTGGCTCACCCCGATCGACATTGGCGTTTTCATTCTAGCGCCGGCCGGGCGAGCAATCGTGCGCGCACTAAAAGCTGGACCCGCGCCAAGCTGCGGCATCGACGATAACTCTACCGCGCTACCGCAGAATGCAGCGGATCTGCGGGTCGATCCGCAGAGCCCACTTGCCTGGGCCCGACAGCATCGCAATCGGCAGGGCCAGCCGTACCTGTCGCAAGAGGCTTTTAATGCAGGGGAAAGATTACGCGCAGATTTTCATCGCTCGGGGCAGATGCCTCGCACGACATTTGATTGGGGTGCGATCTCGCGTTCGAAGGACGAACAGCGCGGCGCGCATGCTCGTCCCGCTACAATAAGCGCTGCCGCAAGCGCTGCCGCCGAACGCGTGCGAAGGGCAATTGCAGCCGTACCGCCAGAGATGGCAGGCCTGGTTTATGACGTCTGTTGCTTCGAACTTGGCATCGAGGAGACTGGCCGCCGGCACGGCATGCCGCTACGCTGCGGGCACTTCATGCTATCTATCGCGTTGAATGCGCTGGCTCGGCATTACGGCTTGCTGCCATCGCCACACACGGAGCCTAATCGCCGGCCTTCACGCCCTCGCCATTGGGGCACGTCCGATTACAAGCCATCGATGAAGGCGCAGTTACATACGTGATGGAATGTATGCCGGAGTGCTTCGATATGCGGGCGGTCAAGCCAGTCGTGTTTCAAAGATCCATCACTCCGCCGCCTGTTTCTTCCCATTACCCGAAACTGTCGCCAGCCCACGGCGTTTGAGCAGGTCGCGCAAAAACTGACCGGTGTAGCTTTCTGTTACCTTGGCGATGTCCTCCGGCGTGCCCTCGGCTATGATGCGGCCGCCGCCGTCGCCGCCCTCGGGGCCGAGGTCGATCACCCAGTCGGCGGTCTTGATCACTTCCAGATTGTGCTCGATCACGACGACGGTATTACCCGCGTCGGCCAGCTCGTGGATCACCTCCAAAAGCTTCGCCACATCGTGGAAATGCAGGCCCGTGGTCGGCTCGTCGAGGATGTACAGCGTACGTCCGGTCGCGCGGCGAGACAGCTCTTTCGCGAGCTTGATGCGCTGCGCCTCGCCGCCCGACAGTGTCGTTGCCTGCTGACCGATCTTGATGTAGCCCAGTCCCACCCGCTTCAAGGTCTCGAGCTTGTCGCGGATCGACGGTACAGCCTGGAAAAACACAGCCCCCTCCTCGATCGTCATGTCCAGGACATCGGCAATCGATTTGTCGCGGAACTTCACGTCGAGAGTTTCACGGTTGTAGCGGCGGCCTTTGCATTGGTCGCAAGTGACGTACACGTCCGGCAGAAAGTGCATCTCGATCTTGATGACGCCGTCGCCTTGGCAGGCTTCACATCGCCCGCCCTTCACGTTGAAAGAGAAGCGGCCGGGTCCATAACCGCGGGTCTTTGCCTCGGGCAATCCGGCGAACCAATCGCGGATCGGTGTAAAGGCACCGGTGTAGGTCGCCGGGTTCGAACGCGGCGTACGGCCGATCGGCGACTGATCGATGTCGATCACCTTGTCGAGCTGCTCCAACCCCTCGATGCGATCGTGCGGGGCTGGATGCTCGCGCGCGCCGGTCAACTTACGGGCGGCAGCGCGAAACAGCGTGTCGATCAGGAAGGTCGACTTGCCACCGCCCGACACACCGGTCACACAGGTCAAAATGCCGAGCGGCACTTCGGCGGTGACGTTCTTCAAATTATTGCCGCGCGCGCCGACGACCTTCACCGTGCGGTTCTTGACGCGCGGCCGGCGCTTCCTCGGCAGCGGGATCTGCCGCAAGCCGGTCAGATATTCGGCGGTGAGGCTGCCGGGTGTTGCCATCACTTCATCGGGTGTACCAGCGGCGATGATCTGCCCGCCGTGGACGCCGGCACCCGGACCGATGTCGACCACGTAATCGGCGGTAAGGATCGCATCCTCGTCGTGCTCGACCACAAGCACGGTGTTGCCCAGGTCGCGCAAATGCTTGAGCGTTTCGAGGAGCCGCGCGTTATCACGCTGATGCAGGCCGATCGACGGCTCGTCGAGCACGTATAGCACGCCGGTCAGCCCCGAACCGATTTGTGACGCAAGCCGGATGCGCTGGCTCTCGCCACCCGACAGCGTACCGGAGTTGCGGGCAAGCGTCAGATAATCGAGGCCGACGTCGTCGAGAAATTTCAGGCGTTCGCGGATTTCTTTCAAGATGCGCGTAGCAATCTCGGCCTGCTGCTTGGTGAAGGTTGTCGGCAGCTCGGCAAACCAGGCGTTGGCCTTGCGGATCGATAGCTCGCCGACCTGCCCGATGTGCAAACCGCCGACCTTTACGCTCAACGCCTGCGGTTTTAGCCGATAGCCGCCGCACGCCTCGCATGGATGAACATCCTGGTAGCGTGACAGCTCCTCGCGCACCCAGGCGCTGTCGGTCTCACGAAACCGGCGCTCGATGTTGCCGACCACGCCTTCGAAGTTCTTGATGTTCTTGTATTTCCGCAGGCCGTCCTCGTAGACAAATTCGATCTCTTCGTCGCCCGAGCCGTAGAGCAAGACCTTCTGCACTTCAGGTGCGAGATCCTTGAACGGCGTTGTCATCGAGAACTTGTAGTGGCGCGCGATCGCCTGCAACGTCTGCTCGTAGTAGGGCGACGTTGCCCCGGTCCGGGCCCACGGTGCGATGGCCCCCTGGCGCAGTGAACGTGCCGGATCAGGCACGACGAGATCGGCCTCGAAGCGCAACTCGGTTCCCAAGCCATCGCATTTCGGGCAGGCACCAGCCGGCGCGTTGAAGGAAAACAGCCGCGGCTCGATTTCGTCGATCGTGAAGCCCGAAACCGGGCACGCAAAGCGCGCGGAAAACGTGATCCGCTCGTGCGTCTCGTTTTTGTTGCGGAGAATACCTTTTTTCTCAGCGTCCGGCGGCCGGCTTCCCGCAGGGGAGTCGCCGGACGCAACAGAAAGAGGCTTATCAGCATACTCGAAATAACAGAGGCCGTCGGAGAGGCTGAGTGCGGTCTCGAAGCTGTCGGCTAACCGTGACGCCAGATCGCCGCGCACGACGATACGGTCGACCACCACGTCGATATCGTGCTTGAACTTCTTGTCGAGTTTGGGCGCGTCGGGGATTTCGCAGAACACACCATTGATCTTGACGCGCTGGAAGCCCTTCTTCTGCAGGTCCGCCAACTCTTTGCGAAACTCACCCTTGCGGCCACGCGACAGCGGCGCCAGCAGATACCCCCGTGTTCCCTCCGGCAGCGCCATCACGCGGTCGACCATCTGCGTGACGGTCTGGCTCTCGATCGGCAATCCGGTGGCCGGCGAATAGGGCACCCCGACGCGAGCGAAGAGCAGCCGCAGGTAATCGTATATCTCGGTGACCGTGCCAACTGTCGAGCGCGGATTTTTCGACGTCGTCTTCTGCTCGATCGAGATTGCCGGCGATAGTCCGTCGATGTGATCGACATCGGGCTTCTGCATCATCTCGAGAAATTGCCGCGCATAGGCCGACAAACTCTCGACATAGCGGCGCTGACCCTCGGCATAGATGGTATCGAACGCGAGCGAGGATTTGCCCGATCCAGACAAGCCGGTAAAGACGATCAACCTATCCCGCGGCAGCTCGATGTCTACGTTCTTCAGATTATGTTCTCGCGCCCCCCGGACGGAGATGACGCGACGGTCGTGGGCCGATGGCAGGGGTGCGTGTGTTTTCGGGAACTTGACCATAACGCACGGTTTTATGGGAAAGGCTGCAATACGTAAATGCAGAGAAGCGCGCTTGTTAGATAGTCATGACTGCGACACATTCTCGGCCATTCGACGAGGTCGCCGCCTGCATCTGAACGGCAACAGGACTGACCTTCAAAAACGAGGCAATACAGCCTCCCTACCATTTCGATCAGGGATATCGAAGGCGAATATCGCGCCGGGATTACCGGGCTTGTGAAACAGCGTCCCGCCGTGGGCTGCAACCAGTTCGGCGGCAATCGCGAGCCCAAGTCCGGTGCCACCCTTGCGGGTTCCGCCGGTGAACGCCTTGAACAGATTTTCTAGGGCCTTTTCCGGCACGCCCGGCCCGTTGTCGGCAACCTCCATCAAAACGCCCCGGCCATTGTGCCGGGCTGTCAGACTAATTCGGCCATCCCGAACGCTCGAGCTTTCCAGTGCCTGCACCGCGTTGCGAACGAGGTTATTGAGAATGCGAAAGAGATAGTCGTGATCCGCCTCCACGACAAGCGAAGTGTCGATATCAACTAGCAGATCGATCGCCTCTCGCGGTAGCGCCAAGCCGTCACCGACATCTTGCACCAACGAGCGCAACGCAACCGGCGTGCGATGCGGCGTACTCTCTTCCGCCTTTCCGAACTTCAGCGTCTCGTTGCAAAACGCAATCGCCCGATCGAGCGCGGCGATCAATTTCGGCGAGAAGCGCTGCACCGCCGGATCTGGCAGTGCCGCGAGGCGATCCGACATCAGTTGAGCGGTCGTCAGCATGTTGCGCAGATCGTGATTGATCTTGGCAACCGCGAGGCCAAGTTGGGCAAGCCGGCTCTTTTGCTGCAGCAATTGGACGAGCTGAGATTGCATCCGTGCAAGCTCGCGCTCGGCCACGCCGATCTCGTCGGCGCGGGCGGAAGGGACAATCATGCGTGACGGATCCTCGGGCATGGCCGCGAAGTGGGTCATGTTTTCGGCCAAGCGCATCATCGGGCTGACCAACAAGCCACGCAACGCCCAGTAGACCAAGGCCGCAGCGATCATGGAAATGATGATGGAAAGCCCGAGAATGTTCAGACCAAAACCGATCATCGCTGCCCGCAACGGTGCCTCGGGCAGCACGATCTCGACGAAATCGTCTGGCGCGTAAGGATATGCGGTCGCCTCACCCTTGCGCGGCGCCGCCGGATGCCCCAGCGCCCGAATCGTGCGGCCACTTGGCATGAAGAACACGGACAATGCGTCGGCGATCAATTCGAACCGCCGCCCAATCTGCCCAGTGAACCCGAGCGACATCGGTCGCACGTCATAGGTGCCGTCGATCGTCACCTCCTCATCGGGAGGCAGCACCATGCGCCGTTGGCTCATGCGCTTTATCGCAACGCCCTTAACCTGCGCGGTGCTGAGCAACTCGGCCTTGATCATAGCGGGCACGACACCGCCGGGCACAGCGTCGCTGGCGAGTGCCGCCAAATGGGCAGCATTGATCCGGTCGGCAAGCCAATTTACGCGATAATTCGCGATCGAAGGCACAAAGATCAGCACCTCCGCCAGCATGATGAAAATGCCGGTCAGAGCAAGAAGCTTGCCGGAGAGCCCCAGCATCCGTATCCGATGCCAGGCGACGCCGTTCGGATTGCCGTGCTGGTTACGCGCGGCCGTAAGCGACCCTAAAGGCGATCTAACCGTGCCCTCGTTGTTATCCTTCGCCACGCGCTTCGTCTCTGATCGCTTCAGCCGCCAAACGCGGCTATCCGAATTTCTTCAGAAAGCCAATTAACTTCCGAATCGCCGGGCTTGCACCGAACGTCGCGAAATAACGGTAGGCGGCCCGCTTGTTGATCTCGCCAAGCGTTGGATAAGGCGAAATCCAGTCCGTCATGGCCTTGATCTTCATGCGTTGAGAAACGGCAAGGGACCAGATCTGGATCAGCTCGCCGGCATGCTCGCCGACGATGCCCGCGCCCAAGATCACGCCCCGCTTGTTAATGACGACCTTCACATGGCCACCAGTCGCGCGCTCAGCCTGAGCCCGGTCATTTTCATGATAGGGCCACCGGAGCACTTTATAATCGAGCTTGCGCTTCTTGGCTTCTGCCTCGGTTATGCCGACGTTGGCGAGCTCAGGTTCCGTGTATGTGACCCAAGGCACCAAATCGTTATCGGCCTTCGCGGGCAACCGGAACAGCGCTCGCTTGATGACGATACCTGCATGATAGTTCGCGACGTGCGTGAACTGTAAGTCACCGATGCAATCGCCAATCGCGAACACGCGCCGGTTGCTGGTGACGAGCCCGCTGTCGGCCGTGATTCCCCGCTTCTCGTAGGCAACGCCGGCAGCATCGAGACCGAGATCCGAAATGTTGGGCTTGCGCCCAGTGGCAACGAGCAAGTGCGTCCCGGAAATGATCTCGGCCTTACCATCGATTTCGACCGACACCTGAACCTTGCCGGCCGCGCTGTCGACACGCGTCACCTTTGCGCCTTCGCGAATTAACAAGCCTTCGTCGCGCAGCGAACGGAGCAGAACGACCGTGAGCTCGGGATCGTCCTTGGCGAGTGCGGTTAGACCCTCGATCACCGTCACTTTGGAGCCGAGCCGCAAGTTTGCCTGCGCCATCTCCATGCCGATCGGCCCGCCGCCGATCACCAGCAGGTGCGGCATCGGCGCCGCATTGTCGAATATGGTCTCATTGGTAAAGTATGAGACATCGGCCAGACCGGGGATCGGTGGAACCGCTGGCGCGGAGCCTGTCGCAATGACAAATCGGCGCGCCGTGATCCTCGCCTCTCCGGCAACGACAGTCGATTTGTCAACGAACCTGGCGGCCGCCTGAATGACGCGAACACCGAGGCCGGTAAAGCGCTCGACGGAGTCATTCGGCGCAATTGCGGCGATAACGCTTTTGATATGCGCATGGACACGCGCACGATCCACCACCGGCTCGACATTTGCAATGCCGAACGGTGCCGCCGTCCGCATGGCGTGCGCGCGTTTTCCGGCGGCAATAAGTGCTTTCGAGGGAACGCAGCCGTAATTGAGGCAATCTCCGCCCATCTTGTGCTTTTCGATCAGCACGACCGACTGACCGAAGGCTGCCGCAGCTGCCGCGACCGATAAACCGGCTGAGCCCGCGCCTATAACGCACAGGTCGCAACTGACATCTTCCGCCGGCGTACCGATCGATAGAGCCTGATCCGGATTAGGCCGCTGCATCGCGTTTGCTCCACTTTTTTATGACGATCGGGATCAGCGCTACGATGCCGAGTGCAACGAATGCAGCAATCAGTTCCTTGGTCACCAGCTGGCTCGTATCGATTTTATATTCACAGACGTTGCTGCTGGTCGCGGCGATTTTGCTGACGCAGTCGTGATATACTCGATTTTGCGCCTCGACGATGCTTGCAAGACCAGCACCGGCAATCGAATAGGCGATCGAGCCTGGAATGATGCCGAGAAACGTACCAATAACGTAGGTGCTCAACGGTACGTTCAAAAGAGCCGGTGCAAGATTGACGACAACGAAAGGGAACGCCGGCACCAGACGCAGAAACAACAAGTAGCTCAACGCATTCTCTTTGAAGCCGTCGCGTAATTTTACGAGCCACGGACCAGCGCGGGCCGCCAGACTTTGGCCAAACGACGATCGCGCGATCAGAAAGACGATGGTAGCACCGGTCGTCGCGCCAATAACTGTGGCGGGCGCACCTATTTTCCAGCCGAACAACAGTCCCCCGGTCAAGGTCATCACCAGGCCTCCGGGCAGCGAAAGGGCGACCACCGCGACATAAGTCAGAATGTAGATCCAGAGAGAGATCGCCAGATGCTCAGCAATCTGCGCCTTGAGCCACTCGTAATTCATACCGACCGTACGTAACGACAGCAGTTTGTGCCACCCCATCGAGAAGATCAGCACCATTGCTAAGACGAGTATGACCAGCGGCGCGAACCTTCGCAGTGAACCGGTTGGCCGGTTGATCGGTATCATCACATCGCTCCGGCCGGAATGGCTGCACTCATCGCTATCACTTTGCGTCGGCCAGCGCCCAGTCATACGTATAACTTGCAACCACACCTATTTTGTCGAACTTTGCGGCCAACTGCGGTGCAGCATACTTACGCCAATGTTCGAATACCGCCGTCTCGCTGCCACCGAAATCCTCCCGGAACCAGTCATAAATCGACGAGGCGGTGATCTTGTCACCTTCGATCAAGATGCCGTGCGGGCTGTTGATGAATGCCTTGGCGCCAGCTTCCAGCATCGCCTCGAGCTTCGCGCCCGTGTATGCATCGGCAATCAAGTTGGGGCAACCAACCGAGGCGCAATTCACGGCATAATGGACACGCGGGTCCTTGAAGTTCGGTCGAAGGATCGTGTTTTCGATATCGTCGAGACTTAGGTCGACGCCGGAAACCTTCATTATTTTTGCTTGCCACGGCCCGCCCGTCACGAGTGACTTGAGGCCGCCACCCAAACTAACGTCCTTGATCGACTTCACCGGATACTTGTCCAGCACAACGTCGATCGTCTTCGCGTTATACAGGTTCACCCAGAACGCAAATTGTTCTGGTTTATCGAGGGTAGCTGGATCGACTTTTTCAAGGGCCGCGACATAAGCCTTCAACTTCGCCTGCTCGCTCTTCAGACGGCTGTACGCGACGCGGTTCAGTCCATCCGGGCCCGCAATGACATGGGACTTCAGAAGCTGGTCCCAGGCACGATGGTCGACGGTAGACGTCGAGCCCGCAGCAGCGCGGTTAAACGCAGCGTTGCCCGACGCTGCCCAGCTTGCAGACGGCGAACCAAGTCCGGTCGACAGGCTCGCCATTAAACCTAGTGCACAAATCGCCCACCTTGCCATCGCGTTTCTCCCTTTATCGCCCGCGCTGATCACGAGCATTCTGGACACGCACAGAATGGTTGAACGCGGTCATTAAGAACATCGGGCTTCAAGCAACTGTGAAGCCGCGGTAGAAGAGTTGATCAAATCCGGCATGCAGCCGTTCAACCAGGGAGCGTGTCGCCTGCAGCATGCAAACAAGCAAAGGCAGGCCCCCATCGAGCGATATACCGGGAACAGTACCGTAGACCGTTGACGGGCCCAAGCCGTACGGAGGATAGTGACAACTGCTCCGTTTTTTCGAGTCTAGTGAACACTTCAACATCGGGTAACTCATGATCTTCCGCTTGCAGCCTTGGAAGGCTATGGGTCGCTCGGGCGGCATGCAGATCCGTCTGTTGTTTAGTCTGTTGCTATGGTCGCTCGCCAGCACTTCCGTCAACGCGCAGAATGCCGACTTCGTACCACGCGCCAAACAAGCCTATCTGATGGAGGCAGACAGCGGCGCGATCCTTTATCAGCATGCCGGCGAAGAGCTTATGTTCCCCGCCAGCATGAGCAAGCTGATGACACTGGCAGTGGTTTTCCGCGCACTCAAAACCGGCACCCTGAAGCCGACTGATGAATTCTTGGTAAGTGAAGGTGCTTGGCGCCGCGGTGGTGCTCCGTCCGGCACTTCGGCGATGATGATTCCGCTGAACACGAAAGTCAGGTTGGATGAGCTACTGCAAGGTATCATCATCCAATCCGGCAACGATGCTTGCATCGTTATCGGCGAAGGGATGTCGGGCTCGGAAGACGCTTTCTCCCGGCTGTTGACCGAAGAGGGCGTCAAGATCGGCCTCAAGAAGTCGACCTTTCGAAACGCAACCGGCCTGCACCACCCCGAGCATCAGACAACCGCGCGGGACCTCGCCTTCCTCGCGCGCTACATCATTCGCGAGCACCGCGACCAGCTGCCGATGTTCAGCCAGAAGGAATATCTCTACCGCAAGCACCGCTTCATCAACCGCAATCCATTGCTTTTCCTCAACATCGGCGCCGACGGTTTGAAAACCGGCTTCACCAAGGAGGCCGGCTACGGGATGGTCGCTACCGCAAAACAGGGCGAGCGCCGGTTGATCGCGGTCGTGAACGGCTTGTCGACCGGGGATGAGCGAAAAGATGAAGCGCGCAAACTTTTGGATTGGGGATTCCGCAGTTTCACGGATGTCAAATTGTTCGACGCCGGCGAAAAGGTTGGAGATGCACGGGTCTGGGGCGGCACAAAAATGTACGTTGCCGTCACCGGCAATGGCGATGTGAATGTCACCTTGCCGCGCTTTGTCCAGAACCAAAAACTGCGCGCGGAGTTGGTCTACGACTACCCGCTGAAGCCTCCGATCAAGAAAGGTGATCCGGTCGCTAAGCTGCGCGTCACTTCATCCACGAACACCACAAACGAGGTGCAACTTTACGCCGCCGAAGATGTCGAACCCAGCGGCATGTGGCGGCGCGGCATCGACTCGCTTGCCCTACGGGCTTTCAGTTGGATCCCTTGATGGTGCCGCCCATGAAATCGCCAACCATTGCGGCCGGTCGCTTCATAACCTTCGAGGGCGGGGAAGGCTCAGGCAAGTCGACGCAAGCGCGGCTATTGGCTGACAGGCTCAAACATGCAGGCATCGATGCGGTGCTCACTCGCGAGCCAGGTGGTTCTGCGTTTGCCGAGCAGGTGCGCGAATTCATCCTGAGCGGTAAGCCGGCCCCGCACCCCCCGCTCGCCGAAGCGCTGCTCTTTTACGCTGCGCGCGCCGATCATCTGGCCGCCACCATCAGACCGGCTTTAGCTGCTGGAAAATGGGTGATTGCCGATCGCTTTTCAGACTCGACCCGCGCCTACCAGGGCGCAGCCGATGGCGTAGCCAAGTCCGACATCGATGCCATCGATCACATCGTCGTGGGCGATACCGTTCCTGCATTGACGTTAATTCTCGACCTTGCACCCGAAGACGGATTGCGCCGCGCCGCCGAGCGCCGCCCAGTCGGCACACGCACCGACCCATACGAGGCACGCCATATTGATTTTCACCACCGCCTGCGCGAAGGCTTTCTCGCAATCGCGGCCGCTAATGCGGACCGATGCGTCGTAATCGAAGCATCGGGTCCCGCCGCTCCGATTGCCGCGAGTGTGTGGCGCACCATCGAGAGCCGGCTGTTCGCCCGGCCGCAATCCTAGAAACGACGCCTAGCTATGGCCCGTGCGCCTGCAATAACTGAGATCGAGGCAGCTCCAGAGGCCGATCGCCTTGGCTCGTTTCCCCACCCTCGCCATACTCATCGCTTGCACGGCCATCAAACCGCCGAGCGAACACTTGGCGAGGCTTTCACGTCAGGCCGCATGCATCACGCTTGGTTGCTGCGTGGAGCCGAGGGGATCGGCAAGGCGACGCTCGCCTACCGCTTCGCCCGATTTACCTTGGCCGACGCAATGGAGCGGGATCGGATGGGCGGCAGTCTGGAAATCGCCGGCGACACCCGCGCCGCCCGTCAGGTGGCGGCCCTTTCGCACCCGAACCTTCTGCTCATCCGCCGGCCCTGGCTGTACAAAGAGAAGCGGTTTGCCGCATCTATTCCAATCGACGAGGTCCGCAGGCTCCGCTCGTTCCTGCAACTTGCATCGGAGGAGAACGCGTGGCGCGTCGTCATCGTCGACAGTGCGGATGAACTTGCGGGCCCGGCCGCCAACGCGCTGTTGAAATCTCTCGAAGAGCCGCCGGCTCGAATGATCTTCCTGCTGGTCTCGTGCGAGCCCGGCCGGCTCCTTCCGACCATCCGCTCGCGATGCCGCACGATCGATCTTGCGAAACTCGGTCCAGATGACTTAAAGCGCGCAGTCGGCGATGCGCTAGGTGCCGCCGACAAAGATCCGATCGACGATAGTTACTGGCCGCGCCTGTTCTCGATCGCCGATGGCAGTGTCCGCCGTGCTCTTTCGATCAGCCAGGGCGACGGACCCAAAGTCTACGACCGTATCGAGGAAGTATTGGCTCTGTTGCCGAAGGTGGATTGGGCAGCTGTCCACGCATTGTCAGATGAGTTGGGCGCTACAGCTGCGGAACAGAAATACGAAGGGTTCCTCGATATGCTGCTGGACGTCCTGGCCCGGATCATTAGAGCTGCAGCCGTGGGCGAGCCTGATCCGCGTCTCAAGTTCGCGGCCACACTGATCCCGCCGGGCAGGCTTGCCACCTTTGCCGACGTATGGGAAACCACCGTCCGCGATCGCGCCGAGGTGCAAGCCCTCAATCTCGACCGCAAGACGTTGATTCTGGAGACGATTTCGAGGCTCGCCGCCGCCTCTCGCGCATAACGATGCGGCGCGGCGTGGGCGGGATGATCGTTGCTTGATCAGCATCTGCCTAGCTGCTCGCACGCAAACGAGGTTTCGCATGGCCACCGGCCAGAAGTTCTACATCACGACCGCGATCTCCTATCCCAATGGAGTGCCGCACATCGGTCATGCCTACGAGGCGATGGCGAGCGATGCGATCGCTCGCTTCGAAAGGCTCGACGGAAAGGACGTTTTCTTTCTTACCGGCACCGATGAGCATGGTCTCAAGATGAAGCAAACGGCGGACAAAGAGGGCGTTCCAGTCGAGACGCTGGCCGAACGCAATGCCACGCGTTTCCGCGAGATGACCACGGTTCTCGGCATTTCAAACGATGACTTCATCCGCACCACCGAGGAACGCCACCACCGCGCCAGCGAAGAACTATGGCGCCGCATGGAGGCTGCAGGCGACATTTATCTAGGTGGCTACGCCGGTTGGTATTCGGTGCGCGACGAAGCATTCTACGGCGAGGAGGAAACGACTGTTCGTCCCGATGGCGTGCGAATTGGGCCACAAGGCACGCCCGTGGATTGGACGGAGGAGCAGACCTATTTTTTTCGCCTCGCCAAGTATCAGGAGAAATTGCTCGCCCACTACGACGCCAACCCGCAATTCATTCTGCCCGCAGAGCGCCGCAACGAGGTAACGAGCTTCGTGCGGGGCGGGCTAACCGACCTGTCGATCTCGCGGACGACGTTCGACTGGGGCATCAAGGTGCCGGGGCAGCCTGAGCACGTGATGTATGTCTGGGTCGACGCGCTCAACAACTACGTGACCGCCACTGGCATCTTGAATGGCGACGGTGGCGGTTACCGTGCGCACTATTGGCCAGCCGACGTGCACGTGATCGGCAAGGATATCGTGCGCTTTCACGCCGTCTATTGGCCAGCCTTCCTGATGAGCGCAGGCTTGCCTTTGCCCAAGCGCGTATTCGGTCACGGCTTTGTCCTGAGCAAGGGCGAGAAAATGTCGAAGTCGGTCGGCAACGTCGTCGATCCGTTCGATCTCGTCAAAGCGTATGGGCTAGACGCCGTGCGCTATTTCTTCCTGCGCGAGGTCGCATTCGGTCATGACGGCAACTACACGCACGAACTGATCGTCAATCGCACCAATGCCGATCTCGCCAACGATCTCGGGAACTTGGCCCAACGCTCGCTGTCGATGATCGGGAAGAATTTCGGTGGGGTGTTGCCGGCACCTGTCGGCCTGACCCAAGCCGATAAAGCAATTCTGGCATCGGCCGATGCCCTCTATGCGACGGCGCGCGAGGCAATGAACCTGCAGGGCATCAAGGTTTATCTCGATGCCGTTTGGGCAGTCGTTGCCGATTGCAACCGTTACTTTGCCAACGAGAAGCCTTTCGACAAATCGCTTTCCCTCGAAAGAAAGGGGACGATTCTTTATGTCACGGCGGAGGTTGTGCGGCAGATCGCGATCCTCGTTCAGCCGATCATGCCGACGTCGGCCGCACGAATGCTTGAGCTGTTGGCGGTCGATGCGCACCAGCGTTCGTTCGCATCGCTGGGTGCGGCTGGCCGATTGACGAGCGGCGCCGTCCTGCCGACGCCAGCTGGCGTGTTCCCGCGTTACATCGATCCGGAAGAGGCGACGAAAGAGGCAGCCCCTAAGCCGCCGAAGCAGCCCGTCAAAAACCCAAAGCAAAGCTCAGGACAGCAGGGCGAGAGTTGATGCTTGTCGACCACCACTGCCATCTCGACTTTCCACAATTTGCGCCCGAGCGCGCGGCAGTGGTGGCGCGCGCCAAGGCAGCCGGCGTCGGCATCATAGTGACGATCTCGACGCGCATCCGCCGGTTGCCAGAGCTGCTCGCGATCACCGATCAGCACTCAAGCGTCTACTGCTCGGTCGGCACCCATCCGCACAACGCGCACGAAGAACTCGACATCCCGCTGGACGAAATCGTGCGCTTGTCGGCTCACCCCAAGGTTGTTGCGATCGGCGAAGCAGGGCTCGACTATTTCTATCAGAAGAGCCCCAGGGAAGCGCAAGCTGAAGGCTTTCGGCGGCATATCGCGGCGGCTCGTATCACCGGGTTGCCACTGGAGATTCATACCCGCGACGCCGACGACGATACGATCAGAATCCTTGATGACGAGCACGCCAAAGGCGCGTTTCCAGCTCTCTTGCACTGCTACACCGGCGGCGAAGCCCTCGCCCGTCGCGCCGTCGAGCTTGGCCTCTACGTATCCTTCACCGGCGTGATTACCTTCAAGAAATCCGAGGCTCTGCGCGCGATTGCAGCCGAAGTGCCGCTTGACCGGCTGCTCGTCGAAACGGATGCGCCCTATCTGGCGCCAGATCCCTTTCGCGGCAAGACCAACGAGCCTGCCTTTGTCGTACACACCGCCCGGGCCCTGGCTGAGGCCAAGGGTTTGAGTACCGGCCAAATCGCCGCCAAGACGACCGAGAACTTTTTCCGCCTCTTCAAGAAAGTACCGCGCCCAGTCGCGCAAGGTGGTATCCCCGCATGAGTTACAGACTGACGATTTTGGGCTGTGGTTCGTCCGGCGGCAATCCGCGCGTTGGCAACGACTGGGGCAAGTGCGATCCGGCCAACCCGAAAAATCGCCGCCGCCGCGCCGCAGCACTCATCGAACGTCGCAACGAAAAAGGCTCGACAACGGTTCTGATCGACACCGGCCCAGACGTGCGCGAACAGCTTCTCTCGGTTCGCCTGCGGGTGCTCGATGGCGTCCTCTATACCCACGATCACGCCGACCACACGCACGGCATCGATGACCTGCGTGCCTTATCCTACATTATGAAACGGCGCATACCCGTTTGGTTTGACGCGCCGACGCGCGACAGTCTTATCGGGCGTTTTGGATATTGCTTCGATGGCAAGGGCAATGGCTATCCACCGATCCTCAAAGCGCACCTCATCGAGGGACCGTCGCCGATCGAGATCCATGGCGATGCCGGTGCGATCCTCGCGCAACCGGTTGTGCAGCAGCACGGCGACATCGAATCGTTGGGTTTCCGCTTCAAGAACGTCGCCTACTCACCTGATGTCAGCGGCATATCGGATGCATCCGCTGCCATGCTCGAAGGTCTCGACGTTTGGATTGTCGATGCGTTACGCCACGTGCCCCATCCGAGCCACTTCAGCTTGAAGGAAGCGCTGGCTTGGATCGAGCGTTTAAAGCCGAAGCGCGCGATTCTCACCCACCTGCTCGGCGACCTAGACTACGACACATTGCTTCGCGAGTTGCCGGCCGGCGTCGAGCCCGCCTACGACGGCATGACGGTGGAATTCGAATAGCCCGCGCACGGCGACCGGCGCGCGGAACGCGTCGTCGCCCGTGCGCCAAAAGATGAGTTCGAGTAACGCGCGCACGGCGGCCGGCGCGCGGAACGCGTGTCGCCGTGCGCCAACAAAAAGGCCGGGGGGACCTGCATCCACACCCGGCCGTCGTCACCCTCAAACTTAACCGCTCACATTTTTTCCATGTGCGGCGTCGGGTCGATCGGCTTCTGACCCTGACGCAACTCGAAATGCACCTGGGGTTGATCGACGGTGCCGGTCTTGCCGGCCTTGGCGATCGCCTGCCCGCGTTTTACCTTGTCGCCACGCCTGACGAGGATCTCCTCATTGTGCGCGTAGGCTGTTACCCAGCCGCTGTCATGCCGCAGCAAGATGAGATTGCCGTAGCCTTTCAACTCGGAACCAGCGTAGGCAACGACACCTTGCTCCGCCGCCAGCACTTCGGTGCCCATCGGAACGGCGATGTTGACGCCGTCGTTGTGGGTGCTGTCCGACCGCGGACCGTAGGAGGCGATCACGCGACCCTTCACCGGCCAGCGGAATTTTTGACCACCCGCCGAGGCGACGCTATCCAACGCTTTGGACTTGGGTTCGATCTTGGCTTCCACTGGCTCGACGGGGTCAATGGCTGCCACCTGCTGCACTGCCGGTGCGGCTAGCGGTGGCTGAGCCTGATTGATGATCACCGGTTTGCTCGGCGACTGCACGAGACGAGGCGTGTCGCTTGCGGCACTCGCACCGGCGACTTGCGACACGGTCGCGGCAAGCGGTGTATTCGACAGCGACGCCGTCGACGTCGAGCCAGGGACCTTGAGGATGGTGCCCGGCTTGACCTTGGTTGGCTCGGTAATGCCGTTGACCTGCTGCAGCTGGGCGAGCGAAATCTTGTTCGCGCGCGCGATCGCGTACAGGCTGTCACCCGATTTAACCGTATGCTGAGCCGCCCAATCGGTCGGAGCGGCGGCAGGCATCGGCGATGGAGCCGCGGCCCCGGCATCGGCCGGCAATCCTGCCATCCGGCCCTGAGTTGCCGCACGCTGGATCGGCTTTTGCGGCGTCGGCGAACGTGCGATCGACCGGCTTGCCGGCAGGACGAGCTTCTGCCCGGGCTTCAGGTTGGGCGATGTCAGCTGGTTGACGGTCATCAGTTCGTTAACCGGCACTGTGTGCTTCTTGGCGAGACCGAACAACGTGTCGCCGTGCACGACTTCGATCGTCGCGCCCGGTGCAATCGGCTTGGCTTGGGTCACGGCCGATGCGATTGGGCGTGGTGCGATCGATCCAGCGCGCGAAGACTGAGGCGCCGATTGCAAGGGCGCGATCGGCTCCGGCAAGGACGACATGCGAACGCTGCCCGGCTGTGGATTATTGGCTTGCGGTGGATAGTAGGTGCCCCCCACTGCAGGCGCATCGCCCGGTGGCACATCGCCCAGCCTCGATGCCTCACCCTTACGCATGCCTTGCGAGGGAATGCTGGCGCTGGACTTGTCCGTCAGGCCATAGCCCTGCCCATCGAAGCGCGAGATGTCGGCGCTGCAACCGCCGGCAATTACCGCCACGATTACCGTCATCGCGACCGGCTTCAGACATAAAAAATGTCCGACAGCGATACGCTGCGGACGGATCGATTTCGGAAGAAGCAGAACTAGATTACGCGACATGGTACACCTCTACTGCCACGAACGCTTAACCCTGTTCCGGTTAACGGCACCTTAACGCGGCGCCGCAATTGCGAACTTTGTTGGTGCATCGAGCTGGCAGTTTTGGAGAAGATCATCAGTGTGGTGCTCACCGCACGGTAATTGCGCATGCTGAGTTATACGCGCCCATTTAGGACGCCTGAGGGCCGCTTTGCGTCGCCATCGTGACCAACGAGGAAAGACGCCAAATGTCAGTTGTCATGGTAAATCTGGGTGCGCATCCACCCGATATCACTGCGCGAATTTCGCAACCAACGGGTCGATCAGCGCATCCGCCGTCATGTTCATCGCAAGCGGCGTGATCGAAATATAACCGTTGTAGACGGCGTCCAAATCGGTGCCCGCAGCTGCGTTCGAACGGCGGCGCTCGTAGGCCAGCCAATAGTAGTGTTCCCCCCAGGTATCGCGACGCGCGTCGATCGATAGTAAACCCGGATCGCGCCGGCCTTGCCGGGTGATTCGGATACCCTCAACATTGTCCAGTGCGCGATCGGGAAAATTGACGTTCATCAGATGCCCCGCCAGCCAGTCAAGTTGCAGCAACCTCTCGATCACCTTCGGGCCATGGTGGATCGCTGTTTCCCAACGCGGAACCTTACTCTCGAAACCGAACGCCTGGCTTAGCGCGATCGACCGGATGCCGACCAGCGTTCCCTCAAACGCGCCGGCGATCGTGCCCGAATACGTCATGTCCTCGGCCATGTTTGCGCCGCGATTGATGCCGGACAAGATGAGGTCGGGCAGCTTGTCGACCATCACGCTACGGATCGCCATGATCACGCAGTCGGTCGGCGTGCCACGCACCGCGTAGGCGTTCTCGCCCATCTCGCGCATCCGCAAGGGTTCGTGCAGCGACAGCGAATGGCCCTTGCCGGATTGGTTGGTTTCCGGCGCGACGACGGTGACATCATCGGACATCGTCGCCGCGATCTGGCGCAGCGCATGTAGACCCGGGGCATCGATGCCGTCGTCATTGGTGACCAGAATGCGCATGGTTCACTTTCTTTGTTGTCGCATCCGACTCCGCTACGCGGAGCCGGCCGGATGCGACGGGTGATCTTTGTTGTCGCATCCGACTCCGCTAGGCGGAGCCGGCCCGATGCGACGGGTGTTCGATCTTTGTCATACCGCCCATATACGGCCGCAATGCTTCAGGGATGATGACACTGCGGTCGGCCTGTTGATAGTTCTCCAGCACGGCGACGAGCGTGCGGCCGACCGCCAGGCCGGAGCCATTGAGCGTGTGCACGAACTCCAGCCCCCTAATCTTTCCATCACCTCCCGCTTTCGGCCGGTAGCGCGCATCCATCCGGCGCGCCTGGAAGTCGCCGCACACCGAGCACGACGAGATCTCGCGATAGGCATCCTGCCCCGGCAACCACACTTCGATGTCGTAGGTCTTTTGGCTGGCGAAACCCATGTCGCCGGTGCACAGCAACACCGTGCGGAAGGCGAGACCGAGCCGCTTCAAAATTTCCTCGGCGCAAGACGTCATGCGCTCGTGTTCCTCCAGCGATTTTTCCGGCGTGGTGATCGACACCAGCTCGACCTTGGAGAACTGGTGCTGGCGGATCATGCCGCGCGTATCGCGACCAGCGGCTCCCGCCTCCGAGCGGAAACACGGCGTCCAAGCCGTAAACCGCTGAGGTAGTTCGCTCTCGACGAAGATTGATTCTCGCGCGAGATTGGTAAGCGGCACTTCCGCGGTGGGGATGAGCCAAAGACGATTTAATAGTGCAGCTTCGTTGCGCACCTCATGCAAGTAGGACTCGATCTTCGAGAGTGGAATATCGGCTGGGCCGGTGTATCCGTGCCTTTTGTAAACAACCGCAGTTGCAATCTCGGAAGAACTGCGGGAGGACTGTATTGAGGTTGCAAATAAGTCGTCCTCGAACTTCGGCAAGTTGCCCGTGCCGTAGGCTGCGTGGTCCTTCACCATCAGCGGCGGGCTGACTTCGAGATACCCGAAATCGCCCGTGTGAATGTCGTGCATGAACTGGGCGAGCGCGCGTTCCAGCCGCGCAAGCGGCCCTTTGAGATAGACGAACCGCGCACCCGACACCTTGGCGGCGCTCTCGAAATCCATCAGGCCGAGCGCTTCGCCGATCTCAAAATGCTGCTTGGGCCTGAAGTCCATCCGTGGCGGGCTGCCGACCCGGCGCACCTCGACGTTGTCCGTCTCGTCGTTTCCGCGCGGAACATCGTCGCG